>CBIMYT010000019.1:0-47841 GCA_966248215.1 uncultured Methylophilus sp. | reverse complement strand
TGAGTTAACTTGCCGGCGACACAAGAATTTTATGGTATTTGTGCTGACGATGTTAAGCCGGGATTTTCGCAAGGTTTAGTGCAGAAGATTCTGATTGCCGGAACTTGCCACAGCGACCGTTGCAGAAAGTATTAAAGGCTCCGCCTGGGAGCCTTTGCCGTGTTTTGTTAATTGAGGTAATCGGATATTGTCAGGGGCGATAGCTAACCTTGACTACTTTCAGTTTTCTGGACTCTCCGTTGGGAAACGGCCAGTCAATTTCCTGGCCTGCCTTCAAGCCGATTAAAGCAATGCCCACGGGTGAAATCACAGAAATCTTGCCGGATTTCAAATCAGCTTCTTCAGGAAAGCATAGTTCGACTTCCCGCTGCAATCCGCTGCTCTGATCCAGATAGGTTACGCGTGAATTCATTCTGACGACATCATCAGGAACCTCATCTGCAGAAACGACAATAGCCCTGCCCAATTCATCCCTGAACAATTCATCATCTGCAAGCACGGATAAGCGCGCATAGTCCTTATCCGATAATATCAAGTTCTCAGCTTCCATATTTTCCAGCCATCTCATCAAACAATTAAAGCAACAAGTAAGCGGAGAGCATAATACGCATCCGGTATTAAAATTAGTCTGTCCAGATGAACAGGACTGTTTCCAAATTGGATACAATGCCTGTCGCGAAATTTTGCGGGAGAATGTTTACTCTTTATCCCAGTAGGGTTCTGCGCCAAACCGTTCGGACAAATAATCAATAAAGACGCGGGTTTTCAGCGGTAAATTCCGCTTGGGCAGATACAGGGCATAGACGTGCTGTTCAATGGGAATGTATTCAGACAGCACTGATTTCAAACGTTTTTCCTGCAAGTCCTTGCCAATAATAAACGTCGGTAGCAGTGCCAGGCCAAAGCCGCCTAGAACGACTTGTGACAATGCTTCGTCGTCATTGATGCGTAACCTTCCGGACACATTTACCGTGACTTCATTTTCCGGCCCGTTGAAGCGCCAGAGTCCTTTATCTCCCGAGTGTATATAGTCCAGGCAATTATGATTAACCAGGTCCTGCGGGATGGCGGGGATGCCATGACGTTCAAAATATTTCGGAGTTGCGCACAAATTCCGCCGGACAGGCGCTAGCTTCCTGGCCACCAGGCTTTGTGGCAAATCCCTGGTGACGGTAATCACAACGTCGTAGCCTTCTTCATTCAGATCTACCAGGCGGTCAGTAATCGTCATGTCGATTTCCAGTTGTGGATACCGGTCCATAAAATCACCGATGGCAGGCGCAATGTGCAAAGTGCCGAAAGCCACCGAAGCTGCCACTTTGAGCACGCCCCTGGGTTGCGCATTCAGGCTTTCAATCATCTGGTGCGCTTCTTCGGCTTCGTAGCTTATACGAACGCAATAATCATAAAAGCTTGCTCCAATTTCGGTCAGGCTGAGATGTCGGGTACTGCGATTGAGCAAACTGGCTCCTAATGCCTGCTCCAGTTTGGCTACGGCCTTGCTGACGGCAGACTTGGTCATGCCCAGCTTCCGTGAGGCAGCCGAGAAGCTCTGCTCGTTGACGACATGCGCAAAAATAATCATCAGATTCAAATCATACATAGCTGGATTGTATCTTAAATGGAAACAGTAATATGCGATTTAGCGGGCTAATTTTATAGTTGAAAATGTATAACATGATCATGAGCATCACTCTATAAAAGCGAAGTACACCGGGGGCCAAAATCATGTATAAAACACTTTCCGATGCAAGAATATTTGTGCTTGTTTACCTGATCCTGATGCTGCCAACCTACCTGGCTGACACTGGCATCACCGGAACCGATTCCATGCTTTATCTGTTGTCTATGGTGGGGATATTCGGTATCTGTCTGATCAGGGGACGCATCATAGGTAAAAACTGGCTGATATTTGTTTCTGTGGCTGCGTTTGGACTGGATTTGATACCGGCCTTATCCTCTATTGCATTCACTTCTTATTTGTATCACGCATTGGCGATGGTGGTGGGCGTGGCTTGCCCTGTGATCGCGGTCAAGACTTCAACCGCAGGATAAGGAGCTGTCGCGGATTGGCTTGAGAAGCCGCGTAGTAAACGGCCGCAGATATGAATCAGGCCTCAATCGCCAATCGCTGAGTTGAGGCCTGGCCGAGTTAACGTTCCACTTGCTTGACTGCATCCAGCGCCCTGGCAGAATAGACCAGCGCCGCGCCGGCATTCATGGCGACCGCGACACCGAGTGCTTCAGCAATTTCTGCTTCGGTGGCGCCTTCCTTGATGGCTTCTTTCGCATGCACGGTAATGCAGCCATCGCAACGGGTGGTAACGGCGACGGCGAGTGAAATCAGCTCGCGTGTTTTGGCATCCAGATGATTGGTTTTGCTACCGGCAGCGCTGGCCATCATGTAGCCGCCCACCGTATCCGGCGTGAGTTTTGCCAGGTCTCCAATGCGACCCATCAGTTCATCACGATATTCATTCCAATCCAGCATGTCGACTCTCCTCTAAAGATAATAAAAAGGAGGATTGCGCTGCAATCCGCTAAGTCACCTTAATGGAATGCACGGAGAGGATATGTGACCAAAGTCCCTTAAAGCGATTTTTCTTTCTGCCTGGTAATAGATAGCGCGTACAGTCTCCGGTAACGGTTTTCCGGCACTATAACTGTATCCTAAAAATTTCCGGCTTCTGTATCTGGTTTCCCTTCGTTCGCTTCCGTACTATTGCGACCCTCGTCATTTTGTATTGGTACATGGGTCACTGCTGCCCATATTTGCAAACAGTTTATGTCGCAACCTAAAACCATTATCAAGCCATATCATCATCCGGCCGCCGGCTGGGGGGCATTGAAGCAAGTCGCCGCACAGCTCGCATTACAGAAAATCCCGGTCAAGGGCGTGATGACGCTACTGGCGCAGAATCAGCCGGATGGCTTTGATTGCCCTGGTTGCGCCTGGCCGGACAAGGAGCACACGTCGACTTTCGAATTCTGTGAAAACGGTGTCAAGGCGGTGGCGGCAGAAGCAACGGCCAAACGGGTGCCACCGGCGTTTTTTGCCAAGCATACCGTGACCGAGCTGATGGGCTGGGATGATTTTGCGCTGGAAAATGAAGGTCGCCTGACCCATCCGATGCGCTATAACCCGGTCACGGACAAATATGAAGAAACCTCGTGGGAGAGTGCGTTCGAGCTGATGGCGACGCACCTGAATGCACTGGCCGATCCCAACGAAGCGATTTTTTATACCTCAGGCCGTGCCGGGAATGAAGCGGCATTTTTATATCAATTGTTTGTGCGCGAGTTCGGCACCAATAATTTCCCGGATTGTTCCAATCTTTGCCACGAATCCACCAGCATGGCGTTGCCAGCAACGGTCGGCATTGGCAAAGGATCTGTGACGCTGCATGATTTTGAGCATACCGACACCATCCTGATTTTCGGTCAGAACCCGGCCACCAACCATCCGCGCATGCTGGGCGAGTTACGCGAAGCAGCCAAGCGCGGTGCGCGTATCGTGGCGATCAATCCGTTGAAAGAGCGCGGTCTGGAACGTTTTGCCGACCCGCAAAGCCCGTTCGACATGTTGTCATTCAAGGGCAGCAAGATCAGTGATATCTATGTACAGCCCAAGCTGGGTGGCGATCTGGCGCTGGTCAAAGGCATGATCAAGTTCGTGATCCAGTGGGATGACGAAGCCATCAAACAGGGCAGCGAGCGTGTGGTGGATCTGGAATTTATCCAGCAGCATACCAATCACTTCGAGGCGCTTGCCGAAGATGCACGCCAGGAAAGCTGGGACGTGATTGTGGAAGAGTCCGGCGTGCCACTGGAGCGAATTGAAGAGCTTGCCCGCATTTATGCCACCGGTGATCGCGTCATTGCGACCTGGGGCATGGGCATTACCCAGCACAAGCACGGCGTGGCCACCATCAAGACGATGGTCAATTTAATGTTACTACGCGGCAATATCGGCAAGGAAGGTGCAGGCCTGTGCCCGGTGCGCGGCCATAGCAATGTGCAGGGTAACCGCACTGTGGGCATCTATGAAAAAATGCCGGAAGAGTTTCTGACCAGCCTGGAGCGTGTGTTTGACATCCAGGTGCCAAGAACACCGGGTTACGATGCAGTCGCGGCCATTCAGGCCATGCTGGACGGCAAAGGCAAAGTATTCTTCGGCCTGGGCGGCAACTTCTCGATTGCAACGCCTGACACTGACCGCACCTGGGAAGGTCTGCGCAACTGCGACCTGACCGCGCATGTCACCACCAAACTGAACCGCAGCCATCTGGTGCATGGCAAGGAAGCACTGATCCTGCCATGTCTGGGCCGCACCGAGATTGATACGCAGGAAAACGGCCCGCAGGGCGTGACCGTGGAAGATTCCATGAGCATGGTGCATATCTCCTACGGCATGAACAAACCGGCCTCGCCCCATCTGCTGTCCGAACCTGCCATCGTGGCACGTCTGGCGCATGCCACGCTCAAGCACAGCAAAACGCCATGGCTGGAGTTCATCAAGGATTACAGCAAGATTCGCGATGCCATTGAGCAGGTGATGCCAGACACATTCAGGGACTATAACGAACGCATCAAGAAGCCGGGTGGTTTCCGCTTGCCGGTGCCTTCCAGTGAACGAGTCTGGAATACGCCATCCGGCAAAGCAGAGTTCACCGTGCAGGCGATTTCGCAAAACTCGCCTATCCACCAGGCGCGCAAGCAATATGGCGACCGTTTGTTTGTGCTGATGACCACGCGCTCACACGACCAGTACAACACCACGATCTATGGCATGGATGACCGCTACCGTGGCGTATTCGGCCAGCGCCGCGTGGTATTCATGAATCCGCTGGATATTGCACGCATGGGGCTGGCAGCCGGAGACTGGGTCAATCTGGTCAGCGTCTGGCAGGATGGCATTACCCGCCGTGCCGACAAGTTTCTGGTGGTGTCCTACGATATTCCGCAGGGTTGCCTGAGTGGCTACTATCCCGAAACCAATAATCTGGTGCCGCTGGAAAGTATCGCCGATGATTCGCGCACGCCTACCTCGAAATCCATTCCGGTGATTCTGGAAAAAACCACTGCACCCGAGGCGGCACATGCTGCTTGAGTCTTACCATGAAGCGGTACTGGATGACGCCAGCGGGCAGGAGGACTTTATCTCCGAATATGTTCCGCTGGATAACAGCACCGTGCTGATGCTGGGCATCCTGGAATTATTGCATGCAGAGTATGAGCAAGGCCGCGCACAACTGTCGCTGGCTGTGATCTGCAAGCGCCTGGGTGTGCGCATGAGTACGCTGCAACGGTTGATGACCGCTCTCAGTGAGCAGGCGCTGGTGGAAGTTTCCACGCAGAAAGATCGCCTGGTGGTGGCGCTGACTGCGCAAGGCCAGGAAGTTTCGCTGGCATTGCAGGCGGCTTAAGCCGCGTCTGACCGCATCACAAAACTTCAGCCGCACCACAGCGGCTGACGTATAATGGCCGGCATCAAAATTCCTTCCGGCCTGTCTATTCATCCATGAAGCTTTATGTCTCGTTTGCTGCCCGCATACGCGCAATGATTGATGAAGGCGTCTTGCAGCCGGGCGACAGGATTTTCTCGGTACGCCAGGCCAGCCAGAAATACGACCTCAGCATCAGCACCGTGTTACGCGCCTATCTGCTGTTGGAGCAGGAGGGCGTGATCAGCAGCCATCCGCAATCCGGCTATTACGTCACACCACGCCAGCGCTTGCAGCAACGCCAGGCTTCGCCACTCGCCAAGGATATCAATCTCTCGGAAATCGATGCCAGCAAACTGGTGCTGACCACGCTGAAGTCCATCCGTGAATTTGGTACCGTGCCGCTGGGATCGCCGTTTCCTGATCCGCAATTATTTCCGCTCAAGAAGATACACCAGTACCAGAAAGCCCTGACCGGGGATGAAGGCGAATGGGGCATACTGAGCGACCTGCCGCCAGGCAACGAGCGCTTGCGCCAGCAGATAGCGCGCCGTTACCTTGCCAATGGCATGGAAGTGTCGCCGGACGATATCGTCATCACGCATGGCGCGACCGAAGCCATCACACTGTGTTTGCAAGCGGTGGCCAAAGCGGGCGATACCATTGCACTGGAATCGCCAGGCTATTACGCACTGGCGCATACGGTCGAGCGCCTGGGCATGCGCGTGGTGGAAGTGGCGACCGATCCCGCATCCGGTATCGACCTGGAAGCGTTGCGCACCACCATCGCTGAAGCGCCGATTGCTGCCGTGATACTCACCTGCAACTTCCAGAATCCGCTTGGCTTTGTCATGCCCAATGCCAAAAAACAGGCACTGGTCGCTTTGCTGGCCGAACAGCAGATTCCGCTGATTGAAGATGATGTGTTCAGCGAACTGTATTTCAGTGATGAACCACCTTTACCCGCCAAAGCATTTGACCGCACCGGCATGGTGCTGCACTGCTCCTCATTCTCCAAATCACTGGCACCTGGTTACCGTGTAGGCTGGACGCATGCCGGACGCTACCGCCAGGAAGTTGAGCGCCTGATGTTCCTCAGCAGCCTGTCGCTGCCGCCAGCGCCACAGATTGCCATTGCCAAATTCATGCAGCGTGACAGTTTTGAACAACATTTGAAACAGTTGCGGCATACCCTGCGCTCCAATTATGTGCTGATGCGCAATGTGATCGAGCAGAGCTTCCCGGCAGGCACGCAGTTATCCGAGCCGCAGGGCGGCTACGTTATCTGGGTCAAACTGCCACCGGCACTGGATGCACTGACCCTGTACCGCGCCGCCATCGACAACGGCATCACCGTCGCGCCAGGCACGATCTTCTCGCGTAAAAAAGACCTCACCCACTATATCCGCCTGAACTTCAGTCACCTGTGGACATTAACCATAGAACAGGCTGTGCGCGATGTGGGTGCGCTGGCCTGCGGGATGCTTTCCGCAGAAAAGCCAGTCCATACTGGTTCAGATTAAATATTTCACTTGCCACATGCGTTGTGCCAGATATCTGGCATATGACAATGTGTGCCGCGTGTTTGTCTGCGGATTCCTACAGTAAATTCAGCGCGAACTGTCTACATGGGCGCGCCATAAGCCCGCATGATTGAGCCCTCGTTAATTCATCATTTCACCACTGACTATTGCTTCCGTGATGGCAATCATTGGTGTGATTACGGAGCCTGTCATGCCGGGAGCAGAATCAAATGTGGACTTTGTGGTTGTGTTGCAATATCAATTCATCCGTTGAGAGCATCCGGCATGGCACAACCAACTCCTGATCAGCGCTCCAGCGCCATTGTATTGATTGCCGTTGCGGCCGGCGTGGTCGGGCTTGCATTGCTGGTGCTTTCGGTAGGGGCTATTGTCGCCATGGTTTCCATGGGAGCGGCACAGGATCAGTCGGCCCCGGCCATTTCAAAAGTGCCGGTCAAACCTCACAAGGATACAGCAAAGGGAAAGTCTGCCAGTGGCGAACGGCATACAGTGAGCAAAAAAGTCATTCAGTCCACGGTGGCATGAGTGATTGCATATCTTTATTCTGCCCGGAGGTTCGACGTAGCGATAACAGCTCACTATCTCGCGGGTCAATGCGATTGATCAGGGCAGTATCCAGCGCATGAATAATCGTTTCTATATAAGTCCTGTCATGACTGAACAGCGCCCTGTGTTTATCAGTGGCAGTACGCAGGCTGACCGTATATCTGGTTTTTGCAAAGATCCAGGCCAGAACACCCACTGCAATGCAAAAGCCACCAACGACAAATAACACGCCTTCGCTGAGCAGAAATCCGACTCCGATCAGGATACTGAAAATAGCCAGTTTCCGTTTAGGCTCCACTACGTCGAGATGGACAGATTGAATATCGGTCAAATCGAAAATTCTTCCGTTGGCAATAAACCGCTGGTTACTGACGCTGACGCCGCCTTCGCTAAAAAATACTTTTTTGCTATCCATGGCTTTAATCTTTCTTGTTAAGTGCATGGAGAGAAATGACTGGCGACAGTCAGAAAAAACCAACACTGTGGGGTTACGGTAAACCCATGCCACAGAAGTAAAAGAACTACTAAAGAAGCACGAAAAGGGGAAAACGAAAACACCCCGCTGGGGGCAACAACTGAAGATTGAGAGGCCTCATAGCTACCGCGAGGAAGGGGTTAAGACAGTTTCCGGAACAGGAAAACCCACTATACCCTGATTGGAAGGAATATCGAGGTTTTATTTCATGTTTTACCTATGTAAAGACAATTTCTGCAGAAGATGAACGGGGAAGTATAAATAATGCTTTTAGGGCGGCATAAGTTGTATAGAATGTAAGCAGCGATATTGGAATATTTGGAAGTAAGATATCGCGGTCGTTTCCGGATAGCCATCAGCTAAAAAACGAATAAAAACCTGCCAGAAATCAGATTGATATAGCCAAAGGTTATTTTCAGGGAAACAAAGAACATGACTGCCTACTACCAGTTAGCCGTGCTCGGTGCGCCAACCGCAACGCAGCTCGATGAATTACATAATGCCCTCAGTCATGCTATTGCCGGCTCAGGCTTGCGTTTGGGATATGAAATCACGTGGGAAGTCTTGCCGGCCGCGTTTAAACCTTCCCAGCTCCAGCCGGCGGCTGTCGTATTCTTTGGCGGTGAAGTGCCGCATCTGGCCAATCTGCAAGAGTTGCTACAGCGTGGCATCCCGATTTTGCCGGTGGGCGACAATACAGAAATGCCCGCGGCATTACGGCCGCTGCATTGTTTCAATTATGCAAGCGATGGTGCAGCAGGGGTGGCGGCCGCACTGCTGGCGTGTGCAGGATTATTGCCCAGGCAGCGCAAAGTCTTTATCAGTTATCATCAGGATGAGTCAGCTGAAGCGGCTTCACAGTTGTTCGAAGCGTTGACTGCCCGCCAGTTTGACGTTTTCCTCGATCACGCTGATATGCAATCCGCTGCGGATCTCCGCACCATGGCATGGCACCGGCTTTATGATGCAGATGTCCTGTTAATGCTGGACACACCGGCCTATTTCGAAAGCCGCTGGACCAATGTCGAATTCGGCCGCCTGTTGGCCAAAGGCATCAGCGTGCTCCGGGTAGGGTGGCCTAATACCGCGCCTGCCAGGCGCACCCTCACTGCCAGCCGGGTGGATTTGTCGGGCAGCGACATGGAACCGGCGGCGGGATTGCTGGCAGAACATGCATTGCAACGCATCTGCCTCAAGCTGGAAGAAGTGCGTAGCCAGAACCATGCCGTGCGCTCAGTGAATCTGGTCAGCAGCATACGTATTGCGATGGAAGCCATAGGCGGCAGGATGCTGGCGGCAGGTGCGCAGCAAGCCATATATCTGCAACTGCCGGATGGCCGGCCGCTAGTGGTTTATCCCGTCACGGGAGTGCCTACCCCTGTATTGTTACGTCAGGCACTGGAGGCAGCTGCTGCTCAGCCGATGACCGGTATCTATGACCATGTGGGACTGCATGCCAAATGGCTGGCACGGCTGGACTGGCTGGACGAACACGATTCTTCAGTCCGCTGGCTGAAGAGCAGTGAAGCGGCCTGGCAATTTGCACATTGGGAAAGTTGAACATGAGCGCTATTTTTCTTTCTGCCAGCGTGCCACTGACTCACCGCGGCACTTATCATGAGACCGCCAATCCGTTCCTGATCCAGTACGCGGTGCGTGAAATGGTGATTGCCAGCATCCGGCAGCATAAAATCATATGGGGCGGCCATCCTGCCATCACGCCCATGCTGTGGAGCATCTGTGCAGACCTGGACGTGGATTATGCAGAAACCGTGGTGCTCTACCAAAGCAGATTCTTTGAGGATGATTATCCTGAAGAGAACCGGCAATTCGGCAATGTGGTTTTTACCGATGCCGTGCCGGGTAATCGTGAGGCGAGCTTGCTGGCCATGCGCAAACAGATGCTTGCGCGTGATGATCTGGTGGGTGCCGTGTTTATCGGCGGCATGGAAGGGGTGGAAACCGAACATGAAATCTTCCGGCATTTTCATCCCCATGCGCGCATTCTGACAGTGCCATCACCGGGTGGCGCAGCCCTGAACCTGGCCATAGATCATGGCTATGGCGCGCATGTCGATCAGGAGGACATTGATTTTGCCCGTCTGTTTCATGACTATTTCTCCGGGTTCGGTAAACCGTTAACCGCAGTGTAATTCTTTCACCGTACATCAATCGTCATTAAAATAACAAAGCAGGTCGCGCATGTCTCGCCGGGTTTTTTACAGTTTTGATTATGAACGTGATTGCTGGCGCGCTGCCATGGTGCGTAATATGGGCGTAGTCAAAGGTAGCCAGCTTGCCAGTGATAACCGGTGGGAAACCATGAAAGGCAGCGATGCTGCCATCCGGCGCTGGATTGATAGCCAGTTGCGTGGCCGCAGTTGCACCATCGTGCTGATAGGCGCTGAAACGGCAAACCGTCGCTGGGTGCAATACGAAATCGAGCAGTCATGGCAGCGGGGAAAAGGACTGCTAGGCATACGCATTCACCGATTGCTGGACCAGGATCAGCAATCGACCGATGCCGGGCCGGACCCCTTTTCGATTGTGAAGCTGCCGGACGGACGATCATTGTCTTCGCTGGTGCAGACCTATGATCCGCCGGGAAAAACCGGCAGGCAGGTCTACATGCATATCAGCCGGCATCTTGAACGCTGGATAGAAGCAGCCATTGCCGCACGTTAAAAGATGACCGGGTGTATAAATTAAAAATAATATTTTATTGAGGAAACAGGGGTAAAAAATAATGGACTTTAAAGTGTGGTCTGCCTTCTATCTGATTCCATTGGTCATTTCCGCCATTGGCGGGCTGCTGGAGTTCCGCAACTGCGAATTCACAACCACCAGGCATGCTGTCAGCAAGGCATTTTTCCTGGCATTCCGCAGCATGGTGCCGGTGCTCAACATCTTTTCAGCGATTCTTTATCTGATTACTTGCGGGACTTATACCTGGAAAAAGTCAGGCGCCTGGAAACAATCAAGGCTGACCAGAAAATCAGGACAATAAGTCATATGCATGATGTGAGTCATGCTTGTGCCACTTTCCGGAGTCAAAAGGGCTACCCTGAACCAGCAAGGTAAAATTTTTTAAAATGCTGGTTATTTCGACTGGTTTGGTCGATGATGGACTCAAGTGCAAAAGGTGTCGTGCCGATACAAAACTTATATATCAGCAGTATCGTTGTGTGACCCGGTTCACGGTATCGCGCCCCGTTACGCGTTAGTATTTTTGTTGCCTTTATGAGGTGCGTGTCCTGGGAGAGTCCAATGAAAAAATTCCTGTACCTGTGTGTTTTTGGCTGGTTTGCCTGTCTGGTCTCAACTGCGCTGGCAGCTGCGGAGCATGTCGCCCTGGTCAAAAGTGTTTCCGGTAGTGTCAAGGTGATTCGCGAAGGAAAAACACTGGATGTGGCAAGTGACACCACCTTGCAGATGGATGACCACGTGATTGCAGCCCCGAAGGCGACTGCGGCAATCGCATTCAGGGATGGTACCCTGCTGACGCTGGGAAGCGGTGCCGATATCCTGATCCGCGATTATGTGTTTGATCCCAAGGCTGACAAATATGCTTTCTCGCTGTATATGGCTAAAGGGTCAGCGATCTATGAGTCCGGCAAAATAGGCAAACTGGCTCCTGGCGCAGTCAAGCTGGAAACACCAACCGCCACGGTGGGCGTGCGTGGCACACGTTTCCTGATAGAAGCCAATTGAGGTGATCATGCTGTTTTCCCTGCTGAAACACCATAAACATCCGCCTGTTGCTGTTCTGTTCGGTTTGCTGGTTTTGCTCTCAGGCTGTGCCGGGACGGGTAGCCGCGTGACCTTGCTGCCTGACCAGGATGGGAAAGTGGGTGCCGTGACGGTGAGCAATGCCAAGGGACAGCAATCAATTGATCAGGCTTATGGCAGTGTACACGTTGAGAGTGCCAATGCCGTGCCTGCTCAGGTCAAAGGTGTGGACCAGCAGGCATTTGAGAAAAACCATCGCACCTTGCTGGATGCACAACCATCCTCGCCCCGCAGCTTTGTGCTTCATTTCAAGTTTGACAGCATGGAGCTGACGCCCGAATCGAAAAAACTGTTACCTGAAGTGCTGCAGGTGGTACGAAGCCGCCTGCCGACTGAAGTGACCGTGTTCGGTTATGCCGATGCCGCTGGCAAGCCGGCGTACAACCTGGCACTGTCGGCACAACGCGCCAGGGCAGTGGCGGCACTGTTGAAGAAAATCGCCCCTGATCTGCCCGTGAATGTACAGTATTTTGGTGACAAGTCACCGCTGATCCCTACCGCGCCCGGCGTGGCGGAACCACGCAACCGGCGTGCGGAGATCTTTATTCTTTAGGGTGTCGGTATGAAGCGTTTGCATCCCGTGTCCGCCCGGTTATCTGGTTGCCCGGCATGGGCGTTCATGATCGTCAGCCTGCTATTGGCGCTGTGCATTGGTTTGAGTGGCGTGTTCGGCTTACCTCCGGCGGCATCTCTGGACAGGGTGATCCTGGATACTTTACAGGCACACACAGCATCCGGCCAGCCGGCGCGGGATACCGTGGTGGTTGACATTGACGAGGTGTCGCTCGCTGCCGTGGGCCAGTGGCCCTGGCCACGCTATCGCATGGCGGCGCTGATTCAGCGGATTGCGGCCGAACAGCCTGCAGCCATTGCGCTGGATATCCTGTTACCGGAAGCAGACCGCACGTCGCTGGCTGAAATCCGGCGGACGTTCAAGCATGATTTTGATATCGATCTCTCTTTCGGCAAGGTACCGGACGGACTGATGGATAACGATGGCTATCTTGGCCAGCAAATGCTGCGTGCCGGTGTGATCGGGGCGCGTTATTTCTATTTCGACCACACCACGCGGGATGACGAGTCATTGCGGCCCGGCATAGGATTTGACGGGCATGTCGCGCGGCTGTCGCCTGAACAGGCTACGGGTGTGCTGGCTAATGTCGAAACCATAGACCGTCAGACGCGCGTCAGCGGCTTCGTCAATATCCGGGTGGATGATGACGGCGTATTGCGCCGGGTCCCGTTGCTGATTGCCTATCATGGCGTCATGCACGCCAGCCTGTCGCTGGCTGCGGCCATGCATGCACTGGGAGTCTCATCTGCCACTGTGGAATCCGGCCGCGATGGTCTTTCGCTCAGGTTAGGCCAGCACGAAGTGCCGATAGATGCTGACGGATATGCATGGTTGCGCTTTGACGGTCCATCATCGCATTACGACAGTATTCCGGCCATGGATGTGATGGCTGGCCAGGTGCCGGCCGCATCATTGCGCGGTAAGGTGGTGTTTATCGGCTCGTCAGCCGCCGGACTGAATGATTTGCACGTGACCGCGATAGACCATGATTTCTCCGGCCTTAAGGTTCAGTCGGTACTGGTCCAGAATATTCTGGATAACCGGGTGTTACGGATGCCGGTATGGGGAGGCGTGGCAGCACTGGGCATGGGTGTACTGCTTGCCTGTCTGCTGGGATGGCTGTTTGTCAGCGGGCGCAGTCTGGTGTTGCTGGCCACGGTTGGCCTGTCCGCTGCACTGGCATTACTGGCACTGGCCACGGTTGCTTTTCTGCATGCTGGCATGTTGATCCCGGTGGCTGCACCGTTGCTGGTGCTGGCCATAGTGTCATTGCTCTGTGTGGTTACGCGCCAGGTGTTTTACCGCCGTCACGCGCAACAGTGGCACAAACAACTGGAGAATGCTCGACAGGTAACGATAGAGTCCATGTCTGCGGTAGCGGAAACCCGCGATCCGGAAACCGGCGCGCATATCAAGCGTACCCAGCATTATGTGCGGGCCATCGCGCAACAGTTGCAGCGTAACGGGCACTATCTCGATATTCTGACCGAGGAGTATATACATCTGTTATTCCTTTCCGCACCCTTACACGATATCGGCAAGGTCGGTGTGCCGGATTCCATACTGCTCAAACCGGGCCCGCTGACGGACGAAGAGTGGGTGGTCATGCGCAAGCATGCCGAGTTTGGCAGGCAGATTATTCTCAGTGCTGCAGGCGCTATTGAAGGAGATAATTTCCTCACCATTGCCGGGGAAATTGCCGCTACCCATCATGAGCGCTGGGATAGTCAAGGTTATCCGCTGGGCTTGCAGGGAGACGCTATCCCGCTTTCCGGCCGCATCATGGCCGTGGCGGATATTTATGATGCACTCATCAGCAGGCGTTGCTACAAGGAACCATTCCCGCACGACCAGTCCATGAACATGATGCGTGAACTGCGCGGGAAAACCTTCGATCCTGCGGTGCTGGATGCTTTCCTGGCGATTGAAAGCGAAATTCAGGATATCGCAGGCCGTTTCCGCGACGAGGATAGCGTGTCTCATGCACTTGCACGTTGATGCAGTTTCCTTTTTGCGGGCTGACAGGCGTGACGAGTACTGTCTTAATGCGTTTCCACCACCGCAGTCAGCAGCCGCATCACCACCGGCCTGACAATCAGCACGCAGACAAAAGCCACCGGCATGGCCAGTGCATAGGCATGCACCACGCGTAGCAGATAGCCGCGTTCAATGCCGCTATTGGCTGCCACAATCACCATGGACATGAGAAATGCCATGATCCCGGCCATAAAAAAGGCAAATACATATGGCGTAAACCGCCTGGGGATTTTCCAGCCCCGGTTGTTTGCTTGATTCATTCAGTCTCTCCAGATTTCGAAGCGACACTTTATGCAGATTTTCCTGCGGCAGCTAGAGGTCTGGCGGTTGAATCAGCTTATAGATAAACTATCGAATATCTATATTCAGTCGATAGTGATATGGATACATTAAGAAGCATAGAAAGCTTTGTCAAAGCGGTGCAGGCTGGCAGTATCGCTGCCGGAGCCAGATTGCAGGGCATCACGGCAGCGGCCGCCAGCCAGAATATCCAGCGCCTGGAAAAATCACTGGGCACCCGCTTGCTGGTACGCACGACGCGCAAACTGGCAATGACTGAAAGCGGTGAGCTGTATTACGCGGAAGTCCAGCACCTGATCGAAGGCCTGGCGCGTGCGCAATCTGCCGTGACCGAGTTTCACGGGCAACCGCAGGGCCGCTTAAGAATAGGGTCGTCGGTGGCGTTCGGGCGGCAGGTGCTGATGCCGCTGATTCCGGCCTTTACACGCAGATTTCCCCTGGTGTCCATAGAGATCATACTGTCAGACAGCAGTCTGGACCATGTCACTGAAGATATTGATGTCAGCATCCGGTTCCAGAAGCAACTGGAGCCTGGTCTGGTGGCCAGGAAAATTGCCACGGTGCCGGTGCTGTATTGTGCCTCACCGGACTATTTGCAGCGCAAGGGCGTACCGCAGACGCCCGAAGAATTGTCCGCGCACGATTGCCTGATGTACCGCGTGCCGGTGGATGGCCGTTTGCTGGCCTGGACATTCGAGCGCGATGGCATCCGCTACGTACCAGTCATCAAGCCGGATATCGTCTGCAATGACATAGACTCATTGCGCCGTCTGGCCGTGGCGGGCGCAGGCATCACGCGCCTGGCTGCATTTGTTGCCAGGTCTGATCTTGACTCGGGTGCGCTGGTGGCATTGTTCCAGACAAATGCCGGGGAGGGCATACAGTCTGAGAGCGTACCACTGGAGTTTTATGTCTGCTTTCGTGACAAGCATGCCATGACCAACAAGGTCAGGGCGTGGGTGGATTATCTGGTCGATACCATTCCGCAAACCTGGTAACTCCCGTTTAGATTCCTGCAAGTTGTGCCAATTTTTACTAACTGAACGCGCGCTTATGGCGGATGATGGCATCACATAGCAACAAGGAGAGATAAATGGGAAGTTTCAGTATCTGGCACTGGCTGATTGTGCTGGCTGTGGTGACCATGGTTTTCGGCACCAAACGTCTGCGCAACCTGGGTAGTGATGTCGGCGGCGCAGTCAAAAGCTTTAAAGAAGCCATGAGTGAGCAGCCTGCGGCCATAGAAGACCAGTCCAGGAATGTTTGACGTCGGTTTTTCCGAAATCATCGTAATCGCTGTGGTTGCGCTGATTGTCATCGGTCCTGACAAGCTGCCTAAGCTGGCCAGGACTTATGGCCTGCTCTATGGCCGGGTACAGCGCTATGTCTCCGGTATCAAGCAGGATATGGAGCGTGAAGTAGCGCTGGACCAGATGAAAAAAGCCACCGCTGAAGCGCAGCAGAAACTGCTGGAGTTCCAGTCAAAAATGATTGCTATCGATACGTCTGAGGCTGAAGTGATTTCTGAATTGCCGTTGCCTGAAGAAGTGATGGAGCCTGTGGTCGTCGTTGAATCTGCGCCTGTCGCAGAAGCTGTGAAGTGAGTCCCGCCATGGAGCAAAAACCACTGACGGAAACCATGAGTCATTTTTACGAGCTGAGGAGCACCTGCATACGCATCGTGATCGGTTTGCTGCTTGCGCTGGGAGTGACGTTGCCATTTGCCAATCAGTTACACCAGTTTTTTGTCACACCTTTATTAAGCCAGTTACCCGCTGGCGGGCAGATGATTGCGACTTCGGTCACGTCCCCTTTCCTGATCCCGCTGAAAATCGCACTATATGTAGCGCTTGCGCTCAGCCTGCCTAATACCCTGTACCAGATCTGGAAGTTCGTACAGCCTGGCCTGTATGCCAGGGAAAAACTGATTAGTGTCATCGGTGTTTTGTCCAGTATCGTGCTGTTTCTGCTGGGTGCAGGGTTTGCCTTCTATGTCGTGATTCCGGTGATCTTCAAGTTTATTATCGGCAGCGCCCCCGAAGGTGTAGCGGTAATGACCGAAATCGGCAATTACCTGGATTTCCTGGTGTCCATCATGCTGGCATTCGGCGTGTCATTCCAGACACCTATTATCGTGGTCGCCATTGCCTATATGGGCATGGTGGAAGTCAAAACGCTGAAAGAGATCCGCAGTTATGTGATCGTTGGCGCGTTTGTGATCGGCGCGATTTTCACCCCGCCCGATATCATTTCCCAATGCATGCTGGCGATTCCGTTATGGCTGCTGTATGAGCTGGGTGTGCTGGTGGCGAGCATGCTGATTCGCAAGCGTGACCAGGAAGTGATGCCGGCGTTGCCTAATCCCTGATTTCTGTGCTGTCGTTGATGTAAAAAAAAGCCATAATTACTTATGGCTTTTTGCTCTTTGTAGCGTGTCTATCGGACACTCGCCGAATAGCTCCCGGTAATAGCGGGAGAACAGACTCATGTGCCAGAATCCCCACTTGGTGGCAACATGAGCAATGCTGGAGAAATCCTTGGGCGCATTTAGCAATTCCTGCCGGATACGTTGCAGACGCACATTGCGCATATAGGTCACGGGTGTAATACCAAGCACTCTGATAAAGGCGTGATTCAATGTTCTGCGGCTGACTTTCAAGGAAAGGCAGAGTTCGTCAATAGACAGTGGAAATGCCGGGTTAGTCAGAGTGGAGCTTCTGACACGATTCACAATATAGCGTGGAATTCTGTGATCAAAATGCGGATGGGTATTTTCGCTGGCATGAAATAAAGCATGCAGACAGGCTGACATCAAATCCTCTTCAAAGCTTTCCCATTTGGTTTGCAGGTTGATATCCTGACTATCACTGGTGTCAAATTCCATGCCATACATCAGCGTGTTCAGTAGCAGTTTCGCTACATTGGGCTGTAACAGCTCGACTGGCCTGATTGAGCCCATGACTTTTCTGAAGTCTATCCAGTCAATTTTTTCCGCATATTCTTCAAGCCGCCTGGCCGGAATAACTGCCACGGTGATTTCTGAAATCATCGAAGTTTTGAAATACAGCTCGGCATTTTTATCCAGCGTGATCAGTGAGTGCGTCCTGACGGGCAACAGGCCCCAGCTCGCTTCGCCTTCGATGATGGTCGGCAGTCCGATCACATAACAGTCTTGCGGAGCGCTGGCAATCTGGTCGACGGCACGGTTCATGGTCTCCGTGAAAATCTGGATACCATTATGGCTGATGCTGTTGACCGAACCGGAAAACGACCCTTTGGTCAATTGCGTGTAGTCCTGGGACCAGAGAGGCACTGCTTCTGCCTGTTCCAGAACGTCGGTGGTATTGCGTCTGACCAATTGAAAATCCGAATCGACCAGCGGCTCAATGTCGAGAAAAGTTTCTTTAAACCCCATGCTATTACTCCTGATATCAACCCTTGTAAAACTGGGCCATATCTGTCAGAAAAGTCCATTTATATCAATAAATTGCGGCTAATCTGCTGTTTTTATTGTTTTTTCTCATATTTGCAGTCGAAATTGACTCTAGCTGGTCTTTTTTCTTCTGAAAATACTGCCGAAAGTCTACTTTAGAGATGAATTTGTCAGGTGAATAGCAATAAATGGCATAACCCGCATGGTTTTTTGTCAAAAAAAAGAGGTTTGCCAATTCTTGTCACACCCCTTTCATGAACGCCGCTATTGTCACATCACTTCATGCTGATTGCCAGCAAGATGTGAAGGCAGATGGCGAAATATACAAAGTGAATGCTGAACGAGGCTGTGGATGTTTCAGGGAGTTTGTCAGCATTCAATGCCACCCCTTTCCGGCTTGCCTGGAATTCGTGATTAACAGCAATAACTATTGAGAGGGTTGGTATGGAAAGGAAAAAGACAGGCAGCCTGATAGCTGCGATGCTGTTGGGATTAAGCGCTTATGTGCAGGCGGAAGAAGCAAGCATGACAGCACGGGATGCTGCAATTGAAGCAGGGGTTGCATCTCCTCATCATCTGTCAGGCAATGCAGGTATATACAGCGATTATTTATTCAGGGGTATTTCATACGGGCGGGGCAGGGGAGCCTTCCAGGCTGCCATTGATTATGCCCACGATAACGGCCTGTTTATGGGGATGGCTTATACCACTGTGGATAAAGATGCTATTTATGGCAACACTTATGAGGTAGACCTGTATGGCGGATTCAGAAAAGCGTTTACTGATGAGTTCGCACTGACCGGTGGTTTCGTTACTTATTATTACCCGCAGAATAAGCACTATGTCCACCAGCATCCGCATGTGACTGAGCTCAATGTGGCGGTGGATTACAAGCAGTTCAATATCAAATATTCACACTCGCTGACAGACTGGTTTGGTGTCAATACGGTATCCATGGGACATGGCATGATAGGTCATCACGAAATGGGAACCGGTGACTCCAAAGGCAGTAATTACCTTGAGGCCAGTTATACCACGCAACTGCTGAATACCGGCGTCAATTTGGTTGTTCATGTAGGACACCAATCGGTTCATAACTATCACATTGCGGATTACACCGATTATTCGGTGGGCATCAATAAAGACTTCGCGATAGGAAATCTGCAGGGCTGGAATGCCGGGGTGAGCTATTTTCTGCTCGATGCTGATGATGACTGGTACGTTGCCAGTGATGGTTATAAAACCGCCAGAAACAAATTTTTTGGCTATATCCGCCTGAGCATGTAAATGACCGGCCATCTTGTGCCGTGCACATTTTCAGTGTGTTGATTTATAGCCCCCTTCATCCCCTACATCCTTCACGTGAAGGGGGCTTTTTTCTCCCGATAGCAAAAAATGGCATCACTTGGTCTTCATGAATTGTTCACGCGGGGGATATGCCGATTTTTGCTAAGAAACATTAACGAAGCTGGCTATATTGGAGCTTCATTCAAACAACACCGGGCCTGAAGGCCGAAGGAGGAAATATGAGTATGAACATGGGGGCAGCAGCAAATAGCCGTGCGTCCCAAGCTTACGCAGCCGAGACCTGTGTCCCTGATGCGTATCATTTTTCAAAATCGCAATCGACAGGCACGCGCTTTGTCATGATGGTGACTGCCGTTGTGTCCGGTGTATTTGCCGGCAAACTCATGCATGGCAGCATGCCAGTCGAAAGTGCATTGATGTCATTGTTTGTGTTGCTGGCGTTTGTGGGTGGCCTGTTGTCTACCTGGTCACCTTGCGGTTACTCCAGCCTGAGCTTGCTCAGACCGGCAGGCCGTTACTCATTCGGCTCAGTAATGCGCTGGGCACCGACCTTCTTCACACATGCGATCGGTTATGCGATTGGTGCAGTGATTCTGGGCAGCATGCTGGGTTTCACCGGCTGGCTGCTGTTCTCGGAAGTGCCGGCGCAATATTCCATCGCAGGCCTGGCAATCCTGGCCATTGGCTATGGCATGCACCAGTTCGGCTTCCTGCGCATGCCTTATCCGCAACGTCGGGCACAAGTGCCACATGATGCGCGTTTCCGTTTCAGATCTTCCGTCATCGGTTTGCTGTATGGCTTTTCACTGGGCATGAACTACCTGACCTACGTGCAAACCCCCATGCTGTACATCGTGACCGGTGTGGCTTTGTTCAGTGGTGGCGTTAAAGCGGCCATATTTGCGATTGCCATTTTCAATATCGGCCGCTGCCTGCCTGTAGCGGTTAACTTCTTACCTGTTAAGGATCAGTCAGTACAAGCCTGGCTGGCCCGCTGGCAGGAAAGCGCAGTTGAAATCGACGGTTTCCTGTTGCTGGCAATCGGTTCCGCAGCCTTAATGCTGCTGGTGCTGTAAGCCGGACATGAAATCAGGACGAGACTGCAACATTTAATCCATTAAAAACATTAGGAGGGATTTATGACAACACTCGATCATCCATCGATGCATCGTCAGGCGAAGCCGGCAGGGCGCTTCGCGGGGGGGCTTATCGCCGCAGCATTCATGTTATCCAGCGGCATGGCACTGGCAGACGCCACACCTAGCCAGCTGGGTGCGGAAGGGACGGCAAAACTGCAGGACGAGACTTCCATCGCTGTGGCGCCACCTAGCGATTCCAAGCGCGTTTATGTGCTGGATCCAGGCGCTTTTCACATGACGTCTACCGTTTATACCATCGACGGTAAAAACAGCACTTTGCTGGGCATGACCGATGCTGCCAAGCTGCCACACGTCATGCTGGGTAGCGACGGCAAGTTCTTTGCCATTGCCAACACCATGTATTCACGCGTTGCCCGTGGTAAACGTGATGATTACATCGAAGTATTCGATAGCCAGACGCACAAGCCGATTGCCGACATTGATATTCCTGAAGGCCGTTTCCTGACCGGTGTGCTGGAGCGTATGGCATCCCTGAGTACCGATGACAAGCATATCCTGTTCCAGCAATTCTCACCTTCTCCAGGCGTAGGTCTGGTTGACCTTGAGAAAAAAGAGTTCGTCAAAATGATGACCGTGCCGGATTGCTACCATTTGTTCCCTGCGGCAAACCAGAACTTCTACATGCACTGTAGGGACGGTTCCCTGTTGCAAGTGACTTATGACAACAAGGGCAACACCAAGCAGAAGCCAAGCAAAGTGTTCCATACTGAAAAAGAGTATTTACTGAACAACCCGTATTACTCCAATTCAAACAACCGCCTGGCATGGCCAACCTATGAAGGTAAGATCTACCAGGCTGACCTGGGTGCTTCCGGTGCCGAGTTCCTCAAGCCTATCGAAGTGTTTACCGACAAGGAAAAAGCAGCTAAATGGCGTCCGGGTGGCTGGCAGACGATTGCTTTCCACAAGGCACGTAACGAACTGTACCTGCTGGCCGACCAGCGTGAAAAATGGACACACAAACTGCCTAGCCGTTATGTGTTCGTGGTTGACGCGACTTCCGGCAAACGCCTGCGCCGTATCGAGCTGAAGCATGAAATCAACTCTATCGCGGTCAGCCAGGATGCGAAGCCATATCTGTACGCCGTGTCCGAAGAAGCAAAAACACTGTTCACATTCGATGCCGTGACAGGCAAGGCAATGGGTTCCGTGGATGAGCTGGGCCGTGCACCTTCCATGATTTTCATTGCAGATAAGTGAGTTTGATATGGACTCGATGGTGAATGATCCTACAGTTGCGATATTTGCGTCATTGTTTGTGGCGCTGATTCTCGCAGCGGCAGCAATTCCCAAGCTTCGCAGCCAGGACGAGTTCCTGGGCGTGGTGGCGAATTACAAGCTGTTGCCTAATTTCCTGGTCGCGCCTTTTGCCAAGTTATTGCCATGGGTGGAACTGGGTTGTGCAATTGCCCTGCTGATTCCCGCACTGCGTACAGGCGCAGCCAGCGTCGCCGCCGGCCTGTTTATCCTGTTTGCGATCGCCATTGCCATCAACGTCGGCAGAGGACGCACTCACATTGACTGTGGGTGCGTAAGACGCCCGACCAGCATGAGCCGCATCGGCATGTTCCATGTCCTGCGCGCACTTGCCCTGGCGGGAGTCAGCCTGTATGCCGCAGCTGTTCCGTTAGACATTAGCGGCATCACCGTGGAAGCAGCCCTGATCGGTCTGGCTTCAGCGGCCATGCTGTCTCTGCTCTATCTGGGCGCTGACATGATTGTTGGTTTTCCAACTGCAAAAAACAATTTAGATATTTATAAAGGAAATACAAATGAGTAACGGAATCTTGATTGCATCAAATGTGCTGTTGTGGGGTTCTTTTCTGGCATTGGCTGCACTGATGCTGGGTGTGATCCGTCAAATCGGTCTGCTGCATGAGCGTTCAGCACCGCTGGGAGCGATGATGATAGACCACGGTCCGGAAGTTGGCGAGCGTTCCCCGATCTTCAATGCCAATACCTTTGACGGTCAGCCTGTGCTGGTAGGTCGCTCCATCACTCCGGGTCGTCCAAGCCTGCTGATGTTCACAGGCCCATCCTGCCCGATCTGCCAGAAACTGTTGCCTATCATCCGTGACGTGGCTGGTATTGAGGAAACCGATGTGGTGCTGATCAGTGACGGTACCCAGGCCGAGCACCGCGAGTTCCTGCAGAACCATCCGCTGAAGGACGAGCTGTATGTGGTGTCTGCTGAAATCGGTATGCGCTACCAGGTATCAAAAGTACCTTACGGCGTATTGCTGGATCAGGATGGCAAGATCCTGGCCAAAGGCCTGTGCAACACCCGTGAGCATGTAGAAAGCCTGTTCGAGACTATCCGTCACGGCCACTCTACGCTGCAGAACTACCTTAAGGATGATTCCACAGCGACTAAATTCAAACAAGTTACCGCGAACAAAGTGCATTAATTGTTGATTTGCGATTAATACGGAGAGATAACGAAATGAAAAAAAATACAGGGTTTGACTCAAAAATTGAGAAGCTGGCACGTACCACTGCCAGCAAAACCGGCAGACGCAGCTTTATCGGCCGTCTGGGTGGTTTCCTGGCTGGCTCTGCCTTGCTGCCATTGCTGCCGGTAGACCGTCGCTCACGTCTGGGCGGTGAAGTACAGGCTGCAACGACTGGCAACCTGAGCAGAAGCGGTTTCAAGCCACAGGACAAAGATCCCAAGGCTTGTGACTACTGGCGCCATTGTACGATTGACGGTAACTTGTGTGACTGCTGTGGCGGTACGCTGACTTCCTGCCCGCCAGGCAGCAGCCTGTCCCCAAGCTCCTGGGTTGCCAGCTGCTTCAACCCTGGTGACCAGCAGACTTACCTGATTGCTTACCGTGACTGCTGTGGTAAACAGACTTGCGGCCGTTGTAACTGCGTGAACACACAAGGTGAATTGCCGGTTTACCGTCCAGAGTTCAACAACGATATCGTATGGTGTTTCGGTGCTGAGAATGATGCAATGACTTACCACTGCACCATTTCACCTATCGTTGGTAAAGCCAGCTAATGCCTGGCCGAACATTGTTGTAGAAGAAAATCAGTATGTGGTTTAGAAGCTTTATTCTAATCGCAAGCACACTGATGGTGATGGGATCTGCCTGGTCCGCTGAGCTTCCTGCCAGGGAAAAATTCAAGCGGCCGGACAGTATCCCTGCACCCGTGTCCAATCCCCTGACCCCCGAGAAAGTAACGCTGGGAAAAACGCTGTTTTTCGATGCACGCCTTTCGCGGACAGGGGAAATGGCTTGTGCGACTTGTCATGCTCCGGATAAACGCTGGAGTGACGGACGTATCCTGCCTTTGCAAGCCGATGGCGTTAAAAATGCCCGTCGCACTCCGACTGTGCTCAATAGTGCCTGGTTAGCTGCCCTGATGTGGGATGGCCGTGCCGGCACACTGGAAGCGCAGGCTGTGTTGCCGATCACCACGGCGCACGAAATGAATTTTGATCTTGTCAGCCTGGTCAAGCGTTTAAGCCAGATTGAAGGGTATCGCCCGCTGTTTACGCAGGCGTTTGGCAATGACACGATTGATAGCGAACGAATTACCCAGGCGCTGGCAAGCTTTCAGCGTACCCTGGTTTCCAATCCTGCACCGTTTGACCTGTGGGTCAATGGCGATGAACAGGCCATCAGCGAAGAAGCCAAGCGTGGGTTCGCCGTATTTAATAATAAAAACAAGGCCAATTGTGCCGCTTGTCATAGCACATGGCGCTTTACCGATGACGGTTTCCACGATATCGGCCTGCCGAGCGCCGATTTGGGACGTGGCGCCAAGGTGCCACCGGAAGTGACGTTAATGCAGCATGCGTTCAAGACACCTTCGCTGCGCGATCTGCCAATTACCGGGCCTTATATGCATGACGGTTCCATGCATGATCTGAAAACTGTGATCAAACACTATAAAACTGAGGCCATCCAGCGCCCCAGTTTGTCCACAGACATGCATCAGTTTGAACTGACAGATCTGGAAGAGAATGACCTGATCGCATTTATCAAAAGCCTGGATGGCGGTCCGCTGAATATTCAGCCACCAGCGATGCCGCAATAGCCATGAGTGAGTGAAATATTGTTTATGAAGACAGATGGGTTACTAAAAATGAGCATGTCGCGCACATTCACCAGCTGGATCTTGAGTTGCCTGCTGGGAGTCAGCACATTGTTCCTGGTAAGTTGTGCCAGTACGCACGGGACGAATAGTGCCAGTAATAGCAGCAATAGTAATAGCGCATCCGGTCCCATGCATACCATGACATTGTCTGACCATGAGTTTGCGCCAGTGGATTTTGTACCGAAGGCGGGTGACAGGATAGTGATCAACAACCACTCGGACATCTCGCACAGTATTTATGTGACCTATCCGGATGGCAGCATGGTGAATCTGGGCGTGCAGACGCCAGGGACTACTGTGACCTGGACGGTGCCTGACGATGCAAAAGGTGCATTCTTGCTGCAATGCTGGATACACCCTGTCATCCGCGCCACTCTGGACGTGAATGACAGCAAGCTGTCATCCTCTGTTTCACCTGCTTCCCCTGTTGTTTCATCAGGGCTTTTCAGCCAGGAGCTACGCAATGGCAGACAAAATATCTGTAGCAGCAGAAATCGAAGAACCTGAGCGACGCAAGCTTTTCCGCAAGGTGTTCCGCAAACTGGGTGCGGTCACCGTGGTTACCATGTTTGGCAAAGCCATGCTGGATTCGCGCCCGGCACCGGCGGCCAGTGTGTTGCGGCCGCCGGGAGCACTGCCTGAACCGGAATTTAACACTGCCTGTATCCGTTGCGGCTTGTGTGTAGAAGCCTGTCCTTACGATATCCTGCACCTGGCCAGCTGGAGTGATCCTGCGCCGACGGGCACCCCTTATTTTGTTGCACGAACCGATCCCTGTCGCATGTGTACTGATATTCCTTGTGCACGCGCCTGCCCAACGGGCGCACTCAGCCCCCTGCTGACCGATATCAAGAAAGCCGATATGGGCGTGGCCGTGCTGGTGGGACATGAGACCTGCCTGAATTACAAAGGCATGACCTGCAGTATTTGTGTGCGTGTATGCCCGATTATCGGTGAGGCGATTTCGTTGAAGCCGGTTAAAAACGAAGTTGGCCTGTTGCAGATTCCCACTGTTGATAGCAGCAAGTGTACCGGGTGTGGCACTTGCGAAAAACATTGCGTACTCTCCGAAGCAGCCATCCGGGTATTGCCACGCGAACTTGGGCTAGGCGTTGAAGGTGCGCAGTCAGTAGGGCGCTGGTAAGCATATGCGTCGCGTATCCGCTTTCTTTTACCGTAACCGCTGGCTGTTCAGCCGCCGGGTGATGCAACTGCTAATCATTGCCGCTTTTGCGGTCGAGTTGCCGGATGGCGGCTATTTTGCGCAGGGTAATTTATCCTCCAGCACCTGGTTCGGCATGGGGCTGACCGATCCGTATATCTGGCTGCAATCCATGCTGGCAGGCGCACCATTGGGCAAAAGCGCATTAATCGGCATGCTGATTGTGGCCGTGTTATATGCACTGTTTGGTGGACGAATTTATTGCAGCTGGGTGTGTCCCATCAACCTGCTGACGGATTTGTCGTATTGGGTACGCCAGAAACTGCATATTAAAAGCAACTTTACGCTGTCGAAAAACCTGCGCGTGAGCATTCTGCTGCTCTCGCTGCTACTGTCACTGCTATCCGGCAAGCTGGCCTGGGAAATGGTCAATCCCATCACGCAGTTTCAGCGCGAACTGATGTGGGGCTCCATGGCGGGGGCGATGGTACTGGGTAGCATTTTTCTGTTTGATATTTTTGTCACGCGGCGTGGCTGGTGCAGCCATCTGTGTCCGGTCGGGGCATTTTATTCAGGGTTGGGACGCTATGGCCGGCTGCGCGTCAAAGCAACGCAAGCCGGTGCCTGCAATGGTTGCGCAGAGTGCATCAAGGTCTGCCCGGAACCGCATGTGCTGGCCCCTGTGGTCGCCAGAAAAGCAGACTATGTCACTCATGGCGATTGCACGCGTTGCGGTGCCTGCCTGGACCAGTGCTCCACCGGCGCGTTAGTCATGAGCCTGGATCTGAAACGTGCCGGATCGTTCAAAGGTATCCCTGTCGTCAGCCGGGATTAGGCATCTGGCAGGCGATAAAAGATGGCCGTTTTCTGCCAGTAAATCAGCAGTGTAACTCATGCCGATTCGTGTTATTGAAGTGCCATGCCCGGCTTTATAATTTGATTACCACAATTATTTTGGATTTCAGGAATCATTATGCATACTCAATCATTGGCTTCATTTGCCCGGCTCTCGAAAGCCATGGGCGCAGCTCTCGTGTTAGCAGCATCGCTGGGTTTTCATGCACAAACAGCCCAGGCTGACGGCCTTGCTCTCGCAGAAAAAGGCGGCTGCCTGGCTTGCCACAATGTGGATTCGCGCAAAGTTGGTCCTGGTTACAAGGAAATAGCTGCCAAATACAAAGGCCAGGACGTGCAGGACATGCTGATTAAAAAAATCAAGGAAGGCGGGCGTGGTAACTGGGGTGTACTGCCTATGCCACCTAACGCCGGAAAATTAAGCGATGACGAATTCAAAGAAGTCGTACAGTGGATCACCTCCTTGTAAATCTCTAACTTGCAGATTGTACAAGTTTCGGGGCAATTTAATTGCCCCGTTTTTTTTGCCTCAGAATATGATTGCATGTGTTTCTGGTGGTGACATAGTCTTGAGTGAGCAGGGAATTCAACAGCAAGTATCGGAGTGCCTGAATCCGATGATCAGGTGTAATGTGATACGTACATTAAGACCTGATCAATGACGATGAATAATGGTGCTGAGCAAACACAGATAACGGACCCACGCTGGCAGCAAGTGCTGGCGCGGGATAGCAGTGCGGACGGGCAGTTTTTTTACTCAGTGAAAACCACAGGTATTTATTGTCGTCCCTCTTGTGGCGCACGTTTGCCTAACCCCGACAATGTGGCGTTTCATGCAACTGCCGAAGCGGCAGAGCGAGCCGGATTCCGTCCTTGCAAACGCTGCAAGCCTGACCAGTTGGCATCAACTGGATTACAGTCAGCCAGAGTAACCCAGGCTTGCCGCCTGATCGAAACAGCAGAGACGTTGCCTACACTGGCGCAATTGGCCGAGCATGCCGGGTTAAGCTCTTCGCATTTTCATCGCCTGTTTAAAACCATGACAGGCTTAACGCCTAAAGCGTATGCATCGGCGCATAGAGCGCAGAAGATGCGCCAGGCACTGGGGGAAAGCATGACGGTCACGGAGGCGATTTATGCGGCGGGTTACGGTTCCAATAGCCGTTTCTATGAACATAGACAGCAGACATTGGGTATGACGCCTTCTGCATATGCCAAAGGCGGCCGACATGCCCAGATTCATTTCGCGATTGCTGAATGCTCGCTCGGCAGTCTTCTGGTCGCAACGACTGTCAGAGGTGTTTGTGCCATTGCGCTGGGTGATAATCCTGAAACCTTGCTGCACGATTTCCAGGATAAGTTTCCCCATGCCAGCCTGATCGGTGATGATGTTGAGTTTGAGCGACTGGTCGCAAAAGTGGTCGGATTTATTGAGGCGCCCAGACTTGGGCTGGATTTGCCGCTGGATATTCAGGGCACCGCATTTCAGCAGCGGGTATGGCAGGCTTTGCGCGAAATTCCTTATGGCACGACAGTGAGTTACAGTGAACTTGCCAGCCGGATCGGCCTGCCGAAAGCCGTACGTGCGGTTGCCAGTGCCTGTGCAGCCAATACTTTGGCAATGGTGATTCCCTGTCATCGGGTTGTGCGCAATGATGGATCGCTTTCCGGTTACCGCTGGGGATTAGCGCGTAAACAGGCACTGATTGAAAAAGAGGCCTCCGCTGGTTACGTTAATCCAGTTGCCCGCTAATCACTTCTATCAGCCAGTCCATAAAAATACGTACCCGTTTCGACAGGTTGCGTCTATGCGGAAACAGCAATGAGACCGGCAGCGGCGGGGCAGTATAGGCGGGCAGGATTTCCACCAGCTGGCCACTGCGTAGTAACTCATGTGCGCCGAAGCGCGGCGCCTGCATAATGCCCAGCCCGGCTGCGCAGGCTATTCTATAGGCATCGGTATTATTGACGCAGATGCGGCTTTTCATTTTGTGCCGCTGCAATTGCCCCTGACGGCTGTATTCAAATGCGTCAAAGCGCTGGCGGTTGCTGCTGTGGTAATGGATCAGATAATGATGCTGCAAGTCCTCTATGGATTGTGGTTCGCCGTATGCGGCAATATAGGCCGGACTGGCGAAGTTGGCTTGCTGCATTTCGCCTATTCTGCGCGTAATCATGCCGGTTTCTTCCGTGCCGCCGGTTCTGACCACGCAGTCATAGCCTTCGCTGATCAGATCTACCTTGCGGTCTTCGCTGCTGATGTCCACGGTCAGGTTCGGGTAGCGTTGCAGGAAAGCAGGAAGCGCCGGAATGACCAGGTGGCGTGCCATCGGATGTGACATATTGACGCGGATCACACCGGAAACCTGGCGGTCATCACTGATAAACAGGGTTTCCAGTTCCTCGATTTCATCAAGTACATCTTTGCTTTTTTCATAGAACAGCTGGCCATCCGGCGTCAGTTGTACTTTACGCGTCGTGCGGTGAAACAGCTGCGTTTGCAGTTTGCTTTCCAGCTGCTGCACGGTTTGTGACACGCTGGCCTTGGGCAGCCCCAGGCTTTCTGCCGCTTTGGTAAAACTGCCCAGCTCGGCCACACGTACAAAGCGCTTCAGACTGTCGCTGCTATCCATGATGGAGTGTTATCCGTAATTGTTCATAAATTATGAACAGTATAATCAAATACTGCTTATTTATCTTTTAATTCATTGCTAATACACTGCATGCATCGTTAATCGTTCAGGAGAACAGCATGAGTGCAAAAATTGCAGTGATTACAGGAGCCAGCCGCGGGTTGGGCAGGAATACCGCGTTGGCCATGGCGCGCCAGGGTATCGATGTGGTGCTGACTTATCACAGCCAGCAGACCCTGGCACAAGAAGTGGTGAGTGAAATTACTGCATTGGGCCGCAAGGCGGTAGCGTTGCAGCTGGATGTGACCCAGGCCAGCACTTTTGCAGCATTTGCGCAGGCGTTGCAGCAAACATTGCAGGAAAACTGGCAAACTGACCGGTTTGATTGCCTGGTGAATAACGCCGGTACCGGTATTAATGTGCCGTTTGCCGAAACCACCGAGGAAATGTTCGACAATATGGTGAATACCCATCTGAAATCCACCTTTTTCCTGACCCAGAAATTATTGCCAGTCATCAACGATGGCGGACGGATTGTGAACATTTCCAGTGGCCTGACGCGGTTCGCCTTGCCAGGCTACAGCGCTTATGCCGCGATGAAAGGCGGTATTGAAGTGTTGACCCGCTATATGGCGAAAGAACTGGGCAGCAGGCAGATTGCCGTGAACACCGTTGCGCCGGGGGCGATTGAGACTGATTTTGGTAAAGGCGCGGTGCGTGACAACAAGCAGGTGAATGCTTTTATCGCGTCACAGACTGCACTTGGCCGTGCCGGTGTGCCGGATGATATCGGTCCCATGATCGCCGGATTGCTGTCGGAAAATAACCGTTGGGTAAATGCACAGCGTATCGAAGTGTCCGGCGGTATGTTTATTTAATCATGGTCTTGTGGATGTAAAAACAGGCAGCGAATGCTGCCTGTTTTGCTTAACGCGGTGCGCTTGAGGGCGGAGGAGGTGGCGGAGGCGGATAATTTCCCCGGTTGCTGGTCACTGGGGCGGCGCCTTGAGAGTACGTTCTTGCCATGCTGGCCGGTACCGGAATGCGATGACCTTCTGCGTACATGCATTGAAAATAGGCGTTGTCATATTTCTGCTGGGCGTTTCCGCCACTCTCTGCCGCGGCACTGGCGCCTACGGCACCGCCTGATAATGCACCCACGCCAGCGCCGATGGCTGCGCCTTCGCCGCCGCCTGCTGCGGCACCTATGGCGGCCCCGACCACAGTGCCCACTGCCGTGGTTTTAGCCAGACTGGCATCATATTGCTGGTTTGCCGTCTTGCCACCAATTTGGACCAGGGCGTAATCGCGGCAGGAAAGATCGCTGGCCCTGAACTGGTTAAAGTTCTTGCCTGTCCCTGGCAGGGCCATATTGCTGGGCCCGGTGGGTGTGCTGGCGCAACCGGCGATCAGCAGGCAGCTGGCAAGGAGAGGAATTGCAGAGTTCATCATGCGTGATTGATCCTGTGACTTGTTTTACTGAGGTTCCGGAGGTGGTGATGGCGTCACTTGTTTCCAGCCAGCCGGACAGTCCTTGACATAAGGGTAGTAGGTTTTCGACTGTTCACAGTAGTACCAGTAGTTTTGCGCATTATTATCAGCATTGGTGCCAGGCGGATTGGCCTGGGCAGGGGCAGTCGTTCCGTTACCCTGTTCGATATATACCTGCGGCTGTGGCGGTTGCGTAATGATGACCGGAGGCGGAGCGTAGGCATACGGATAGCCATAGGGGTAGGCGTATGGATAAGCGCGGAATGGATAGGGCGTGCCAAAGTACACGCCAACCCCGCCATGCCAGCGATGTCCGGCATGTCCCGGCGGGTGTGCCTGGGCTAGCTGACTGGTCAGCGCCAGTCCGGCCAGCAGGCTGACGAACAGGATAGATTTTATCTTCATGAATGTCTCCCAACAATTCGGTCATGTCTGATAATTAAGACATAAGCATAATGAAGAATTATCCGTCCGGTACGGCTCTTTTTGTATCGGAGTGTATCGGTCTGTCATTCGGCAAGGCATGTGTTTGGCAAGAAGCAAGCCGGTTTTTTTGTTATGCTATTAACAAACCCTATCGAAAGCGTTTGAATAATGGCGCAGCAATCCGTCCAGCAGATTAACTTATCCTACGACCGCCACCAGGACCGGTTGTTACTGAAGGCTGCTATTAACCAGGCACAGGAAGTCCGCGTCTGGCTGACCTATCGCGTGGTGCGGGAGATGTTTGCCGTGTTAAACCAGGAAGCGCATTTGCCGGTAGCCCCGACGCAAGCCTTGCTGGCAGACATATCATCTCCGGCAGAAGCGACCCGCCAGTTTGCACAGGAAGTGGAAGCCGTACAGGGGCTGGATGCACTGGACTTTGATACCGCCTACCAGCAGCGTACTGCGGCGAGCGAGCAGATATTGCTAGCCACTGAAGCCAGGTTTATTTCGATTAATGACCAGTTGCATCATATGCAACTGGCCTGTGAAGGTGGCGCGACCGTGAATATGGGATTGAATAAAGAAGTGGTGCTGGCGATCAGCCGCATGTTGCAAGTAGCAAGCAAGGACGCCGGCTGGCTTTTGAGTACGCAAAAGGAACCCGTGGCCGTTTCCAGCATCGTAATGCAAGAACCAACAGAAAAACAGGTGTTACATTAATGGATAGAACCTATCTCGGAGACAGCGGCATCAGCGTCTCCAAAATCACGTTGGGAACCATGACCTTTGGTGACCAGAACACACAGCAAGAGGCAGAAAACCAGCTGGATTTTGCACTGGCACAAGGCATCAACTTTATTGATACCGCAGAAATGTACCCGGTGCCTCCGCGGGCGGAAACCGTGACGCGTACCGAGACCATACTGGGACACTGGATTAAAAAACAGCCGCGAGACCGCTTCGTATTGGCCAGCAAAGTGGCCGGGCCACGCCGCGGCATGGAGTGGATACGCGGAGGCCCCAGCGGCATGGACAGGGCCAATATTCGCCAGGCGGTGCATGACAGCCTCAAGCGCCTGCAGACAGATTATCTGGACGTGCTTTACCTGCACTGGCCGGAACGCAATGTGCCCATGTTCGGCCAGTATCAGTTTGATCCGGCGGCAGAGCTGGATAGCAACGGGCAACCGATTGTCTGGGTGCCTATCCAGACCCAGCTTGAAGTCATGGCCGAGCTGATACAGGAAGGCAAAATCCGCGCAATCGGACTTAGTAATGAGCAACCCTGGGGGCTGATGGAGTTCCTGCGTGTGGCGCGTGAACAAGGTTTGCCACGGATCGCCGTATTGCAGAACTGTTATAACCTGATGAATCGCGGCCTGGAATTCGGCATGACCGAAGTGCTGTATCGCGAGCGTATCAGCCTGGCTGCCTATTCGCCACTGGCATTTGGCCACCTGAGTGGCAAATATGTCGAAAAAACAAATGCACAGGGCCGGGTCACCTTGTATCTGGGCTATGCGCAACGCTACAAGAAACCTGGCGTTCCCGCCGCTTCAGCTGCCTATGCCAAACTGGCGCGGGCACATGATCTCACGCCTGCACAAATGGCCTTGAGTTTTGTCTACCATCGCTGGTTTATGGGCACGACCATTATCGGGGCGACCAATATGACCCAGCTACAGGAAAATATTGCTGCGTATACCGTGCACCTGAGCGAAGAGGTGTTGCGTGAAATTGAACATCTGCATTTGACCATGATGAATCCTGCCCCCTGATCACCGTGCCATCGAGAGGTGATTGACGTGTGGCAGTCATCCAGCAATAAGGAAATCCTATGTTAAGCATGTGCGCGCAACGTTGCGTCTTTTTTTTCTTCTTCATGCTGGCGGGCATGGTGTACGCCGGGACAGATAACGGAATACAGAACGCTCTGCGCACCTGCCAGACCGAGTTTGCCGATGATGCCAGTCGTCGCCTGGTGTGCTTCGACCAGGTGGCCGGACATTATGCTTCTTCCGAGGTGGTCGCACCGGTACTTTCTCCAGGGCAGGAAAAACTGGTGAAGGCGGTGGATGCCAAAACCGGCTATCTGGCACGCAAATGGCATTTGAATGCGGACGATGAATTGCATTTCACTGATCTGGAAACGCATCAGTCCAACTATATCGTGGCAAGCTACTCCAGTGACCCCAATCAGGTGCCAACGTCACCTTCCCGGCCCAATACGCAGGACAGGGATTTAAGTCATAACGACCTGCATTTCCAGATCAGCCTGAAAACCCAGTTGCTGAACTTATCCCGCTGGTTGCCGGAGAACCGGTGGATACACAGTGCGCGCCTGTGGGGTGCTTACACCCAGCAATCTTTCTGGCAGGTGTATAACGACGGCCAGTCCCGCCCCATGCGTGACCATAATTACTCACCCGAGCTGATTTTGTCTCTGGGGTTAAACGAGCCCGGCGAGCCCAAGCAATGGGCAGCAATGCCGGACATGCTCAACCTGGGGGTGGTGCATGAATCGAATGGACGTTCAGAGCCGCTCTCGCGTAGCTGGAACCGGATTTACCTGCAGGGCGGCTGGCAGCTCAATGACAGATACAGCCTGTTGTTCCGGCCATGGTGGCGGGTGCCGGAGAGCAAAGCGGATGATGATAATCCGGATATCAGCAAATACATGGGTTATGGTGACATGACCTTGCGCTGGGAGAGTGAAGCCGGCAACACCGCGGCCAGCGTGACTTTACGCAACAACTTGCGCAGTGATAACAAAGGCTATGTCAAATTTGATGTGCAATACAAACCGCTGAAAAGCGAGAGCGTCAAATTCTATGCCATGCTGGCCAGTGGCTATGGCGTATCACTGCTGGATTACAACCAGGCACAAACCATGTTAGGTATCGGTTTCGCCATTGGCGAATAGTCTGGATAAACCAATGCCTGCTAGCGATTGGCAGATCTTGGTTTAGAATTGCATCATGCGTTTCTTAAGTGACCACTTACAGCGTTTTTTTACCTCATCCCAGGCCAGCAGCCTGCTATTGCTACTGGCCACTTTGCTGGCGCTAGTCACGGCGAATACGGCACTGGCGCCGTATTACCACCTGCTCTGGCACAGTTACTGGTGGCATCTGAGCCTGGAAACGTGGGTTAATGATGGCCTGATGGCGATTTTTTTCCTGCTGATCGGCCTCGAGCTCAAGCGCGAGCTTTATGTGGGAGAGCTGTCCAGTTTAAATAACGCCTTGCTGCCCACCGTGGCAGCGATTGGCGGCATGCTGGTGCCGGCATGGATTTTTTGGCAATTCAATCATGGCTCGGCATATCAGGCCGGAGTGGGCATCCCGATGGCCACGGATATTGCGTTTGCACTTGGGGTGTTAGCAATATTGGGCAAGCGTGTGCCTGCGCCACTTAAAGTCTTTCTGGTGGCATTTGCAGTCATTGATGACCTGGGCGCGGCCCTGATGATTGCAATATTTTATGTCAAGTCGCTTTCCCTGGATTATCTTGCAGCGGCCCTGGTCGTATTAGCCTGCCTGTGGCTGCTTAATCGCCTGCAGGTGCGGACACTGCCTCCCTATTTGCTGGGCGGGCTAATCATGTGGTGGCTGACACTGCAATCCGGTGTTCATCCGACGCTGGCCGGGGTTGCGCTGGCATTCACGATTCCCTTCAGTGCCACGCAACATTCGCCTTCACATGTGCTGGAGAAAACATTGCACTGGCCAGTGGCCTTTCTGATCCTGCCGCTGTTCGCTTTTGCCAACACCGGCCTGCACATCACACCGCAAAGTCTGCCAGCCTTGTTTTCGCATACCGGCAGCTTCGGCATCATGGCCGGCCTGCTGCTGGGCAAGCCGGTGGGCATTACCCTGGCTGTCTGGCTGGCCGTGCTGGCCGGGGTATGCAAATTGCCTCCTCCGCTACGCTGGGCACATATTGCAGGTGCAGGGATGCTGGGAGGCATAGGCTTTACCATGTCCATTTTTATTACCAATCTTGCGTTTGATGGCTGGGATGAAGTTATCCAGCTGTCCAAAATGGCCATCCTGGCCGGATCGTTCTTTTCAGCGATGGCAGGCTGGTTGTGGCTGAAAAAGGTATTGCCTGACTACGTAAAATCATGAGTGTTTTTTACGGGAGCTACGCAGGACTTTTGCCCGGGACGTGCGTACTATGAATCCTAACGAGATGCATCAGGTGATGCGCTCCTCACCAACCAGGAGATGATTATGTGGACTAAACCAGCTGCTACTGAAATGCGTTTTGGCTTTGAAGTGACCATGTACGTGATGAATAAATAATTCACGCTTCACTTGCATCAATCACAAACCCGGCTTCTTTCTGCCGGGTTTGTTGTTTTTAAACGCTGCAAACTGCGATGCTGCGTGTTTGAAAGCTGTTTTACAAGTGCGTCAGTCTTTCATGCTCACCCAGTCCGACAGGACGTGATGCGGCAATGGAAACCGCCATGGCAAACAGTCTCACGACTTTGCTATGTGGCGCATCCCAGTATTCTGCCACGTGCGGTACAAACTTGAGCAGGCCCAAATTGGGTGAGGCCGGACCTTGCGGAAACCATGGTTCGGCAAACGGCGTCCATAATGCGTTCTTGCGGGAGATGCTTTCATCCAGCACGCCCGAGCCGGACAGGGAAACATATACACCGTCCGATTCACCACTGAAGGCCAGGTTAAGCTTTTCCAGATGGTTTGTTCTCTCTGCAGTGGTGTCGGTAAAAAACCAGATGGCACCATCCCCGTCCATTTCTATTGCGCCCATGGGCTGGCTGATCAGGTTACCGTCGCGATCTTCGAAAGTCAGCATGGCAATCTGGTAGTCGGCAAGAAGCTCGCCCAGCTTGATATGTTCAGGTGTACGTTGTGGCTGGATTTTCATTGATTTGTCCTTTGTAAAGTTTCAGGCAATGGCTAATTCAGAAAATGGTTAACATAGCCTTCATGCTACGGCCCTAGCGATTGCTCCACAGGGTCCCCGGTCGCGACTATTGTGTAGTCGGCACTGTCCAGGTCGGGATTCTCTGTTTCAAAGCGTTGCTTGCCGATCCGGTAACCTTCTTCCATATCCTGTGCAATCACGCTGGAAGTCCAGAACGGCACGTCTTCCTTCGGTTTGCTGGCGCTGACATAAAATAGAGCCATGACATTTACTCCTGCTGTTGATGATTGCCCGGCGCCATCATTGCGCCAGCGCATGGATTCATCATAGCGGAGTGCCCGGGCGTGCGGCGTAGGATATTCTAGGATTTTCGTGTCAGACAACGCCGGTCTGCCGACTGGGCAGGCTAAGGATTCCTACACGGAATTCAGTCAACATGGCCTAGGCCCTGACTGCGTCAGGCGGCACAATGAGCCTTACCATTTTTAAATATTTTCATGAAGGGAAGCATGCAATGATTGATGCCAAAGAAATTAAAAATGATATGCCTGTCATCACTGCCCAGGCAGAGCAATTTGCTGAAGTTGATCATCTGGTAAGTTCAGATCTGATCAAACTGAAGAAGGATGCTTCTGGAACGCATCACTTTATTCCGGTGAGCTGGGTGATCTCTACCGAAGGAGGCAGTGTCAAGGTCAACCGTACGCTCTCGCAAGTAAAAGAGGACTGGGGAACAGAACAGGAAGCGTGCCCGGTCACTGATGCAGCCAGGCAGCAGTAAAAGCGAGCGGCAGTAAAAAGCCCTCTCAGTATATTGAGAGGGCTTTTTTTGCGGCAAGATTTAATGAATTGCCGCTTCAGCGCGAAAAGCGTCCCGCAACTGTTTCACCTGGTCATGGTTACGCTTGGCGCCTTCCAGCTGGCGCACCACCACAAATTTGACATGGGTGGGCAAGTCCTTTTCTGCTGCCTTGCGGTAGGCATTCAGGGCAACATCTTCACCGCGCTCTGTTTCTTCCAGTACGGCTACGGTATCGTTGCGAGTGAAGGCGGTTTTAATATCGATCCAGCGTCTATGCAGGGTGCCGCCAATAGAAGTGGATTCGGCCGGCTCGCCCCCCAGTGAACGGACCAGGTCCTGCAGTTCGCGCACACTGGCGGCCACTTCCTGGGAGCGGCGCGTAAAAAACTCTTTCAGGCGCGGATCTTCTACGTTTTCTGCCGAGCTGCGAAAACCTTCTTCACCGTCCCTGGAAGTTTCAATAAGTTCATTCAGCGTGGAAATGATATCGTCATTGTCTGCCATTTTCATTCTCCATAAGGTTGATAGTAAATCGTATTTTCAGTATGAGCCGCTCCCCGGTCATACTGCATAGGCCAGTGGCGCAAATCCTTGTAAGAATTGCTGTATCCGGCGCACACTAGTGCTGCGAGCGCTGCGATTTGCCATTTTTCGCTGCATTCGTACTGCCATTTAACGCGGTGGTGGCGGATGCCTGCCGCAGTTCAGGCATATTGAGGGTCATGGTGTTAAAGCCAAACAGCACCTGGTGGGCATGGAACTCGCGCATGATATGCAGGTTGACTGCCTGCTGGATATCCATAAAGACATTAAAGTCGGTGGAGGTAATGAAGTATACCGTTTCGAAAACCAGTGCACTGGCGCCAAATTCCTTGAAATGGGAGCGGTCAAAGCGTGTCTTGTCGAATGACTCAATTGCTTTCCGTACTATGCCCGGAATCTCTTCAATCACTTCGGGTGGCGTAGCATAGTTGATGCTGAAGTTGAAGACCACGCGCCGTTCTTCCATGCGCTTGTAGTTGTGTATCGTATTTTTCAGCAGTTCGGTATTGCTGCAAATGATCTGTTCGCCACTGATGCTGCGGATACGGGTGGTCTTGAGGCCGACGCGCTCAATGGCGCCGGCCACCTCACCGAATACAATGAAGTCACCGACTTCAAAAGGCTTGTCCAGCCCGATCGAAAGTGAAGCGAACAGGTCGCCGAGGATATTCTGTACCGCCAGCGCGACTGCCACACCACCGACGCCCAGACTGGCCACAAATGCGGTGATATTGATCCCTACATTGGCCAGGATAGTCAGCAGCAGGACCGACCAGATCGCAATACGGAAAATCCAGGACAGTACCGTAGTGATCACCGGATTGACAGAGGGCGTAGGACCATTGATGGCGGCTATGTGTTCGCGGGCCCAGATGCCTACGCCACGGTTCAGCCATACAGCGATCTGGATGCCGATGACGATAAAGGACAGGTGATCCAGGCGGGTTTCCCATTTCAGCGGCAGTTCGAGCGCACGCAGGCCGAGCAGGATGGAAATCAGCAGAATGGTCAGCTGCTGCGTGCCTTGCAGCACTTCTACTACGACATCATCCAGTCTTGTGGCAGTATGCTGTGCCATGGCGGATAACTTCTTGATGCCCAGGTGCCAGGCATTGAATAACACCAGATAAATAATGGCACTCACAAGAACGGCATATAGCCATTCATACAACGGAATTCCAAGTAAAGCTTTAGCAGCTAGCCAATGCGTCATCTCATCTATCCTTGCAGAAGGTCTAATTCTGCAATTTTAAGCAGCCAGCCGGAAGGAGGGCTGTAGGAATTCCCTGATTTCCCTGTCAGTTTCAGCCCAAATCTACCGGGAAATTTGTGGGAATCCGCCTTGCACAAAAGATGATTCTTCCTACAGTCGAATCAGACATCATCGAGTAATGGGGTTTGATGCCACATTGCATAATAGGCACCAGAGTTTCCGTAAAAGCGCAGTCTGGCCGGAAATGTTTTCAAGCAGTATTCAGGAGGCCACCATGAACCCCATCCGATTGTTTTATTATGTGACGCCTAAAAGCACAGAGGCAAAATTACTCACGGCAGAAAAGCCCAGCGCCATGCAGCTGCTGATGTTTTATATTCTGCCGCTGTCACTGATTCCCTGCGTGATGATGTATTTCAGGCTATACCATCATTATCCAAAACTTTTTCTGGACCAGCTGCCGGGCAACCGCCTGCTGATCATCAGTGCCGAGTTGTTATTGCTGCAGATAGGGGTGATCCTGATTATGGCCTGGATTACGCAAAACCTGGCCGAAATGGTCAATGTCAAACCGGGGTTCCGGGATTCCTTGCTGATGATGACTATCGCCACCACGCCATTATGGCTGACCTCGCTGTTTTACCTGGTGCCCAGCATGAGTTTTAACGTGGTGATTCATGGTATCGCGGTGCTGATCTCCATTGCGCTGGTGTATCGTGGCGTGAAATATATTTTCGGTATTCGCGAGCGCGGGGCGGTGGGCTCACTGACGCTGGCTATTGTATGCACTGCCGGGCTGGGATTTGCGGTGATCCTGATCGGCTCCCTGATTTCATGGGAAGCCATTGAACAACTGCAGTTTGCCATCAAGAAAACTTTTTAAAAACATCTGCAACGACTGCCCGTTTGCACAGCCGGAGGAGGTTCCCCGCTGTGCAAAATTTTTGCCGTCTCGTCGTTTCGTTTTAACTTTCCGTTTTAACTGACCGCGGTTAATCAGCGATGGCTAGTTTGACCAACCAGCGGTAGCGCTAGCTGATCAGGTGATGGGCAAGCGCGTAATGAATCAGTGCGGCATTGTTGTGCACATTCATTTTCTTGAGGATTTTCGAACGGAACACGCTCACCGAGCCGGGTGCAATTTCAAGTTCTTCCGCCACCGAATTTACACTTTGCCCTTTGATCAGCTTGAAAAACACCTGCAATTCACGCAGGGATAAGCGTTCATGCAGAATCGGGGTATTCCTGGTCGTGACCGGCGCATGTTGCGGCCGGACATACGTTTCGCCGCGGGCAATGGATTGAATGGCCGGAATCACTTGTTCACTGGGCGTGGTATAGGACAAATAGCCTTTGCAACCCAGGCGGACAAAATTGTTCATGCGGTCTGAGTGGTCACTGCCATTAATAATCAGTATGGGGATATGTGGGGCCGCCTGCTTCAAGTCACAGAATGCCTCCAGACCGTTTTTTTCCGGTGCCGATACATCCAGCAGGATAATGTCGAATGCCTGCTGGCGCAGCCTGGGGAGGACTGCGCTGACCTCGGCCGCCTCGTGTGCCAGGTGTAGCGTATCATCGGCACGCAGGAGGTCACGTAAAGCACAATGGCTTAGCTCATGGCCATAAATTAATAATAATTTGATCATCTCTTGTAAGTCTCCCGCTGAATGCAGCAGAGACGGCAACAGTTTCCGGCGTTGCCGTGATTGTTCATGCAAGGCAAGCGAGTTTGTCATGACCTGCCGGCCATTACTTTGCCTGACTGCAATAGTTGCAGCATGTATGCTTCCGCCGTACTGAGCTCAGTGCCGTTTTGGCTGGCGCCGGCAGGCAGCGAATTAAAAGCCATTCCGGACAGATAGCAATCCAGGATATGGGGATGTACGTAACTGTTTTTGCAGATGGCAGGTGTATTGCCTAATTTGCCTGCCGCATAACGTACCGCTGCCACAATATTCTTTCTGGCTTCCGTCACACAGGTAAAAGGACTGCATTCACTCAGCGCCAGCAGGGTATGCAGGCTGCCAAACCAGGTACGGAAATCCTTGGCTGTATAATCCCCGGCAGTTATCTGCTGCAGGTATTCATTGACATCCGCTGAGCCGATGGCATGACGCTGGCCTTCCGCATCCATGTACTGGAAAAGCGCCTGGCCCGGCAACTCCCGCAAGTTGCGAATCAGGCGGGCGAGGCGACGGTCACGCAAGGTCAATGCATGTTCCACACCGCTTTTTCCGCGGAAATGAAATTTCACCTCACTCCCTTGAATATCTACATGACGATTGCGCAGGGTGGTCAAGCCAAACGACTGGTTGGTTCTGGCATACTCATCGTTACCTACCCGGATCAGGGTGTTTTCCAGCAAGTAGACCATCATGGCCAGCACTTTTTTCCTGGATAAACCCGGACTGGCCAGATCCGTGGCCACCTGCCGGCGGATAACCGGTAATCGCAGGCCGAATTCAATCATGTGCGTATACTTCTTCGCTTCGCGCAATTTGCGCCACTCTGCGTGATACAGGTACTGTTTGCGGCCTTTGGCATCCCTGCCGGTCGCCTGTAAATGACCTTTGGCACTGGGACATATCCATACCGACTGCCAGGCGGGCGGAATCCGTAATGCTTCGATACGCGACAAGTGCTGTCGGTCTTTCAGGACCTGTCCCTGCCGGTCGAAATAGCGGAATTTGTTACGCACCCATCGGCGGCTGAAACCGGGCACGTTATCCTGGATATAGTGCAGCTTCTCCTGCTTGATATGCGCGTCTGTATCCGGTTCCTTGTCAGGCGAGCCGGAAGCACCGGGTGTTTCCGCAGCACTTAACATGACTCAATCGTTACCAGCAGGCGCCAGCACCGCATCACGCATGCAGCATCACGACTTGCTGGCGGATCTGGTTTTATCTGTTCCCTTCACGTTCCAGATAACATTGCCGACATCATCCGCCACCAGTAACTGCCCGCGTTTATCGACCAGCACGCCAACCGGGCGACCCTGGGCTTCACCATCCACATTCAGGAACTCGGTCAGCACATCAATCGGTTTGCCTGCCGGCTTGCCACTTTCAAACGGCACGAAAATGACCTTATAGCCGCTATAGGGAATGCGGTTCCAGGAACCATGCTGGCCGACAAACATACCGTTCTTGAACTGTTCCGGCAGGTTGTTGCCGCGGGCGGCTGCCAGACCCAGGGAAGCCGTGTGGGAACCCAGGGCATATTCCGGCGGGATGGCCTTGGCCACCAGGTCCGGGCGCTGCGGCTTGACGCGGTTATCCACGTGCTGTCCGTAATAGCTGTAAGGCCAGCCGTAAAATGCGCCCTGCGAGACAGACGTCATATAGTCAGGTACCAGGTCACTGCCCAGCTCATCGCGTTCGTTGACCACTACCCACAAGTCACCGGTATCCGGTTCCCATGCCATGCCATTGGGGTTACGCAGGCCGGAAGCATAAATGCTATGTTTACCGGACGCGGCTTCCACTTCCCAGATGGCGGCCCGTTCCTTTTCGAGCTCCATGCCATTTTCGCCGATATTGCTGTTGGAACCGACTGTGACATAAATCTTGCTGCCATCCTTGTTCGGCAGGATATTCTTGGTCCAGTGATGGTTGCGTTTGGCCGGCAGGTCAGTCACTTTAGTACCGGGGACAGTGATTTCGGTTTGACCTTCCTGATAAGGGAATTTCAGCAATGCATCTACGTTGGCAACGTAAAAAGTATCGCCAATCAAGGCCATGCCGAAAGGCGAGTTCAGGTTCTGGAGGAAAATGTGCCGCTCGTCTGCCACTCCGTCACCATCGTTATCACGCAACAGCGTGATCCGGTTCATGCTTTCGGCACTGGCACCGCCGTCCTTCATGAATTTGCTGGCAATCCAGCTTTTGAGGTCGAAATCGTCATGTTTTTCATGATGATTGGTTTCCGCGACCAGGATGTCACCGTTGGGCAATTCATATAACCAGCGCGGATGCTGCAGGTCTTCGGCAAAAGCCACCACATTAGTCCCAGGTGCCGACATCGGTTTCTTGCCTTCCGGCCATCCCACAGCTTTGGCCACTTGAACAGTAGGGAGCAATCCTGGGTTGTAGGAAGACAGATCGGGATCGGGGCCTATCCCGGCTGATTCCGGTAATTTTGCCGGTTGCGAGCAAGCGCTGACGAGCAGTGCGGCGGTAATGAGCGTTAAATGATTATTCGAGAGTGACTTCAATTGCATCACGGTTTACTCCTTTGTAGCCGTCCTGTGGCCTGTCTATCGGCGCACGGCAAGAATTTGATGGATACCATTGACCCCTTGCTCAAATTGTATTGCGCAAGCAGTCATGTAAAGGCGCCAGAGACGATAAGTACGCTCACCTGCCATTGTGGCCACCTGCAGGTGATGCTGTTCCAGCTTTTCTGTCCAGCGGCGCAATGTCAGTGCCTGATGCCGGCGCAAACCTTCAACATTGAATATCTCAAATTTCGCCGCCTGCATGGTTTGCTGCAGATGGGGCAGGGAAGGTAATGCACCATCGGGGAAGATCTGCTGGTTAATGAATTCGGTAGACATTTCATGTTGCCAGGCCGCACTTTCGCTGGTGACACCATGATGCAGAAACAGGCCGCCAGGCTTGAGGATGGCATGCACTTTGGCCAGATAGGCGGGCAGGTGCTGCTGACCCACATGGTTGCGCATGGTCATGTTGATGGCTTTGTCATAAGGGCGGGTTTCTGGCAAATCCTGATAGTGACACAGTTCCACGCTGACTTGCTTCTGCAGCCTTTGTTTTTTGACTTCTTCCACAATATAGGCGTACTGGACAGGGCTGGAGGTGATGCTATGCACGGATGCACCATAATGCCTGGCAGCCCAGCAGGCAAAAGCGCCCCAGTCGCCGCCTATATCCAGCACGTGGTCACCGTGCTGCAAATGCAGCTTCAGGCAAACCAGGTCGAGCTGATTGTGCTGTGCCTGCGCCAGCGGCTGCCTGGCATCGCCAAAGTAAGCGCAGGCATGCAGCATCTGCTCATCCAGCCAGTTGCGGTAAAAGTCCGCCGGCATTTCATAATCCAGCGTCATGGCTGGCGGTACGTCTGAAAGCAGTTCAGCGGACCCGCTGTATGCTGGGGCTGTGGCATCCTCATCCTCAAGATCTGCCAGCATCAGTGCACGGAATACCAGCCCCATTTTTTCATGCCAGGGCAGTGACAATGCTTCAAAGTGGTAAAGCAAGCGCATGGCCGCATTGAAGTCACCAAGAATGTGGATGTCGCCATCAAAATAGGCAGCGGCGAGCCGCATGGGGTCACCGGATAACACCATATCCCGTACGATGGAAGCTTGTTCCAGGCAGAAGGTGAAAGCGGGAGAGCCTTCACCTATGTAAAGCATGCTGCTGTTCCACAGGCGGATGGCAAATGCACCACGGAAATCCTGGAACATGCGGTTCAAGATGAAGCGGGCGCGACTGATATCACCACTTTCTTCCAGCGCCTCGAATTGCCAGGTGTGATCAAGCTGCATATTGTCATTCGGGTGCCCCATGGTGATCTCCTGCGGATGCCAGTCTGTCAGAAAGTGGATGTTTGATAAGGCGCTAGTGTAAAAATGACACTACTTTTTCAACATAGGTCAGACACTGATTGTCCTGTCAGACCTCTCTGACACCATGTTTTATAGAGGAATTTCAGAAGTGATTTCGAAGTGATTTCCTGTGATTTTCGAGCCCCGCACGCTTATTCCTACAGCCGAATCAGAGGCTGGCTGACGCTTTCCGGCCAAGGGTTGCCATAGAATTCAGACAGGCAAGCGAGAACCATGTACTTTAAGGAGTAGATGTATGCGAACACTGCTTTTTCTGATGTTGCTGATACTGCAAGGCGGTATCGCTACTGGCCTGGCGGCAGACCCCGCCAGGAAACCACCGGTCAATAATTCCGTGTCGCCTTGCGATGATTCGGTGGCATCCCGGAAACCACCCTGTCACATAGATTCGGATAGCGTGAATGTCCCGCCGGAAATGCCGAATCAAGGTGGCGTGATCGTGCCTCCCGAAGTGCCGGCAGAAGGATTGCCTAATCGCGAAAAATCCCGCGAAACGCCACCCGAAAGACCCAGGGACCCGCTGAATGACAATACGCATGACCGTCATTTGAAAAGATAGCCAGTATCACTGCTTATTCATTTATCAGGAGAACATATATGGAAGCTGTTGAACACAAGATCAATCCGCCCCAGCACCAGCTGGTACAACCGGGTCTGGAAGAAGATATGGTTCCCACTCCCTGTTATATTGATGCCAGTTATAGCGGAAGCGAACGGCTGAAGGATAAGGTAGCCATTATCACTGGCGGGGACAGCGGCATTGGCCGGGCGGTGGCCGTGCATTTTGCGGTGGAAGCCGCCGATGTCGCCATTGTTTACCTGGATGAGCATGAGGACGCACAAAAAACCAGGGAGCTGGTCGAATCCTATGGTCGTCGCTGCCTGCTGATTGCAGGCGATGTGTCTGATGAGCGCTTCTGCGAACACGCAGTGCGTGAAACGCTGCAGCAGTTCGGCAAGCTGGATATAGTCGTCAATAACGCGGCCCAGCAATATCCGCAGCCCAGCATTCTGGAAATCAGCCAGCGGCAACTGGAGCATACTTTCCGCACCAATATTTTTTCCATGTTCTATATGGTCAAGGCGGCGTTGCCATTCCTGCCTAAAAAAAGCCATATTATCAATACCGCATCGGTGACGGCTTATCGCGGCAGTCCGGAATTGCTGGATTATTCTGCGACCAAAGGTGCGGTAGTCTCGTTTACGCGCTCCCTGTCAAAGCAACTGGTAGATAAAGACATCTATGTCAATGCAGTCGCTCCAGGGCCGGTCTGGACGCCTCTGATTCCGGCCAGTTTTGACGAGAAGAAGGTCAGCGAATTTGGTAACCAGGTACCGTTGAAACGTCCGGCCCAGCCCGGCGAAATTGCACCGGCATATGTCTTCCTGGCCGGTCAATCTTCATCCTATATGACCGGGCAGGTCATCCATCCGAATGGCGGCGAGATTATCAATGGATAGGGTGAAAAATAAAGAAACTCTGACAGTAGTTTCGGACGGTTGACACTAAAGTCCCGCTGCCATCACTTTTATGATGTAAACACGTTACTGCAGTGCTCACTGAATATTCCGGTATGCAGGTAACGGCATGGCCGGGTTTACAAAGGAGATTTCACATAGCAAATTCACAACAGAACAATTCGCAGGGTCAACCCCAGCAACAACAGCAACAGCAAAAACAAAGTGGTGCGCAAATCCACCAGGGCGCCAACCAGTCGCAGCAAACCCAGCAGGGTGGCAAACAGCAGGCACCGGGTAGTCAGCAGGGCAAGTCCCAGCAGCCACAAAAACAAGCCGGTTAACGAGCGGTTTGTGATGAAAGCCTGGCAATTGCCAGGCTTTTTCATGTGCAGCGGCGACGGTGATTCACAACTGTCCGAATAGTCCTACAGGACTTTCCGTCATTGTTACATGGGCGATGATTTGCCTTTTATTCATAATCATTCTGCAAATAGAATTTTCAGAAATATTTCAAGGAGAATGATAATGAACAGCAAACTTGCACTTGCCATGATAATTGCGCTGGCCAGCCTGACCGCGTGTAATCAGAACGACAGCGGGCCGGATACCAGCGCTGCTTCAGGGGATGCTGCGGCCAGCAGCGGGAAAGCAATCCAGTTTGTGAAGACCCAGGATGGCTCACCGCTGGAAATCAAGCATGAACTGTTTGATACCCCCGCAGCCAAGGAATTTCTGGCGACCGGTAAAAACCCTTACGTCGGTAACGAAGATGCCATTAAAGAAGGCAAAAAAATCTTCCAGCTCTACTCCTGCACTCAATGTCATGGTGCTGACGCCGGTGGCCAGGTGGGTCCGGCGTTGACTGGCCCTAATTACAATTACGCCAAGGATGCGACCAACAAGGGCATGTTTGAAACAGTGTGGAACGGCACCAACGGTGGCATGGGTGCCAAAGGCAAGGGGCTGATGGATCCCACGGATCCCAATAACGGGATTTCACCTGACGAGTTGCTGAAAGTGATTGCCTGGGTGCGCAGTCATGGTGAAGCCACTGGCAATGAAGATAGTTAATGTTCAGCATTTTCCTACATGACATTCGTGGGCGTACTTACATACAGCCCAAAGCGTGATCAGTAGCATGGACATATACCTGCTGAAAGCAGGCAGCTTCTTTCACAACTTGATAAGGAACATATGATGAATAAATTATTATCCACGATGTTAGCCTGTGTATTTGCAAGTGCCTCCAGCCTGGCGATTGCCGCACCGGAAGTACCACCGCCACCTGCGCATCAGCAAAAAAACCAGGTTCCTGATTCAACAGATCACGGCAACTATCTCAAAGCCCAGCCAGATAATAATGCTGGCAGTGCAGGCGATAACCTGCGCTCCGGCGATCCGAAGGCACATCCTGCCGCCAAGGAAAAAAGCAAACGCTTCCATGAGAAACCGGAAGATGGCGGAACCGGTACCGGGGCAACAGGTAACACCCGCTAATGTTGCCACCTGAACCTGCCTCCTGCGTGCATGGGCCCTGCGCCCGGCGTGATACGCAGGAGGCTTTTTGTTGGACTTGCTGCTGGAGAACGACATGACCGATCAAGATCTTAAACGTTGTATGGAGTTATGCAAAAAATGCGCTGAGGCATGCGAGAACTGTGCGATTGCCTGCGAAAGCGAAGCCAATCCCATGATGCGCAGCTGTATTGAACTGGATATGGATTGTGCAGACTTTTGCCGCCTGACAGCTTCCTTTATTGCACGCGACAGTGAGTTTGTCGAGCTGGTCTGCCAGGATTGTGCAGAAATCTGTACTGCCTGTGCCGAAGAGTGCGAGCAGCATCCTGCAGCTCATTGCCGCAAATGTGCCGAAGCCTGCAGGGCATGCGCTGAAGAATGCCTGAAAGTGGGCGCCGCTGCGATGGCGTAATGGTTACCGGGCAGGCTTGTGTGCAAGCCTGTTCGGCTTTTTTCTGGGATGTTCACCGCAAGAGTGAGCGGTTAATTTCACTTAATGCCTATTACCCGACTGGCCGC
>CBIMYT010000018.1:0-48528 GCA_966248215.1 uncultured Methylophilus sp. | reverse complement strand
CCCCTAATCCTGGTACTGCATTTTCCTCGTTTTGCGCTGCAAATCAAAGAAGGCGCCATATTAATGACGGGCAGATTTCTTGTCAACGATTTTTCGCAGGATTCTTTAAAAAAAACGGAATTACTGACAATTTTTAAGTTTAGCCTTCGCAACAGGCCGGTTTTTAGCCGCGAATATTGCTCTGCGCGCTAAATTGCGACAACTCTACATAAGGCTGCGGTTGCCAGCCTGGCGCGCGGTGCTCGGCGACTACATTAGTGAAAATACCGCCGCGAACATAAAACTTGGCTGTAACGCGCATGAATTTCGGGTCAATCGCTGTCACCAGGTCATCGAGAATCTGGTTGGTGACGGCCTCATGGAAACAACCTTCATCACGGAATGACCACATATAGAGTTTCAGGCTCTTTAATTCCACACACAGCTTGTGAGGAATATAGTCCAGATAAATCACGGCAAAGTCGGGTTGACCGGTTTTAGGGCACAGGCAGGTAAACTCCGGAATTTCCATATGGATATGAAAGTCACGACTGGAATTAGGATTATCAAAAGTTTCCAGTGCCTTGGTCGGCACGGCGGTGGGTTTGCCACCGAGCAAATGTTCGTTCGTTGTACTCATGTTTGTTAATTGTTCAGGGTAAAAATGGGTATTATAACGCTTAAGCCTGAATTCAAATTCTTATAACTGGTTTCTTACTTTGCGTCTTACACATTTAAAACTGGCGGGGTTCAAGTCCTTTGTAGACCCGACAACCATTCATCTGCACGGTCAGCGTGTCGGGGTGGTCGGTCCCAATGGTTGTGGTAAATCCAATGTCATGGAGTCTGTGCGCTGGGTATTGGGTGAATCTTCGGCCAGGGAAATGCGTGCTGATGCCATGGATGCAGTTATCTTTAATGGTTCAGGCAATCGCAAGCCTATTTCTCGTGCCAGTGTGGAACTGGTGTTTGATAACAGTCTGGGAGGTGCCAGCGGGGAATGGAATCAATATGCAGAAATCTCCGTCAAGCGCGTGATCGAGCGCGATAAAGGCTCTACTTACTACATCAACAATACCGCTGTTCGTCGCCGTGATGTTGCAGACCTGTTTCTGGGTACCGGACTGGGCGGCCGCGCTTATGCCATTATTGGCCAGAACACTATTTCCCGCATTGTCGAGGCTAAGCCGGAAGAGCTGCGCGTGTTTCTCGAGGAGGCAGCCGGTATCAGCAAGTATAAAGAGCGTCGCCGCGAAACAGAACTGCGTTTGCGCGATACCCGGGAAAACCTGGCACGAATAGAAGATATTTCGCGCGAGATGAACAAGCAGATCATCAGGCTGGAAGCACAGGCACAGGTCACGCAAAAATTTCACGCCTTGCAGGAAGCCTACAAGCTGGCAGAGGCACAATGGTGGTGGTTACGCAAACGCGATGCGGTCTCTGCCCATGAGGCTGCCTCACAGGCGGTAGAAAAAGCCGTGACTGCCCTGGAAGCGCAAATGGCTTCTTTGCGCGGTAATGAGCTGTCGCTGGAGCAATCCCGCCAGCAGCAGCAGGAAGCTTCCGCACAATTGCATGCAGCCCAGGCCGACTTTTATGAGATCAATGCCCAGGTTTCCAATCTAGGCCTGCAAGTCCAGCAGTCCGAAGAAGCACGTAACCGGTTGTTACAGCAGCAGCAGCAGTTGCAGGGGCAGCAGGCGCGTACCGCCCAGCAACAGCAGCAATTACAGGCACAATTGGCAGAAAAAACTGCGGCTTTTGCTGCTGCCGGGAAAAGTGTCGCTCAGCATGCCGCATCCGTACAGGCAATGCAGCAGGATTTACCTGAGCAATCATTACGCCTGCAAGCTGTGCAGCAGGCTGCTGATCAGGCACAACAAGCGGTGCAACACTGCCGCCAGCAAATCCAGCTGGAGCAGAATAATGCGAATTTCATCCAGCGTAATTTGACCGAGATCTCGCAGCGGTTGCAGCAACTTCAGGATGAACTGGGGCGGTGGGTATTGCCGGACATGCAGGCATTGGGAAAACATCAACAGCAGTTAAGTGAACAGCAATCCGCCCTGCAGCAGGCCGAACAACAACTCGTGCAGCTAGGTACAGAGGAAACCACGCAACAGCAGGCCTTGCAACAAAGCCGTCATGTATGGCAACAGGCGCAACGTGACCTGCACCAGCTGGAAGCCGAAATTCAGTCTCTGCAGAAGTTGCAGCAGAGCATACAACAGGATCAGCAACTGGAGCCATGGCTACGAAAAACAGGGCTACAGTCAGTTGCACGTTTATGGCAGGCCGTGCAGATTGATAGCCAGTGGCAGACTGCACTGGAAGCGTTCCTCGGGCATAAATTAAATGCGCTGTTACCTGACAGCCCGCCGGATTTTTCGCAGTTACCGCATCCACAGGCCGCGCTGGCTGTGGTTAAGGCTTCTTCATCTCAGGAAAACACACCTGAGCAATGGCAGGGCTTGCCCAGTTTATACAGTTTATTGACCATCAGGCAGCCCCGGATTGCTGCTGCCTTGCATCACTGGCTGGCGGGGGTGTATGTGCTTGATGACATGCGGCAGCTGGCTGATTATCAGGACAAGTTGCCGGCAGGTATCAGTCTGCTGACCAGAAATGGTGATGTTTACCAGCGTTATAGCGCAGTATTTCATGGCCGTCAGGCCCGGATGCAGGGCGTGCTGGAGCGGCAGCAGCAACTGGATACACTGCAGGCGGGTTTAGCGAATGCGCAAGAAACGGTGACAGTCGCGCAGCAGCAAATGCAATCACTGGAAACCAGTCTGCAAACTGTCCGCCAGCAACAGCAACAGGTGCATCAGCAAATCAAACAGCTGACTGCCGGCATGCATGATACCCAGCTGCAGATATCGCGTTTACAGCAGGCGCATGACAATGCCTTGCATCGCCAGACGGCATTGCAGCAGGAGATTAACCAGGCGGAAACCCGGCAGGCAGGATTGGCTGCGGAAATTGCGCAGGTGCAGGTGAAGATTGCAGACCATCAGTCGCAAGTTGCGGCATTGGAGCAGGCCGCGCGTGAAACACAGGCGCAAAAACAGCAGGTGGAGCAACGTTATTTCAATTTACGGGATTCGGTGCAGCAGGCTGAAAAAATACATCAGTCTCAAATGTTTGAGCAGACATTGCTTGAAAATGCTGTCAATGATTTGCAGCAACGCCTGATGCAGAATGCACAGGAAAGCCAGCATTTGCAACATCGCCTGGCGGAAACGGAGCAGGCATTGGCCATCAGCAATATGGATACGCTGAAAGCCAATCTTGCACAGGCGCTGACACGGCAACACGACTGTGAACAGGCGCTGGCACAGGCAAGAAACTTGCTGGCAGAGTATGAAAATACGTTACAGGAGCAAGAGCGAAACCGCCTGCAGGCAGAGCAACAACTGCACCCGCTGCGGGATGCTGTCGAACAGCGGCGCCTTAAACAGCAGGAGTGTCGTCTCCTGGTGGAGCAATGCCAGCAAGCCCTGGCTGAGACTGATCTTGATGAGACGCTGATTCAGCAGGGGCTGGATGTCAGCAGTCATGCGCAGACACTGGCACAAACGACACAAAAACTGCAACAGCAGATACAACAATTGGGCCCTGTGAATATGGCGGCGATTGAAGAGCTGGCAGTTGAGGCGGAACGCAAAGGCTACCTGGACAACCAGTTGAAGGATTTACTGACCGCCAGCGAAACGCTGGAGGAAGCGATTCAGCGTATAGACCGTGAAACGCGCGGCAAGCTGCGTGCGACATTTGATGAAGCGAATCGTCATTTTGGCGAGCTGTTCCAGACCCTGTTTAACGGCGGTCAGGCCAAGCTGGAATTGCTGGGTGACGAGATTCTGGACACTGGTGTACAGGTGTTTGCGCAACCGCCAGGCAAGAAAAATACCACCATACAATTGTTGTCTGGCGGTGAAAAGGCATTGACCGCCATGGCGCTGGTATTTGCCCTGTTTCGACTGAATCCGGCGCCATTCTGCCTGATGGATGAAGTGGATGCGCCACTGGATGACAGTAACACCGAGCGATTTTGCCAGCTTGTGCGTGTGATGTCGGAAAAAACCCAGTTTTTGTTTGTTTCGCACAACAAAATAACCATGGAAATGTCTCAGCAGCTGATAGGGGTGACCATGCAGGAGTCCGGCGTCTCGCGGATTGTGGATGTGGATATTGATGAGGCGATACGCATGCATGCGGCGTAAGGCATGTTTTGTTGTATCATATCGCGGAGTTTTAAAGGATTGTAAGCATACATGACTGATTTGTGGATGATTTTGGTATTGCTGGGCGCCAGCATCGTACTGGCAGTGGTTGTTTTTAACTGGTGGCAGGAAAAAAAATACCGCAAAGATGTTGAATATCGCTTTAGCCACACCCGTGCAGATGTACTGGATGGCAGTGTCGATGATTCCAAAAATGCTGCGAAGAAAAAAACAGATACAGATAAAAACCCGGCCTCTGAAGATGTGGAAGGCTGGATGTCTGAGCCTCGCGTACGCCAGACAGCCAAATTTGAGCCGGACTTTAAAGTCGCTGACCAGTCTAAAGATAAATCAGGGGCTGCACCTCACTTGACAACAGATCCGGAAAAACAGCCAGGCAAGAATGCGCCTCCCGGCCAACTCAAGACGCAACCGTCAACTTCAGCCCAGCAAACAGCTGCAAAGTATGCGCAGGAACCTGTATTACCCCTTGTTGATCAGCCTTTAGCAACAACTTCTGCAGCGTTAGCTGATGCACCTGCTCCTTCGGCTGAAACATCGACGGTTGTAGTTAGCAAAGCGGCATTGCCGGCTGCACTGCATTCGGCCATGGACTGGATAGGCGTGATTGAAGCGCCGTTGGGCGTCATGCTGGCTGAGCTGGAGGAAATGCAGGCGGAGGTAAGAACATTTCCTCATCATGCTACCCTGTGGGGACAGCGTGTGGCTGAAACTGACTGGCTGGATGTGCTGGCCATGGATGCGGCTGCCATGCAGGACCAGACACCGCTTGGCGAAGTGATATGCAGCCTGCAGCTCGCCGACCGTGGCGGTCCGGTCAGTGAGGAAACATTGGCACGTTTCCAGAAGTCCATGGAAACGCTGGCACGAGCATTAGGACTGAGTGTTGCCTGGCAGGGAGGATATCAGGCTTCGCAACAGGCACAAGCCATTGATGCTTTCTGTATTGAGGTGGATAAAGCCGTTGAATTCCATGTGCTGGCAAATCAAGGCATGTTCCATGCGACCAAGTTACGTGGCCTGGCCGAAGCTTCCGGCATGCAGCTCAGTGCTGATGGCCGCTTCGAATTATTCAACCCGGAAGGGCAGCTTGAGTTTTCGATACGCAACTATGAAGGCAAGCCTTTTTCTGCCGAGATGCTGAAATCAACCGTGATGACCGGCGTGACATTCCAGCTGGATATTCCGACAACTGCCAATAGCCTGCAAGTGTTTGATCATATGGTAGAGCTGGCGTCCGGTATGGCCAGCAGCCTGGGAGGCGGTTTGATCGATGTTAACCGCAAGCCCATTGGGGATGCGCAGCTGAGTAAAATACGCCAGCAACTAAGCAATATCTCTAACGCCATGGCGACACAAGGCATAGTGCCTGGCAGCGGCCATGCCAAACGCCTCTTTTCCTGATGATGGCCGCCCATGAGGCTGCGCTGATTCTGCAGCAGCTGAAACAGCGGATTGCCGAATACGATTATCACTATTATGTGCTGGATGATCCGCTGGTCAGCGACAATGAATATGATGGCGTGTATCGTGAGCTGTTAAATCTTGAGCAGCAATATCCTGATCTGATTACACTGGATTCGCCCAGTCAGCGTGTAGGCGGGCTGGCACTGGCCGCGTTTGAAAGCGTGCAGCACAGGCAGGCCATGCTTTCGCTGAATAATGCGTTCAGCACACAGGAGCTGGAAGCTTTTGACCGCCGGGTGCGTGAGGGCACAGGAGAAGCGCAGATTGAATACGCGGTCGAGCCCAAGTTTGACGGTCTGGCAATTACCTTGACTTATGAACATGGTGTATTCGTACAAGGCGCCACTCGCGGTGACGGCTACACAGGTGAGAATGTGACGCATAACCTGAAAACTATCCGCGCTATTCCCGTACATCTGGCACTGCCTCATCCGCCTTCTTTACTTGAAGTGCGTGGCGAAGTGCTGATGTTGAGAAAAGACTTCGAAAAACTGAATCAGCAACAGGCTGCCAGCGGAGGCAAGCTGTTTGCCAATCCGCGCAATGCGGCGGCAGGCAGCCTGCGTCAGCTTGATTCCAGTATCAGCGCCAGACGGCCACTGCACTTTTTCGCTTATGGCCTGGGTGCCAGCGCAGGCATACCTGAATTGCACTCACATGCCGAAGCCATGCAGTATCTGGCCGACTTGCGCTTTCCGGTCACGCCTCTGCGGGCCGTGAAAACCGGGGCCGCAGGCCTGAGCGAGTACTATGCCGAGATCGGCGAAAAGCGTAGCAGCCTGCCATTTGATATTGATGGCGTGGTGTACAAGGTCAATGCTTTTGAACTGCAGGAAACATTGGGGTTCGTGTCGCGTGCGCCGCGCTGGGCCATTGCACATAAATTTCCGGCTGAAGAAGCAGAAACCCTTGTTGAGGATATTACCGTGCAGGTAGGGCGTACGGGAGCGATTACACCCGTCGCCAGATTGAAACCGGTTTTCGTCGGCGGCGTCACCGTCACCAATGCGACTTTGCATAACGAAGATGAGCTGCGTCGCAAGGATATTCATATCGGTGATACGGTAGTAGTCAGGCGGGCAGGGGATGTCATACCTGAAGTGGTTTCTGTCAAAGTCGGGTTGCGTCCGGCAAATGTACGTCCGTTTGTAATGCCTCTGCTGTGCCCTGAATGTGGTTCCCATATTGTGCGTCCACAGGATGAAGCCGTGGCGCGCTGCACAGGCGGGCTGATTTGCCCGGCACAGCGTAAACAGGCGATCACCCACTTTGCTTCACGACGGGCCATGGATATTGAGGGGCTGGGCGAAAAACTGGTCGACCAGCTGGTGGCAGGCAATCTGGTGAACCATCTGGATGATGTTTATCGCCTGGATCTGCCGACCCTTGCCAGTCTGGAGCGTATGGCCGAGAAATCGGCACAGAACGTCTTGGATGCCATTGAAAAAAGCAAACAATCGACTTTGCCACGCTTTATCTATGCGTTGGGTATCCGCAATGTAGGCGAAGCAACCGCCAAAGATCTGGCGCAGCATTTTGGCAGCCTGGAAGCATTGATGGATGCTGATGTGGAGGCATTGATGCAAGTCAATGATGTCGGCCCGGTGGTGGCAGAAGCGGCGTATCAGTTTTTTCAGGAACCGCATAATCGTGAAGTGATTTCTGCCATGCGGACACTGGGCGTAAAATGGGCAGATATTCCGAAGAAAACTCAATCTGCCCAGCTGGCAGGTAAAACATTTGTACTCACCGGCACCTTGCCCACACTTAAACGTGATCAGGCGCAAGCCATGATTGAGGCAGCAGGCGGTAAAGTCAGCGGCAGTGTATCGGCCAAAACCAGTTATGTGGTGGCCGGCGCCGAGGCGGGCAGCAAGCTGGAAAAAGCGCAGACACTGAAGATACCCATTCTGGAAGAGTCTGCTTTATTGGCAATGTTGCATCCTGCCGGCACAGGGCCAGAAACTTCTCCAGAGCAACCGGACTTATTTTAATATGTATTCAAAATTAACTTTAATAGCATTGTTTAATTTATTGATTATAAATGAATCTTTTGCGAAAGATTCGGCGCTGGACGCTTGTGATGCGGCGATTGACAAGCATCAGTATGCACAAGCGGTCACCATTGCCGAGCAGCATGCCGGCCAGCCTGAATTCTGGTTGTGCAAAGGGCGTGCACAAGCTGGTTTGTCACAGAATGCCGCAGCACAGGACAGCTTCAGGCAAGCTATTAGTCTTAAAGCAGAAGGCGTGGATCTGATTTCGGCCTACATGCTGTTAGGCAACACGCAACAAGCGGCAAAAAATACTGCTGGCGCATTGGAGAGCTACCAGCAGGCGCTCAAGTTCAGTGAACAGCAGGGCCTGGTACGCTATGTGCGTGTGGCTCATAACCTCACTGGTGAGGCTTTGTACGAAAATGGCCAGTATGCAGAAGCTTTACAGGCTTTCCAGGCAGGTGAGAAACTGGCTGCCAATGACGATGAACGTGCAGACAGTTATGTGCATGAAGCCATGGCCTATCAGCAATTGCAGCAACTGGATGCGGCGATTGAATACCAGCTGAAAGGTGTCATGATGTTGCAGAAGACTGGCTCACCGGATCAATATGCAGAAGCCAGCCTGACGCTGGGGAAATTATTCACCAGTAAAAAAGACTATGTCGGGGCCGGCAGAACTTACCAGCGCCTGATAGATTATGCCCGGGAAAACGGGGGCGCTTTTTATGAAGCGAAAACAGCGCTTTACTGGGCTGAAACAAAGCGTGAACAGGGTGATATGACAGGTGCGGATCAGCTGGTGAAACAGGCGGAAGCCATTGCACTGAAGTTGAGGGATGCAGAGCTGGATGACATGCTGGCAAAAGCCAGATAACCCGCCGGTTTGAGGGCATTGAATACGTCAGAAATTGTTTCTGGGGAATTCATGCCCTGACTTTCCTGTCTACGCAACGAACAGCAAGTCAATGTGACTGACAGGAAAACCTATGCTACTGGATAACAATCGCCGCAATCCGGCCAATATTGCGCCTTCCGAAATCACACCGCAGGCATTGTTCGAACAACGACGCAGCTTGCTCAAGGTGACAGGGGCGATCGCTACCGGCCTGTTGCTGCCAGCACAGGCGCATGCTGCACAAACACTGGGCTTCCGCAAAACTGCTTATGGCAAGGAAGAAACGCTGACCAGTGAAGACGACATCACTCATTACAATAATTATTATGAGTTTGGCACCGGTAAAGAAGACCCGGTCCGTGAGGCTGTGTTGTTCAAACCCATGCCCTGGACCATCAGCATAGAAGGTCACGTCAAAAAGCCCAAAACACTGGATATTGAACAACTGCTTAAGCTGGCACCTCTGGAAGAGCGTATTTACCGCATGCGCTGCGTAGAGGGCTGGTCCATGGTGATCCCTTGGGTAGGTTTGCCATTGAAGGCACTGATTGACTGGGCCCAGCCGACGGGTAATGCCAGATATCTTGAATTTGTCTCCTATAACGATCCACGTCATATGCCTGGTGCGCGCATGCCTGTGCTTGACTGGCCCTATACGGAAGGCTTGCGTATGGATGAAGCCATGCAGCCATTGACCCTACTGGCCGTGGGTTTGTATGGCAAGGTATTGCCTAACCAGAATGGCGCGCCTGTGCGACTGGTCGTGCCATGGAAATATGGCTTTAAAGGTGCCAAAGCCATCAGTACCATCCGTTTTGTCGAACATATGCCGACGACGACATGGATGAAGGCCAGCGCACGGGAGTATGGCTTTTATGCCAATGTGAATCCGCAGGTGGATCATCCCCGCTGGACACAATCGTCGGAAAAACGCATAGGCGCAGGCCTGTTTGCCGGACGGATAAAAACAAAAATGTTCAATGGCTATGATGAAGTTGCACCGTTATATGCCGGGATGGATTTAAAAAGAAATTTTTAAATAAAATCCTCCTCGCATGCCTTTTTTCTCAAGCAACCCGGTCACCAATATTCGTGCGCTTAAAGTTCTGATCTGGACAGGCGCCTGTCTGCCTGCATTGCGCCTGTTATACTTGGGATTTACGGATGATCTGGGCGCGAATCCGGTAGAGTTCATCGAGCGCTCCACCGGCACCTGGGCTTTGGTATTTTTGCTGCTTTCGTTAAGCATCACTCCCTTGCGGCAATGGACCCGGCAGGCATGGTTCATTGCCGTACGCCGTTTGCTGGGTTTATGGATGTTCGCCTATGCCTGCCTGCATGTGCTGGCTTATGTGTGGCTGGATTACATGTTTGACTGGCCAGAGATCACCAAAGATATTATCAAGCATCCTTATGTACTGGTTGGAGCCAGCGCTTGGCTGCTGACCTTGCCCTTGGCGGCGACCTCCCATCAGCGGGCAATCCGTCTTCTCAAACAGCACTGGAAGCGCATACACAGGTTGACATATATCATTGGCGTGCTGGCGTTGCTGCACTTCTGGTGGCTGGTCAAAAGGGATATCAGCGAGCCGGTGATTTACACTGCGATTTTTACCGGGTTGATGTTGATGCGTCGACTGCCGAAGTGAAATATATCCAATTATAAATCAAATGGTTATGGAATTTTCATCATGTGAAACCTAATTGTGGCTTGACATTGAAGACAGTTTTAGACACATTATCGTAAACATAAAAAAGCGCAGCAAAAGATCGACTGCACTTACTAATAATCTTCTGGGGGTGTGGCAACCGGCAGGCAGGCAATGGCCTTTTGTCGGCAGTTGGATTTGCACTGGGTTGTGAAGGCGTGTGATGTCAAAAATGAATGTTATGCCAATAGAGTCCGTATTGGCAGATCCCGTATTAGCCACAATATTTAAGCAATGGCAGTCCAGTCTGGAGCCTTCCGGTTTTTACCTGGCCGCCGATATAGACCATCAAGGTGGATACACCTCTTTATGGTTATTCAACCAGGCAGATATTCCAGCAAACCCGCATGCTGATCCGGCTGCTCCCATGATATGGAGCTATTTGCCGCTGATGGTGCATGGCCCGCTACAGGGAATGCTGTCCCAGGATATGCCAGATGTTGCTCAACGCACGTTGCAAATCTCCTTGCACGATCAGCACAAGCGCTGGCTGGAATGCACAACACGGGACTTTATCGACCAGGCAGGCAACGCACGTATTTTATTGCTGGTGCGTGAAATCACGACTGAATCTCAACCGTTACCAGCCTTGCCGCAGGATAGCTCGCGGGCCAGCGTTTACGAGCGTTTTAATTTTTCCATGCTGACACTGGTGTTGCAGGAGCCGGATGCAACGCGTGTGCTGGAAAAAATCGTGCGCGATATCGAGGCCATGCATACCGACTTGTATTGTGCGATTGTGCTTACCCAGCAACTGGGAAAGCTGGTACAAACGGTGATTGCGCCGACTTTACCCCAGGCCATGCTGGAAACGCTTTGCCAACTGCAACTGGAGGCAGGCAATGGTTCGCTGGCAACTTCAATTGCGCTGAAACAGCGTGTGATTGTCGATAATGTCATGACCCATCCCTACTGGGTGAATCATCGTCGTGCAGCGCAGGCAGCGGGGATACAGGCTGGCTGGGCCGAGCCTTTGCTGACAGCTGACGGTGACATTCTGGGCGCACTGGCCATTTACTATCGCCAGCCACAAGTGCCGGACAGCTATGAACAGTCTATGATTGCGCAGACTGCCAAGCTGGTCAGCATCGTTGTCGACCGGCATCTTTCACGCGATACCATACAAACGCTGGCTTATCTGGAGCCAGTGACAGGCTTGCCTAACCGCAGGAAGGCTTATGAGCTGCTGCAGCAGGTGCAGGCGCAGGCCACCACAGGTGAATACCGGGGGCTGATTTATATCGATCTGGACCATTTCAAATGGATTAATGAAGCCCATGGCCATGCATCAGGTAACAGCCTGCTGCAACAGGTGGCAGAGCGCCTGCAGAAAACAGTCGCTCCCCATTTCCTGGCATGCATGGGCGGAGATGAGTTCCTGGTACTGTTGTCAGGGCTGGGCAGCCATGGCGATACCGCATTGCAGCAGGTATGGGCCATGCAGGGCAGGGTGCAGAAAATATTCGAAAAGCCTTTTAAACTGGGAAACCGCAAGCTGTCTATTACCGCCAGTATGGGCTTATGCAGTTTTAATGAACTGGAAATGCGAGATACTGACTTTGTGAAGGCTGTAGATATTGCCATGCACCGGGCGAAGCAGGCGGGCCGCAATAGCAGTTGCCTGTACGAACCTGGCATGCAGACAGAGATTGCCACCCAGGTCATGCTGGAAGAGGAATTGCGCGAGGCAATTGAGCAGGAACAGCTGCGCCTGCACTATCAGGTACAGGTGGATCATACCGGGCGACCATTCGGGGCAGAAGTCCTGCTGCGCTGGGAGCATCCCGAGCGCGGATTTATCCCGCCGGCGCAGTTTATTCCGGTGGCAGAATCCAGCGGCTTGATTGTAGAAATGGGGCAATGGGTACTGGACCAGGCTTGCGCGCAGATTGCGCAATGGCAGCGCGTACGTAAAACCAGCGACCTGAGCCTGTCGGTGAATATCAGCGCGCGGCAGTTCAGGCAGGCAAATTTCACTGCCATGATTAAAAGCTGTATCCAGCATCACCAGATTAATCCGAATGCCTTGCGGCTGGAGCTGACAGAAAGCCTGCTGCTCGAAAATGTGGATGATGCAGTCAGCATCATGAATGAGCTCAGTCAGCTGGGCATCCAGTTTTCGCTGGATGATTTCGGTACCGGTTACTCCTCCTTGCAATACCTTAAGAAATTACCTTTGTACCAGCTGAAGATTGACCGGTCATTTGTGAATGACATTGTGACGGATAGCCATGACCGCACCATTGTTCGGACAATTATCGCCATGGCGCAAAGCATGTATCTGAGTGTGATTGCAGAAGGCGTGGAAACACCCGAGCAGATGGAGCTGTTGCTGAATAATGGCTGTCGCCGTTATCAAGGCTATTTGTTTGGCAAACCGATGTCCGTACAGGCGTTCAATGCCTGGCTGGAGCAGGTGCTGGTTTAATCCGGCGCGCGAGCGATTCAGCAAACCGGCAAGACCTGCAGCAGGCGCTTGTGGCGCAGACTATTGCGCAGTATCAGCGCCGGGCTCAATTTTTAATTGAGCCGTATTATTGCTTGCCTGCTGCGCATTGCTTTCTGCAGTCAGCACGCGGATGATAATGCGGGTATTCATGGCCTGGGCCAGTGCATTTTCACTGCTGGAGACCGGTCTGGTGTCGGCCAGTCCACTGGCCGATAACCGCTTGCTCGGGATACCGCGTGTGTTGAGGACAGCCGCCACTCGTGCCGCTTGTGCGGCAGTCATTTCCCACCGGCGCATATCAGGGCTGACTTCCTGCGCAAATAGATGCTTATCCATGTGGGCTTCAACCTGAATGTTGCGCACCTCTTTTTTTAATTGCCCGCTGATCAGTTTAAGCACATAAGGGGCCTGATCGGAAAATACCGTGTCATCTGCCTTGAACAGGAAACTGCTCAGCATCACGATATCGATACCGAATTCTCCCTGGGTGACAAATATTTTTTTTTGCTCTATCCATGGCGCAAGCAAATTGGCCAGCTGCTGCCCAATTGCATACATCCTTTCCTGATCACGCTGTTTCTTTTCCTGATACAGGTAATTCAAGGGCAGTGGTTTCAGGATGGCGCTCTGGTTCTGCAACAAGGATGGATGCTGGATATCCATGGAAGGTGTTTGACCTGGCTCACCCTGAAAAGCCGTGACCACGGCTGTGGATAATGCCTGGTATTTATTCAGGTTAATGGTGGACGTGGCATACATCACGACAAAAAAAGCGAAAAGAAGCGTGATGAAATCCGCATAGGAAATCAGCCATCTATCATGGTTGTCGTCCTCATCCTCATGACTTCTGCGCCGGTACATTACGACTCCCTGAGGCGCAGATAGGCTTCCAGCCGTTCGCTGACCAGTTTGGGATTATCGCCCCTAGCGATGGATACCCATGCATTCAGCAGCATTTCGCGACGTGACATCTCATGTTGCACGTGGCCCTTTAATTTGTTGGCAATCGGCAGAAATACCAGGTTAGCCAGCGCCACGCCATAAATCGTGGCCACAAATGCCACGGCAATCCCGCTACCGATCTTGGCCGGGTCGGAAAGATTTTCCATCACGTGAATCAATCCCAGTACTGCGCCCAGAATGCCGACGGTTGGCGCATAGCCACCGGCCGCAGACCAGATTTTGATGGCATCGCGCTCCTGTGCTTCAAAATAATACATATCGATCGCGCACACTTCACGAATACGGTCGGCCGGCGTGCCATCCACCAGTAACTGTAATCCTTTGCGTATAAAAGGGTCCTGCTCGCGGTAAATCAGGTTTTCCAGGGATAGCACGCTTTCCTTGCGTGCCTGCAGACTCCACTGGCTGATCCTGATTGCCAGTTTCTGACGGTCATCCTGCGGGTGTACAAATACCCAGCGCAGCATGCGCACGCCTTTGATAAACAGTTTGAGTTCCGTTTGCAGCAGAACGGCACCTATCGTGCCCAGCATGACCACCGCAAAGGCAGCCGGCTGCATCAGAGATTTCAGGTGGCCGCCTTCTATGGTTTGCCCCAGCACCAGGCCGGCGAGGGCGATGGCCAGGCCGGCCAGACTACCCCAATCCATTATGCCGCTCCGGTCCAGGCCTTGTCGCGCATTGAAGCACGTAACCGGGCAACGGCCTGGCTATGCAGCTGACAGACACGTGATTCGGATACATTCATAATGGCGCCGATTTCCTTGAGGTTAAGCTCCTGCTCGTAATACAGGCCCATCAGGACCTTTTCTCTATCGGGCAGGTGTTCGATAGAGTCAATCAATGCTTCACGGAAATCGCTTTCCAGCAGGGATTTAACCGGGTCGCTGCTATCATCGTCGACGTAGCGGTCAAGAAAATGTTCGCTGCTGTCATCATCGTGAAAGTCTTCGTAGTAAATCAGCTGGTGACCCTGGCAGTCACTCAATACGTCATAGTAATCTTCCAGGCTGAAGTTCATGTGCTTGGCAATTTCAGACTCGGTGGGCGGACGGCCAAATTTTTGTTCAAGCTGCTGCACAGCAACCTCGATGTCCCGCATGTTTTTACGGATACCGCGCGGTAACCAGTCAGCACCGCGTAATTCATCCAGCATGGCACCGCGTACGCGTTGCGAGGCATAGGTTTCAAACTGTGCGCCATGCGTATCTTCATAGCGCTGTATGGCGTCCATCAGGCCTATCATGCCTGCCTGTATCAGGTCATCCACCTCCACGCAGGAAGGCAATTTGGATTTCAGCTGGTAGGCCATGCGCTTGACCATGCCACTATGCTGCTTCAGCATGTGGTCGGTATTATTCGTTGTGCCTTTAGCGGTATACATGTTTTTCCTCTTTGTTTTAGACAGCCGCCAGTGCAGGGCTGGCTAAACGTTGTTTCTCCAGGCTACCGGTGATGGTTTTAAACGCCAGGGCCATTTGAGCCGCAGGAGAGGATTCATTGCGATGATGGATGCCACTTCTATTCTGCACCGCGCTCATTCCCGGTACTGCGCCCAGAAAGTTCAGGGAGATGCCCAGAAACTGTTCACATACCTGATTCAGGCGCATGAAATATTGCTGGCCTTGCGCGTGGCTGGCATCCGTCACCATAATGCTTAATGCTTGCTGCGTATGCTGCTGGCACAGGCGCTTGATCGTGATATAAGCCGATTTAATCGCCTCTTCGCTGCGTTCCATCTGGATCACCAGGGCATGCTGCGCCATGACAGGTAATGTCAGGCGTTGCTCATGTTGATCCGGTTGTGCTTCTATCATGACGGTATCGTAGTCATATGCAAGTCGGTTCACTATACCGTCCAGTGCTGTTTTTACATCGTCTGATAAGGCGGAGCTTAATGCGCTATTTTCAGTTAAAGCGGCCAGGTCATAGCCATGCGGATGTTTGACAATGGCACGACTCAGAATGCTTTTCTTTGAGGCAACCGCATGCAAAGTATGGGTTGTCACAGCTTGCGGCATCGCATGGATCAGCAAGGCACGCTGCCCGGCACCGGCCATGCTGGCCGCCAGCTGGTTCAGCCAGATGCCCGCGGGCTGACCATTGGCAGTGATGACACTAAGGATGCGGGCAGAGGATTTGGCCATGATGCGACGCAAGCCATCGGCCTGATCGTAATCGCTAAACATGTGACTCTCCCTGAGCTTGCATCATGCTGGAAATCACCAGTGGCAACTCTTCATCCAGGTATTGATAAGGCAGGCTGGATTGATGCGGCGTTAACACACGTTCAACCAGTGCCTGCTTGTTGGCAACTTCAATATCTTCCGGCACGCGCTGACCGCTGGTGGTGTAGTACAAACGCATGCGCTCGCGTATCAGGACATCCAGTACATTACCGATTGCCGCCGCTTCATCCAGTTTGGTGACGATACAACCGCTTATTTCATGTTTTTTGTAGCTGCGCATCACATCAGTCAGGGTTTCACCAGTGGAGGTTGCATTCAGGCATAACAGTTTCTGGATCGGTGAATCTGCCCGGCTCAGCATGGACAGTTGCTCTGTCACCGCCTGATCACGCTGGCTGACGCCTACCGTGTCAATCAGGATCATGTGTTTACCTTTTAATTCATTCAGTGCGATTTTCAGGTCTTCTTCATCTTTAACCGCATGCACCATCACGCCCAGAATTTTGCCGTAGATGCGTAACTGCTCGTAGCCGCCGATACGGTAGCTGTCTGTTGTAATCAGGCCAAGATTCTGGGTGCCGTGTTTCATGACATAACGGGCAGCCAGTTTGGCCGTGGTCGTGGTTTTGCCCACACCAGTCGGTCCTACCAGGGCATAAACACCACCACGGTCCAGCAATGCATCTTCATCATCCAGGGTGTGCAGATTACGGCTGATGACTTCTTTTGCCCACATTGCAGCCTTGTTGACATCAATGTGTTGCGGCATCTTTTCGGCAATCTGACGGGAGAGGGCAGCACTGAAACTGGCAGACAACAGGGTGCTCAGCACTTTGGATTTTGCCGGGCTATGTTGCAGGTGATGCTGCCAGGTCATGGCACTCATCTGGGTTTCAAAGTGACTGCGCATATGACGCATTTCCTGCATCATGCCCTGCATTTTGTCTTCCAGTGTCTGTGTAGCCAGCTGGTAGGCTTGTTCCTGTTGCTCACTGTGCTGCTTGAACATATCCATGATGGCATGCTCAGTGGTGGTATCTTCCGTCGCCGCAGGTGCAGGAGCCGGCACACGTACCGCAGCTTGCGGCGCAGGGCGCGGCTGTTCTTTGCCAGTCACGAAATCCAGCAGACTGCGGGTATGGTCGGTTTGCGACTCTGCCTGCTGGTTGCCTGTGGTTTCAATATCGGATTCGAGCATGGCCATGATCTCGGTACCGCCATTGACACTGCGATTGGCGACGATAATGGCATCTTCACCCAATGCCTGCTTGACTTGAGCCAATGCGTCACGTGCATTTTTGCCAAAAAATCTTCTGATGTTCATGTTATTGCGCTCCGATTAAACTGGTCACTCGAATGGATTTATTGTCTGGCAGCTCGTCATGTGACAGCACTCTGAGATGCGGGACGGTTCTTCTTAAAAATCTGGATAAAGCCTGGCGTAGCGGGGCAGCCACCAGTAATACCGGGGTCAGGCCCATCTGTTCCTGCTGCCTGGCTGCCATTTCTGTCTGTTGCGACAATCTCTCGGCAATGCCCGGCTCAATGCCGTTCTGGGCGGACTGGTTGTTTTGCAAGGCTTGCAGCAATACACGCTCCAGCTGACCATCCAGGGCCATGGCAGTCACTTCATTACTGTAAGGGAACAGGTCCTGCACGATGGCACGGCCAAGCTTGACGCGCACCATTGCGGTCAGGTCATTGGCATCCTGGCTGTATTGCGCATGATCTGCCAGCGTTTCAAGGATGGTACGCATATCGCGGATATGCACGCCTTCATTCAGCAGGTTCTGCAACACTTTTTGCAAGGTGGAAAGCGAAATCATTTTAGGCACGATTTCTTCAATCAGTTTGCTGGAATCTTTACCCAGGTGATCCAGCAACTGCTGTACCTCCTGGCGGCCCAGCAGTTCACCGGCATTGAGGGAAATAATGTGATTCAGGTGTGTGGCAATCACGGTGCCGGCATCCACCACGGTATAGCCCAGGCTTTGGGCATATTCCTTGCGCTCCGGCTCTATCCATACTGCAGGCAGGCCAAAGGCCGGATCTGTGGTTTTGGCACCATCCAGTTCGCCCGTGACTGCGCCCGGATCAATCGCCAGCATCTGGTTGAAATTGGATTCACCGCTGGCCATTTCCACACCTTTCATGGTGATGCGGTAAGCGTTAGGCTTTAAGGTCAGGTTGTCGCGGATATGTACGGTAGGGGCCAGAAAGCCGATTTCCTGTGCAAACTTCTTGCGTATGCCTTTAATACGTTTCAGCAATTCGCCACCCTGGCCTTTATCAACCAGCGGGATCAGGCGGTAACCGACTTCCAGACCCACGGTATCTACAGGCAGGACATCATTCCAGGTAGCTTCTTCTGCTTCGCTCGCCGGTGCCAGCTTGTCTTCCGGCTGTGCTTCCATGGCAGCCTGCTGTTTCGCTTTTGCCTGTTTCTGTTTCATGCTGTAGGCCAGGCCACCGAGTATGCCGCCTAATGCCAGGAAAGCCAGGTGAGGCATGCCGGGAATCAGACCGATGCTGCCGATAATACCGGCAGTAAAGCCCAGCACGCGTGGATTCTCGAACAGCTGGCTGATCAGCTGGCCGCCGATATCTTCATTATTGGCTACACGTGACACTACCACACCGGCAGCGATGGAAATCACCAGGGAAGGAATCTGTGCCACCAGGCCATCACCGATTGCCAGCAAGGTGTAGTTTTTCACCGCATCGTCGAAGCTCAGGTCATGTTGCACCATGCCGACAATCAAACCGCCAACGATGTTGATGATAATCACCAGGATACCGGCAATCGCATCACCACGTACGTATTTACTGGCACCGTCCATGGCACCGTAGAATTCGGATTCCTGGCTGACTTCCTTGCGACGGCGACGGGCCTCGTCCTCACCAATCAGGCCGGCATTCAGGTCGGCATCAATCGCCATCTGCTTACCCGGCATCGCATCCAGGGTGAATCGTGCGCCCACTTCAGCAATACGGCCGGCACCTTTGGTGATCACGGTAAAGTTGATAATGGTCAGGATGACAAAGACCACGATACCCACTGCGTAATTACCGCCGATCAGGAAGTGGCCAAAAGCCTCAATCACCTTACCGGCGGCGTCCGGGCCGGCATGGCCTTCAGTCAGCACCACGCGCGTAGAGGCCACGTTCAGGGCCAGGCGCAGCATGGTGGTCATCAGCAGCACGGTAGGGAAGGCGATAAAATCCAGTGGCTTGGTGGTTTGCAGGCCTATCATCAGGACCAGGATAGAAAGTGCAATATTAAAGGTAAAGAATACATCGAGCATGATGGCCGGCAACGGCAGAATCATCATGGCGAGCAGCAATACAATAATGAGTGGCGCGGCAAGTGTGCGGCCGTCCAGTTTTCCCATCCATTGTTGCCAGTTGTTCATGTAAACTCCTTACACCTACTATAGTGATTCAATATCTGTTGCGCTGGGTGGTGTTGCCACCAGTGCATGCGGGTCCAGTGCGTCAGGTACCGGGACATTGCCAGGCATGGCCGGACGTACGCCACCGTGCTGCCTGAATACACGCAGCTGGAATACATACGCCAGAATCTCTGCTACCGCCGCATATAAAGCCTGTGGAATCTCATGTTCGAGTTCAGTGTGCGCATACAGGGCACGTGCCAGTTTGGGAGACTCCAGCGTCATGATCTGGTGTTCGGCGGCAATTTCCTTGATTTTCTGGGCAATGGTATCCACCCCTTTGGCCACCACGACAGGTGCGCCGCTTTCACCTTCTTTATAACGTACGGCTACCGCGTAGTGCGTCGGGTTGGTAATCACCACATCCGCAGTCGGGATGTTGCTCATCATTCTTCTGCGCGCCATTTCGCGTTGCTGCTGGCGGATACGTCCTTTGATTTCAGGGCTGCCCTCAGATTCTTTCGCTTCGTCTTTCAGCTCCTGCTTGGTCATCTTGTGCTTTTGGGCATATTGATAAAGCTGGAAGGGCACATCAATCACTGCAATCAGCACCAGTGCCGATGCAATGGTCAGAAAGCCGGTTATCATGTAATCATTAATAGTATGAATGCCAGACTCCAGCGGCATGTTGGATAAGCCCAGCATAGGCTGCAAGTCTTTTTTCACGATGGCATAACCTACCGAGGCTACCAGAATGCTTTTGGCCACGGACTTTATCAGTTCCGCCAGCGAGTTTTTGGAAAACATATTGGCCAGCCCTTTGATCGGGTTGAGTTTGCCAAAGTTGGGTACCAGAGACTTCTGTGACATCACCCAGCCACCTACCAGTACCGGTGCCGCAACGGCAGCAGCCACAATAATGACTGCCAGTGGCAGGAATGCCCACGCCACCTGTTCCAGCACTTTAAGTAAATGCACTATCAGCAACTGAGGCTCGAATGCCATGGCCCGATCAAATCTCAGCCCCTGCCTCAACACATTCTGCAGGGCTTCGCCCATGGGGCGGCTGAGCATCATGATGGCGATGCCGCTGGTAAACAGCACGGCACACGCAGCCAGTTCGCGTGAGCGGGGAACATCGCCGTCTTCGCGTGCCTTCTCCAATCGCTTGGGGGACGCGTCTTCGGTTTTTTCCATGTCGCTGTCTTCAGCTGCCATTTATTTACTCGTCAGGTTAAGGGAAACAACAGATACGTTGTGTTTACAGCTGCGATTATTGAGCAAGCCAGGAAAGTTTTATATCGGGAATAAAGAGGCTTATTGACCGCTTTCTATCAGTTGTTGCGCTTTAAATGTTAACTAATGCAAAGTATTAAAATAATTGTCTTTTAAAATCAATTGGTTATTAATTTTGTGAAATTTTTTTGAAAAAATTACTAAAGTTTTATTCAGCGTTGCCGTTAACCGAGTTAAGACAAAAAGCACCCTTGGGATAAATAAGGGTGAAGCAAGCAGTAAAAAAATCAGCGTTAACGGAATACAACCGGAAAACTTGAATTATTTTTTGAATTGAAAGGTAAACACTATTGAGAAAATAGGCCTCGATCTGTTATAAATTTACATTAAAAAACAGACATAACCACTTGTTTAATATGGTTATGAGTGGTGCCATGTAGGTCTTTGTAAGACAAAGTCCTACATGGCTGCTTTCGTCTGTCCTACAAAATTAACCGACAAACCCTGCTTGTTGGCATTCATGGTTGCGCGCAAAGTACGCCTGACGCTGAGGCGTGCTTAATTACCCTTAAATGGAGATAAAAAATGAATGTCATGCAAAACGATTTACTCGCTGAAATCAAAGATGCCAATCTGAACTATCTGATGCTGGCACAACAACTGATTCGCGCCGACAAGGCCACTGCCATTTTCCGCCTCGGTATCAACAAGGAAATTGCTGATCTGCTGGAAAACCTCACTAATCTGCAATTACTCAAACTGTGCAACACCAATATGTTGCTGACCCGCTTCCGTTTTGACGACAGCGAAATCCTGGGAATGCTGACCAGTTATACCAAAGATGCTGCCCAGGCACACTTGCATACTGCGGTACTGATGTCTGCCCAGGCTGCAGAGTCTACTGTTTAACTGCATTCTTACGATAAAGAAAAAGAGGGGTTATCATGCAAAAGAAAAGTGTAGTAAACGAAGCCGAACAAATTCAGCTGGCCATGAAAATGATCGAACTGGGTGCGCGCCTGCAATTGCTGGAGTCACAAACCACCTTGTCACGTGAACGCCTGATCAAGCTCTACAAAGAGATGAAAGGGGTTTCTCCTCCTAAAGGCATGCTGCCGTTTTCAACTGACTGGTTCCTGACATGGCAACCGAATATTCATTCTTCCATTTTCTACAATATCTATCGCTTCATGGTGGATTATGCCGGTGTAGAAGGTATTCATGCCATCATCAAAGCTTACACTTTGTACATGCAGCAAGTACAAAATCCTGATGCGTCTGGCCAGAGCGAAGAACCCGTGCTGTCGCTGACACGTGCCTGGACGCTGGTACGCTTTATCGAAAGCAAATTGCTGACAACCAAAATCTGTCATTGCTGTGGTGGTCAGTACATTGTCAACAGTTATGACCTGAACCAGAATTACGTATGCAATCTGTGCCATGTGCCTTCGCGTGCCGGTAAAACCAAGAAAGCCAAAGAGCTTAGCTACAAACTGGTTTCAATGACCGCTTAATCAGGCGGTGATTGTTGGCAGGATTGCCTAATATCTGACTTTCACGGAAAGATTCAGCATGCGTGCGATAAAAATGTCGACAGGGGCGTTGCAGCAATACATGATTGCCCGACGCTTCCTGTCTTCAAGCGTATGGCCCCGGAGGTTATGGTGCCAGGCATCGCTGATACAGGGCTTGAGTATGCTGTTGATTGCGGGCATTGCGCCTGCCGTAATCAACAGCGTATTTGCATTTGAATTACGCAATAGTGTGGGACTGAAGCTGGATACGCTCTGGTTCTGGCTATTGCTACATCTTTGCCTGGTCAGCATTGCTGCCAAGGTGGCAAATATGCCGGTCTGGTGGCGCTGGATTCATGCAGTTTTCCCGCTTGCGGTGGCTGTGATGCAACAGGTGGCTTTGCCTGCCACCGTTTACTTTTCCGGTTTTGTGATCACGCTCGCCCTGTACTGGTCCGTACATAATACGCGGGTTCCTTTTTACCCTTCTTTTCCGGCTACCTGGCGCGCCATGCAGCATATTCTGCAACAGCATGCAGGCGACCGGCCATTACGCGTGCTGGATATTGGCAGTGGAATCGGGGATGTCTGCATGCTCCTGTCGCGACAACGCCCGCAGGATCAGGTAGAGGGTGTGGAAATTGCACCATTGCCGTGGCTGGTCAGCCTGATCCGGGCGACCTTGTCAGGCAGTCGCGCCAGATTCACACTGGGTGATTATCGCCAGAACAGTTTTGCCGGACTGGATGTGGTATTTGCTTATTTATCGCCTGCAGTCATGGCAGATGTCTGGCAAAAGGTGCGTGGCGAAATGCGTCCGGGCAGCCTGTTTGTCAGTCTGGAGTTCCCTGTACCTGACAGGGAGGCCAGCCATATTATTTACCCAGCCGCAGGCGCGCCCCCATTATTCGTGTATACCTTGTAGACCGCACACTCATGCTGTCTGCACTGGATACAATTAGACAGCTAAATCCCTCTTGTTTGAAAAATTGAATCACGCTGTTCATTGCTATGCTAGAGGCATTCAATGCTAAAAGCGGAGTAGAGCATGTTTGTTGTAATCGGATATGTAGTGGTGTGCGGCATGATTTTCGGCGCTTATGCGCTGGCCGGCGGCCATCTGGGTGCGCTATGGCAACCCCTGGAAGTCATGATGATTTTTGGCGGTGCGGTCGGGGCATTTGTGGTTGGCAATGATAGCAAAGCGATTAAAGCCACGCTGAAAGCGATTCCCACCTTGTTTAAAGGATCCAGATACTCCAAGCAAATGTATATGGACTTGCTGGCATTGCTATTCGAAATTCTGACCAAGATCCGCAAGGATGGCCTGATGTCGATCGAAAATGATGTCGAAGACCCTGAGGCCAGCGCCTTGTTTGCCAAATATCCCAATATCCTGAATGACCATCATCTGGTCGAGTTCATGTGTGATTATCTGCGTCTGATGGTGTCCGGCAATATGGATGCTTTCCAGGTGGAAAACCTCATGGATAACGAACTGGAAACCCACCATATGGAAGGGCATGTCCCTGCGCATTGCATTGCCCGCATGGGCGATGGCTTACCGGCATTCGGTATTGTGGCTGCCGTGATGGGCGTGGTCCATACCATGGAAAATGTAGCATTGCCGCCAGCTGAACTGGGTATCCTGATTGCCCACGCCCTGGTTGGGACGTTTCTCGGTATTTTGCTGTCGTATGGTTTTGTTAGCCCATTGGCCAGCTTACTGGAACAAAAGCTCGAGGAATCCAGCAAAAGTCTGCAAACCGTCAAAGTGGTATTGCTGGCCAGTTTGAACGGTTATGCGCCACCGATTGCAGTAGAGTTCGGGCGCAAGGTACTGTTTTCCACAGAGCGTCCGGGTTTTACCGAGCTCGAAGACCATGTGAAACAGACCAAATCAAAATAACGCATCTTTTAGCGCATCAGCTCACTCCGAAAGAACATCATGGCAGAAGATCGTATTGCCCCGATTATTGTTAAAAGAGTTAAAAAAACCGGTGGCGGCCACCATGGTGGCGCCTGGAAAATCGCCTACGCTGATTTTGTCACCGCCATGATGGCTTTTTTCCTGTTGATGTGGCTGCTCGGTTCCACTACCCAGGCACAGAAAGAAGGCATTGCCGAATATTTCCAGACACCGCTGCACCTGGTATTGACCGGGCCATCTCTTGGGCAAAGTGATTCTGCATTAAAGAATACCGGTGGTCGGGACGTTACAAGAAAGCAGGGCCAGGTGAAACCGGTGGAGGGGGACCCCGGCAAGCTGAAATCGGTCAGGATTGAAGATGTTAAAGCTGCCTTGAAGCAGGCGGAGAAAATGAAACTGGAAGCCCTCAAAGCCAGAATCGAGCAAGTCATTGAAGATAACGAGACTTTGAAACAATTCAAATCCCAGTTGAAACTGGATATTACCAGTGAAGGCCTGCGCATACAGATTATTGATGAGCAGAACCGTCCCATGTTTGAAAATGCCAAGGCAGAATTGCAACCTTATGCCAGGGTGATATTACGCGAAATCGGTAAAACCCTGAACGGTGTCGATAACAAGATCAGCCTGTCCGGCCATACCGATGCCGCTGCATATGCGAGTGGCGAGCAAGGTTACAGTAACTGGGAGTTGTCGTCTGACCGGGCGAACGCTTCACGGCGTGAACTGATCGCAGGCGGCATGGATGAGAGCAAGCTGATGCGGGTAGTCGGGCTGGGTTCGGCCATTATGATTGACAAGGAAAACCCGTTTAATCCGATTAACCGCCGCATCAGTCTGATTGTCATGAATAAGGAAACGGAAGAAGAGCTGTTAAAAGATAACGAGCAGATTTCAGTCAGTGAGCATGACCAGTCACAAGTACAGTCATTGCAGAACCGGCAGGAAAAACCTGCACCATAAGGAGCACAAGAATTAAGCGTTTTTTACGATGCTTATTTCCCGATTGAAAAAATGGGTATTCAGGCAATATAGGGGCCATTATGAAAGCATTGCCCGTAGAAGAGTTAAGAGAGTTGCTGGCCGTTGTGTCTCGCCATGGCGACTGGCATTTGCTGGAAATCGAAACCGATTTGCAGCAAACCACCTTTTTGCTGGATGAGGCAATTGAAAAGCTCAGCAACAGTTTTATGACCGTCCATGCTCAATTGATGGAGCAGCAGTCGGCCATTCAATTATTGACAGCTGCCGGCAACATGCCAAAAGAAGCCCTGGTGCAGCTGCAGGTATTCCAGGACAACATCGGCCAGGAGGTCGATAAAGTCGTCACCGGCATGCAATTCCAGGATATGACCAACCAGTTACTGCAACGCACGATCAACCGTGTTCATGGCTTGAAAATGCTGTTACAGGAGTTATCCAGTCACCAGTTCCCGATGTCGGCCGATGCCGAAAAAGAAGAAATCCGGCAATTCATCAGGCAATTAAACCAGAACTTTGACCAGGGCAGCCAGCATCTGACAGGCAGCTTGCGCAAGTCGGTGAGCCAGCAGGATATGGCGGCTGGTGAAATAGATTTATTTTAACCGCAACAGCGATTAACAAAATGAGTGAAAAAGGCGAGTAAACATGGCGAAAACGATTTTAACAGTGGACGATTCAGGCTCTTTGCGTCAGATGGTGGCTTTCAGTCTGAAAGCAGCCGGATATGATGTAGTTCAGGCTGTGGATGGACAAGATGGTTTGAACAAGGCCAAGGAAAAAACTGTTGATCTGGTGCTGACCGACCAGAACATGCCTGTGATGGATGGCCTGACCTTGATTGCCAATCTTCGTACGCTGGCCTCTTATCAGCGCGTGCCCATCTTGATGCTGACCACTGAATCATCGGATGAAATGAAAGCAAAGGGCAAGGCGGCTGGCGCCAATGGCTGGCTGGTCAAACCATTTGACCCCAAGCGCCTGATCGAAGTGGTGCAAAAAGTAATCGGTGCATAAATACCCGGAAAGGGACTGGAGAAAATAATGACAGTGGATATGAGCCAGTTTTACGAGGTGTTCTTTGACGAAGCTGAAGAACTCCTGGCTGAAGCAGAGCGCCTGTTGCTCGGGATTGATGTGGAATGTCCCGATATTGAACAGCTAAATGCAATTTTCCGGGCAGCACACTCCATTAAAGGCGGTGCTGCCACATTTGGTTTTATGGACATGGCAGAAATTACCCATGTGCTGGAGAACCTGCTGGACAAAATCCGCAAACAGGAAATGGCACTGACCAACGAACATGTGGATGCATTCCTGGCGGCAAAAGATGTGATCAAAATGCAACTGGATGGCCATAGGCATGGCTCAGAAGTCGATGCCGGGCAGGTAGAGAACATTTCTGTCACCTTGAAAGCATTGTCTGAAGGCCAGGTAGCGACAGGCTCTGCTGCACCTGAAGCTGCGCAAGAGATACCCGCGACCGGGGCTGCTGATAATGCAGCGCCAACGTTGACCGTCTCCGCCGACGAGCAGGCCAAAGGTATCCAGCTCTATGATGTGGGCTTGCCGGAAGTGACTGAAAAAGACTTGAGCAACCTGAAAGATGAGCTGGCACTGCTGGGTGAGGTCGTGGATTACCAGCGTGCCGACCAGCGCCATGCCTTGCTGGTCAAGACAGACTCCAGCGCCGATGACATCGTTTCCATCTGCTCATTTATTGTGGATCCTGATGCACTGGTGATTCAGGTATCGGGTACGACCGCACCTGTTTCGGAAGCACCAGCCGCGACAGCCGATGCTGTGGAAGCTGCAGATGTACCAGCAGAATCAGCGGCCCAGACTATCAAACCTGAAACAGCGGGTAACAGTAAACCGGCGGTTGCCGAAGAGATGGGTTATGGCCTGTTCGCCCAGAACGGGCAAGATCAGCAGGAGGAAGGCTACGGCTTCTTTGCACCGTTTACCCCTCATCCTGATGCGCCTAAAGCGCAAATGATAGGGGATGATAATGCCGCTGCGGCATTGGTCAAAGCTTCTGTGGAAGATGCAAATACTCAGACCCACACACCTGAAGCTCCAAGAGAGGAGCGCCGTGCACAGGCACGTCGCGAATCCGACAAGCCGGCAGCACAGAATGCCGAAAGCAGCTCCATCCGCGTCGGTATCGAAAAAGTGGACCAGCTGATTAACCTGGTTGGCGAACTGGTAATTACACAAGCCATGATTGAGCAGCGCGTCAATGCGCTGGACCCGGTGGAAAACGAGGCACTGATTAACAGTGTCGGCCAGTTGACGCGCAATACACGCGACTTGCAGGAGTCAGTGATGTCCATTCGCATGATGCCCATGGATTTCGTGTTCTCACGCTTTCCGCGCATGGTGCGTGACCTGGCGGGCAAGCTGGGCAAGAAAGTGGAGTTTGTCACCAATGGGGCAGCTACCGAACTGGATAAAAGTTTAATTGAACGTATTGTGGATCCGCTGACTCACCTGGTGCGTAACAGTGTGGATCATGGCATTGAAAAACCTGAAGTGCGCCGTGAGCTGGGAAAACCTGAAGCGGGCACGCTGACCTTGTCTGCAGCACACAAGGGCGGCAGCATCGTGATTGAAGTCACGGATGACGGTGGCGGACTTAACCGCGACAAAATCCTGGCCAAGGCCGCTTCCAATGGCTTGCCTGTCAATGAAAGCATGAGTGATACGGAAGTATTCAGCCTGATTTTCGCGCCGGGCTTTTCTACCGCCGACGTGGTCACCGACGTATCGGGCCGCGGGGTAGGCATGGATGTGGTGAAACGTAACATCACCGCCATGGGTGGCAATATTGAAATCCGTTCGGCACTCGGCTACGGCACGACGATTTCCATCTCGCTACCGCTGACACTGGCAATTCTGGACGGCATGTCCGTTTCGCTGGACAAGAGCATTTATGTGGTACCGCTCAACCTGATTATTGAAACGTTGCAGCCACGCGCCGAAGATCTGAAAACCATTACCGGCGAAGGCCTGATGGTGCATGTGCGTGGCGAGTACCTGCCGATTATCGCCTTGCATGCCTTGTTTAATCACCCGACCGAAATTACCGATCCTACCGAAGGCGTATTGCTGATTCTGGAAGCAGACGGCAAGAAGTCCGCCCTGTTTGTTGATCGCCTGGTCGGCCAGCAGCAAGTGGTGATCAAGAGCCTGGAAACCAACTTCAAGCGTATTCCGGGCGTGTCAGGTGCCACCATTATGGGCGACGGTTCCGTTGCATTGATTCTGGATGTGCCGGCGATTACGCAAATGGGGCAAACCACGAATTATGTTACCGGCGGCTCGGCGTTTGCCAACCAGAATTATTCCAACTTGAAAAATCACATCAATGCATAAGGAGTACATGCAATGAGCACTACCACAGAACTGACCAACCAGGGCAATAGCGCTGCCAGCGCGTTGAAAACGGCTGCAGGCGAGTACCTGACATTTGTGCTGGGTAATGAGCAATATGGGATCGAAATCCTGAAAGTCCAGGAAATCCGCGGCTATGATGTCGTGACCCAGATTGCCAATATGCCTGCGTTTATCAAGGGTGTAATTAATCTGCGCGGCAAAATTGTGCCTATCGTGGATTTACGCATCAAATTCAACCTGGGCAAGGTTGAGTACAACGAATTCACGGTGGTGATTATCCTCAACCTGAATGGCCGCATTGTCGGCATCGTGGTGGATGGTGTTTCTGATGTGCGCGAATTGCGTGAAGAGCATTTACGCGAAGTGCCGTCACTGGTAACTCGCATTGATACCAAATATATCGTTGGCCTGGCCACGATAGAGCAGGAAATGCTGATTCTGGTAGATATCGAGAAGCTGATGAGCAGTAATGAAATGGAACTGATGGACTCAGTTGTCCATTAATTTTTTGATATCTACGCACAGAGCAGGGTTCATGTGCGACGGGAGAGCATGATGATTTCGACATTGATAAGTAAACTGACAGGTGGTAGCAAAACATCCGGGCAACTTCAGCACGAAGTTGCCGAGTTTCGTGTGTTAAAACGTGAAATTGATAAAGCCAGATGTATAGTGGAACTGAATGGCGATGGTGTTATCACTCATGCTAATGAAAATCTTTGTCGGGTATTGGGTTACGAGGCATCCGAACTGCGGGGAAAGCCGCATCGTCACCTGCTGCCAGCCGATGTCGCTGATAGCCAGGAAACCCAGCAATTCTGGCAGGAACTCACAGCCGGTAACTCGCAGGCCGGCGAGTTCAAGTTACTCAGCAAAGCAGGCGATACCATCTGGTTGCAAGGCTATTATGCACCGGTTTGTGTAGGCGCAGACAATCGCCTGTACAAGGTGGTAGCTTATTTAACTGACATTACCGATAGCAAGAATGCCTATCTGGGCAATGCTTCTGAAGTAAGCGGCATTAACTCGGTGTTTGCGATTGCGACATTCAGCCTGGATAAGAAGATTATTGATGTCAATGAGACTTTTTATAAAACGCTGGGCTTCGAGAAGCAGGAGTTACTGGGGCAGCCAGTCAGCATATTACTGACAGAAGAGGATAAGGCCAACCCTGGCTATGATGATTACTGGGAAGCACTCAGGCAGGGGCAGGCTGTTTCCCGCCAGGTACGGCGAAAAGCCAAAGATGGCCGTTCACTGTGGTTTCTGGCCAGTTTTTTCCCGATCAGGGACGCCAGTGACCAGGTAGAAAAAGTCAAACAGTATTGCGTCTGCATCACCGATGAAAAAAGCAAGAATGCCAACTATGAATCCCAGATTAACGCCTTCCATAAATTACAGGGTGTGATTGAATTTGATTTGTACGGCAACATTACTTCCATCAATGATAATTTCCAGAAGGCCACCGGATACAGTGCCGATGAGGTCATTGGCAAGCATCACAGCATATTTGTAGATGAGCAGTATAAAAACAGCCCGGAATACAAATTATTCTGGGAGCAGCTGCGTGCCGGCCAGGGCCATGATGGCGTATTCCAGCGCTTTGGCAAAGGTAACAGGGAAGTCTGGTTGCGCGCCTATTACTATCCGGTATCAGATATTGATGGCAAACCCTACAAAGTAGTGAAGTTTGCCACGGATATTAGTGCAGAGATCCATGCGCGTCATGAACAGGAAGCCAAAGCTGCACATGCGCTGATGATACAGACCACACTGGATAGCGCTTCCACCAATATGATGCTGGCCGACAATGATGGTGTGATCCGTTACATGAATGAATCCACGCACCGGCTGATGCAAAATGCCGCACCCAATATGCGCAAGGTGCTGCCACATTTCGATCCGGAACAGATCATTGGGCAGAATTTTGATATTTTCCATAAGAACCCGGCGCATCAGCGTAACTTGCTGGCCAGCCTGAGCAAAGACTACACCACTGACATTCAGGTAGGCGATCTGTTTATGCGACTGAAGGCAACCCCTATTTTTGACAATGATGGTCAACGTGCCGGCACCTCTCTGGAGTGGCAGGATATTACCCAGGAGCGCAAGGTGAGCGAGCAGATTGCCACCATTATTGCCAACGCAGCCAATGGTGATCTGGCCGAACGTATTGACCTGTCCGACAAGACCGGCACTACCGTGGAAATCTGCAACGGGGTGAATAACCTGCTGGATAAAATCACGGAGGTATTGCTGACAGTACGCGAGGCCGGCGAAACCATTAATGTTGCGGCCCAGGAAATTGCCACTGGCAATAACGATTTGTCCAGCCGCACCGAACAACAGGCCTCCAGCCTGGAGGAAACCGCTTCCAGCATGGAAGAGCTGGCTTCCACCGTGAAGCAGAACGCAGACAACGCAAAACAGGCAAACCAGATGGCAGGGGCAGCTTCGCAAGTCGCGGTGCGTGGCGGGGATGTGGTTGGCAATGTCGTCGCTACCATGAATGCCATGAATGAAAGCGCCCGCAAAATTGAAGACATTATTGCCGTCATTGATGGTATTGCCTTCCAGACCAATATCCTGGCACTGAATGCTGCAGTAGAAGCTGCACGTGCCGGTGAGCAGGGCAGAGGCTTTGCAGTCGTGGCTGGTGAAGTACGCAGTCTTGCACAACGTTCAGCCAGTGCTGCCAAAGAAATTAAAGAGCTGATTACCGATTCGGTCAGTAAAACTGCAGAAGGGACGAAACTGGTACAGAACGCTGGCGAGACCATGCGGGAAATCGTCACTTCGGTGCAGCGCGTGACCGACATCATGGGTGAAATCACTGCGGCTTCCACTGAACAGAGCGCTGGTATCGATCAGGTCAACCAGGCCGTGACAAATATGGACGAAGTGACCCAGCAGAATGCCGCGCTGGTAGAACAGGCTGCTGCTGCCGCGGAATCTCTGGTAGAGCAGGCTTCAGGCCTGATGGATACAGTCAACCAGTTCAAGTTGCTGGGAGCATCACAAACTGCAGTAAAAAGGCCTGCAGCGGCGATAGCAAAGCCGGCATCAGTGCATGATCACCAGGCTGGGAAAAAGGCTGGCCAGGCAGTCAAAACTGGCACTGATGATAATGGCTGGGAAGAGTTTTAGCCGTGTGTGTATAAACGTGACAAGCAATATTCGGCATCGTTTATTAGATCGGTTGTTTTTCAAGAGTGGGTCGAATTTTTATTAAAAAATACGCCTGAGATGGCTCAAGTTTCGTTATAAAAATACGATATCTAAAACGTAGATCTTGCAAGTGAGCGCCTTGTTTAATTTGGCAGGTGGCCGCTCTTTTGCAGAAAGTTACCGGAAAACGCGGGCAGTGACCAGCCAGCGTTTTAACCGGCGGTCGCCTGGATCAGGCGGCCAGGATTTTGATAGGCTGAATGAAGATTAGGCAGGTAAATATGCGTCTGATCAACACATGTTGCGCATTGAAGATTTGCCATAATTCAGCGATGTAAAAGTAAGTTCAGTTCATTTGGATGTTAGGGGTCTGTTATGACAATTGCAAAACGTATGTATCTTCTGATCGCCTCCTGTGCGATTGCACTGGTGATTCTGGTGGGTGTTGCCCTGAGCCAGGTCGTCCGTGTATATGAGTACACCAATCAGGCTAATGTGAATGGTATTCCAAGTATCATGGAGCTTGCCAAAGTCGAAAACTACTATCAGAAGTTGCGTCTGAATCTGCTTCGCCATGTCTCTGCTACCACGCAGGAAGAAAAAGACAGTTATGCGGTACAAATTCAGGATCGTCGCAAAGTGGTTGAGGAAGCATTTGGTCAGTACAAGGCCCTCAGTACCAATGGCAGGGACAACAGCCTGTTCGCTCAGGAAGAAAAGATGCTTGCCAGCTACTTTGATCAGATGAACCATGTCCTGGCCTTATCCAATGAGAACTCTCCCGAAGCTGAGGAGCATTTGAAAGAAGCAGACAAACTGGCTGTTTTGATCACGGCAAAACTGGATGAGCATATGGTTTATAACCAGAGAAGCAGTTTACAGAATGCCGCTAATGCAGCTGCCATCAAACAGGCTGCCGTATGGCAGTTCCTCGGCATTGCCGCGTTATGCCTGGGTATCATTATCGCTTTCGGTATCTGGATTACCAAACGCCTGCGTGCACAGCTGGGCATTGAACCGGCCGAGCTGACCGTGATTGCCCGTAACTTTGTTGAAGGTAACCTGAACCAGAAAATCGTGTTGCCTGAAACAGACAAGAGCAGTGTTGCGTATTCCATTCGTGTACTGCAACGTACGCTGGATGGCCTGGTGCAGTCCCTGAACTATGTCAGCCAGCAACATGATGAAGGTGACATAGACTGCACTGTTGACCAGACCCGCTTTAAAGGTGGCTACGCGGAAATGGCCATGGGTATCAATAAAATGGTGGCTGGTCATATCGCCATGAACAAGGAAGCCATCGAGGTAGTAAAAGCCTTCGGTGAAGGTAACCTCGATGCGCCACTCAAACAGTTCCCTGGTAAAAAAGCCTTTGTGAATGAAGCCATTGAGCAGGTGCGCGGCAATATCAAGCGCCTGGTCAGCGATGCTGATGCACTGGCCAATGCCGCTGTCGCAGGCCAATTGACTGCCCGCGCAGACATCAACCAGCATGCCGGTGATTTCCGCAAGGTGATTGAAGGTCTGAATGGCACACTGGATGCAGTAGTGAAACCACTGACCGTGACCTCAGAATATCTGGACAATATTGCCAAAGGCCATATTCCTGCCAAGATCTCCGAGCAATATGCCGGTGATTACAGCCTAATTATTAACAACCTGAACACCTGCATTGATGCTGTCAATGCCCTGGTGGCGGATGCCAATGAACTGGCAGCGGCAGCACAAAATGGTGCCCTGTCTACCCGTGCCGATATCAACCAGCACAACGGTGACTTCCGCAAAGTGATTGAAGGCCTGAACGGCACACTGGATGCGGTAGTGAAACCACTGACCGTAACATCAGAGTATCTGGACAATATTGCCAAAGGTCATATCCCGGTCAAGATCTCCGAGCATTACCCAGGTGATTACAGCCAGATCATTGATAACCTGAACACCAGTATTGATGCAGTCAATGCCCTGGTGGCAGATACCGACATGCTGGCAGAAGCAGCAGGTGAAGGCCGGATTACCGTCCGTGCTGAAGCAGACAAACATCAGGGTGACTTCCGCAAGATTATCGAAGGTGTGAACAACACCCTGGATATGATTGTTGAACCTATTATTGCCGTGACCGAGGCCGTCGAAACCATTACCACAGCGGCCAATGAAATCTCCAGCGGTAACGCAGACCTGTCCGCCCGTACCGAACAGCAGGCTTCCAGCCTGGAAGAAACTGCGGCCAGCATGGAAGAACTGGCTTCTACCGTGAAACAGAATGCCGAGAACGCCAAACAGGCCAATCAGATGGCGCTGACAGCGTCAGACGTTGCGATCAAGGGTGGTGCTGTGGTCAATGAAGTGGTTGCGACCATGAGTGCTATCAATGAAAGCGCCAAGAAGATTGAAGACATTATCTCCGTGATTGACGGTATTGCGTTCCAGACCAATATCCTGGCCTTGAATGCGGCAGTTGAAGCTGCGCGTGCCGGTGAACAGGGCAGGGGCTTTGCCGTGGTTGCGGGTGAGGTGCGTAACCTGGCGCAACGTTCAGCCAGTGCTGCCAAGGAGATTAAAGAACTGATTTCCGACTCGGTCAGCAAAACCACCGAAGGAACACGTCTGGTTGAAAACGCCGGTAGTACCATGGATGATGTGGTGTCTTCTGTGCAGCGTGTCGCAGACATTATCAGTGAGATTTCAGCGGCTTCTGTGGAACAGACCACCGGTATCGACCAGGTGAACCAGGCAGTCACCAGCATGGATGAAACCACCCAGCAGAACGCTGCCCTGGTAGAAGAAGCGGCTGCCGCTGCGGAATCTCTGGTAGACCAGGCTAACCAGCTGGCAGACGCCATCAGCCAGTTCAAGCTGGAAGACAGAGGCTTTGCTGGCAGTCAGCCGGCTATCGCACGGCAACCCACAGCACATCCCGCTGTCGCGAAAATGGCTACGCCGTCCGCCAGCCCTCGATCTGACCATACTTATGCCGCATCCAGACCCAATAACGGATTTGGCAGACCGTCGACAGGAAGTCCGCCGACGGTGAAGGCAGACATCACCCGACGCACCGGGACTGATGATGAGGATTGGGAAGAGTTTTAATTGACTGACTAGAAGCCGGCTGTAAGACAGCCGGCTTTTTTATTACTGATATTTCCCCTGCCTGTGCGCCACTATCGGCGTCAATTCAGCCTGCCGGATTTCTTTAGGGTTGCAATCAGCACAATAGAGTGAGCTTTCCCCTTTTTTCGGGCAAATCAAATAGCGCTTGATTACTGAATAATTCTGGTTATATACCGATATAAAGTACATAGCATCACAACAACAGGTATCAGGAAAATCAATAATAAGGAGTGGCACGCATGATGTCAGGTCAATGGGGGTTGTTAACAGGCAAGGTTGCCGGTATAAAGCTGTCTTTTCAGTTGGGCTTGATGTTGATGATAGTCAGCATCGGCATGATTGTCGCAGTTTATCTGGGGAGCGCAGGGCTGGCAGCAGGTGTGATTTTGCTTGCAGCATTAATCGGGGCGCTGTTCGTTGCAGCCATCAGGCATACGCTGGGTGGCGAGCCTTTTGAGGTTCTGGCTGCAGCCAATCATATTGCTGCAGGCGAGTTTAACCATGTGAACAAAGCGGGCTCGTCAGAAAACGGGCATGTCATGCAGGCACTGAATCAGACAAAACATAGTTTGAATAGTCTCAGCCAGCAAATAGCGATGGTTCAGAAAGAGCATGCTAACGGTAATCTGCAGGCGGTGATTGATCTGGCTTCATTGACTGGCGAATATCGTAATATGGCGCAAGAGATTAACGAGATGCTGACCATGCATGCCGGCATTCTGCAGCAAACCGGTCAATCCATGATATCCCTGGGCCAGGGCGACTTCAGTGCGCACCTGGATCCACTGCCTGGTGATCTGGCGATCCTGAATACCAGCTTTGATAGCTTGAAAAACAATGTACAGACATTGATCTCGGATATGACACATATGGCCAGCGATCATGCGCAAGGCGAAGTGGAGACTTTGCTGGATGTCAGTAAATTTGATGGGGATTTCAGATCTGTGGTGCAGGGCATCAATGCCATGGTTAGCGCCTATGTCAGTGAAAACGAGAAGTTCATTGCAGTGATGGACGGTATTGGCCGTGGTGACCTGTCGGCACAACTGGAGCCCATGCCGGGTAAGAAAGCTGCCATGAACAAGAGTGTTGATCGTATTCGCGGCAACCTGAAGGGCATTGTAGACTCGGTCAACTGGGTTAATGCCGAACATGAAAAAGGCAATATAGACATTACCTTGCGTGCAGATATGTTTAAAGGTCAGTTTTCAGTGCTGGCTGACAGTATTAACAAGATTGTGGCTGGTCACATCGAGTTAAACCAGAAGGCCATGGCCTGTGTGCAGGCATTTGGAGATGGTAATTTCGATGCTGCTCTGGAACAGTTTCCGGGGCAGAAAGCAGAAATCAACCGGACAATAGAGAAAGTGCGCAGCAACCTGAAAGCATTGAATAGCGATGCCGAAATGCTGGCTCAGGCCGCAAAAGAAGGGCGTGTTACAGTACGGGCGGATGCCAGTCGCCATCCGGGTGATTACCGCAGGATTGTGGAAGGAATGAATAATACGCTGGATATGATTGTTGAGCCGGTACTGACGGTCAAGGCCGCAGCAGAATCTATCAATATTGCAGCCAAGGAAATCGCTCAGGGGAATGCAGACCTGAGTCGTCGTACCGAAGACCAGGCAGCCAATCTGGAAAAAACGGCATCCAGCATGGATGAATTGTCTTCCACCGTGAAACAGAATGCTGAAAATGCCAGAGAGGCAAATGAGTTGGCCGCGCAGGCTTCTGAGATCGCGATGAAAGGTGGGGCCGTGGTGAATGTCGTGGTCAATACCATGAGCGAGATCAATGAAAGCGCGCGCAAGATTGAAGATATTATTTCGGTGATTGATGGTATTGCATTCCAGACCAATATACTGGCGCTGAATGCCGCAGTTGAGGCAGCACGTGCCGGCGAGCAGGGCAGAGGCTTTGCGGTAGTGGCGGCCGAGGTGGGTAACCTGGCGCAACGCTCCTCGGTAGCGGCGCGCGAAATTAAAGAATTGATTAATAATTCCGTCAATAAAACTGCAGAGGGAAGCCGCCAGGTGGAACAGGCCGGCAAGACCATGCATGAAATTGTCGATTCGGTGAAGCGTGTCAGTGTTATTATCGGGGAGATTGCCTCGGCCTCTAATGAACAGAGCGTCGGCATTGCTTTGGTCAATGATGCAGTGATCCGTATGGATGATGTCACCCAGCAGAATACCGCACTGGTGGAAGAGGCCGCTGCAGCTGCGGAATCCCTGACAGATCATGCGAATGAATTGGCAGCCGCAGTGAGCGTCTTTATTGTGGATGCACATGGCGGAAGCTCAAGGCAGCAAAGCACAGACCGGATGGAAGATCTCCGCCTGGTCAGCAATGGTTAGGGCTGAGATCCAGCCCTTGTACAACGTAGTACTTTTATATTAGGAGTAAGAAAATGGCAGTGATTGATCGAGTGTTAATTGGTGAAGGTCTGGTCATCGAAGACCGTCCGGACGGTTCAGGTCTGGACCTGAAAAATGTGGCACACATCGACTTGATTATGGGTCCACGCGGCAGCGCTGCAGAAGATGCCTTTTGCCGTACGCTCACCGATCAAAAACAAGGGGTAAACGGCTTGTTGGCGATTGCAGCGCCCAACATGATGGTTAAACCAAACACCGTGATGTTCAACAAAGTGACTATCAAAGACGGTCGCCAGGCAACACAAATGTTTGGCCCGGCACAGCGTGGCGTGGCCATGGCGGTGATGGATTGTGTAGCGGATGGCACCATTCCACTGGAAGAAGCTGATGACGTGTTTATCTGCGTTGGCGTATTTATCGACAGCAAAGCAGACATGGATGACCGCATTCAGGACTGGAACTATCGCGCAACAAAAATGGCGATCAAAGCAGCCGTGGCCCGCGAACCTAAAGCTGCAGATGTAGTGAAACAGTACAAAGATGCCTTGCATCCTTTTGCTGCAAAAACATCTGAGGCTCAGAACCGCCGCTCCGAAGACAAGGCAGCTGCCCTGGCCATTTCCCAGATGCAGGAACGCAGCAAAACAACACAGGCCTAATTCCAGGCAGTAATTGCCGTCTACCGGATTTTGCATAGGATAGCGAAGTGAATGCATTGAAGAAACAAGAGCAGGAAGCGCGAGAATTTGTATTCACACGTGATGATTTCGTCAGAATCAAATCCCTGATTTATCGTCATGCAGGCATTTCATTATCCGATGCAAAGACCGATATGGTGTACAGTCGAATCGGCAGACGGCTAAGAGCATTAAATATTCCCAGCTTCAAACAGTATCTCGATACGCTTGAACAACATAATCGTCCAGATGAGTGGCAGGCATTTACCAATGCACTGACCACCAACCTGACTTCCTTTTTCAGGGAAGAGCATCACTTTCCAATTTTGGCCGAACACTTGACCAAACTGGCCGCACAGCGGCATGGAAAACCAATTCGTATCTGGTGTTCTGCAGCTTCCACCGGTGAAGAGCCTTATTCAATTGCCATCACGGCCTGTGAGGCATTTAATTCACTCAAACCGCCGGTTGAAATTATTGCGACCGACATCGATACCAACGTATTATCGACCGCCAATGCCGGTGTTTACCCGATTGACCGCATCAAAAAAATGGATGAAACCAGGGTGCGCAAATTTTTCGAAAAGGGTACTGGCAAACATGAAGGCCTGGTCAGACTGAAAAGGCCGGTGCGCGAGCTGATTCACTTCAACCAACTCAACCTGCTGGATCAGCAGTGGCCATTTAATGAGGCGTTTGATGTGATTTTCTGCCGCAATGTCATGATTTATTTTGACAAGCCGACCCAAAGTACCATCATTGATAAATTTATCACGCTTATGCATGAAGACAGCCTGTTGCTGGCCGGGCACTCGGAAAACTTTCTGTATGTGTCTGACCAGTTGCAACTGCTGGGCAAAACCGTATACAAACTTAAAGCCGGAGGCACCGCACGCTCCAGTCTCTTTATGAATCGGAAGCTGTCATGAGTGTGATACACGAAGAAATTTCGACTACCCTCTATTTTGACAGAACATTTAATTGCGATGCAGCCAAGATCTCTCCCGGTGAATATTACTTTACTGACAAGGAGATGCTGATTGTCACGGTGCTGGGCTCCTGTGTGTCTGCCTGTATCCGTGACACCAAATCCGGTATCGGCGGCATGAATCACTTTATGCTCCCGGAAAGTGCGAGTGCAGACCGTGATAGCCCGGTGTCGGAATCCATGCGTTACGGCACTTACGCCATGGAAGTCCTGATTAACCAGCTGTTGCGCAATGGTGCCAAACGGGAAAACCTTGAAGCCAAGATTTTTGGTGGCGGCAATGTGTTGCGCAGTTTTACCACTAATAACGTCGGTGATCGCAATGCGGCTTTCGTCAAAAAATACCTGAAGGACGAAGGTATACGCGTAACGGGTGAAGATCTACTGGATATTTACCCGCGCAAAGTCTATTACTTTCCCAAAACCGGGAAAGTACTCGTGAAAAAACTGAAACAACTGAACAACTACACCCTGGTCAAACGCGAGCAGGCTTACTCAAGCAAGCTGCAAACCAATGAGGTGGCTGGTGAAATTGATTTGTTCTGAGAATAATAAATATAAATAAGGAAAAGCCATGAAGACAAAAGTGTTAGTCATTGATGATTCAGCATTGATACGCAGCCTGTTGACGGAAATTATCAACGATACCAAAGACCTGCAAGTGATTGGTACTGCGCCTGATCCTCTGGTAGCGCGGGAAATGATCAAGCAACTGAACCCGGATGTGCTGACACTGGATGTGGAAATGCCCAGAATGGATGGACTGGACTTTCTGGAAAAACTGATGCGTTTGCGCCCCATGCCAGTGTTGATGGTTTCCACATTGACCGAAAAAGGCTCGGAAATCACTTTGCGTGCGCTGGAACTGGGCGCAACCGATTTCGTGACCAAACCCAAAATGGGTATTTCGCAAGGCATGCAGCAGTACGCGGATGAAATTACCGACAAGATTCGCACTGCGGCCAAAGCCAAAGTCAGCACCTTGCAAAGTATCGCCAAGGCATCGGCTGCAGCCAGCGAACCACAAAGTGCTATTCGCAACCCGTTAATCAGTAGTGAAAAATTATTGATCATTGGCGCATCTACCGGCGGAACCGAAGCCATTAAATCCTTTTTAATGCAAATGCCTTCTGATTGCCCAGGTATCCTGATTACCCAGCATATGCCTGCAGGCTTTACCAAGTCATTTGCCGACCGTCTGGACAGCCTGTGCAGAATCTCGGTGAAAGAAGCCGTGGATGGTGAGCGCATCCTGCCTGGCCATGCTTATATTGCTCCGGGTGACCAGCACTTGCTGCTGGCCAGAAGTGGCGCCAACTATATCACCCGGCTGTCAGACAGCGAGCCTGTCAATAGACACAAACCCTCAGTCGATGTATTGTTTGATTCTGCTGCTGCCAATGCCGGCAAAAACGCCATTGGCATTATCCTGACGGGTATGGGTAAAGATGGCGCGGCAGGCATGCTGGAAATGAGAAATGCCGGCGCCTACAACTTTGCACAGAATGAGGAAAGTTGCGTGGTGTATGGCATGCCGCGTGAAGCAGTTGCCCATGGCGGGGTGCATGAAGTTGCGCACCTGAAGGATTTGCCAAGAATGGTCTTGCACTACCTGGCGACCAACAGTGAGCGTGCTTTACGGGTATAAGATTTGATAGAAATAAAAGATAAATCGCGGTGTTATCAACGGCTGTATACAGTACAGTCAATGGATAATACGGGATAAACTATGGCATTAAATTAAAGCGGAGTAATAAATGGGCAATCCGAATACTAAATTTCTGGTGGTTGATGATTTTTCCACCATGCGCAGAATTGTACGTAACCTGTTAAAAGAATTGGGTTATAACAATGTAGAAGAGGCCGAAGACGGGGTGGATGCCCTTAACAAACTGCGTAACGGTGATTTCGAGTTTGTGGTTTCTGACTGGAACATGCCGAATATGGATGGATTGACCATGCTGCAGAACATACGCGCAGATGCCAAACTTTCCAAATTGCCAGTATTGATGGTGACAGCTGAAGCGAAAAAAGAAAACATTATTGCCGCGGCACAGGCAAAAGCCAGTGGTTACGTGGTGAAACCTTTTACAGCAGCCACACTGGAAGAGAAGCTTTCCAAAATCTTTGAGAAAATGGAAAAAGGCGAGGTGTAGCATGACTGAGGCTAGCAATCCGAATCCAGATAATCTTGTAGTGGACATGGCTGCCGCCATGATGCATAACCTGACCGATACCCAGCAGGAAGATATGATCAGCCGGATTGGGCATATGACGCGTACGCTGCATGACAGCCTGAGCGCCCTGGGTTATGACAAGGTTCTGGAGCAGGTGGCGCAGGAAATTCCCGATGCACGCGACCGATTGAATTATGTCGCCAGAATGACAGAGCAGGCAGCTGAGCGTGTGTTAAACGCTACCGATCAGGCTATTCCACTGCAAACCGAACTAGCTGACCGCGCTACTGCTTTAAAAGCGCGCTGGCAGGAGGTGATGGAAAAGTCTGCGCTGAAGTCGGAGTATGACGCGGTTGTCAGTGACACACTGGCATACCTTTCACTTGCGGACCAGCATACAAATACCAGCAAATCATTATTGATGGATATCATGATGGCACAGGATTTCCAGGATCTCACAGGCCAGGTGATCAAGAAAATCACCACACTGGTGCAAGACCTGGAGCGGCAGCTGGTGCAAGTACTGGTGGATTTTTCGCCTCAGGTAAAAAAAGAGGAAGCATCTTCTCTGTTGAATGGCCCGCAAATTGATCCAAGCAAGGCGGTCGATGTGGTGGCTAACCAGGAACAAGTGGATGACTTGCTGGATAGTTTGGGTTTTTAATCAAAGCGAGTAAAAGTAAAAAAGGCCATCTGAACTGACCGCGTATAATGGAACGGTCAAAAGAGCCGGTCAAGACCTCAAGGGCTGAGTTCTGTATTGCACTGGACTCAGCCTTTTTCAGTTTTTCAGCCATAACCCACCCGGTCTTCTGGTGGCAGGCTGGCCAGCTCGTCATCCGTATAGACGCGGCCACGTGTAATAAAGGCCATTCCACTGCCGCAATCCAGCGAAAAGGAGCCGCTGGAGCCCGGCACGGCATCAAGTATGGTATGGGTATTCTGCATAAAGCTGAAATGACTGTCGCCCATATAAAATACCGCGCCTGCCAAGGTGCCAAGTTTGACATCCGATGGGCTGGGTCTGAATTCAGCAGCAGGCATGCACATCGGACCACTACCTTCGCAGCATCCACCTGACTGCAGAAATACAATCGGACCATGCTGCTGCGTCAACTGTTCGATTAGCTTAATCGCCGCTGGTGTTGCAGAAATGCGCTCAGCCATTATCTTTCCCCTGAATGCTCTCTTTGAAACTATAGACAAAAAAGGGGCGAAAATATTCGCCCCTGAAATTAAAACACGACTGAAACCCGATTAAAAGAAACCCAGTTTTTTCGGGCTATAGCTGACCAGCAGGTTTTTGGTTTGCTGATAGTGGTCCAGCATCATTTTGTGCGTTTCACGGCCGATACCGGACTCCTTGTAACCACCGAATGCTGCGTGCGCAGGGTAGGCGTGGTAGCAATTGGTCCATACACGGCCGGCTTTGATACCACGCCCCATACGATAGGCGCGGCTGCCATCACGAGACCAGACACCTGAACCCAGGCCAAAAATGGTGTCGTTGGCAATGCTCAAGGCCTCTGCCTCATCCTTAAAGGTGGCCACCGCCAATACCGGGCCAAAAATCTCCTCCTGGAAGATGCGCATCTTGTTATGACCTTTAAACAGCGTGGGCTTGATATAGTAACCTTCGGCCAGATCACCAGCCAGAACATTACGCTCGCCACCGCACAGCAATTGGGCGCCTTCCTGGCGACCGATATCCATATAGGACAAGATTTTGTTCACCTGATCTTGCGAAGCCTGGGCGCCAATCATTGTTTCCGGATCCAGCGGGTTGCCTTGCTTGATGGCAGCGATACGGGGCATCACACGCTCCATAAACTTGTCGTAAATGGATTCCTGGATCAATGCGCGGGAAGGGCAGGTACAGACTTCGCCCTGGTTAAACGCAAACAGCACCAGGCCTTCGACGGCTTTATCCAGGAAGTCATCATCCGCAGCCATGATATCTTCAAAGAAAATATTAGGTGATTTGCCACCCAGTTCCAGCGTTGCCGGAATCAGGTTGTTTGCGGCTGCCTGGGCAATAAAGCGGCCAGTCGCGGTAGAGCCGGTAAAGGCGATCTTGGCGATACGCTTGCTGTTGGACAATGGTGCACCTACTTCACGACCATAGCCGTTGACGATATTCATGACGCCTGGTGGAATCAGGTCGCCGATGATTTCCATCAATATCAGGATACTGACAGGTGTAAATTCTGCTGGTTTCATTACCACACAGTTGCCGGCAGCCACCGCAGGTGCCAGTTTCCAGGCAGCCATCAGAATAGGGAAGTTCCATGGAATAATCTGACCAACGACGCCCAGTGGCTCATGGAAGTGATAGGCCACGGTATTTTCATCTATTTCGCTTAAGCTGCCTTCCTGTGCACGCAAGGCACCGGCAAAATACCTGAAATGGTCAGCCGCCAGCGGAATATCGGCATTCATGGTTTCGCGGATAGGCTTACCGTTATCCACGGTTTCGGCAGTTGCAATTAACTCCAGATTTTGTTCAATACGGTCAGCAATTTTCAATAACAGGTTGGCACGTTCTGCCGCAGGGGTTTTCCCCCATTTGTCGGCTGCCGCATGCGCAGCATCCAGGGCGAGTTCAACATCTTCAGCGCTGGAACGCGCAGCCTTAGTGTAAGGCTTGCCTGTAACCGGGGAAATCACATCAAAATATTCACCCTTTACCGGCGCAACCCATTTACCGCCAATAAAGTTGTCATATTTTGCCTTGTAAGGGACTTTTACCCCCATGGCCTTCAAAAGATCCAAACTCATATTCACTCCTGTATTTTTTCTATCAATGTTGTAGCAGAACTTCTCACCAAACCATGTTATTGAAACGGAGTCCAACAACCTGTTAAATCATCGTAGAAACCGCTTGAAATAAGGCTTCACAGATAATTTCTGAGATAAACATTAAACCTTAAGGTGGACAAAATCAAGCCTTTTTAATGCTGTTTTTCATGATTTGTAAGATATCTGATAGCACTGTTTCCTGATTATTCGGCGACGGGTTTTGCTGCCTGCAGAGATTGTGTGGCAAAGAGCCATAAAATATTTGGCGTCCCCCTCGTTATGGGCTATAATCGCGCCTTCTTTCGGAGAGATGGATGAGCGGTTTAAGTCACCACCCTGGAAAGGTGGCATAGGGGCAACTCTATCGAGGGTTCGAATCCCTCTCTCTCCGCCAGCCTGTATAAATCCTAATAAGGGTTTATTAAAAAATGTAGTTTCGAGATTGGTAGCAGGAATGGTAGTAATCTTGCTTACAAGTACTGCATATTCAGAATCAATCCTCCGTTAACAGACTAATATCCGCTTCGCATGTGGTTATCAGTGCCGGGAATTGGGCAGTCTGTACATGAATTAAAACGGGAGCCTAAGCTCCCGTTGGTCTTTTAACTAGATTGAAACTTTTCCAGATTATTTCTTTTTGTCAGCCACTTTGTCAGTCTTGGTCGCATCTCCCGTAGCGGCTTTTCTTGACCCGACGCTGATGTCCTTTTTCAGGTTAACAAGCATAGACTGGCCAATTCCAGGCACCTGATCCAGTTCGTCAACAGATTTAAAACCGCCATTCTTTTTCCTGTACTCGATGATCGCCTGTGCTTTGGCGGGGCCTATGCCGTTCAGGCTTTCCAGTTCAGCCTGGCTGGCAGTATTGATATCCACGGCCGCATAAGCGACAGGTGATAAAAGGAACAGCATTAGATATGCTAACAGCGAGTGTTTCATATGTCCTCCTGATCATTAAAAAATAAAAGCAGACCGCAATTGGTCTGCTTTTATTCTAGCGTCGTCGCTTTTGTATTTCGGGAAAATATCTTTAAATATATTATTAAATGTTAAATATTTTTAATAATTGTGTTTAATGCAACAATGGGATCAGGTGCCTGGGTAACCGGGCGCCCGATCACCAGATAATGAGAGCCTAGTTTCAAGGCTTCTGCCGGTGTGACAATCCGCGTTTGGTCATCCTGTTTTGCATCCTGAGGACGAATACCAGGCGTCACTAAACAGAATTCCGGACCCAACGCCTGTTTCAGCATGGCAGCCTCCTGGGCGGAACACACAACACCATGCAGGCCCGCTTGCTGGGCAAGCGTAGCCAGTGCCAGTACATGATCACTTAATGAGCGCTGTATACCCAAAGTATGCAAGGTAGTTTCGTCCATACTGGTCAGTACTGTCACGGCAATCAGCAGGGGAGAATTCACGCCCCGGACCTTATCCAGTCCTTCGCGTGCAGCCTGCATCATTGGCAGTCCGCCGCTGGCATGTACATTTAACATCCAGACACCAAGATTGGCTGCAGCCTGGCAGGCTTTTGCCACCGTATTCGGAATATCATGGAATTTCAAATCCAGAAATACGTCGTATTGCTGCTTGACCAGAAACTCAATAAATGAGGGGCCGGCAGCAGTAAACAGTTCTTTTCCGACTTTCAGTTTGCACAGTGCAGGATCCAGGCGGTCCACCAGGGCTTTTGCAGAGGCAGCATCAGCATAGTCTAATGCCACAATAATTTTGCTATCGGTCATATAAAGTTCATTGAGAATAATTAGAGTAAATCACTTGCGCTTAAGCAGCTTGATATCGCGAATCGTGGCCTCAGTTGGTTCAGGGGGCAGTGATTCCCAGGCATTGCACGCCGGGCACTGCCAGTGATACTGCTTGGCACGGAAACCGCATTGGTCACAATAATAGGCAGCCCGGTCACCGATGGCATTACGCACTGTCTGCTGCATCAACTGCAGGTCATGCTGGGCATCATCCACCATGGCGCGCGCCTGTAATAACTGATCCAGGGATTTTAGACTTGGCTTGCGTATCAGCTCGTTACGCGCAAGCCTGGCTGCCTTATCCGGACCTTCTGCTTGCAGGGTTGCTTCATACAATACAGACATGATGCTGCTTAACTGGTAGGTTTCCGAATATTGCTGTAATTGAGCCAGGCCTTCTTTCAGGCCTTTGGATAAACCGCCTTCAACCACTGTATTCGCATCTGGCAAAGCCATATAGCTTTTTAACATTTTTTGTGCGACCAGACCCAAATGCTCCGGATTCTGCATTTCTATGCGTTTCCAGAATGCGATGGCAGCAGCATGATCTGCTTGCTGTGCTGCCATGTCTCCCAGTAATACGTTGGCACGTACGCAATTTTTGTTGGCATCCAGGGCATGGTCGAGATTTTTCTGGGCATTCAGCCAGTCTTGCTGAATGATGGCATTCACTGCCAGTTCACAGTAGTACTGTGCAACCTCTTTGCGATAAGAGATACCGGAAGAGCGTTCCAGTTCGGTCGCAATGGCAATTGCTTGTGACCATTCCCGCTCCTTGACATAAATTTCCAGCAAGTGGCGCAAAGCGGCCTGTTCATAGCGTGTATGACGTAATGCCAGAAACAGCTCTTCTGCACGATCATATAATCCAGCTTTAAAATAATCCTGCGCCAGCTCGATTTTGATCGATGTGGACTGCTGTTCCGTCAGCTCATAATTTTCCAGCAAGTTCATGTGCAGGTGAATGGCACGGTCTGTTTCACCGGTACGACGAAACAGGCTACCCAGTACAAAATGCAATTCCAGGGAATCTTTATTCAGGTAGAGTGCTTCGCTGAATGCATCCACGGCTTTGTGGTATTGATCTGCAATCAGCAGATTCAGACCTTTGAAATAAGTGGCAGGTAAGGAGGTGGATTCTGCAATCAGTTGCTTGATATCCACACGTGCGGCAATCCAGCCTAAAGTAAAGAAAAGTGGCAGGATCAACAGCCACCAGTATTCAAATTCAACCAGCATAAGAGGTCTCTTTTCAAGTCAGGCCTTATTTTACCCAAGCCAGCGGGCCAGCGCCATGTAAAGCGCCGGTGACGGGTAAAAAAAACGGCACCCGAAGGTACCGTTTTTCTTTTTGACGCCAAATAACAAAAAATTATTGGATAGCATCTACGCGATCACGCAATTCCTTACCCGCTTTAAAATGAGGCACGTATTTGGCCGGCACCTGCACCTTGGTGCCGGTTTTCGGGTTACGTCCCAGACGAGGCGGGCGGTAATTCAGGCTGAAACTGCCAAAACCGCGTATTTCGATACGCTCACCGGTCGCCAGGTTCTCCGTCATTGCATCCAGGATGGTTTTGACGGATAGCTCGGCATCTTTCAATACTAATTGTGAAAAACGCCCGGCAAGCAGGTCTATCAATTCAGATCTTGTCATGATCTAAAGCCTTCTTATTTTTTGCTATCGAGTTTGGCTTTCAACAAAGCACCCAGGTTGGTAGTCCCTGCAGTAGCTTCGTCAATCATCATGTCGTCAGCTTTGGCTTTTTTACCTTTGGATTTGCCAGCTTTGTCTTCGCCGATAGGTGCGCTGTTGCCGCTAGGATCGTCGGTCAGCTGTTTAACGCCCAGAGAGATACGCTCTTTCTCAACGTCAATGCCCAGGATAACCGCTTGCAGCTCGTCACCTTTCTTGAAGTTACGGATAGCTTCTTCACCAGCCTGTGTCCAGGACAGATCAGACAAGTGTACCAGGCCATCAATGCCACCTGGCAGACCAATGAACACACCAAAGTCAGTGATAGACTTGATCTGGCCGGATACTTTGTCGCCTTTGGCGTGAGTCGCAGCGAAATCATCCCATGGATTTGGTTTGCACTGTTTCATGCCCAGGGACAGACGACGACGGTCTTCGTCGATTTCCAGAATCATCACTTCAACTTCGTCGCCCAACTGAGCGATTTTGCCTGGGTGGATGTTCTTGTTAGTCCAGTCCATTTCAGACACGTGTACCAAACCTTCAATGCCTGGTTCGACTTCAACGAACGCACCGTAGTCAGTCAGGTTGGATACTTTACCGAACAGGCGGGTGCCTACTGGGTAACGGCGGCTCAATGCCACCCATGGGTCGTCGCCCAATTGTTTGATGCCCAGGGAAACACGGTTTTTCTCCTGGTCGAATTTCAGGATCTTGGCTTCAACTTCTTCACCAACGGTCAGCACTTCAGACGGGTGTTTCACACGGCGCCATGCCAGGTCAGTGATGTGCAGCAGGCCGTCGATACCACCCAGATCCACGAACGCGCCGTAGTCAGTGATGTTTTTAACGATACCTTTGATCACAGCACCTTCAGTCAGGCTGCTCAGCAGGGCTTCACGGTCAGCACCCAGGGTGTCTTCCATGACTGCGCGGCGGGAAACCACGATGTTGTTACGTTTGCGATCCAGTTTGATGACTTTGAAATCCCACTCTTTGTTTTCGTAAGGAGTGGTGTCTTTTACCGGGCGGATGTCTACCAGTGAGCCTGGCAGGAATGCCATGATACCGCTGACTGAAACGCGCAGACCGCCTTTAACACGGCTGCTGACAAAACCTTTGACCACGCGGCCTTCGTTCATGGCCTCTTCCAGATCCAGCCATGCTTGCATTTTCTTCGCTTTTTCGCGAGACAGTTGTGTAGAACCAAAACCATCTTCCAGTTTTTCGATTGCTACTTTTACGAAGTCGCCAACTTGCACTTCGAGTTCGCCTTGTGCATTTTTGAATTCGCTTGCGTTGATCACGCTTTCGGATTTCAGGCCGGCATTAACAATCACGAAGTCATTATCTACAGACACTACTTCGGCAGTGATTACTTCACCGGCGCGCATTTCCTGGCGGGCCAGGCTTTCTTC
>CBIMYT010000017.1:0-58885 GCA_966248215.1 uncultured Methylophilus sp. | reverse complement strand
TTAATGTGTCAACCATGTCCTCGTACATGCGTCAACCATGTCTCCGGTCTATACAGGCTTGAACAGGGTTTTGATTTGTGCGGTCCAGTCCTCGGTGTGATAGTGCTCACTCCGGTTGTAATACACGCCGCCATCCAAGGTGACCTCAAAATTTTCACCCAGATTACAGGCTGGCATCGCCCACATTTCCTGTCCCCCCTGATAAGTGCGCGACCAGCTCTCCAGCTGGCAGCTATGAGCATTGGTTAAACGGGCATCATCCGTGACTAGCGGGCGTGCCGCATATACGCTGTCAGATAACAGCATCAGTGTCAGGCTGGCAGGAAGAAGGCGGAAATTCATCATTTTTTAACGATGCATTCTAGGTTTCCGCCATGACAGTTTGATGAATACCAACGCTGCAACCTCTTCGCCCTGCCGGGTGCGTCATGACTTTCACATTAGTTTCACTGGCCTCTGCCAATATAACAATTTATACTGTTTGCAGGACTTGTCTGGGGAGGCAATCATGGTGAATATAGAGGTGACTGAATCCAGCCCTAACTCTTTTTCCATCACCGTACATGGCGCACATACCACCACGCATCAGGTGAGCGTCAGGCCGGATTATGCAAAACAGCTTCTCGATCATACGCACGCCAGTCTGGCCGAAGTTGTGCATGCCTCATTCAGGTTTTTGCTCGACCGGGAATCAAACACCAGTATTTTGAGAAGCTTTGATTTAAGTGTGATCGAGCGCTACTTCCCCGACTACCCCAACACCATTGCCCAATATCTAGACTAAACTCTTCAGCCTTATTGCATGCTAAATATTACTCATGACACCCAGCTCGCTGCCGTAGATCTGGGTTCCAACAGTTTTCGCCTGGAAATCGGGCGTGTCGTTGACGGCCAGATACTGCGCGTAGATTACCTGAAAGAAGCTGTGCGCCAGGGTGGCGATCTCGATGAAGACCGCAACCTGAAACCTGAAGCATTTGAGCGTGGCCTGAAATGCCTGGCCCGGTTTGGCGAGCGTCTGAAAGGCTTTCCTGCCGAGCATGTGCGTGCCGTGGCCACCCAGACGCTGCGTGAAGCCACTAACAGCGATGACTTTATCAGGCAGGCGCAAAAAGTGCTGGGCTACCCGATAGAGATTATCTCCGGCGTGGAAGAAGCGCGACTGATTTACCAGGGTGTCAGCCGCATGCTGCCGCAGTCGGATGAAAAACGCCTGGTGATTGATATTGGCGGGCGTTCGACCGAATTTATCCTGGGGCAGCATTTCAAAGCCAACACGACTGAATCCCTGCGACTGGGCTCTGTCGGCTGGTCACAAAAATACTTCGCCGATGGCCAGTTAAGCGAACGCAATTTCGAGCGCGCGGAGATCGCGGCCGAATCCGTGATTGATATGATAGGCAACCGCTACGCCAGCAATCAGTGGGAAGTGGCGTATGGCGCCTCCGGCACCGTGGGCGCGGTCGCCGACGTGCTGGCCGCTGCCGGGTTTCCGGCAGATAAAATCGAACGCAGTCAACTGGACTGGCTGAAGCAAATCCTGATTAAAGCCAAAACCCCGGAACGGCTGAACATAGAGGGTCTGAAGGAAGACCGGCGCCCCGTGATCGGAGGTGGGCTGGCCGTGCTGACCGCCGTTTTTGATACGCTGGGCATCCGGACCATGCATGTCGCCTATGGCGCACTACGGCACGGCCTGTTGTATGACATGCTGAATCCTGAGCATGCAACGGAGGATTTGCGTTCCGCTTCCATCGCCCGCCTGTGCAAACAATTCAGCGTGGATATGGAACATGCACACAATGTGAGCAAGGTCGCCCTGTATTTTTATGATGCCATGCAGGCCAGCGATACGCATAAACCGTTGTTGCAATGGGCAACACTGTGTCATGAAATTGGCGGCGCAATTTCACATACCGACTGCAACAAGCATGGCGCCTATATTCTGGAGAATACGGAACTGATGGGCTTTGCCCAGAGCGAACTGCGCACCATCGGCCTGCTGGTCATGGGCCATCAGGGCAAACTGCGCAAGCTGGCCGCCGACTTTGATAACCAGGACCTGGTCTGCCAGTTAATGGCCTTGCGGCTGGCGGTTATCCTCTGTCATTCACGCCGCATGCCTGTTACCAAGCATCTGCATCTGACGCGCCATAAACAGCAATTTACGCTGACCTTCCCGGCGCAATGGGAAATCCAGCATCCGCAAACACACTACCTGCTTGAAGAAGAATGCCAGCTGTGGCAAAAACTGGGCTGGCAACTGGAAGTACACCAGGCCTGATGCAGGCAGCGCTATAAACAATAACGGACCCTCACAGGTCCGTTATTGTTTGCAACATGCAAAAGATACGCCATGCATATCACTCTTTTTTCTTTTTCTCGCGCTTTTCGTCTTCTTCACGCAGCTTATCCATTTTTTCGCGCCACTCCTGCAACTGCTCATCCTCGATTTCGAGCTGCAAGGCGAGTGCCTCTGCCTGGGTCAGTTTTTCCTTGATGAACCGTTTTGGCAATTTGCCACCCATGCGTGAAAGTACACGCTCAGCTTCATCGGCATTCAGCTGATTCACTTTTTCCAGGTAGACTGGATTCACTTTATCTTTCATATATCTCCCTTTAAATTTTTGTATCACTCCTGCCAGCACAGGTATTGGTTAACTGTTTTGCAAAATCCAGTCAGTGACAGGATTCCATTGCGCAATATCCACTTCCTTCAGCGAGCCTGTCAGGTCAAAAATACTCAAGCCCTCTTCTGCGGCAGTCACATATATCTGCGAGGAGCGCAACATCGACAGCATTGCAAAGCCGGATTCATCCATAAAGGTCAGCAACCGTTCGGCAGATCTGGTGCGCGGCATCACGCGCATGCCGACCAGGCCGACAAAGGTCTTTTGTTTGCGAATGGCTTTTTCTTCAGTCAGCAATGCCAGGAAATCCTGAGTCGCACCAATATCAAAGGCAGAAGGTGCAACGGGCACCAGCACCAGATCAGCCTCCGAGACTGCATCGGAAATTTTTTTGTCCCGCAATCCACCAGGGGAATCGGTCACCACCCAGTCAGCTTTCTGCAAGGCAGATTTGCCAAGATCATCGGCATTGAATACAGGCGCCACATATGCAGGCCGACGTGCCAGCCAGGCAGCTGCAGATTGCTGACGATCTGTATCTTCCAGCACCACTTTATGCCCCAGTTGTGCCAGATAACCGGCAAGATTGGTACTCAGTGTCGTTTTACCGCTACCGCCTTTGGTATTCGCTACCAGTAACCTGCGCATTTCATATCCCCTGATTAATGCTGCTCAATTCTGTCATGGAAAACAGCCTCTATAACACCATGTTTATGTGAATTTTTTATGACAATTGACGTCAGTAAAAAACGGTATAAACTGTTTTAACTGCTAATTTGAGGAAAAAGAAATGTCTACAAAACCAGCCATCAGAGCAGCGGCAAAAAAGAACAAAGTTGCTGCAACTACCGCATCTGATACAACGGCAGGCAAACCTGCTGCAACTCCGGAAAAACCAGCACCGCAAGCTGCGCCTGCGCCAGTTGTGGCAAGAAAAACTGCCGCAGCACCAGTTAAAAAGGTAGCTGACGCAGCTCCAGTCCAACCTGTGAATGCAGCTGCCGCACCGGCCGAAAAAACCAAAACCGGCAAAATCAAAATGGAACGAGACAGTTTCACCATTCCACGCGATGAATATGCCCAGATCGCCATCCTGAAAAAACGCCTGGAAGCTCTGGGGAAACCGGTCAAGAAAAGCGAACTATTGCGTGCAGGCTTGAAACTGCTGGCAGCCATGGACGACCATGCCTTGCAAACTGCCGTGATTGCCGTGCCGATTATCAAAACCGGGCGACCAAAGAAATAAGCTGACATGCTAAAACAGGCCTGGCACGATACGTCGTCAGGCCGGCATTGCTCTGGTACGGACAGATTGTGATCCAAACAAATTGGGGAAAGCTATTCCACCAGGTCTGGTGCCTGTACGCTGTATAACTTGTAGGGTGGTCCGGCCTTGGGCAGGCGCAACCACCAGACTGCCCCCTTCCTGATACTCAGCAGGGCTTCTTCCATACCCAGGCAGTGCGCTGCCAGTTCGCCTATCCATGGCTGGTGCCCGACCAGCATCATGTGTTCAAACGGACTTTGCGCCAGCAATTGCAGAATCGGCGGCAAAGGTTGCTCTGGTGCCAGACGGCTATCCTCCTGCCAGTCCTCGCCCCAGTAAGCGACCGTTTCCCGGGTACGTACTGCCGGACTGCTCATGACATAGGTTTTCCCGGGCAAATATTTCCTGAGCCATCCGGCCATCTGTTTGGCCTGTTTGTGACCTTTTCCGGTCAATGCACGCTCCAGGTCTGATTGCCCGTGCAGCAACACTTCCGCTTCCGCATGGCGCCATAAAATCAGGTCGCGTACCGGCATGACTCGTCCTACAAGGAATGGTACTGCGTTAACAATAGCTGCTGGCAGGATTGCAGCGGCGTGCCTTCGGCTGCCGTCTCGCGCAAAGCCTTGTACACGCCTTGCTCAGCCAGCGCCCAGCCATCCAGATTGTCTTCCAGATAAAGTTGCAGGCCTTCCTGCATAATGCGCTGCTGCATCGCCGGATCGGTAATCGGCCAGGCGAGCTCCACGCGGCGTACCATATTGCGGCTCATCCAGTCTGCACTCGACAGCCACATATGGACCTGCCCATCGAGATTGAAATAAAACACGCGGGAGTGTTCAAGCAGGCGCCCTACAATGGAACGTACCCTGATGCGCCCTTTGATTGCTGGCAGGTCCACCGGCAAAATACAGGCACCCCGGATAATCAGATCGATTTCCACACCGGCAGCAGCGGCCTTGATAAGCGCTTCGGTTAACGGCACATCCGTCAGGGCATTCATTTTGGCAATCACGCGCGCCGGTTTGCCCTGCCTGGCCAGACGCTGGGCTTTTTCCAGCTGCCGGATCATGCGGGCATGCAGGGTAAACGGCGCCACCAGCAAATGCCGCATGCGTGGCAATGGCAGCTCACTGGTCAAATGACGGAAAATAGCTTCCATCTCTTTGGTCAGGTCGGGATTAGCAGTCAGCATGCTCCAGTCTGTATACAGCTTAGTCGTTTTCGGGTTGTAGTTACCGGTCGACAAATGGCCGTAACGATGAATTGCCTTGCCTTCGCGTCGCATAATCAGCAGCATTTTGGCATGTGTTTTGAGGCCGACCACGCCATATACCACCTGTGCGCCAGTGGCTTCCAGTGCTTCTGCCCAGTTGATGTTGGCTTCTTCATCAAAACGCGCTTTCAGCTCTACCACTACCAGCACTTCCTTGCCGCGACGTACTGCATCCTGCAGTAGCAGCAACATGCGCGGATCGGCGCCCGTGCGATAGATGGTCATGCGGATGGCGAGCACATGCTCGTCTTTAACAGCCTCCTCCAGCAACTGGATCACAACTTCAAAACTTTCAAACGGCTGGTGAATCAGTAAGTCGCGTTCGCGCATCTGCGCCAGCAGCAGAATGTTTTTATTGATATGTTGCGGCCATTGCGGCTGAAACGGCGCAAACTTGAGATGATCGCCTTTGGCCATATCCGGCAGTTGAATCAACCGCCCCAGGTTCACCGGGCCGTTGACGCGATACAGCGCCAGTGCCGGCAAATTGAATTGCCTGAGCAGGAACTCCGCCAGTGCGTCATCACACTCATGCGTGACCTCCAGTCGCACGGCTTCACCATACTGCCTGTGCGCCAGCTCTTCACGCAAGGCCATACGCAGATTGCTCACGTCGTCTTCATCCACTTCCAGGTCACTGTTACGTGTGACGCGGAACTGCGAAAAATGCAGAATCTTCGCACCATCGAACAGCACATGCAGATTGGCGCGGATAATACTGGTCAGCGACACAAAACATTGCTGGCCTCTGCTGATCGCGTGCGGCAACTGCACCAGTCGCGGGACCACGCGCGGCACGCGCACAATGGCAATCTTCTCTTCGTGATCAATGGCGATACGCACAATGAAATTGAGTGACTTGTTGGCCACCTGCGGAAAGGGATGTGAAGGATCAAGCGAAACCGGCATCAGGAAAGGCAACACTTCGCGCTTGAAGTAATTGGCAACCCAGGTCGTTTGTTCCGGCGTTCTCACACTGCCGGATACCAGATGCACGCCCTGCTCTGCCAATGACGGCATCAGTGCGTCATTAAATAGCTGGTATTGTTTGGTCACCAGCGCATGCGCCATGCTGGCGACTTCTTCGCAACTGCGGGCAGTCACCGGACCATGCATCACCTTTTGCTGGTGCGCCTCCATCTGTAATGGCATGCGCACTTCAAAAAACTCATCCAGATTATTGGAAACGATACATAAAAAACGCAGCCGTTCGAGCAGCGGGTAGTCTTCACGTTGCGCCAGGGACAACACTCGGGCATTAAAACTCAGGATACTGAGATCGCGATCCAGCAAGGCAGGAGAAGTGATTTTCATATGGCACTATTGTATCGCTTCATCCCTGCCTGTTTATGACAGTTTTATGACATGAAATGGCTGCACAGTACTGTTATTTACGGCCATTTCTCAGTCATACAACAACAGCCGGGGAGTGGGCCTGCGCCTGCAATTGTCGCTGTTGCTGCCAGCAATGTGCAGCAATGCGGCAAGTATCAATGAAATCTTCCGCCACCAGTGCTGCACGTCCCAGCAGGCCGCCATCAATATCCGGCATGGTCAGCAGGCTTTCTGCATTTTTCGGCGCCATACTGCCTCCATATACAATGCGAATCTGCTCGGAGAACTCGCGGTCACGCTCCGCAATCATCATGCGGATAAAAGCGTGCATGCGTTGCGCCTGCTCAGGTGAGGCATGCTCACCCGTGCCTATGGCCCAGACCGGTTCGTAGGCAATCACCATATTAAGTTTTTTCGCCAGCGCAAACGCATTGTTATCCAGGCCATACACCACATTGAGCATCTGGTTACGCACAATCAGGTCGGCCATGCCGCCATCCCGCTCGTCCAGTGTTTCGCCGACACAGAAAATCGGCGTCAATCCGGCATGCAGGGCATTCAGCAGGCGCCTGGTCGCCACCTGGTTGCTTTCCAGTTTCAGCGCGCGGCGCTCGGAGTGGCCGACGATGGTATAGGTGCAGCCAAACTCGGCCACCATACTGGCCGAAATGCATGAGGTATAAGCCCCTTCGGTAAACTGGCTGACATTCTGTGCACCCCAGGCGATGGTTGAATCCTGCAATGCCGCCTGCGCCTGGTAGAGATAAACATAAGGCAGGCAGACAGCCGCATCGACACCTTCAAGGTCGTGCAACTCCTGCTTGAGCCGGTTAAGCAATGCCTGGTTTTCCAGCAGGCTGCCGTGCAATTTCCAGTTACCAATGACTAATTTCTTGCGCATGATGTGGACCTTTCTATCATGCTCTCTCGGTGGATTATTATCGATATTAAGCGAGCAGAGCAGAGCAGGCGAATGATATCGCCATACAAACTATCCGGTTATGGCAGCGTGATCCTGCAAGCGTTCCATCATTTTTTAATAAATCGCCGCCATTTTTTCCAGTGAAATGACCTTGATCTTACCAGCCTGTCCGGCACTGCCAAACGCCTCAAAACGCTCCTTGCAGAGCTGCTGTGCCGCCGCGATGGCTTCCTTGAAGTATTTGCGCGGATCGAACTCTTCCGGATGTTCGACCAGATAGGCGCGTATGGCCGCAGTCATCGCCAGCCGGATATCGGTATCAATATTCACCTTACGCACACCACTCTTGATACCTTCCACAATCTGGGAAACCGGCACGCCATAGGTTTCCTTGATATTGCCGCCATATTGCCGGATCTGCTCCAGCAAGGATTGCGGCACGCTGGAAGAGCCATGCATCACCAAATGGGTATTGGGGATTCTGGCGTGGATTTCGCGGATACGCTCTATGGACAAGGTATCGTCTGACGGCGGGCGCGTAAATTTGTAGGCACCATGACTGGTGCCAATGGCAATCGCCAGCGCATCGACTTTGGTCGCATCGACAAATGCGGCCGCTTCGTCCGGGTCCGTCAGCAACTGTGATTGATGCAACTTGCCTGCTGCGCCGACACCATCCTCCTCGCCAGCCATCCCGGTTTCCAGCGAACCTAACACCCCCAGCTCACCTTCCACCGATACCCCAACCGCATGCGCGAACTCCACCACCCGCCGCGTCACTTCCACGTTGTAGTCATAGCTGGCCGGCGTTTTACCGTCTTCGCGCAGCGAACCATCCATCATCACGCTGGAGAATCCGCTGCGTATCGCCATCTGGCATACTTTGGGCGAGGCACCATGATCCTGGTGCATGCAGACCGGGATATGCGGATATTGCTCTATCGCAGCCTCCACCATTTTGCGCAGGAAAGATTCCCCGGCGTAACCGCGCGCACCGGCTGAGGCCTGCAGAATCACCGGGCTATCAACTTCGTTCGCCGCCTGCATAATGGAGAGAATCTGCTCCATATTATTGATATTGAAAGCCGGCAGGCCGTAGCTGTGCTCAGCGGCGTGATCGAGTAACTGCCTGAGAGAAATTAATGCCATGCAAAACTCCTTATGATGACGCCTGCTGATGATACTCACGCAAGCGGCGGATTTCCTGTGCGGACCCCATCAATACCGGCACCCGCTGATGGCAGGCTGTAGGCTGCAATGCCAGAATATCATCGAGACCATCTATGCTTTCGCCAGCCGCCTGCGCCACCAGTAGGCTCATCGGGTTGGCTTCATACAATAAGCGCAAACGCCCGGCTTTGGCAGGTTGCTTGCTGTCTCGCGGGTAAAGAAACACTCCACCGCGCGTCAGGATACGATGCACATCCATCACCATACTGGCACACCAGCGCATATTGAAATCACGCCCGCGCGGCCCGTCTGCGCCTTGCAGACACTCGTTGATATAGCGCTGTACTGCTGGCTGCCAATAGCGCTGGTTACTGGTATTGATGGCAAATTCCGAGGTTTCCTCAGGCACTGCCAGTGTCTGCTGCGTCAGCTCAAATGCCTGGCTGTCATGATTCAGGGTAAACACATGCGTGCCCTGCCCCAGCGTCAGCACCAGCAAAGTGGCAGGTCCGTACATGATATAGGCCGCAGCACGCTGCAACTGTCCGGGCTGTAAAAACGCCTGCTCGCCCTGGGTGGCTACACCGGTATTCGGTAACACGGAGAAAATACTGCCAACCACGCCATTGATCGCCAGATTGGAAGAACCATCCAGGGGATCCATACTGACCAGAAATGGTGCATCGATGTTCTCAAACAGCACCGGATGTTCAGCTTCTTCAGACAGTACTGCCGCCACTACCGCCGAGGCGCGCAACTGCGCCAGCGCCAGTTCGTGACTGCGGATATCCAGCTGCATCTGGGTTTCCCCCTGCACATTGGTGCTGGCCGTTTTCTCGGTCACCCCTTGCAAGGCGCCCTGCCTGACCAGCGCGGCAATCTCAATTCCCGCCTGGGCCAGATGCCAGATCAGCACGTTCAGGGCATGGTTGAGTGACACCTGTTTCAGAAATACATCCAGTTGCATGACAGATACCTTTAATGGATTAACACTACTGATAGCAAGACATTCAACCCGGACACATTTAATTCAAACGCGTAATTTCACAGTGGGCTGCCAAATGCCTTCCTCAATTTACACGCAATGTCCGTGCCTGTTTCCTACTAGACGTTGTAACACCAGGATTGTTCAACAATCTTGTGACACGCAGACGTCATACGCCTGAATACCTGTGGAGATTAGCGGGGAAACACTAATTGTTGCAAGGCATGCTGGGCGGCGACAAAACCGAAACTGGCGGTGACGCAAATGCTGGAGCCATAACCGGCACAATGCAGGCCGGTCAACCCGGCATCTGCCACGCAAGCTTCTGCCGGTTTTTCCACCGGTTCATCGGAATACACCGCCGTGATGCCGAATTTGGCCGATTTTTTAATATCCGATGCTTTAGGGAAGCCATGATCCCGCCGCAACTGGTTACGGATTTTTGCCAGCATGCGGTCACCGTGTACCTGTGCCAGATCCGCCAGACGGATACGCGTGGCATCCAGCTTGCCGCCCGCACTGCCCACCATGACCAACGACAACTTTTGCTGTTTGCACCAGGCTGCCAAGGCAATTTTCGCTTTGGTGTCATCCATGCAATCCACCACAATATCGGGCCGCACCTGCAAAATGTCCGCCATGTTTTCAGCCGTGATAAAGTCTTCGACCTCCATCACCTGGCACAGCGGATTAATCTGCGCAATACGCTCGCGCATCGCCGTCACCTTGGCCTTGCCGATATTCTCGTCCAGTGCATGAATCTGCCGGTTCATATTGGACTCGGCAATATTGTCCAGATCCACCAGCGTCAACCGCCCCACGGCATTACGCGCCAGCGCCTCCACCGTCCACGAACCCACCCCGCCAATGCCGATCACCAGCACATGGGCATTCTGTAATTGCACCAGCCCCTGCTCACCATACAAACGGCGCACCCCGGAAAAACGGCGCTCAATATCAATCTCTGTTGTCATGCTCTGGAATATATCAAAAATTGGTTGATTTAAAAGCAGCATGGAAAGTTCTGCATATAATGAGTCGTCGAAAACTCAAAACTCACCTCACATGAGGTAGCATATTCAAATGCAATTAACACAACAAACACAACCACTCGTCGTTGCCATCTCATCGCGTGCCCTCTTCGACCTCACAGACAGTCACCAGGTTTATGAAGAGCAAGGTGTAGAAGCCTATCATCAATACCAGATCGCCAATGAAGAAACCCCTCTGGCACCTGGCATTGCATATAACCTGGTTAAAAAACTGTTGAATTTGAATAATCAGCGTGCCGAACCATTGGTGGAAGTGATTCTGCTCTCCCGCAACAGCGCAGATACCGGCTTGCGCGTGTTTAACGCCATCCAGCACCATGGCCTGCAGATCAGCCGCGCAGCATTTACACAGGGGCGTAGCACCCAATCCTATGCCAGTGCATTCGGGGCACATTTATTTTTATCTGCCGATGCTGATGATGTAACACAAGCTTTAAACGAAGGCATTGCAGCCGCCACTATCCTGCCTTCCACGGTCTCGGCCAATAGCGGTGGCGATCTGCGTATTGCGTTTGACGGAGATGCGGTTTTATTCTCAGACGAAGCCGAACGTATTTATCAGGAGCAAGGCCTGGACGCATTCACACAAAATGAAATCGCGTCAGCAAAAACGCCATTAACAGGCGGCCCGTTCAAGCCTTTTCTGGAAATGCTGCATCTGATTCAGTCGCAATTTTCCGCCGAAAACTCACCCATTCGCACAGCCTTAGTGACTGCCCGCGGTGCACCGGCACACGAACGCGCCATCAGGACATTACGTGCGTGGGATATCCGCATTGATGAAGCGATATTCCTGGGCGGCCTGCAAAAAGGCCCTTTTCTGAAAGCATTTGCAGCAGATATTTTCTTTGACGATCAGCGTAAACATTGTGAGTCAGCCAGGCAACACGTCGCCACTGGGCATGTGCCGAGTGGGATTAAAAATACTGAATCAACAAATTCTAAAGAAGAGAGATATTAAGACTTAATCTAGCTGTATCAAGCCGCCGCTGTTTCCAGCACCACATAAGCCAGCGCGAGATTTTTCTCATCGCTGATGCTGATATGCGACTGGTGGATATGATGCTGTTTGAGAAAGGCCTGCAAGGTGGGCGCGAGTTGCAGCAAGGGACGACCCAAGGCATCGTGCGTGACGGTGATATTCTGGAAACTGACTTCACCGCGTATGCCGGTGCCTATGGCTTTGGCGAAGGCCTCCTTGGCGGCAAAGCGCTTGGCCAGAAAACGCGCCTTTAACTGGCTGCCCTGGTAATCCGCCCATTCCGCTTCGGCCAGAATCCGTTTGGCAAACAGTTCGCCAAACTGATCCAGCGACGATTGAATGCGTTCGACTTCTACAATATCGGTGCCTATACCGTAAATCATGTCATCACCCCGTAAAAAGTCTGATTGCTACCGTGATTGTTCCTGTTTAACCGGTTACTTCGGTGAAAATTCTTTCATCAACGCCTTCATTTCGCGTACCGCATTATCCCAGCCGACGAACAAGGCGTGCGCCACAATGGCATGGCCGATATTCAGCTCTTCAAACCCCGGCAAGCGCGCGATGTGATGCACATTATGATAATGCAAACCATGCCCGGCGTTGACCACCAGCCCGGCAGCTTTGGCATGCTTGAGTGCAACCTGAATGCGGTTTAACTCTTCTAGCTGTGTCTTTTCAGTCTCGGCATCAGCAAAGGTGCCGGTGTGAAGTTCGATCACTGGAGCACCAACTTTTACTGCCGCATCAATCTGTGCCAGATCGGGCGCGATAAACAATGAAACGCGTATCCCTTGATCAGACAATTTTTTCACCGCATGTTCCACTTTGGCGTAATGCGTCAGCACATCCAGACCACCTTCAGTCGTGCGCTCCTCGCGGCGCTCCGGCACCAGGCACACATCCTGCGGTTTGACCTGAATCGCGATATCCAGCATCTCGTCAGTGACTGCACACTCCAGGTTCATCTTGGTTTGCAGCAAGGGACGCAGTGCAAAAATATCTGCATCCTGCATATGGCGACGGTCTTCGCGTAAATGCAGGGTGATGCTGTCGGCACCGGACTGCTCGGCCCGCAAAGCGGCCTGTACCACGCTTGGATATTTGGTGCCACGCGCCTGACGGATAGTGGCGACATGGTCGATATTGACACCTAGTTTTAACATAGTGATCTCTTAAGGTTTAAGGCAGCATTTTAACTGCTGGTGAGGGTAATCGAAACTCATGTATAAGATTTTTTGATTGGACTGTACAGATGAATGAAATGTTTGTGCTTTAGTGAGGATATGTCTTTCGCCTTTAGGCGAGTTACTGTCTGGTGCTTGCACTCCTAGCAGCTTGCACACTTCGCAAGCTGCCGTGGAAATCAGACAGTCGCTCCCTTCATCTTACTTCGTTTGCGCTATTCAGCGTGATGGACTGGGACTTAATCTCACTAAACTAACAGGGTAGAAGTTTGCACTATTTCAACTTCAAGAATTGCTACTTAAATTCAAAAGCGGTTGCGCTCATCGCTTTTCGGGGCCCCATCTGCCGCGCCGAGTAGCGCAGCCAAAATAAGGTGAAGCGAGCGGCTGTTCGAATCCCGCGGTGGCCTGCGAAGTGTGCAGGCCGCTAGGATGAGTTCTGTGAGCGCTTATTTTGGGGAGCAACGCAGGGAACAAGCGGAAGTTGGGGTGTCTTGTTCTTTGCCTTCTTTCTTATGGACAAGCATAAGAAAGAATGGTCGCCTAAAGGCGAAACAAGATGTCACATAAAAGAACATAGGCATCTACACAGAAAAAATTCCTATTTAATCACTCAGACTTAAAACCCTTGCAAATCCACTAATAGCTGCCTCGTATGCAACGGTTTCTCTCCCAGATAATGCTGTAACAAATACCGCATCAACTGCTTACTCTGCGTTTGCGTAGTGACATTGCTGTAATTCCCCCGTGCCATATCCAGCAGCGAGCTACCCTGAATCAATACGCCATTTTTAGTCGCTGATGGCGCACAGGCACCATAATCCGCTTCAAACCGGTAGGTCTCATCCGCGTGGATGATTTCCCCGTTTTCATCATGATTCAATGGCACGGCATAACCGAGTTCCTGCAACATTTTCAACTCGAACCGGCGCATGATTTCTGCCAGTTGTCCGCTGGCAGGCGCATGCTGCAGGGAGGAAAGCAGTTGTATGGTCTCGGCGTAATATTCGAACAGTTGTGCATGCGCATCATCACGCGGCAGCAGGCGCAACAATAGTTCGTTCATGTAAAACCCGCACATCAGCGCATCGCCCCTGAGTAATGTCAGACCGGTCATCCACTCCAGGCCATGCAGGGTTTTCAGTTCGTTTTTACCGGACCAGGTGCCAGCCAGTTGCTGGAAAGACTGCAACATGCCGCGCATGGCGGAAAGCGGTCTGCGTGCGCCTTTGGCGACGGCGGCAATACGACCGAAGTCCTGGCTGAACATTTCAACCACCAGGCTGGTTTCTTTAAAGGGATAGGTGTGGAGAATAAAAACCGGTTGCTGCGATTGCTTGTGGCCACCGGAATCGGAAGAGCTTACTGCCATGATAATGCCAGTAGTGAATCAGTCCTGTTATAAGCCCAGGCTCTTCAATGCGCGTGCATCATCCGCCCATCCGCCTTTCACCTTGACCCAGGTTTCCAGATAGACTTTGGAGCCGAACAGTTTTTCCATATCCTGTCTGGCTTCGGTGGAGATCTGTTTGAGCTTCTCGCCGCCTTTGCCGATAATCATCGGTTTCTGGCTCTCTTTATCGACAATAATGGCGGCAAAGATACGACGCAGGTTTTTCACGGTTTCAAATTTTTCAATTTCTACCGCAACGGAATAAGGCACTTCGTCGCCCAGCAGACGGAACACTTTTTCTCGTACCAGTTCAGCCGCCAGAAAGCGTTCGTTTTTATCAGTCAGTTCATCTTCCTCATAAATGGCTGGCTGCTCTGGCAAGTGTTCGCGCGTGGCTTCCAGCAATTCATCCAGGTTGAGGTTTTTCTTGGCACTGACCGGAATAATGCCGGCAAAGTCGAACAACAGATCAAAGTCCTGGATCAGTGGTAACAGATTGCCTTTGTCACCCATCAAGTCCGCTTTATTGACGACCAGCAACACCGGTTTGTTTTTGGGCAGCATTTTGAGCACCAGCTCGTCGGCCTCGCCCAGCTTCATCGGTTCAATCACAAACAGCACCACATCCACTTCGCTTAATACCTGCGTCACTGTTCTATTGAGCGTTTTATTCAATGTATTGATGTGTTTCTGCTGGAAACCCGGCGTATCCACAAACAGAAACTGCGTATCTTCGGTGGTATGTATGCCCAGCAGGCGATAGCGCGTGGTCTGCGCCTTACGCGAAGTGATGGCTAACTTCATGCCCAGGATATGGTTGAGCAAGGTCGATTTACCGACGTTGGGGCGGCCGACAATGGCAACGGTGCCACAACGGAAACCGTCAGGAGAGTTTGTTTGTTCTGTCATGATTGAATTTTTTCCATAGCGAGCTGGGCCGCTTGCTGTTCTGCCACCCGGCGGCTGGTGCCGACGCCGGTAGTGGTCAGTTTAAGTTTTTTGATCAGGCATTGCACGGTAAACGTCTGTGCATGCGCTTCGCCTTCTATCGTCACAACCTGGTATTCCGGCAGATCCATTTTCTTGCTTTGCAGGTATTCCTGCAACTGGGATTTGGCATCTTTATCTATGATTTTGGGGTCTATGGTGGTCAGTCGCTCGCGATACAGCAGGGTGACTACTTTTTCGGCAGAAGCAAAACCGCCATCCAGATACACGGCACCAATAATCGCTTCCAGCGCATCCGCCAGGATGGACGGGCGGCGCCAGCCCGCGCTTTTCAATTCACCTTCCCCGAGCTTAAGCGCGTCACCAAGGTGCAAGCCGGTGGCAATCTCTGCCAGGCTGGCTTCCTTGACCAGCTTGGCGCGCAGGCGGCTGAGGTCGCCTTCGGGCAGATCAGGGAATAAATTGAATAACTGGTGGGCAATAATAAAGTTGAGGACGCTGTCACCCAGAAATTCCAGCCGCTCATTATTGGTGCCGGAGAAGCTGCGATGGGTCAGCGCCTGCTGCAGCAACTCTGGTCGAGTGAAGCTGTAGCCAATACGAGTTTGCAAAACAGGAAGTGCGCTCATTTCACCTACTGTGCCGCTGCGCTGGTCGCGTCAAAATCAATCAGCAGACTGATGCTGTCCGTCAGCGGAATACGTTTCTGATAATGGATGGCAACCACGCCATTGGCAATTTCCAGGTCGCGCCCGCTCACATCATTGATCATGTCAACACGCATCTGGCGGTCAAACGCGGCACGGATATCACTATCACTTTGCGCGAGCGGATCATGTGCAAGACGCTTTACCGTAGACTGGATGGAAAAATACTCCATATAGGAAGGAAACGTTTTCAATGCCACCATGCCCAGAATCCCGGCCACGGTGAGCACCAGCAGAAAACCGACAAATCCAAGCCCATGCTGAGCACGTGGGAAATTTTTTGCGTGTTTCATCTGCGCACTCCTCTGTCCTGGCAACAAACCTGATTAGCCTATACTTTGCCCGATACGGCGCCACTGGTCAAAGTTAAACCAGATAAAGAATGCCCGGCCAACCAGATGCTCCTCGGAAACAAAGCCCCAGACGCGGCTATCCGAACTGTTATCGCGGTTATCGCCCATGGCAAAGAAATGATCTTCAGGCACAGTCACGGTTTCGCCCTGCATCAGCTGATAACCAGGACTGCCCGGCATGTACTGATTCATGATGTCATGAATCAGTACATCATGTTTGACATTCCCCAGCTGCTCGCTCAGGCGGGAAGCGGTCACATCCACCTCACGCGCACTGCCGTTTTCATCATTCACATTCAGCGCATATTTGTATGGCTCAATGAAATCCAGGTTGATGGCTTTGCCATTGATGGTGAGCTGTTTGTCACGGTACTGAATCTGGTCGCCCGGCAAACCGATCACGCGCTTGATATAGTCTATGGAAGGATCCGGCGGATAATGGAATACAAACACATCACCGCGCTTTGGCGCACCCACCGGATAAAACACATTGTTCAGGATAGGCACACGCAGGCCATACGTGAATTTGTTGACCAGGATATAGTCACCTGCCAGCAAGGTTGGCATCATGGAGCCGGAAGGGATTTTGAACGGCTCAACAATAAACGAGCGCACTACAAACACCAGCAGAATGACAGGGAAAAAGCTTTTGCTGTACTCCACATACCATGGATCGGGAACATCCCCCGCAGTACCGGCCTGGCGTCGCTTGTGCAATACCAAAATATCCAGCAGCCAGATAATGCCGGATACCAGCAAAATCACCACCATAAAAATTGCAAAATACATGCTTGCTTCCTAGTAAGAGCCGGTGCCCGTTTTTATTTGTCTTCAACCCGCAAAATTGCCAGGAAGGCTTCTTGCGGAATCTCCACATTACCGACCTGCTTCATGCGTTTTTTACCTTCTTTTTGCTTTTCCAGCAACTTGCGTTTACGCGTGATATCACCACCGTAACATTTGGCCAGCACGTTTTTACGCATGGCTTTCACGGTTTCACGGGCGATAATATTGGCGCCGACCGCAGCCTGAATAGCAATATCGAACATCTGGCGCGGAATCAGTTCACGCATTTTGGCAGCCAGTTCACGGCCACGGTACTGACTGTTGGCACGGTGCACAATCAAGCTCAGCGCATCGACGCGCTCGCCATTGACCATGATATCCAGCTTGACCAGGTCGGCCGCACGGAACTCCAGGAACTCGTAATCCATGGACGCATAACCACGCGACACTGATTTCAGTTTGTCAAAGAAGTCCAGCACCACTTCGTTAAGCGGCATTTCGTAACTCAACATCACCTGACGGCCCATGTATTGCATATTGCGCTGCACGCCACGTTTGTTGTTACACAAAGTCATGACCGGGCCGACATAGTCCTGCGGCATCAGCAGGTTGACCACAATCATGGGCTCGCGAATTTCTTCAATGCGTGAAGGCTCGGGCAGGCGGGACGGGTTTTCAATCTGCACCACTTCGCCGGTTTTCAGCAATAACTCGTAAACCACAGTAGGCGCCGTGGTAATCAGGTCCATATCGTACTCGCGCTCCAGACGCTCCTGTACGATCTCCATATGCAGCAAACCCAGGAAGCCGCAACGGAAACCAAAGCCCAGCGCAGAAGAGTTTTCCGGCTCGAACTGCAAACTGGAGTCATTGAGGCTCAGTTTTTCCAGTGCAGTACGCAAGGCTTCAAACTGGTTGGATTCCACCGGATACAAACCGGCGAACACTTGCGGTTTCACTTCTTTAAAGCCAGGCAGAGGTTCCGGGGCAGGTTTGCCTGCCAGCGTGACAGTATCGCCCACTTTGGCCGCTGCCAGCTCTTTAATCCCGGCAATAATAAAACCCACTTCACCGGCGCTAAGTTGCGGGCGCTGCAAGGATTTTGGCGTAAACACGCCTACCTGCTCGGCCAGATACTCAGCACCCGTCGCCATCAGGCGGATTTTTTCCTTGGCGCGCAACACGCCATCCACCACCCGCACCAGCATGACCACGCCCACGTAGTTGTCAAACCAGGCATCGATGACCAGTGCCTTCAAGGGCGCATCCACATTGCCGGACGGCGGTGGCACTTTGGCAACCACCTCTTCCAGCACGTCACGCACGCCTTCACCGGTTTTGGCAGAACAGCGCACGGCATCAGCCGCATCCACGCCAATCACGTCTTCGATTTCCTGCGATACGCGTGCAGGGTCTGCTGCCGGCAGGTCTATCTTATTCAGTACCGGTGTCACTTCCACACCCAGGTCAATCGCGGTATAGCAGTTGGCAACACTTTGCGCTTCCACGCCCTGTGAAGCATCCACCACCAGCAACGCCCCCTCACAGGCCGAAAGCGAACGGCTCACTTCATAGCTGAAGTCGACGTGCCCGGGCGTGTCAATCAGGTTGAGATAGTAGGTTTCACCGTTATTGGCTTTGTATTGCAGGGCCGCTGTCTGTGCCTTGATGGTAATACCGCGTTCACGCTCGATATCCATGCTATCCAGCACCTGCGCTTCCATTTCGCGATCTGCCAGACCACCGCACATGTGGATAATGCGGTCAGCCAGTGTCGATTTGCCATGATCAATGTGGGCAATAATCGAGAAGTTACGAATATTTTTCATGTTCCGCCAAGCGTTATTTACAAGCAAGAAAGGCGCCGGAAGCGCCTTTCAAATTTTCTGGCATTTTACAGCAAATGCCTGTTTATCTGGCATTTATTTTAAGACCGGCCAGGGTGACCGGTCCTAAAATTATCCACGGTTACTTGCCCACCTTGATCGGGACATACAAGGTGTTTTCACCGCGTTGCACCAATACCGCGACTGTTTTACCCGCAGGCACCGCGTTGATCTGTTTGTTGAACAGCTCCACACTCTGGCTTTCACTGTTATTCAAGCCCAGAATGACATCGCCGCGACGGATACCGGCCTGGGCAGCAGCACCAGTACTTTCGGCCACCAGCAAGCCGTTTTTACCATTCAGTTTTTTCTTCTGTTGCGGGGTTAATTCACGCAACAACAAGCCAATTTTGTTGACTTCCGGCTTGGCAGTACCCTTGCTGGCGGCAGGTATTTCAGCCTGCTCTGTCGGCATCTCGCCAATTGCTATCTGCAAGGTTTTATTGGCGCCCTTGCGGACAATTTCCACAGGGACGGCCTTGCCTGGTTTGGTAGAGGCCACCACGCGTGGCAAATCGCTGGAGGTACTAATGGCTTTACCGTCAAACTTCAGAATAATATCACCAGCCTCCAGACCGCCTTTATCTGCAGGGCTGTTTTTCTCAACGCCTGCAACCAGGGCACCGCTGGTTTGTTTCAGGCCAAAAGACTCCGCCAGATCCTTGGTCACCTCCTGGATGCCTATGCCCAGCCAGCCACGTGAAATACGCCCGGTCGCTTTCAGCTGATTGGAAATATCAATGGCGACATCAATCGGGATACTGAATGACAAGCCCATGGAGCCGCCACTCTTGCTGTAAATCTGTGAATTGATACCCACAACCTCGCCACGCAGGTTAAATAAAGGACCACCCGAGTTACCCGGATTAATCGCTACGTCGGTCTGGATAAATGGAACGTAATTTTCCTGTGGCAGGGCACGACCTTTGGCACTGACAATACCGGCTGTCATGGTATTTTCCAGGCCAAAAGGAGAGCCAATTGCAGCTACCCATTCGCCAACTTTCAATGCGTTCGGATCGCCCACCACCACTTTAGGCAGGCCAGTGGCTTCAATTTTAATCAATGCCACATCGGTACGCTTGTCGGCACCAATAATTTTCGCCTTGAATTCGCGCTTGTCAGACAATTTAACCAGCACTTCATCCGCTTCATTGATCACATGTGCATTGGTCAGAATATAGCCATCGCTACTGATGATAAAACCGGAGCCGAGCGACTGGCTCTTATACTCCGGCCCGCCATCCTGACCACCGCCCTGTCCCGGCATTCCAGGCATGCCGGGAATACCGAAGCGGCGCAGGAATTCCTGCAGATTCTCATCGTTCGGAATACCCGGAAAACCTACGCCACCACCATGCATGACCGAAGTAATGCTGATATTCACCACTGCCGGCCCCTGCTTTTCTGCCAGTTCGGTAAAGTCGGGTAAGTCTTTGGCCTGCGCCATTGTGAACGGCATAGCGAACGTCAGCACACTCGCGAGCATTGCACCAGAAATCCATTGTCTTATCATGATTATTCCTGTTATTTTCCTATCAATAATTAATTAATTTTTTAATGCCCATGGCATACGCTCTTTAAACATGGTGGTTCGCGCCCCGAAAACAAGAGCAGGCAAACAGCAGCTGTTCAACCGGGATGGCGCTTGACCATATCCATGCCAATATGATGTGTGCTTACCGGAAAGAATGAAAATATAGCCAGGATATTTCTTGAAAGCGCCATTGTTAAGATTAATTATTTTTTAAAGCTGACCTGTTGCGCGATCTGTTCCACTGTCTGCGCCGGCACCTCACCCACCACCACCAATTGATACCCGTTTACCACATGGGCATAAACGTTGGTTGACCCCATGGTTTTTTTTCCTATCCGCGGCGGCATGCCTTTTATGACTGGTTCCACAAATAGTGAAACAGAAGCCAGACCATCAGAGAAAATCACCTGCTCCACCGGCGCAGTTCTGCCAGGCACGCGCAACCGGATCTGGTCCACTTTTTTATAGCCGACCGGCAAATTGGGGACAATCAAATTGTCCTCCACATGGGTCAGATCAGTCGTGTCATCCATGACATATGGCTTGGTGGCGTCGATTTTAGGCTGGAACCAGTCAAGATCTTTAGTTTGCAGCAGGGATACCTGATTAAACCCGATTTGCTCCAGAGTATGTCCCTGCATATCCATCATGCTCATTTTCAGCAACAAGCCATATTCGCTGTCAGACCACACGCGATACTGATAACGGAAGTTGTCGTTCGGAATCATATCGATCACCTGCGCTGCGCGACCTGCGACACGCGCCTGACCGACAAACTTCAATTTGTAATTCTGTTTAAGTGGGGACAACTGGGTGGGCAACATGGCCGGGAACAGATTCTGGCCACGCCGTTTCTCAATCACGACCTTGTCATTTTTTGCATTAAAAATAACAATATCATCGCCTTCGCTGAAGACTTCGCGCGGACGCCCGTCAAGAACCACATTGCGGGTAAATTCACGTCCTCGCTCATAAATATGGGTAATTTGCACCGATCGGATAGTCGCCCCGTTATGATAGACGAACAATCCCTGGTAGTTGAGTTCTCTGGCAGCAGCAGCCGTCTTTTGCAAGGTGTCCCAAAGATCCTCTTCGGCCAGGGCTGGCTGACAGGACACGAATGCAACCAAAATGCCAATAACAAAACGCTGTGACATACCGATAACGCAGTGCAGGTTTTATTCGTCGGCGCTACTAAAAGCTACATCCTGAAAATAATAAGCCGCACTGTTCGGCGCATAGTTATGATGCGCGACCACATACTGATCAGTCTCACTATCATTATCCGCAATTTGCGCAGCGGTATCGACTGCGGCTGGCTGATGCAATACAAACATACCGACAAAGAAGGCGGCAGCTACCGAGGCTGCGATTGACCAGGTATATTTACTGAAACGCGAACTGGAAGCAAGGGGTGTTTTTTCTGGTACACCGCGGGTGGCAGCAGGCGCAAAAACCACAGGCTCGCTTTCAAGTTCCGCCATCACGCGACTGGTAAAGCCGGATTGCATCCAGCCTTCATCACGCATCACATCCCGGATGACATGGTAGTCACGCCAGGCCTGCGCAACTTCTCCTGTAGATTTGGCCGCCAGGAACACATGCTCACAGCGTTCAACATCGGCCTCTCCGTCAATCAAAGCGGATAATTGCTGCTTCATAATAACCCCGAATTCATTAATGTTTTTATGTTAGCATCTAACAAATCAATTGTCATAAACACCTAAATTAATCAAACAACATTACTCCCGTGCTTACCACCGCTTATGCTGCGGCGTATCCAGTAATGGTCTCAATTTTGCAGCAATAGTCTCACGCGCACGAAAAATACGTGACCGCACTGTGCCAATCGGACACTGCATGACTGTCGCAATATCCTCGTAACTCAACCCTTCCAGCTCACGCAGGGTAATGGCCGTACGTAACTCCTCGGGCAAGGCTGCAATGGCATCATTGACAGTTTGAGCGATCTCTTTGGTCATGAGGGAGGTTTCCGGCGTTTCCAGCGTGCGCATGTCTTCACCCTCATCGAAATTCTCCACATCTTCAATCTCGATGTCCTGCATTACCTGTGGCTTGCGTCCCATGGAAACCAGATAATTTTTGGCTGTGTTTATGCCAATCCGGTACAACCAGGTGTAAAACGCACTATCGCCGCGAAAACTGTGCAGGGCACGATAAGCCTTGATAAAAGACTCCTGCACCACATCTTCCACTTCCGCCTGGTCGCGGATCATGCGCGACAGCAACCGGCCGAGCTTGCGATGATACTTTTCAACGAGCAGTCCGAAAGCCCGCTTATCGCCCTGCTGGGCACGTTCAACCAGCATCTGGTCAAACTCTTTATTCTCTTGCTGTTTGGCGTTGGGCGCCTGAACAGTCATATCGCGATGACTCCCTTGGGTAATTCTTTGATTGGGAGTAGTATACGCTTTTGTGTTGTTTTCGACGAACCCGGTGCGTGTTAACGCTTCTATATTTGCTGTGTGTAACATCGTCTCTTCCCTTATTTTTGCCTGCGATTGCAACACGCAATACAGACATTTATCCGACCAGGTACTTTTTATAAAGTTCCATCCGCCTTTAAATTCATATGAACAAAGTCTTTGATGTACTGATCATAGGCAGCGGGCTGGCAGGCCAATCCCTGGCTTTGCGACTGGCCGATGATTACCGGGTATGCATCCTCAGCAAACGCGAGCTTTCCATGAGTGCCAGCAACTGGGCGCAAGGCGGCATCGCAGCAGTGGTAAACAGTGAAGATTCCCTGGAAGACCATATCCAGGATACGCTGATCGCCGGCGCCGGACTGTGCGACAGCGAAGTTACCCGCATGGTGGTCACCAATGGCTGCGGCAGTATTGACTGGTTATTGCAGCAGGGGGTCAATTTCACACGCGAAGCCGAAGATGATCGTTTGCACCTGACGCGTGAAGGCGGCCACAGCCACCGCCGTGTGGTGCATGTCGCCGATGCTACCGGTCAGGCAGTGCAGACCACGTTGACTGACCGTGTACGCGAGCACCCGAATATTACGATTCTTGAACACCACATTGCGGTGGATCTGATCACCACGCACAAACTGTTCAGGCAAACCGTCAGCGATGGTCCTAACCGCTGCCTGGGTGCTTATGTACTCAACAACCAGACCGGCAAAGTGATTACTCTGTCATCACAATATACGGTGATGGCGACAGGAGGCGCAGGCAAAGTCTACCTGTATACCACCAATCCGGACATCAGTACCGGTGACGGTATTGCCATGGCCTGGCGCGCAGGTTGCCGCGTAGCCAATCTGGAGTTTGTACAGTTTCACCCGACCTGTTTATACCATCCGCATGCCAAATCCTTTCTGATTTCCGAAGTGCTGCGCGGCGAAGGCGGATTGCTGAAACTGCCGGATGGCACCCGTTTCATGCCCTGGCATGACGAGCGGGCGGAACTGGCGCCACGCGATGTAGTGGCCCGCGCCATTGACTTTGAAATGAAAAAACGTGGCCTGGATTGTGTTTATCTCGACATCAGTCACAAGCCGCTGGCATTTATCCAGTCGCACTTCCCGAATATTTACCAGCGCTGCCTGCAACTGGGCATAGATATCAGCAAGCAGCCTATCCCGGTGGTACCCGCTGCCCATTACACCTGTGGTGGCGTGATGACGGATATGCAGGCTCGCACTGATATTGACCGCCTGTATGCCATCGGCGAAACCTCCTGCACCGGCCTGCATGGCGCCAACCGGCTGGCCAGCAATTCCCTGCTCGAATGCCTGGCGTTCAGCAAGAGTTGCGCAGAAAATATCCGCGCTTCCGGCCAGCAACCAACCATCACCCTGCCTGACTGGGATGAAAGCCGCGTCACCGACGCCGATGAAGAAGTGCTGATCACTCATACCTGGGATGAGTTACGCCGATTCATGTGGAATTATGTCGGCATCGTACGCACCACCAAGCGCCTGAGCCGCGCACTGCACCGCATTCATATGCTACGCGACGAAGTACACGAGTTTTACAGCAATTTTAAAGTCAGCCACGATCTGATTGAACTGCGTAATCTGCTGCAGGTGGCTGAACTGATAGTACGCTCTGCCATTGAACGCCATGAAAGCCGCGGCCTGCATTTCAGCAAGGATTACCCCGAGCTGCTTGAAGAGGCGATTCCTACCGTGCTGACGCCGGAAAACTACACCAGCCTGCTGGATTGATGAATGCGTGACCTGCCTGCGTGCTGGTGCGGACTATTATTATGCCTGGTCAGCATATCCAGCCAGGCCGGACCCGTACTGGAAAAAGTGATAGACGGCGATACCGTCATTATCCGGGACGATACGCAAACCTATCATTTTCGCCTGCTGGATATAGATGCGCCTGAACTGCAGCAAGCTTACGGCAAACAGGCAAAACGCAGCCTGCAGGCCTTTTGCGACATGTCTATTGCTGTCCAGCCACAAGGCATAGATCTCTATGGCCGCACGCTCGGTCATCTGCTTTGTCATGGCAAAGATGCCAGCCAGCACCAGATTGAGCAAGGCCTGGCGTGGTTTAACAACCGCTACTCCAGTCGCAATGACCTCAAACTGTTGCAAACACAGGCGCAGCAACAGAAAACAGGCTTATGGCAACAGAACCGGCCCATGCCGCCCTGGGTCTGGCGCAAGCGCTATGGTCAGCATTATCAGCTGCGAGAATGACACCATCGCTGCAATATCCTTTAGAATAGTGTTTTTATCACCGGACAACTTAGGATATTTCACATGCAAGTAGCAATGAATACCGTGGTCACCATGACCTATAAACTGCAAAATAGCGATGGCGACATTCTGGAAGAAAGCCAGCAGCCTGTTGCTTACCTGCATGGCGGTTACGACAATATTTTCCCTAAAGTGGAAGAGGCCATGCACGGCAAGAACGTTGGCGACCAAGTGGAAGTCAGCCTGGATCCGGAAGATGCTTTTGGCGAATATGATGACGCACTGGTGCAGATTGAACCGGCAAGTGCCTTCCCGACCAAGGACCTGAAAGTCGGCATGCAATTTGAAGGTGAAGATGAAACTGGTGATGTGATTTTATACAGCATCACCGATATTGCCGATGGCAAAGTCGTGGTTGACGGCAATCACCCATGGGCCGGTCAACGCCTGCTGTTTACCGCCACCATTAAAGATGTACGTTCCGCCAACCAGGAAGAAATCGAGCACCAGCATGTACACGGTGCCGGCGGTCACCACCACTAAGTTCGCGCACTAACGCTTTTTAAACCGGCTGGCGCAATTGACCTTGCGCCAGCATCAATACCTCGTCAGCAATTTCCGCCACTTCTTCCCGTACATGGCTGACATACAAAGTCGGCAAACCAAATCTCGTAATCACGTTCTTGATATAAGGCAGCACTTGCTGTTTCAGGACATCATCCAGGCCACTTAACGGCTCGTCCATCAACAATACTTCCGGCTGGCTTAACAGGGCACGGCCAATGGCCACCCGCTGCTTCTCACCACCAGACAGCTGGCCAGGTTTGCGCTGGATTAGATGACCGATTTCCAGCACTGCCATCACCTCTTCCAGTGAAATACGGCCCCCTGACGGCATACCGTAAACCAGGTTTTGCAGAACGGTCAGATGCGGAAACAAGCGGCCATCCTGGAATACCATACCCACCTGCCGCTGCCATGGCGGCAACTGGATACCTGATTTGGCATCGAACCAGCATTGCTGTCCACTGCGAATAATGCCTGATGCTGGCATTAACAATCCACTGATCGTATGCAGCAAAGTGGTTTTTCCTGAACCGGAAGCACCCATCATGCCCAGACAATGGCCAGGCTTCAATTCAAAGCTGGCCTGTAACGCAAACGCTTCCGCGCTACCCATGTATGGCTGGCGTATCTGAATATCAACCTGCAACATTAACGCTGACTCCTGATCAGCCGTCGCTCCAGCCATTGGCTGCCTAGCAATGCCAGTACCGAAACCAGTACGCTGATAATCACCAGCCTGAGCGCGGCGCCATCTCCTTCAGGTGTTTGCGTCAGGCTATAGATCGCCAGCGGCAAGGTGCGGGTCTCTCCCTCCAGGTTACCGGCAAAGGTAATGGTCGCACCAAACTCACCCAGGCTGCGGCTGAATGCCAGAATGGCGCCGGTCAACAGGCCGTGATAGGACAAAGGCAGGGTAATGGTAAAAAATACTTTTACCGGCGAAGCGCCCAGTGTCTGCGCCGCCTGCTCCAGCAAAGGATCCACCTGGTGTAACGCTTGCCGGATAGACCGGACCATTAAAGGAAACGCCATCACGGCAGAAGCAATCACTGCGCCCCACCAGTGAAATGTCAGTTGAATATGAAACTGTTCATACAGCCAGCTGCCTATCCAGCCTTTGCGCCCCAGCAGCACCAGCAACATATAGCCCAGCACCACCGGTGGCAAGACCATGGGCAAATGCACTACGGCATCCAGCAGAGATTGGCCCCAGAAGCGTTTTCTGGCCAACACCCAGGCAACCCCCATTGCCGGCAATACCAGGACGATGACACAACACACGGCCACTTTCAGTGAAAGCAGCACTATCGTCCATTCAGCAGGAGACAAGGTCCACATAGTCATGACAGGCGCACTTGAGGACTCATTATTCCAGTGGCCTGAATCCGTAGGAAACCAGTGTTTTCCTGGCTGCTGGCGATTGCAGATAGCGGTAAAAGGCCATGGTGGCGAAAGATGCTTCCGGCAATAATGCCATAGGGTACACAATCGGCACATGGCTATTTTCAGGAAATTCACCGGCTATTTTCACCTTGCCGGAAGCCTGTGCATCACTGGCGTACACAATCCCGACATCGCATTCACCCCGCTCCACCAGGTTAAGGGTGGCACGTACATCCTGGGTACTGACCAGCCGGTTTCTGAGTTTCTCCCACCAGCCCAGACTGCTCAGCGACTGCCTGGCATAAATACCCACGGGGACGGACAAGGTATCGCCGGTACACCAGTAACCCGGCGCCTGCTGGTTGATATCCGTGCTGGCATCAGCCTTGATCGTTAGCGGTTTGGTTTGCGGCGCAATCATCACCAGGCGGTTACCCAGCCAGGATTTGACAGTGGCGTTTTGTACCAGTCGCCTGTCTTTGAGATACTGCATCCATTTTTCATCAGCTGAAATAAACAGGTCTCCCGGCGCTCCCTGCTCCAGCTGTTTCGCCAGCGTGCCAGACCCGCCATACACGGGCACTACCTGCACACCCGTTTGCTGGCTGTATTGCCTGGCCAGGTCGTTCATGACATCAGTCAGGCTGGCGGCCGCAAAGACTCTGATTTTTCCTTCTTCTGCCTGCGCCCATACGCTGACCAGGCACAAGCAAAGCCAAATCCATTTTTTCATGATGATCACTTCGCCAATACTGTTTTAAGATGAGGTTGATAACGGCATTCGCCAATCGCCCGCTATGCTACCATCGTTATATCCGACCGCATATTACGATAGTCAAAAAAAATCAGATTTTTTTCAAATGTTGTGCAATCAGATGCAACTCATCCGCCGCGGCTTGTGCCGATTTCTGCAAAATCTGCTGATAAGCGGCAATCAGTGCCTGACCAAACTCGGTCACGTGCGCACCGCCACCATGCGCCCCACCCGCTGCGCTGACAACCACCGCCTGATCAAAACAGCGATTCATCACGTCCACCAGTTCCCAGGCACGGCGGTAAGACATTTTCATCTGCTTGGCCGCCGCCGAAATTGAGCCATGCTGCCTTATCATCTGCAACAGTTCGATTTTTCCAGGGCCCAATGCGGTATCACCGTCATGGTTAATCCTGATTTTCAGTAATGAAAGAGGTATGGTCGATTTACTCAAGCGGAATCTCATTCTGGGCAAATGCTTCAAATGGCGGGAGCTCGGCCAGTGAGCGTAAATTCAAATCATCAAGAAAGTGTTTGGTTGTGGCATACAGGGAAGGCCGCCCCGGCACTTCGCGCTGTCCGACTACATCAATCCAGTCACGTTCCTGTAACTGCCGGATCACGTTCGGATTGACCGCCACGCCGCGAATCTGCTCGATATCGCCGCGTGTCACTGGCTGGCGGTAAGCGATAATCGCCAGCGTTTCCATCACTGCCCGTGAATACTTAGGCTGACGCTCCGGATTCAGGCGGGAAATATATGCACTATATTCCGGTTTGGCCTGAAAGCGATAACCGGTCGCAACCTGCACCAGGTCCAGCGTTTTATCCAGCCAGTCGGTTTTCAACTCATCCAGCAGCATGCGCAAGGTCGCACGTTCCATGCGCCCGGCAAACAGTTTAAGCAGGTCATCCAGCGATAATGGCTGCGGCGCGGTCAATAATGCCGCTTCCAGAATACGCTTCATTTCCTGAATATTGTCCGGTTCACGCATGCCACTTGACCTTAGCTATTGGAATTCGCCTGCACATAAATCACACCAAAGGCATCCTGCTGGGTAATGCGGATCAAGCCTTCCTTTGCCAGTTCCAGCATCGCCAGGAAGTTCACCACCAGTGTTGGAATGCCTTCCGTTGCGACATCAAATAATTCATCAAAGCGCAGTACCGGCGTGGCACTGAGCCGTCGCAACAACAGGCTCATGTGTTCTCGCACCGACAATTCTGCGCGGCCAAGCTTGTGATGCTGGTTGAGTCTGGCACGCTTGAGTACATTGCGCCAGGCATCCACCAGATCATTCAGGCTGACTTCCGGCGGCTTAACCTGGCTGATATGCTGGTAATACGCAGCCGCCACATCAATCTCTTCGCCCACCTTGGGTATGGCATCCAGGCGTTGCGCTGCCAGTTTAATCGACTCATATTCCATCAGACGCCTGACCAGTTCGGCGCGCGGGTCATCTTCTTCCTCGACCTCTACAGGTTTGGGCAACAGCATGCGCGACTTGATCTCTATCAGCATGGCGGACATCAGCAAATATTCCGCTGCCAGCTCCAGCTTGACGGCTTTCATTTTTTCCACATAAGCCATGTACTGCATGGTCAGTTGCGCCATGGGAATATCCAGGATATCCAGATTATGCTTGCGTATCAGGTACAGCAACAAATCCAGCGGACCTTCAAAGGCTTCCAGGTACACTTCCAGGGCATCAGGTGGAATATACAAGTCCTGTGGCAGCTCTGAGAGCGGCTCACCCTTGATTCTGACCTGATTGTTTGCCAGGATATCCATGCGGGAATTGTAACGGGTTGCGGTGCCGGGTTAAAGCTTATCCGGCATAAGGATTGGCAAAACCCAGTTTGTGCATAACCGCAATTTCCATCGCTTCCATCAGTTCGGCCTGTGCATCCACTTCATGGTCATAGCCATGCAGATGCAGCACGCCATGCACCGTCATGTGTGCATAATGCGCCAGCAATGGCTTGCCCTGCTCAACAGCCTCACGGGCGACTACCGGAGCACAGATCACAATATCGCCCATCAGGTATGGTTCTTCGCTCAACGGGAACGTCAGCACATTGGTCGCATAATCTTTGCCGCGATAAGCCGCATTCAACGCCTGCCCCTCTTCTGCATCGACAATACGGATAGCCAGGCTGGTATCCACGCGCAATGCGGCACGCACCCAGCGCCTGAAAGTGGCTGCGTCGGGGATATCGGTGGCTTGTGAAGCCAGTTGCAGAGAAAAATCAAGTTGCGGCATGCGGTCAAGTTTTCTGAAAAATATCCGTCATTATAAGAATAAAACCTGCCAAGGAAACCGTGTGATGAAGAATCGCCCGAAACTGGTGATTGCCAACCGAAAAATGCATGGCAATTTGCCTGACAATCGCCACTTCATGCAAAGCCTGCTGCTACAGACCCAGCAGCACAGCGCCCGCTACGCGATTTGCCCACCCCACCCTTATCTGTATCAGGCACAGCAGATTTTGCAAAACAGCCGTATCGCCTGGGGCGGCCAGAACATGAGCCGCTTTGAACAGGGTGCTTACACAGGCTCTGTTTCGCCGTTGATGTTAAAAGAATTTGGTTGCACCTACGTCATTATCGGCCATTCGGAACGCAGGCAGCGCGGACATGATAATGATGAAACCTGCGGAGAGCGCTTCGAAACCGCATTAAAGGCGGGGTTAACGCCTATTTTGTGTATCGGTGAGACACTGGAGGAATATGAGCGCGGGGAAACTGATCTGGTGGTGGTGCGCCAGTTAAACCCGGTGATTGCACATGTGGGTATCGAGGCACTCTCACGGGGCGTCATTGCTTATGAACCGGTCTGGGCCATAGGCACAGGAAAAGCCGCAACTCCGCAACATGCCCAGGCCATCCTGTCATTTATCCGCGGTCATATTGGATTGCTGAATGAACAGGTATCAGCAAATATTGATTTACTGTATGGCGGCAGTGTCAATCCATCCAATGCCGCGCAATTGCTGAGCATGCCGGATATCAATGGCAGCCTGATTGGCAGTGCATCTCTGGTGATCGAAGACTTTATCCGGATCTGCCAGATTGCCAATGAGTACACCGGACTGAGGACCGCCGCATGATGGCGATATAACAGGCAATAAAAAAGCCGACGAATGTCGGCTTTTCTACAACCAGGTAAGATTATCCTTACCCGATTATTTGCTTATTCAGCAGGTGCAGCTTCTGGAGCAGCTTCAGCTGGAGCTTCGGCAGCAGGTGCCTCTTCAGCAGGAGCAGCTTCAACAGCAGGAGCCTCGGCAGCTGGCGCTTCAGCAGCAGGAGCCTCAACAGCAGGCGCTTCTTCAGCTGGTTTTTCACCACAAGCAGTCAAAGCCAGAGCCAACAATGCAGCCAACAATGCAGAACGTGTCATCTTTTATTTCCTTAGTATGTATGAGCAAAAATTTAGGCACGGCACCATTCTTATTCTCAAGAATCCACCGTTGCAAAAATTGTATCAGTAATTGATTAAAAAAAGAACGTACCCACAATCAAAAACAGGGGATTTTTTGTGCCAGAACCACGAGTCTTGTCTTTTTTGACAAAAACACGCAAAAAATGGTTCACTCAAGACGTTCAGCCCTGGTTTTGAGGGAAATGCAGGTAGCCTGACAGATACATCTCCCGTAACCAGGTCAGCAGCCCTTGAGCACTTTCAGTCTGGCAAAGTTGCGCGCTCAATTCACGCTGGTTCGCCAGGATATTCAGCAGGCATTCTCCGGTGTCGGGAACGCTGGCTGGCTCCCCATTAATAAAATACTGCCCTTGCCAATGCAGAATCTGTGTCTGCAAATCCAGTACAATCCCCTGCTGCATGGCCCGTTGTGAAAACTTCTCAGCCGAGAGTTTCCGATTGGGTGTAAACACCACATAAGACTTAGGCTCGCTGAAATAACGTGCCAGAAACGGACCCAGCGCAGCGGGTTGCCACGACAAGCGTTGCAGCATACTGCTCACACGACTCACCATGTCGTCATCAATTGCCGCCGCATCCGTCACCGGGCGCAGTTCGGGGTCCTGATATAAGGCATCAGGCATGCCGTCCTGCCGGCAGGCTTCCAGGAATTCTATCGCCAGCTCTCTTGCCGCCGTCGCGCGAAATCCGATCGAATACGTCATGCAGTCATCATCTTCGGCGATTCCCCAGTGCGCGACCTGCGGCGGTAAATAAAGCATGTCACCCGGCTCCAGCACCCACTCCTGCTCGCAGACAAAATGCGAGAGTATGCGCAGCGGTGCATCGGGAATCAGGCGCAAATCGGTTTGCCCGCTAATACGCCAGCGCCGCTTGCCTGCTCCCTGCAGCAGGAAAACATCGTAGCTGTCTACATGCGGCCCCACACCGCCACCTGCCGGGGCATAGCTGACCATCACATCGTCCAGTCTGGCATTAGGAATAAAGTTAAACCGGCCCAGTAAGGCCTGTGCTTCCGGCAACACATGGTTGACACCCTGTACCAGCAATGTCCAGTGGCTGGCCGGCAAGGCTGCAAAGTCTTCCTCATCGAAAGGCCCTTGATCAACCTGCCATCCCTCCCCTTCCTGCGCACGTTCAGGATCAAACCGTATCAGCCTTGAGGGGACGTCAGCCTCACAAGCCAGTCCCGCCAGTTCGTCAGGATCAATCACGCTGCGAAATCCCGGTATCGCACCACGAATCAATAATGGTTTTTTTTGCCAGTATTCCGCCATAAATTGTTGTGGCGTCAAACCGTTCAATAAGGTCAATGCATCTTGCATGGCAGGTTATACAGTTATCTGAATGGAAGAAAAGGCGCGGCGGTAATACTTTGCGTTAACCGGGAAATAAAGCGTTGCGACTTCTCGGCCAGCGTCAGCGCAAGTAAGTCCGTGCGACTCATGATCTTGCTAAACTCACGTTCGAAACTCAGATTCTGTACATCCGCCTGCATGCTATTGGTCAACAGCAATAATTCACCGTGCATGCCTCTGGCGGTACTGAGTTTCCATACCGCAATTTCAATATTGCGGGCTGCATTATACAAATTCTGCGGTTCTATACTATCGGTCAGGAAGAAAGCCGACTTATTTCCGTGTGCACGGTACAGCATGGACTGCATGCCGACAATAAGTGCCAGCACACGGTCCCCACTGAATTGGGCGTTCAGGGCCAGCTTGATGGCTGCCGTATCCTGTGCGCCACCCAGAGCATCAAATTGCCACTGGTGTGTGTCAGCCTGTTCAAAGACATAGGTGGCAATCTGATCCGGTGTTCCCAATCCTGATTTATGTGCCTCGGCAGGATTCCGTTTGTAGAGCTTAAGCATGAGCAAGCGCAAACTGGCGGCATTTTCGGTATATTCAATATCGGTCAGCCGGTCCAGGTCTGTTTTCACCAGTTGATGCAAAGCATTCCGGTCCTGCCGCATGGGCAATGGCCGGCTATTGGGGGAGTCAATATACCCGCCTGACGGCGTCGTGCTGCAAGCGGCAAGCAACAAAATGCTGACCATGCTGCAGACCATCTTTCTCATGCGGCAATGACCCGCTGGGCTGGAAACACAATACTGAACCGGCTACCCTGCCCATGTTCACTTTGTACCTGCAAACCGGCCTGGTGATGATGCAGAATATGCTTGACGATAGACAAACCCAGACCCGTTCCGCCAGTATCGCGGCTGCGGCCGCTATCGACCCGGTAAAAACGTTCCGTCAGTCTCGGCAAATGCTGGGCTTCAATTCCTATACCGGTATCCTGGACACTGAACACCCCTTCATCATCCTGCATCTGCCAGAAAATATCTATTCTTCCCTGCGGCGGTGTATAGCGGACCGCGTTACTGGTCAAATTGCTCATAGCACTGAATAATTCATTATAGCTACCGCGCAGATTGGCCCCGGTATCCACATGCAATGTAATTGTATGCTGCCCCTGGCTTAAAGCGTTGGCATCCTTGAGCAACTGGTTCAGCAAGGGCAACATGCTGATATCCATTTCATCCTTAAGCGTGGCATCGCTTTCCAGCCGGGATAAAGTCAGCAAATCCTCAATAATGCGCCGCATCCGTGTGGTCTGTGCCTGCATCATGTCAAAATAAGGCTGGATATCCTCGGAAATTTCGCCCTGCATGTCGCCTATGGTTTCCAGGAAACCGCCGATCACCGTCAATGGTGTACGTAGCTCATGCGAAACATTGGCAATAAAATCACGGCGCATGATGTCTGTTTTCTCAATGGCCGAAATATCGCGACAAATCAGCAATCGCTGCTTGCTGGCAAAAGGGATAATCTGTAACTCAAGCGTCATCTCTGCATTGCGCGGAGACTTGAGTTTAAGCGGCTCGCTGTAGTTTTCATTTTGCAAATAATCAACAAACTCGGCCTGGCGCAACAGATAGTAAACAGGCTGGTTTTCATCATGATGGCGTTTCAGCCCCAGGCATCTTACTGCCGGCTCATTAAACCATTCGATCTCGTTTTTGTGATTAAGCACCACCACGCAATCAGGCAATGCACTGGTTGCATGTCGCAAGCGCTCCAGTGTGCTGCTGAGCTGGCTCTGGCTGCGTGAATGCCGGCGCATTTCATGATAAAGATTGGCAAAAATGTCTTCCCAGATACCTTTGCCATTCGGAATAAAATTGAGGCCGGGCTTTAAAGCCCATTGATATAAACGGTGAATCCAGTAAATATGACCTGCCAGATAAATCAATACGCCACCGAAACAAACCAGCTCGGCAATTTCCGCATTGGTCACCCAGCCCACAATCACACACACAAAAGACCAGAATAACAGTAGCCAGAAAGCCTTCCAACGAATATCTTGCACAGGCAATACTCAAAAACAAGTTGCTGGAATTATACGACACATCCATTCCCTGTCCATGACAGGATAATGACACTTTGACTCCAGCTAGTCTCTTGCCACCGGCACGCTTCTGGCATAAGGCTTGGCAAGCGGCTCACCGATAAACAAGCCTTGCGCCGGCCATTTGACACTTTTCCAGTAGGCTTCAACAAGCGTTTCACCCGCCAGATAATGCGTCATGACAATATGCGGATTAGGAAATTTCTGCCAGTAATTGCATGGTTCCGACACAGTGCCATAACTGCCGGTCACTCCGGCATCCAGCCAGCGTGTGGCTGGCATCTGGTGACTGCTATTGAGCACACCTCCTGTTGAAGTCAGGTGATCCGCAATCGCACCCGGCAGATAACGGTTGGTGAGCAGATAATCCACCTGCTTCTGCCCGGTAAAGTAGAACATGACAGCAGACTGTTTTTCCAGCGCCTCCTGCTGCAAAGTGTGCAATGTCAGTTTTTTGGAAGGCACAGTCATGCCATCAGGCGGAAAGAATGGTTCGCGCGGCCGGGAACGTGCAGCATCCTGCGTTTTCAGAAAATATCCGTTAGCCTCATTCAGGCTAAATTCACTTAGCACGCCACGATCAACCACTGCTTTGGCAGCCTCGATACTGGTCACCGGTAACAACATCGACAATCTCAGACTATGATCAGCCCATGGATGCCGCGAGCTGCTATTAAAATAAGGGCTTTCCCGTCCTGGCGCACAAGTCTTCTTGCACTGCTGCAAATCCAGCCCCAGGGTCAGCGCAGCAGTCAGACTGTTGCATTGCACGGCAAAAGGCATGCTCCATACCAGTAACAATACTTGTTGATTACCCAGTTTTGCTTCAATCTGGCTTTTCAGAGACTCGAACTCCGGTACGGTCAACACTCCTTTGACTTGTGCTGGCAAGGTAACCCCGATCAGGTTGGTAGCAGGGACATGGCGTACCTGCTGGTAATAACGGGCCACTTCCTCACTGCCTGCATCATCAATATTGAAAATGATCGCCACATCTTCCGGTTTCAGCAACGACGGTCGGGATTGCCCGACTTGGCCAGCCTCCAGGGCAGCAGTCACCACTGGCACACACAACATCCCCCACATGCAGATCCAGAAAAAGCAGGTCTTGATTGCTGTTGTGCCTCTGCCCATACAAATACCTGCTCCCTGAACCAAAGTGAAAATATATGTTCTGGCAAAAGAAACTGCGTAAAATTCCCTTATCCCAGAAGCAACATAAAGGAGAGATTAAGATGAACCCGAAAACCGTTCTGATTACCGGAGCAAACCGTGGCATTGGCCTGGAATACACCAAGCAATATGCTGAACAAGGGCATTCGGTCTATGCCACAGTGCGCGAATTGCAAAAAGCGGACGCGCTACAGGCGCTTGCCGGACAATATGCTCATGTACATGTTCTACAGCTGGACGTAGCTGACGTGACGGCTATCCGCGCCCTTGCCAATCAATTATCCGACCTTTCGATTGATATCCTGATCAGCAATGCCGGTGTTTACCCTCCAAGCCGCTTCGGTGACACCGATGCACCTGCCTGGTTACACGCTTTTCAGATCAACACACTCAGCACCTATTATCTGGCAGAAGCCTTTTTGCCGCATATGCAACGCGCGCCACAAGCCAGACTGATTGCCATGACCAGTAAAATGGGCAGCATTGCCGACAACGGCAGCGGCGGTGAATACATCTACCGTAGCAGCAAAACAGCCCTTAATATGGTAGTTAAAAGCCTGGCGCTGGATTTGCGCCAGTTCAATATTGCAGTTGCCATGCTGCATCCCGGCTGGGTACGTACCGATATGGGGGGGCCGAACGGTCTTATCGATACGGTAACAAGCGTGACCGGTTTACGCAAAGTGATTGATGCCTTAACCATGGCGCAATCCGGCGAGTTTATTGCTTACGACGGCAAAACAGTGCCCTGGTAGGCAGAGACCAGCTGATACTTACTCCGCCGTCCCTGTAATACGTTTATAGGGGCTACGCTCTTCCAGCTCATTGACATATCCCTGCATCATGTCTTCTTCCCTGGCCAGAAAGCGCGCCACACTCTGGTGAAAACCCTCATCAGCCAGCCAGTGGTAAGAGCAGGTTGCATAAGGCACAAATCCGCGCGCCAGTTTATGCACGCCTTGTGCGCCTCCTTCAAAATAGCGTATTCCGCGAGCAATGCAAAATGCCTGTGGCTGATAATAACACAACTCGAAATGCAGGCAGGAAATCTCCCGCAGGCACCCCCAGTAGCGTCCATATAATGTCTGCGGCCCTGAAATGCACAGGCTTGCTGCGATATCTTCACCGTTCTGCGTTGCAATAAACAACTGAATCTTTCCGGGCATTTTGCGAATAACCTGCTCAAAAAATGCCATAGGCAAATAAGGCTGGCTGCCATGCCTGCGATAGGTATTGCAATAACACTGGTAAAACATGGCAAGCTCTGCAGTTGTCAGAGTATGTCCATCCACCACCCGGCAGGTGATTCCTTGCTGGCTAACTTTATTACGTTCCTGGCGAATCTTCTTGCGCTTGTCACGACTGAGCACAGACATGAAATCTTCCCAGTCTGCATATTGCGGATTTTCCCAGCGGAACTGCACGCCGTCGCGTCGTAGCCAGTGCCGGGCGGCACAGTAATCTGCTGACAATGCATCCGGAAATAAAATATGCGCTCCTGACAAGCCATGTTGCTGACAAAGCGCTTGCATGTGCAACAGCATGGCCGAACTTAATTCGGCAGGCTGCGGGAATTCCGGGTGTATGAGCAACCTGGCACCGCTAACCGGCGAAAACGGAACGGCAGAAATCAGTTTGGGATAGTAGTTACCACCTGCCTGCTCATAGGCATCCGCCCAGGACCAGTCAAAAACATACTCACCATACGAATGTGTCTTAAGATAACACGGTGCCGCAGCAACCAGTTGTTCGCCATCAAATACAGCCAGGTGGTAAGGAATCCATCCTGTTTGCGGGTCAACGGCAGCCGATGTTTCAAATGCATGCAGAAAGGCATGATCCAGCATGGGGTGAGAACCAGTCAGCGTGCACCAGGCCACAGCTGAAATTTCGTGCAAGCCGCGACACCAGGTAAAAGATAAGTGACTGAGATCCATGCGCAAGTTTAAATCAAGTCAAACAGCCCTACCGTATCAATTGAGGCTTGCATGCAAAAACTGCATGAAAACGGATTAGCTGGGCCGTTTGCGTAGTACCGAGATGTCTTTGCCGGATGAGTTTGCAGAGCTACTGGCAGGAATGACGGGAGAAAGTGATTTTAACTGGGATTTTTTAGCTTCGGCTTCGGCCTCCGCTGCAGCGGCTTGTTGCGCTTCTGTTTTTAATTCTGCCTCACGCTGACGCTCCACCATTTTGGTATAAGCGGCTTCAAGCTCCTCCAGCTTGATCACGCCATCTCCATCCAGATCCACATAGGAAAAATGGCGCGCTACCTGTGGCAGACACATGGTTGCTTCTTCACGGTCCAAGGAATCATCCGTATCACGATTACACTCGTTAAAGCGCTGTGAAATGCTTTCATGCATGGCTTTGCGCTTCTGGAGCATCAACTGGTGATCGGGATCGGTATTACGGGCATACTCTTTCAATGCCTTACGCAAGCGGGCGCGGTCTTCGGGACTGAAATTATACTCCAGCGTCTTGTTGAGGCCGGCATCATCGTTGTCCAGCATCCGGTTATCCGTCAATTGCAACGGCAACTTGAGATCCGCGTACACAGGCAATGCCAGCAACATGGTTGTTACCAGCAAAAAAACTTCGTTCATATGTTTGATCGCTCTAAAACTCATCGTTCTAAACCCATCGCTCTAAATCCATAGACCACTTCGTTTTATATCGCCCAGCAACATGAAAGGCACCGCAAAATTTGCCGGCATATCCATTCGCGCCAGCAATCCTGAGGACTGGCTGCATAACATAACGCAACTGCAGTGCCACCATCAACCGATTTAACACAAAATAGCGCTTTTTCAAGCATGCGCTATTGCAAATCGAGAAACATCATGCCTCACGATTGTAACTGCAATATTTCATTGCTTCCGCCATTTGTAACAAACTTGTAACATCCCTACTTCATGCCGAAGCAGCCTTGGAGTATAATATATCGCCTCACGATGAATCACTTCAGCCGTTTTATCATCCAGTCTCATGTAACCGTTATTCGGCTTAACGGGTAACAAGAGCGCCATTGTCTGTATGTAAAGGTTCCTATGGCAGAGCAGTTAAAAAAAATATTGATGGTCGATGATGACTTGCGTATGCGCGAACTTTTGCAACGCTATCTCACAGAGCAAGGATTCAATATCCAGTCTGTTTCCGGCGGCAAGGAAATGGACAAGATCATGGCGACCGAAGAGTTTGATTTACTCATCCTCGACCTGATGCTGCCCGGTGAAGATGGCCTCGCGATTTGCCGACGCTTGCGCGGAGCCAATCATATGACGCCCATCATCATGCTGACTGCCCGCGGCGATGAAGTCGATCGTATCGTAGGGCTGGAAATGGGGGCGGATGATTATCTGCCAAAACCATTCAATCCGCGTGAATTGCTGGCCAGGATTAATGCCGTATTGCGCCGCCATGAAATCACCCCAAAACACGTCACCGAGGAAAAAAGCTCGGCGTTCCAGTTTGGCGAATTTGTATTTGACGTCAACACCCGCAGCCTGACCAGAAATGGTACGCCTATCACCATTACCAGTGGCGAATTTACCTTGCTGAAAGTATTTACCGAGCATCCGCGCCAGCCATTGTCACGCGACCGGCTGATGCAACTGGCACGCGGACGCGAACTGGATGTATTTGATCGCAGCATTGATGTGCAGGTTTCTCGCCTGCGCCGGATTATTGAACCGGACCCGGCTCATCCACGCTATCTGCAAACCATGTGGGGCTTTGGTTACGTGTTTATTCCTGATGGCGAATCTCCGCAGTAAGCTGCGGCAGAAACTGCCTTAACCCTCGTGCGCATACTGCCCCGCAGACTGCTTTCCCGCATCATGTTACTGATTGCCATCCTGCTGGCAGTCAGTATTTATGCATCCCTCAAGATTTTCGATTACTTTGACCGGGAACCACGCGCAACTGCCGCAGCCCTGCAAGCAGTGACCATCGTCAACTACACGCGTGCATCCCTGATTGCATCTCATGAAAACCGCCGCCTGGCACTGCTTTCCGAACTTTCCGGACGTGAGGGCGTGCGCGTCTATGCAGCGGATTTCCTGGAAGATATCGAACCTTTGCCCACTGATCCATTTATCAACCTCATGGCGCAAAAAATTCGCGAGAAACTGGGTGAGGAAACGATCATTACCGTCAACCATTATGATATTCCCGGCTTATGGATCAGCTTCAATGTCGGCCAGGATGACTTCTGGGTGGTTATCCCGAAAATCCAGGTTGACCGGCCTTTTCCCTGGCACTGGCTGGGCTGGGCAGCAGTGGTCGGCCTGCTGTCACTGGTGGGTGCCTACCTGCTGACGGCCCGTATCAACCGGCCGCTGACCATGCTGGTTCACGCCGCGCAACGCCTGCGCAATGGCGAACCCGCGCCAAAACTGCCGGAAGACAGCGTGGAAGAGCTGCGCGAAGTGACGCATACCTTTAACGAAATGGCAGAATCGCTGGCACGACTGGATGCCGAGCGCACCTTGCTGCTGGCGGGCGTCTCGCATGACATACGTACGCCGCTGGCCAGATTACGCCTGGCCGTCGAAATGCTGCCGCCGGATGCCGATTACATGAAGCACGGCATGATTGAAGATATTTCCGATATGGACAATATCATTCACCAGTTCCTGGATTTTGTACGTGGCGTGGAAGGTGAACCTACCCGCATGATGGATATCAACGACTTGCTGCGTGCACTGGCCGAGCGTCAGTTACGTGCCGGTCGCGAACTGAAAATCTCGCTGGGCCCAAAATACTTTATCCCCATCCGGCCACTGGCCATGCAGCGCTTGCTGGATAACTTGGTGGGCAATGCCTACAACTATGGCAAAGGCAAAGTGGAAGTACGTAGTCAGGTGATGGCGGATAAAATTGTCGTCAGCGTACTGGATAACGGCCCCGGTATTCCACAGGAACATGCAGAGCGACTGTTACGCCCGTTTGAGCGCATGGATAGCGCCCGCAACAAGTATGAAGGCGGCAGTGGCCTGGGGCTGGCGATCTGCAGCCGCATTTCCAAACTGCACGGCGGCGAGCTTTCCCTGCTGAATCGTCCGGAAGGCGGTCTGGAAGCCAGGCTATCGCTACCTATTCTGCCGCATGCCTGATGTTTTAAGCTGAGGGTTTAAACCAGTTCAGGCGAGAACGCAGTTTTACCACTTCTCCAATAATAGTCAGACTGGGTGGTTTCAAACCGGCAGCAGCAACATCGTGCGCCAGACTTGCCAGCGTAGACTCCACTACGCGCTGTTTGTGCGTCGTGCCTTGTTGAATCACAGCAGCAGGCATCTCCGGCGATACGCCATGTGCGATTAATTGCGTACAAATCTGTTCCAGACCAACCAGCCCCATATAAATCACCACAGTTTGCCGTGGGCGTGCCATCGCCTGCCAATCCAGGTCTATGCTGCCATCTTTCAAGTGACCGGTGATAAACAGGCAGGCCTGCGCATAATCCCGGTGCGTCAGCGGAATCCCGGCATAACTGGACACACCGTTGGCAGCAGTAATACCAGGCACGACCTCGAACGGAATACCATGCTGCATCAGCGTTTCAATCTCTTCGCCACCGCGGCCAAAAATAAACGGATCACCGCCTTTGAGACGCAACACACGCTTGCCCTCCAGCGCCAGCCTTGCCAGCAAAAGATTGATTTCCTCTTGTGGCAGCGTATGCTGGTCACGCGATTTGCCGACATAAATCAGTTCGGCATCACGTCGCACCAGTTCCATGACTTCCTTGCTGACCAGTTTGTCATACACACAGACATCGCATTGCTGCATCAGACGCAGGGCACGAAATGTCAGCAAGTCAGGATCGCCCGGCCCACCGCCGACCAGATACACTTCTCCGTGTGAAGGCGTACCCTCACTTTTTGCCAGCAGCTCACTCAGCAAATCACGTGCGGCCTGCTCCTGGCCCGACAATACACGCTCGACCAGTGGGCCGTTTAATACATCTTCCCAGAAGCGCCGGCGCAGTTGAGTGGTAGAGAATTTGTGTTTTACCTGATCACGGAATTCGCCGGCAATCGCCGCAATCCGGCCATAGGCGGCAGGCAGCATGGTCTCAATTTTGCTGCGTATATGGCGCGCAAGGACAGGCGCATTGCCTGCACTGGATACCGCAATCACCACCGGACTGCGGTCAATAATCGACCCCATAGTAAACGTACATAATGCAGGCGCATCCACCACATTCACCGGGATATTCAAGCGCCTGGCCGCCACCGATACCGCTTCATTCACCACTGCGTCATCTGTTGCGGCAATCACCAGACAAGCGCCCGTCAGTTGCTCGGCAGAAAAACTGGCTGCCAATGTTTGAATTTCACCATTCGCCACCAGCGCTTGCAGTTCATGGTTTAACTCAGGTGCGATCACGGTCACAGCGCCCTGCGCCTTGCGCAACATCATCACTTTGCGCGTGGCGACCTCGCCGCCACCAATCACCACACATGGCCGCTGTGCAATATTGAAAAAAATCGGTAAGGCTTGCATGTGTTCGGGCTTTAATTCAGAAAATGCTATTTTACCGCAGTCCCTGCACGTACTGGGTGTTAGTGTTCAAATACGCTAAAATACTGTTTTTGTAAGAAAATTAGCCTTAATGAAGCAGGACAGCGGTAAAAAAATATTCATCAAGTCGTTCGGTTGCCAGATGAACGAATACGATGCGTCGCGCATGGTGGATTTAATGCGCGAGCACGATGGCATGACCCAGACCGACAATATGGAAGAGGCCGATGTCATTCTGCTGAATACCTGTTCGGTACGCGAAAAGGCTGAAGAAAAAGTCTTCAGCCACCTTGGCCGCATGATTCCGCTCAAGGAAAAAAATCCCGACCTGGTGATTGGTGTCGGCGGTTGTGTCGCCAGCCAGGAAGGCGATGCGATTATCAAACGCGCGCCTTATGTCGACGTGGTATTCGGCCCGCAAACCCTGCACCGTTTGCCGGAGCTGATTAAGGCCAAACAAACCGACAACAAACCGCAAGTCGATATCTCCTTCCCCGAGATTGAGAAGTTTGACCATCTGCCGCCGCCACGTATCGAAGGCGCCACTGCCTTCCTGAGCATTATGGAAGGTTGCAGCAAATATTGCAGCTTCTGCGTGGTGCCTTATACCCGTGGCGAAGAGTTTTCACGTCCGTTTGAAGACATTCTGACCGAAGCCATCCAGCTGGCCGAACAAGGCGTGAAAGAAATCACCCTGCTAGGCCAGAATGTGAATGCGTACCGCGTGCAATATGAAGGCATAGAAGCCGATCTGGCCATGCTGATCGAAACCGTGGCCGAGATTCCACAAATCGAACGTATCCGTTACACCACCAGCCATCCCAACGAGATGAGCGAGCGTCTGATCGCCTGCCATGCCAATGTGCCCAAGCTGGCGAATCAACTGCATTTACCTGTGCAGGCTGGCAGTGACCGTATCCTGATGGCCATGAAGCGCAATTACACAGCTCTGCAATACAAAGGCCTGATCCGCAAGCTCAAGGCTGCCAACCCGCAACTGACGATTACCAGTGACATCATTGTCGGCTTTCCTGGCGAAACTGAAAAAGACTTCCAGGCCACGCTGAAACTGATGCGCGATGTCGGTTTTGACTACAGCTTCAGCTTCCTCTATAGTCCGCGCCCCGGCACACCCGCCAGCTACCTGCCGGATGAAACTCCGCAAGCGGACAAAGCCGAATGGCTCAAACAACTGCAAACCGAAAACGAAGCCAATGGTGATGCAATCAGCCGCGCCATGCTGGGCACAGTACAACGCGTGCTGATTGATGGCCCGTCCTGGAAAGATCCCAATCTGCTGGCAGGTAAAACGGACAATGGCCGTGTGGTCGATATCGCTGCCGATGCACGCTTTATCCACCAGATGGTCCAGGTCAGAATTACCGACGTCTACAACCCCAAACGCCTGGTTGGCGAAATAGTGAATTAAGCATGGAAATTACCTTAAGTCCCGAAGATAACCTGATGCTGGCCAATTTATGTGGCCCGCTGGATGAAAATATCCGCCAACTGGCCAATGGTCTGGATATTGATATCAACCGCAGAGGCAGCACGTTTTACCTCAGCGGCAGCCAGACCAATATGCGGCTGGGTGCACAGATGCTGGAAAATTTCTATGCGCGTTCCAGGAAGCCGATTGAACTGGAGGATATCCAGTTAGGCCTGGTCGAAATCGACAAGCTCAAGCCTGAAGAAGTCGCCAATAGCGCCATGCCGGTACTGATGACACGGCGTGGCGACCTGCATGGCCGTACACCACGCCAGGTCAGCTATCTGCAACAGATTCAGGATCACGACATCACCTTTGGCATAGGCCCTGCCGGTACCGGTAAAACCTATCTGGCGGTTGCCAGCGCTGTCGATGCCATGACACGCGATCGCGTCAAACGTATTGTACTGGTGCGCCCGGCTGTCGAAGCGGGTGAAAGACTGGGCTTTCTGCCTGGTGACCTGAACCAGAAAGTGGACCCTTACTTGCGCCCACTGTATGACGCTTTATATGACCTGGCTGGCTATGACACCGTCAACAAGATGTTTGAACGCGGCGCGATTGAAGTCGCCCCGCTCGCTTACATGCGTGGCCGCACCTTGAACCAGAGCTTTATTATTCTGGATGAAGCACAGAACACTACGCCAGAGCAGATGAAGATGTTCCTCACCCGTATCGGCTTTGGCACCAAAGCCGTCATTACAGGGGATGTGACGCAGATTGACTTGCAGCGCCATCAGAAAAGCGGCCTGGTGGAAGCGCAGAAGATTCTAAAAGACGTGAAAGGGATCGCCTTTACCCAGTTTATGTCGCAGGACGTGGTGAGACATCCACTGGTGCAGAAAATTATTAATGCGTATGAGAAGTTTGAGCAGAATACGCAGAAAAGTGACTAAGTCACGCTGAGTTGGCTGCGTTTTAGCCAACTCCCTTTTTCGCCTACGCTGTATACACAGGAAACTTCTGCATAATCTCTGCAAACAGCGGACTGCCCAGCCAGCTCTCTAACCAGATCCGCAACCCTGGATAAGCACTAGCGGCGAACCACGCAGCATCCACCGCTGCAAACTGACGGATAAACGGAAAAATCGCCACATCTGCCATGCTGGCAGTATCACTTACCAGGAAACGGTGTTGCTGCAGCGCAGTTTCCAATACCTGCAAAAACTGTTCGCCTTGTTCACGATAAAAAGCTGGCGAATGCTCAGGGTAGCGCTCCGGATACTTATAGCGATCCAGGGCTTTTTTAAAGTCACCATCATTGATGGCAATCAGGTGCTGCACCGCGTCGCGGTCTGCATTAAGCCAACCTTGCGGGTCATTTTGCATAAGTGCCCACTGCATAATATCCAGGCTTTGCTCCAGCACAGTGCCATCAGGCAGTTGCAGAACCGGCACGGTGCCTTTGGGGGAAATCTGCAATAGATGTGCAGGTTTTTCACGAAGGGAAATCTCACGCACTTCGACCTGGATTTGCGCTGCCCATAACGCCATACGCGCACGCATGGCATACGGACAACGGCGGTAGGAATATAGAATCGGCAGTGTCATTACAGCAGCGCTTTGCGACAGTCCTTAATCAGCTGCGGGCCTTTGTAAATCAGGCCGCTATACAACTGCACCAGGCTGGCGCCTGCCGCCATTTTCTCTTTGGCATCGTCGCCATTCAGAATGCCGCCTACGCCAATAATCGGCAAACTGCCTTGCAGTGTCGCCGCCAGGGTTTGAGTCACACGTGTGGAGCTCGTTTTGACAGGCGCACCTGACAAGCCACCGGTTTCCTCGGCATGTGGCAAGCCGGCCACAGCATCACGTGCTAATGTAGTATTGGTTGCGATGACGCCATCCATGCGATGCTGCATCAGCAATTCAGCAATTTCCTGCACTTGCTCAGTGGTCAGATCAGGGGCAATTTTCAGTACCACAGGCACATATTTGCCATGAACCTGTGACAGGATTTTCTGTTCGGCCTTGAGTGTGGCCAGCAGCTGGCTCAGCGCATCTTTTTCCTGCAAGGCGCGCAGATTCTTGGTATTGGGCGAAGAGATATTTACGGTGATATAGCTGGCATGCGCATACACTTTGCGCATGCAGATCAGGTAATCTTCAGCCGCCCTGTCATTAGGCGTATCAAAATTTTTACCGATATTGATGCCCAGAATACCGTTGAATTTGGCGGCTTTGACGTTCTGGATCAACTGATCCACACCCAGGTTGTTAAAACCGAAACGGTTAATGATCGCCTCTACCTCAGGCAGACGGAACAAGCGCGGCTTGGGATTTCCTGGTTGCGCACGCGGCGTCACCGTGCCGACCTCAACAAAGCCGAATCCTAATGCTGCCATGCCATCAATCACGGCCGCATTTTTATCCAGCCCGGCAGCCAGACCGACTGGATTGGGGAAAGTCAGCCCCATCACACGCACAGGCTGATCAGGCAAACGCGCACCAGTCAGTTTTAATAATCCCAGCTTTTCTGCACGTTTGAGCGACTGTAGAGTCAGGTCATGCGCCTGCTCGGCATCCAGCTGAAACAGCAGTGGTTTGAGTAGCGGGTATACATTCATTACTTGTTTTCCTGAAAATCTTTGAAGTGATGCGACAACAAAATGCATTTCAACCTTGCTTGCCTGCATTACATTTGCGTTACATCAAAAACCGTGTTTTGAATCAGGTTCACAATCGTCTCCAGAATCTGTGCTTGCCACATCATCTGCTTACAGGGAGACATTATGAAAATTCTGATTGATTTACTATCTACTGATTATGGCTTAATGAGCCTGATCGTGATTTCCGCCATCCTGATTGCCATGACCTGGGCAGGTGTTTACGTTTACCTCAAGGCACGTCAGCAATAATCACCCGTCATTAACTAGCACAAACCCCGCTAGTGCGGGGTTTGTTTTTACAACAGCACCTTCTCAATGCCGCCGTTATTAGCTTTATGCACGTAGTCTTCCATCCAGTTTTCGCCAAGGATATGTTTGGCCATTTCGACCACAATATAATCGGCTTCAATACCGGTGTCATCGCCATAACGTGACAGACCTTGCAGGCAGCTTGGGCAAGAGGTCAGGATCTTCACCGGCTGCTCTGGCGCACCGACGGTCAGGCCCATTTTTCCCATGCCTTTTTCCAGCTCTTCCTGCTTGCGGAATTTCACCTGGGTGGCAATGTCAGGACGCGCCGCAGCAAACGTACCGGACTCACCGCAGCAACGGTCATTCAGTGCCACATCCGTACCCATCAACTTGTTGGTGACTTCCAGCGGCTTGTAGGTTTTCATCGGCGTATGGCAAGGATCATGGTACATATAGCGCGTACCGGTCACACCTTGCAGGCGCATGTCTTTTTCCATCAGGTACTCATGGATATCCAGCAGGCGGCAGCCCGGGAAAATCTTCTCGAACTCGTATTTCTGCAACTGATCCATACAGGTACCGCAAGACACAATCACTGTCTTGATATCCAGGTAATTCAGCGTATTGGCCACGCGATGGAACAGCACACGGTTGTCAGCCGTGATTTCCTGGCCTTTGTCGTGGTTTCCGGCTGATGTTTGCGGATAACCGCAGCACAAGTAGCCTGGTGGCAATACGGTGATCGCACCCACTTCGTACAGCATGGCTTGTGTGGCAAGGCCGACATTGGAGAACAAACGCTCTGAACCACAACCCGGGAAGTAGAACACGGCTTCCGAGTCCTCGTTCACTTTTTCCGGGTTACGGATCACCGGGATCATGGTGTCATCTTCCACTCCCAGCATGGCACGGGATGTTTTGGATTGCATTTTCTTCGGCATCGGGCGATTGATGAAGTGAATCACCTGCGCCTGGACCTCCGGTTTACCCACTGTGGCTGGCGGCGCTTTTTTGTCTTTCAGCAGGCCAAACTTTTTCGCCAGGCTGTTGGCAAAATTAATTGCCTTGTAGCCCATCTGGATCATGACGCCGCGCACCATTTTAATGGTGGCTGGATCCTTGGCGTTCAGGAACAGCATGCCTGCTGCGGTGCCCGGGTTGAAATTCTTTTTACCCTGTTCGCGCAGGAAATTACGCATTTTCACCGACACATCACCAAAGTCGATATTCACCGGGCATGGCTTTTCGCAACGATGGCAGACCGTACAATGGTCAGCCACATCGTTGAACTCGTCAAAGTGCTTGAGCGAGATACCGCGGCGTGTCTGCTCCTCATAAAGGAAAGCCTCAATCAGCAGCGATGTGCCAAGGATCTTGTTACGAGGTGAGTACAGCAAATTCGCACGCGGCACATGGGTAGTACATACCGGCTTACACTTACCGCAACGCAAGCAGTCAGAAATATCATCGGCGATCTCGCCAATGGCTGACTGTTCCATGATGATGGATTCCTGCTCCAACAGGCCAAAGCTTGGCGTATAGGCGTTTTCCAGCCCTGAGCCCATCAACAATTTGCCTTTGTTGAAGCGGCCTTCCGGGTCAACTTTATTTTTGTAAGCGGTGAAAGTATCTATGGTCGCCTGGTCCAGGAACTCCATTTTAGTGATACCAATACCATGCTCGCCAGAAATCACACCATCCAGGCCACGCGCCAGATCCATCACGCGAGCCACCGCGGCATGCGCATCCTGCATCATGCCGTAGTCGTCAGAATTGACCGGGATATTGGTGTGCACGTTGCCGTCACCGGCGTGCATGTGCAAAGCGATGAACACGCGGCTCTTCAAGACGCTTTTTTGTATCTCATCCAGTTTTTCAAGAATGCGCTGGAACTCACGGCCGACGAAAATATCCGCCATCGGGCGCTTCAGTTCACGCTTCCAGGAAACGCGCAAATCATAAGACTGCACAGCACGGAACACAGTGTCATACTGGGTAAATGCATTTCCAAGCTCGCCAAGGGCTGACACCGGCTGATCCAGCGTATTCAAGATCAGGCGCCATTTTGCACGGATGTCGCGCAACAATTGCAGGCCCATCTCACGTTTGGATTTCACCCCTTCAGGGTCAGCATTGCCGTCTTCATCCGGCTGCAGCGGCAGGTCGCCCTGAATAAACGCTTCCAGCGCATCAACCAGACGCAGTTTATTATTGATGGACAGCTCGATATTGATGCGCTCGATACCATCAGAATATTCACCCAGACGTGGTAATGGAATCACCACATCCTCGTTAATCTTGAAAGCGTTGGTATGGCGTGCAATCGCCGCTGTACGTGAGCGGTCCAGCCAGAATTTCTTGCGTGCTTCAGCCGATACGGCAATAAACCCTTCACCATTACGTGCATTACACATGCGCACCACGGCAGAAGCCACTTCACCAACAGCGTTTTCATCATCAGACGCAATATCACACAACAACACCATTTTAGGGCGTTGCTGACGTGCCGCTTTGGTCGCATAGCCAACCGCCTTCACATAGCGCTCGTCCATATGCTCCAGACCCGCCATAATCACGGCAGGATCCTGTTTGGCAGTCGAATCCAGATAATCCTTGATTTCAACAATGGCCGGTACGGCGTGCGATACATTGCCGAAAAATTCCAGCGCAATGGTACGCACATGTTTGGGCATGCGGTGCAGGATAAAGGTCGCGGAAGTAATCAGGCCATCACAACCTTCTTTCTGTACGCCAGGCAGACCGGACAGGAACTTGTCGGTCACGTCCTTACCCAACCCGACTTTACGGAAGCTGGGGCCTGGGATTTCCAGGATCTCCGGTTCAGCTAACAGGTTTTTGTGATCGATGTCATAACGGCTGATTTTGAAACGGGCCACGTCGATATCGTGAATCTTGCCCAGGTTATGGTCCAGACGCTCCACTTCCAGCCAGGTCGCATCCGGCGTCACCATGCGCCATGAGGCCAGGTTATCCAGCGCCGTGCCCCACAATACGGCTTTCTTGCCACCGGCGTTCATGGCCACATTACCGCCAATACAGCACGCATCGGCAGAAGTCGGATCACAGGCAAACTCCAGGCCAGCCTCAGTCGCCGCTTCCATGGCACGACGGGTCACTACCCCCGCGCCACATTCAATCGTCGCCACCTGGCGCGCCACGCCCGGCAAGGTACGCATTTGCACACCGGTGTGTTTATCGAGTTTTTCGGTATTGATGACGGCAGACAAAGGTGTCAGCGGCACGGCACCACCGGTGTAGCCCGTACCACCGCCACGCGGGATAATGGTCAGGCCCAGTTCGATACAGGTGCGGACCAGATAGGAAATTTCAGCTTCAGTATCCGGGTTAATCACCACAAACGGATACTCGACACGCCAGTCGGTCGCGTCTGTCACATGTGAAACACGGGCAAGGCCGTCGAACTGGACGTTGTCTTTACGGGTAAACTTGGTCAGTTTAGCCAGTGCTTTTTTGCGTAGCTCGGCAGTCTGCCTGAAATCATCAGCAAATTTCTCGACGGCCCTGGTTGCGGCGGCGACCAGTGTGAGCACCTTTTCATTACCGCCACTACGCTCCCTGATCGAGTCAATCCGGTGATACAAGGCATCAATCAAGGCTTTACGGCGCTTGGGGTTTTCCAGCAGGTCATCCTGCAAATAGGGGTTGCGGGAAACTACCCACAAATCACCCAGCACTTCAAACAGCATGCGCGCACTACGCCCTGTCTTGCGTTCGGCACGCAGGACATTCAGGATTTCCCATATTTCCTCGCCCAGAAACCGAATCACGATTTCACGGTCTGAGAAGGAGGTATAGTTGTACGGGATTTCGCGCAAACGCGTAAGAGGAGTAGAATCTGATTTAAGCAATTCTGCAGGCACAGGTGCGTTCATTGATAGGTTTATCAAAAGCAAAAGTCAATTATATCATGCTGAAGTCAGCACAAACACGTTACCCACACTGGGGTTTTTAATCTCAACTAACATCATGTCCAAATCCACCTCTTCATTAAAAAAATGGCTGCTGCCTTTAATCGGACTCGTCTTAATTGCCGGCCTGACCGTTACTGTCATGCAGAAACCGCAGGCTCCGGATGTCACCTTCACCACGCTGGATGGCAAAAAAATCAGCATGCAATCGCTACGCGGCAAAACGGTACTGGTTAACTTCTGGGCAACGGATTGTCCCGGCTGTATCAAGGAGATGCCGACACTGATCGACACTTACAAGAGGTACAAGGATAAAAATTTTGAAGTCATTGCCATTGCCATGCCTTATGATCCGCCAGCGCAGGTACTGAATTACACGAAAGAAAAAGGGCTGCCGTTTGCCGTCATGCATGATGGTCTTGGCGAAATGGTACAGGCATTTGGCAATGTGAACCTGACACCGACTGCCTTTGTATTTGATCCCCAGGGTCGCCGCTTGCAAAAAGTCATCGGGGAACTGGATTTCAATCAACTGCAGAAACTGATAGAAAAATCAGGGACATAAACATGCTGTGGATTAAAGTGTTACACCTCGTATTTGTGATCAGTTGGTTTGCCGGCCTGTTTTACCTGCCGCGCATTTACGTCAATCTGGCAATGGAACAGGAGCCACATGCCTATGCCCGCCTGCTGCTGATGGCGCAGAAACTGTATCGCTTCATGCATCCGCTTGCCATACTGACCCTTGCTTCCGGGCTCTGGTTATGGCTGGGTTTCGGCTTTCATGGCGGCTGGCTGCATGCAAAGCTCACACTCGTCATTGTGCTGCTGGGCTATCACCACTACTGCGGCAGACTGCTCAGGCAGTTTGTGGCCAGGCAAAATCGCCACTCGCATCGCTGGTACCGCTGGTTTAACGAGATTCCGGTACTGCTGCTGCTTGCCATTGTGATCCTGGTCGTTACCAAGCCCTTCTAAGCTATGCTGGAAGCCTTGTTGCAATCCGAATGGCTGCTGCGCATGGTGGAAAAATCCCACAAGCAGCCAGCACAAAAACTGCTGGGCCTATTCTCCATTCTGGATGACTTGCTTTCCAGCCCCCTGGCTGCTCAATCCGCACTACCCCAGAAGACATCACCGGCAGATCACCTGCAAGGTTACCTCGCTGCCCAGGCCGAAAAAGCAGGGGCGCGCCTGCCGGAAATGCTGGCAAACCAGCTCTATTTCATGGCGGTCAGCGCCTGTCAGGAAAAACTTTCCCACCCGCACTCCACCGCGCTGCAGCATGCACAACATGCAGCAAAAGCCCTGATTGCAGAACAGACTGCACGTGACATCAACTGGCTGGCGGTACGCAATTACGCCATTGTGGGGGTCGCTCTCTGCAGCGGCATCTTGGCTGGCCATTACTGGCCGAGTGTGCAGTCAGCAGATATCCCTGCAGCAGTTGCCTCCATACCGGAGCCGCAATCCAGCCCGCTCTCGCTGGAAGCCAGCCCCACTGAAACAGCAGCCATTTATAGCCGGCTGGAAACCATGAAACATGGCGAATGCCGGTTGATTGAAGCGTTACAACTGCCGGAAAAACTCAAAAGCGTTTACATCGAAAATATTATCAACGGGCATGTCACAAGCAACCGTGATGAACAGGTGCTGGTCAACCAGTTACTTGATCAGGTGCAATGCAATTACACGCCGAAACTCATGGCAAATTCCAAATAAAAAAGCCGCCATCAGCAATGGCGGCCAACAGGCTCAATACCCTGTAAGCAATTATGGGAATAATGTCTTCAGTTGGTTCAGGCCGCCATCGTACACCCCTTTAATCACGTCGGAAGCTGCCTTTTCATCTGCTGGCGCTTTGGGCAGGAAGTGACTTTCCCACACCACGACAGACTTGCCGCTACCATTGCTATGTACAGCAATGGTAGACGCATATTCATTCACCGGCAGCACGCCACCGGTGATTTTGTAAGAGTAGCTTTTAGCCTTGGCGTTATACGCAGTCAACGTTTCATTGATTTTGCCGCCATCCTGCAAAGTCAATTCGCGCTTGGCTCCCGCATGATTATTCTGGCCTGACACAATATCGGTTTTGGCCACAGCCGGATGCCATGCCCCCAGGTCACCAAAATTAGACACCTTGCTCCACACTGCTTCCGCCGGCTGATTCAGTTCCACCGACTTGATTACATACAGCGGCTCTGCCGCCCAGGCCGCAGAAGCCAAACCGGTTAAAGCCAGTGCCAGCACGGTTGATTTTATCTTAGTCATGATTTCTCCTTTAATTTAGATGACTGCCGTTAATATATATATACTATACAGTATAGTATATATCTTGAAAAATCCAAGAGAAATCAACATCATTAAGGGACAAGGATCCCGAGAAAATATACAAAAAGGTATAGAGTGTTATAATTGCCGGAATGAGTACGCTCAAGCAAAAAATCCTGCAGGTTTCCACAGACTTGTTCCAGACCCGTGGCATCAATTCTACGGGGGTGGACACTATTGTCGCTGTGGCCGGCACTACCAAGATGACGCTGTATAAATACTTTGCCACCAAAGAGGAACTCATTCTGGCAGTACTGCAGCAAAGCCACCAGGACTTCCAGAACTGGATGAACGACAAACTGGGCGGGCTGGGTGAAAAACCCGACGAAAAAATCCAGAAACTGTTTGAGTTTATTGAAGAGTGGGTGACCTCCCCTTCCTTCGCCGGTGTTGCTTTCATCAAGGCCTCGGCCGAATTTCCCAACGAAGAAAACCGCATTCACCAGCTTTCATCGCAGCAATCCCGCGAATTCCGCCAGTTCATCAGCAAGCTCGCACAGGAAGCAGGCATTAAAGATGCCGAAGGCCTGGCATTGCAGCTGTCCATTCTGTTTGAGGGTGCTGTGCAGGCAGAGCAAATCAAGCGAGGCTCAGGCGCCATCAAGTCAGCCAAAAAGGCTGCCAAAACGCTGATAGATCTCGCCATCAGGCAGTCCTGAGCGCCACAGCAATCTGTTATTACACTTGCCAGTACGTCGGCTGGCGGCAATAATATCCGCTATTTTCCAACCTGAAACAAATAAATATCCCATGAAAATCCTTATTTGCGGCTCCCTGGCCTATGACACCATCATGGTGTTTCCTGACCAATTCAAAAATCACATTCTGGCAGACAAAATTCACAAGCTCAGCGTGGCGTTCCTTGTGCCGGAAATGCGCCGTGAATTTGGGGGCACCGCCGGCAATATTGGCTATAACCTGCAACTGCTGGATGGCCAGCCACAAATCATGGCCACTGTTGGCGATGATTTTGCCCCTTACCAGGCCTGGCTGGCACAAAACAACATTGACCAGCAGCATATTAAAACGATAGCAGGCACTTATACTGCACAGGCATTTATCACTACGGATATGGATGATAACCAGATTACCGCTTTCCATCCGGGTGCCATGCAACATGCTCACGCCAATAGTGCGAAGGATGCGAAAGAAACCGTACTCGCCATTATTGCGCCGGACGGGCGCGACGCCATGTTCCAGCATGCAAAAGAATGTCATGAAGCAGGCATTCCCTTCATGTTTGATCCTGGTCAGGGCCTGCCCATGTTCAATGGCGAAGAGTTAATGCACTTTATCGATATGGCAGACTATCTGGCAGTGAACGATTACGAGTCTCAGGTCATCCAAGACAAGACAGGGTTGACGCTGGAACAGCTGGCTGGCAAAGTCAAGGCACTGATAGTGACACTGGGCAGTGAAGGCTCGCACATCTATGCCGATGGTCAACGCCATGAAATCCCATGCGTTAAAGCAGATAAGGTGGTAGACCCGACAGGTTGCGGCGATGCCTATCGTGCCGGTTTGCTGTATGGCATTGCACGTGGCTGGGACTGGAAAACCTGTGGCCGGCTGGCCGCCACCATGGGCGCCATCAAGATTGCCCACCGTGGTGGACAGAACCACAAGCCCAGCCGGGAAGAAATTGAACATATATACAGCCATGCACTGGTACAGGATGCGATTAAAGAAGATCCATCATTGAGTCAGTCGGCATCCAGTTAACAAGGAGAACATTGATGAAAATGCGCACATTACAATGGCTAGCTATCGCCCTGATAGCAGGTTTCCTCGGCGCCTGTGCCAGTTCCAATTCTGGCAGCGTATATTCCCGTGATGAAGCCCGTAGAACACAAACGGTTAAAACCGGCGTGGTCGAAAGTGTGCGTAGCGTGAAGCTGGAAGGTACCAAATCTCCAGTTGGCACCATTGCTGGTGGCGCAGTGGGTGGTATTGCCGGCAGCAGTGTAGGCGGTGGCAGAGGCAGCGTCATTGCGGCCGTGATTGGTGCGGTGGCTGGCGGCCTGGTCGGCTCTGCAGCCGAAGAGGCTGTCACCCGTAAAGATGCTTTTGAAATCACGATCAAACTGGACGGCGGCGGCCTGGTATCCATCGTGCAGGAAGCGGATGAGCAGTTTGCAGCCGGCGACCGGGTACGGATTGTGGAAAATGGCGGAACTTCACGCGTGACGCACTAGTAGCGCCCTCTCGAAAAGAGCGACTTGGTCGCTCTTTTTTATTGCCTGTCATGTGCCTTTCCCGTCACATAACTGTCACATCAACGTCACCAATCATTCACACCTTCCTCCTATCATTGCGCTAACTCACATAAGGAGAAGCGTGATGTTTGAACGCAACCTGCAGCAACCTGAACTTCATTCACCTGACATTCAATCCACTATCCATTCCCCTCGCAAGCAAGCCTCCACCCTCAGTGTTTCACTTGCCACCTGCGCGGAAGAAATTGCCGAAGCCCAGCGACTACGCTATCAAGTGTTTGCCAGAGAAATGGGCGCACAAATCAAGAGCCAGAATGGGCGGGACATTGATGGTTTTGATGCCTTCTGCGACCACTTGCTGGTGCGCGATGACGCAACGCAACAAGTAGTGGGCACTTACCGCATCCTGAATCCGCTGCAAGCCATGCTGGCCGGCGGTTATTATTCAGCCGGAGAGTTTGATTTAAGCCGTTTGTCACCTTTGCTGGATCGTACCGTGGAAGTCGGCCGTGCCTGCGTGCATGAGGATTACCGTACCGGCGGCACCATCACCATGCTGTGGGCAGGCCTGGCCAAGTACATGATGGCGCGCCAGTATGAATACATGATAGGTTGCGCCAGCATTTCCATGCATGACGGCGGCCATACTGCTGCTTCATTGTTTAACCAGCTGCGTGAAGAATATCTTTCCCCGGCAGAGTACCGCGTATTCCCGCATCATCCGCTGCCGATTGAAGCCCTGGACCAGTCGCTGAAAGTGACTTGCCCGCCCCTGATTAAAGGCTATCTGCGCCTGGGAGCCTATATCTGCGGCGAGCCTGCCTGGGACCCCGCTTTTAATACCGCAGATATGCTGGTATTGTTACCGCTTTCCCGGATCAATCCCAGATATGCCGCGCATTTCCTGAAATAATTTGCCCAATACTTCTCTACTTATCCGCGGGTGGCGCATCGCCCGCGTTGTCACTCATGTACTGACAGGCATCACACTGACCGCGCTCGTATTGCCGGTGTGTGGTCGTCGCATACGCCTGGTATTGACGCAATGGTGGTGCCGGCGCTTGCTGCACTGTTTCAATATCACACTTAGAACCAGCGGAAGATTACCGGATAGCAAGACATGCAGTACGCTGTTTGTCGCCAACCATATTTCATGGGTGGATATTCATGCCATCAACAGCATCATACCAGTGCGCTTTGTCGCCAAAATGGAAGTGAAAGACTGGCCGGTATTCGGTTATCTGGTAAGAAAATCCGGCACGATTTTTATCAACCGCGGTCGCCAGCGAGATGCGGCACGCGTGATCCAGGTGGTGAAAAATGCATTGGCCCTGGGCGACAATCTGTGTGTTTTTCCTGAAGGCACCACCACAGAAGGTCTAGGTGTATTACCGTTCAAAAGCAGCCTGATTCAGTCAGCCATTGATGCCAACGCCACCGTGCTGCCAGTGGTAATCCGTTATCCCTTACCGGACGGCAGCCCCAACCTGGCAGCCGCCTATGCCGGGGAAACCACCATGGCAGAGTCCATGCAGGCATTTCTCAACATGAGGAATCCGGTTGTTCATGTGCATTTTTGCCAGCCGATGGCCGTCAGCAATATGTCGCGTCAGTCATTGGCAGAGCAGGCGCAGGCTGAAATCGCCAGACACTTCACCGGATAGCATGTTAACGTGCAAGGGTGTGTGCAAGTGGTTAGTCATTACCGCCGCTTAGCGGACGATCCCTTGCATCCAGCTCGACCTGGGTAATCTGCCTGTCATCCAGATTATACGCAGTGAGCTGCCGCCCCCATAAACAGCCGGTATCCAGCCCGATAACACCATCATCCAGATGCAGTCCCAGCGCCGACCAGTGGCCGAATACAACAGGTTGTGCGCCTGCTGAGCGCCTTCCTGGCAATTGAAACCACGGAAAATATCCGGCAGGCATATCGGGCACCTCACCTTTAAAAGTAAACTCCATTTCACCCTGCGCATCACACAGGCGCATCCGGGTAAATGCATTGACAATCGCACGCAGCCTATCCATTCCCACCAGCGCATCATTCCATTGCGCTGGCATATTGCCATACATCGCAAACAGAAAATCTGCATAGGCCTTTTCATCACGCAGCACCGCTTCGACCTCCTCCGCCAGCCGCCTGGCTTTTGCCAGCGTCCATTGCGGATACAAACCGGCATGAATCATGGCATAGTCATGCTCAAGCACCATCAGTGGCTGCTGACGCAGCCAGTGCAATAACTCGCCTCCATCTGCTGCCGCAAAAATACCGGATAAGGTATCGAACCGGTGAGGAGGGCGTACGCCATGCGCAACCGCAATTGCATGCAATTCATGATTACCCAGCACCATTCTGACCTGGTCCCTGTGCGCATACACCCAGCGCAAGACTTCCAGAGAGCCATTGCCACGATTGATAATATCGCCGACCAGCCATAACTGATCCCGCGCCTCCTGAAACTCAATGTCAGCCAGCAGCTGCATCAGCGAATGGTAGCAGCCCTGAATATCTCCTATTGCATATCTTGCCATGCCCCGCCTCTGTTACTTGTGAGATGAACAAAATGATATAAACAAAAAAGCCGCTTGTCACAAGCGGCTTTTTTGCATCGTATCGTTTACTTCTTCAAACTGGCTGCGTCAAACTTGGCACCTGCCTGGTTAGCCATGTATGCCACTGCATCCGCTACCTCATGATCGGTCAGATCAGCGCTACCTCCACGTGGCGGCATACTGCGTATACCTTCAATGGCATGTTTAACCAGTGTCTCATAACCCTGTGAAATACGTGGACCCCAATCACCGGCATTACCGATTTTTGGCGCACCCAAAGCACCTGTGCCATGGCAGGCAACACAAGTAGCTTTCACAATTTCTTCACCGCTTTTCTCGACATGCTCTCCTGCGGCCTCAGCAACCTCTACCGTTGCCACTGGCTGAATATTGGCCACCGCCTTCTGCTCAGCCGCATCCGTGACTTCTTTACTTGGCGCAGGTTTCTCACTACCAAACACTCCGAACAAATAAGCCAGCACTGCCACCAGCACAGTGAATCCAATAATGACGCCTGGTACCGCAAAAATTAATTCTTTTATGCTTGAAGATTGTTTGTTTCCCGACATGTTTTTTGCCCCATTTTGTGTGAAATACCTGCGCGATTATACCGCAGAACCCTACTCCCAGAAAACTCAGCCATGCGACAGCAGGAGACCCTGTATAAATTTGACAGCGCGGACTACAAAGACGAGCTGACTTATTTGCTATAATGGCAGGATTGCGCTCGTAGCTCAGCTGGATAGAGTATTGGTTTCCGAAGCCAAGGGTCGTGGGTTCGACTCCCGCCGAGCGCACCAGTAAATACTTCAGTCGCCAAGCTAGTGCTCACTAACTGGTGTATCTCTCGTGCCCAATTCGTGCCCATCTTGTGCCCATGTTTTTACAGAAATTGTTAATTCATTGATATCTGACCACTGGTGTCATGTGCCCAAAGTAGCAGTGATGGAGTTATGAATGTAACTCCGAGATGAACTATAAATATTCAGCTGTCTATTTATACCAATGAAATGAGCTGAATCGACCCGGCTGCATTAGATACTTTTTAGCCTCATAATTGAGGTTAACAGGAGTATTAAATGAGCAATAAAAGATTCACTGAGGAATT
>CBIMYT010000016.1:0-63110 GCA_966248215.1 uncultured Methylophilus sp. | reverse complement strand
AAAAAAGACCCGCATATCAAACCGGCACCGGATACTGCTTACCAGTTTGTTGCCAAAGCCAATGCCCAGACCAAACCGGCACAGCCTCGCCCTGTGGTGGTGGGCTTCGGCCCTGCCGGTATTTTTGCAGCCTTGATTCTGGCGCAGGCCGGTTTCAACCCCATCGTACTTGAGCGCGGCAAAGAAGTACGTAAACGCACCCAGGATACCTGGGGCTTATGGCGTAAACGCGAATTGAATCCTGAATCCAACGTACAGTTTGGTGAAGGCGGTGCAGGTACCTTTTCTGACGGCAAACTGTACAGCCAGATTAAAGATCCCAAATATCTGGGCCGCAAAGTATTGCAGGAGTTTGTCAAAGCCGGTGCGCCGGAAGAAATTCTGTACGTCAGCCATCCGCATATCGGCACCTTCAAACTGGTCAGCATGGTGGAAGAAATGCGCAACACCATCATCAGTCTGGGCGGGGAAATCCGCTTTGACAGCCGCGTAACCGAAATCGACGTTCAAAACCAGCAAGTACAAGGCGTGACCTTGCAAACGGGTGAATACCTTGCCACTCAACATTTAGTGCTGGCCGTGGGTCACAGCGCGCGTGATACGTTTGAAATGGTGCACAACAAAGGCATTTATATCGAAGCAAAGCCATTTTCCATCGGTTTCCGTATTGAGCACCCGCAAAGCCTGATTGACCGTGCGCGTTATGGCAAAAGCTATAGTGCCGACATCCTGAAGAAACTGGGTGCAGCGGATTACAAATTAGTTCATCACGCCCAAAATGGCCGTAGTGTTTACAGTTTCTGCATGTGTCCAGGCGGCACTGTGGTGGCCGCCACCTCCGAACCCAATCGCGTGGTCACCAATGGCATGAGCCAGTACAGCCGTAACGAGCGCAACGCCAATGCAGGTATTGTGGTCGGCATTACGCCGGAAGTGGATTACCCCGGCCATCCATTAGCAGGTGTGGAATTACAGCGCCAGCTGGAAAGCCACGCCTTTGTATTGGGCGGTAGCAACTATTCTGCACCAGGGCAGCTGATAGGCGACTTCCTGGCCAACAAGCCCTCTACTGCCTTTGGCGAAGTGACGCCTTCCTATACACCCGGCGTACACCTTACCAATCTGGATTCCGCCTTACCTGAATTTGCCATTACCGCCATCCGTGAAGCGATTCCGGCATTTGCCAGACAGATCGCCAATTTTGACCTGGCAGATGGTATTTTGACTGGTGTGGAAACCCGGACATCCAGCCCTGTTCGTATCAGGCGTGATGACGATACGCTGCAAAGCATTAACACCAAAGGGCTGTTCCCGTGCGGGGAAGGTGCCGGGTATGCCGGCGGCATTTTGTCGGCTGCGGTGGATGGCATCAAAGTCGCTGAAGCAGTCTCTCTATCAATGGTTTCCTGAGCGACCTCTCCAAAATAAAAAACCTGCCGAAGCAGGTTTTTTATCTTCTACATTATTTATTGACGGATCAGGTAATCAAACGCACCCAGTGCCGCATTGGACCCTTCGCCCATCGCAATGACGATTTGCTTGTAAGGAATGGTGGTCACATCCCCTGCTGCAAATACGCCTGGCAATGAAGTGGCATTATGGTCGTTAATTTCAATTTCACCATACTTGCTCAGGTCCAGTGTGCCTTTCAGCCAGTCACTGTTTGGTACCAGGCCAATCTGGATAAACACACCTTCCAGCGCCACATGCTTGCTGTCGCCACTGACGCGGTCTGTGTAAGTCAGGCCATTTACCCGCGTGCCGTCACCGGTAATTTCCGTGGTTTGCGCACTGGTCAGAATAGTGACGTTTTGCAGTGAGCGCAGTTTGCGTTGCAGCACAGCATCGGCTTTCAGTTCGGTATCAAACTGCAACAGTGTGACATGCCCTACCACACCCGCCAGGTCAATTGCCGCCTCCACACCGGAGTTACCGCCACCAACCACAGCCACGTGCTTGCCCTTGAACAATGGGCCATCACAGTGCGGGCAGTAAGCCACGCCCTTGTTTTTGTACTCGACTTCGCCAGGTACATTCAAGTTTTTCCAGCGTGCACCGGTAGCCAGAATCACTGACTTGCTGCGCAGGGTGGCACCATTTTCCAGTTTCACCTCAATCAAACCGGCATGCTTGTTATCCGCCTTGGCAGGTTCAGCCAGACCGACAGCGCGCTGCAAAGTCATAATGTCCACGTCATAGGCTTTCACGTGCTCCTCCAGCGCAGCCACCAGTTTAGGCCCTTCGGTTTCCTTGACTGAAATAAAGTTTTCAATCGCCAGGGTGTCATTCACCTGACCGCCAAAACGCTCGGCGACAATCCCTGTGCGTATGCCTTTACGTGCAGCATAAATCGCAGCGGAAGCGCCAGCCGGGCCACCGCCCACCACCAATACATCAAATGCTTCCTTGGCGTTCAGTTTCTCGGCCTCTTTCGCCACCGCACCGGTATCCACCTTGGCCAGAATCTCTTCCACCAGCATACGGCCGGAAGCAAACATCTCGCCATTGAGGAAAGTTGCTGGCACCGCCATGATGTTGCGTTCGTTGACTTCATCCTGATACAGGGCGCCGTCAATCACAGTCACATTGATGCGCGGATTGAATACGGTCATCAATGTCGTCGCCTGCACCACATCCGGGCAGTTATGGCAGGACAGGCTCATATACACTTCGAAACTCAGGTCACTATCCAGCGCCTTGATCTGGTCGAGCACATCCTGCTCCACTTTAGGCGGATGGCCGCCGGTCCACAGCAACGCCAGCACCAGTGAAGTGAATTCATGGCCCAAGGGAATCGCGGCAAAGCGTACACCACGTGTTTCGCCTTCTTTGGCAATCACGAATGAAGGCTTGCGCGCATCAGTACCGCTTTCGTCCAGACTGACTTTGTCAGACAAAGCAGTAATTTCCTGCAGCAATTCGCGCATTTTCACGGCATTGTCGCTGTTATCCAGGGATGCGATCAGACGGATAGGCTGACGCAGCATACCGAGGTAGGTCTGCAGTTGTGTCTTTAAGGTATCGTCTAACATTCTTACTCTCCAGAATCACGGTTTTGCTTGTTCAGGCAGCAAAAAACCGTCGCCATCACAGATGGCAATCAAAAAATGGTTGGGGGAAACTCGCTCAGGTAAACCCACCATCAATACAGCTGCGAGTGGTTTTACCTGAGCGCCCTGCTTGCGCAGGGCTTTGCTCAAAACTAATCGCAGCGAGATTAGATTTTGCCTACCAGGTCCAGAGATGGTGTCAATGTCGCTGCACCGTCATTCCATTTGGCTGGGCAAACCTGGCCTGGGTGAGCAGCGGTATATTGTGCTGCCTTCAACTTGCGCAAGGTTTCTTTTACGTCACGGGCGATTTCGTTGCTGTGTACTTCAGCAGTTTTGATCACGCCTTCTTCGTTGATCACGAAAGTACCGCGCAATGCCAGGCCTTCTTCTTCAATATGCACGTCAAATGCACGTGTCAACTGGTGAGTCGGGTCGCCAATCAGCGGGAATTTCGCTTTACCTACCGCAGGAGAAGTCTCGTGCCAAACTTTGTGGGAGAAGTGCGTATCGGTAGTCACGATGTACACTTCAGCACCGGCTTTCTGGAATTCTGCGTAGTTATCAGCGGCATCTTCCACTTCTGTAGGGCAGTTGAAAGTGAACGCTGCTGGCATGAAAATCAATACAGACCATTTGCCTTTCAAAGACTCTTCAGTCACTTCGATGAATTTACCGTTGTGAAATGCCTGCACCTTGAATGGTTGTACTTGTGTGTTAATCAATGACATGTAGCTCTCCTTTTATGATTTTAAAACACTGGTTAATTGAAAATTTGCTGTTTCCCAACAGCGAATGAGTGCATTGTAGACACCCATAGTGGATATGTAAAATTGATTATTTTAATTTTATTGATAAATATAACTTATTAATAACTTATACTGCCACCGTTGTTTCGCCATGTCCTTCCAGTCCATGGTTATCCTGCCAGTTGACAGCAATCACATCGCCTACGCTGGCGTCTTTCAGGTAAAACGTAAAGTAAGGATTACGTGAAATCCCGGTACCGGTTTGCGCATCCACAATCACCTTGCCGTTCAGCACAACCTGCATTAATTGCATGAAATGTGCCGGCACCAGTTGCCCGTCATCATTTTTACTGCGCCCGGTACGCATGGGATGCACAATAATGATCTTGAGTTCAGTGATATTGCTACCCAGCGGTCCGTCAGGCAGCGGGCGCGCACGCATTTTCATGCTGCTGCGAAATGGTTCTTCGCGCTCACTACTGGCACAGCCATCTTCAAGCACAACAATTGACCGGCGCTGTTGCCGGAATTGCCCGTCAGCCTGCTGCAACAGCGCAATCACTTCACCCGATTGCGCCAGCTTGATCCGCGTCACCACCTTGGGCAATACTTGCTGCCCCAGCGCGAAACTGGCAATCAGCGGCGTAGGGTTGGCATCCGCCAGCAGCCGCATATTGGCCACACTGCCTGCGCCTTGCGTACTATTAATTTCCACCTGCACCACGGCACCATTTTCAGCTTTCTGCGGCGCTTCAATATGAATATCTGATGACACAGGCACTGCACTTGCCTGCACTGCCTCCATCACCTGGTCAGTATGCTGAGCTTCAAACGCGCGTGCAAACCAGGTGGCTGCCTGCACCTTCTGCATCACCAGCCACAACGGTAAACTGGCGACGGCCAGCCAGCCTTTCAACAGGGTTCTTCTTTGCATGCTTGATACTGCAGCCTTAGCCTTTGTCATCATCTTTTTCCAGTGCCTGTTGCAACCTGAGCGCCTTTAATCTGGCCTCGACTCTGGATTGCAGGTAAAAATCACCATCTTTGGCTTTACTGGCAATATCGAACTGCTCTACAGCGCGTGCCAGATCATGCTTACGCACATAGGCCTCACCCAGTGCCTGATGTCGCAGCATCTGCTTGCCTTGTGCCTGGTAAGCTTCGGCCAGCCAGTTATAAAACTTGGGGTCTTCCGGAAAGTTAACCTGTTGCTGCTGGATAAACGTGATCGCCTGCGCCCACTGCTTACCACGTATCAGCGATTCGGCCTGCCCTTGTGCCAGCATGCGGTGTTGGGGATAGCGTCGCAAACCTTCCAGGAATTGCGCCTGCGCTTCCGCCACTTGCCCCTGCCTGGCCAAGGTGACCGCTTTCAACGTCACCAGATAAGGGCTCACCATCCCATGCTGCTCCAGCCACAATACCTCCTGCTGGGCATTCTTTGCCTGACTGGCCCGCAAGTAGGCATAGGCCAGACCGTAATGCTCCGCCTGCTCATTCTGAAAGCGGCCTTCGGCAATATTATGTTTAAACTCTTCCACCATTTGCGATGACCCGCCCTGGAATGCACGTATTTTTGCCCGCATCATCGAAAACGCCAGACTCTCGGTCACCTGCTTGTACGGCAGATTCTGCACCCGGTTACCGATATCGGCAATCCGCTCGCTGGTCAGCGGGTGAGTACGCAAATAGCTGGGCATATTGCCATCAGCAAAACGTGTAGCACGTTGCAAAGTGGTAAAAAACGCCGGCATGGCACGTACATCAAATCCGGCATCCTTCAGAATGGTCAGGCCGACACGGTCCGCTTCGCGCTCGTGCTCACGCGTGTAATCCAGCTGACGCTGGATGCCGGCGGCAGAAGCTGTCGCCATGGCGCCCATGGCGGCATCCGGATTCGAACGGGCCACCAGCAAAGCCAGTGCCGTCGCGGCAATATTCTTGAACATATCGTACTTCTGGGATGCCAGCATACGAGCCAGGTGATGCTGTGTCACATGGCCAATCTCATGTCCCAGCACGCTGGCCAGTTCAGATTCACTATTAGCGGAAACAAACAGTCCGGTATGTACGCCAATCACGCCGCCTGGCATGGCAAACGCGTTGATAGACTTATCCTGTACCACAAAAAAACGGAATTTCTGATGCTTGTCCGGGCTGCTTTCACCGAGGCGCTTGCCCAGTGCCTGCAGATAATCGGTCACCTCGGCATCATCCAGCACATCTTCACTGGTCGCCACCTGTTTCAGTATCTGGTTGGCAATTTTTTCTTCATCACGTGCCGACAACACGGTTTGCGAAGCGTCCCCCAGCTCAGGCAGCTGGTTCGAAGAGTCTGTTGGCAGAGTGAAATCCAGCTCCGGCTCATAAGGCTTGCCGGAAAACTGGCCAAGTGCTTGCGCCAGCACCGGGCACGCCGGCTGCATCAGCAACGCCAGTGCCAGCAGCCAATGCACCAAAGTGCGACGATCAGAATGAGGAAAAAAGTTAAACGCCATGTCTCCAGGAAACTCGAAAGCCATTGCTTAGAATCGACATTATTATTGCATCAGCGTAGCACGCCGACCCAAACTTGTTATGATAACGGCTTCACCGCTTGAGTTCATCATATTTCACCATGTCAGGATTAACGCACTTCAACGCCCAGGGCCACGCCCATATGGTCGATATCGGTGACAAGCCGCATAGCAAGCGGGTTGCCATTGCCCAGGGTCGCATTCTCATGCAGACAGAAACCTTGCAGGTCATTCTGCAAGGCACCGCCAAAAAAGGCGATGTGCTGGGTATCGCACGCATTGCCGCCATCCAGGCCAGCAAGAAAACCAGCGATTTAATCCCGCTCTGCCATCCGCTCAGTTTAAGCCGGGTCGATGTCAGCTTTGTGGCAGAAGAAGCCAGTCACAGCATTCTCTGTCGCGTGCAATGCGAAACCACCGGCCAGACCGGCGTGGAAATGGAAGCGCTGACGGCTGTTCAGGTAGGCTTGCTGACCATTTACGATATGTGCAAGGCCATTGACCGTGGCATGACCATGCAGGACATACAGTTGCTGGAAAAACATGGCGGCAAGAGTGGCGACTGGGTTGCCAGCTAGCTCCTAGCCGTTTTCCGCCATCAGGTTCACAATACGTCGCGCGCACTCCGGTGCCATGGTCACGCCATAACGGAAGTGGCCGGTATTCAGGTACAAATTCTCAATCTGCGGGTGACGCCCTATGGTCGGGATATTATGTGGCGTACCGGGGCGTAATCCGCTCCAGTGTTTGACGATGGGCTGGCCGCGCAAGGATGGCAGGATGGCTTCCGCTTTCGCCTGCATTTCCTGACGCATACTGTCCGTGGTGCCGATATCAAAACCCACATCTTCCAGGCTGCTGCCCGCCAGTATGTAACCATCACGCCGTTGCAGCATATAAAATCCATCGCGATAAAGAATATGCGGCAATAAATCCGGTGCCATCTGGTACAACAGCATCTGGCCGCGCATGGGTTTGATATCCAGTGTCAGCGCCGTTTGCTTGAGCAGTTCAAAACTCCAGGCCCCCGAAGTCACGACAAATTTGTCTGCATGCAACACTTCACCAGTGGTGGTTTGCCAGCGATGCAGGGGTGACGCTGTTTCCTGCAATGGCAGCAATTGCGTCTGTTCACGCAGTTGCACGCCATGTTTGATTAGCCAGGCCTTCAACGCTTGCAACAGGCGGGGGTTACGGATTTGCATAACATCAGGAAGAAGTAAATGCTCACCTTCCATTTGGGCTGCCATGTCAAATCGCTTACACCAAACCAATGCCTGTTCGAGATCAAATGGCGGTTGAATCAGCATGCCACTGCGTATGCATTCGGAATCAACCCCGGTTTCTGCCAGTAACTCTGCGCTGACTTGTGGATAAGCGCGTGCTCCAGCCAGCGCCAACTCATTGACGATATCCTGATAAAACCAGGGTAATAATGGAAATGCAAGGCCCGCGCCCGCCCAGGAGGCCTCACCAGAAGTTTGTGCCGCAATAATATTGCGCTCAACCACGGTGACCGCGTAACCCTGTTTACGTAATTGCATGGCGGTCAGGCAGCCGACTATGCCGCCACCGACCACCAAGACTGATGTGTTTGCCATAAAGTATCCGGGGAAAGTCGTGTATTACCCTGCTGACCGGTCTTGCCGGTCATTCAGATGAAAAGAAATATTTTTTACGGTTTGCGTCCGGAAATCAAATAGACTTCCATGGCAATCAGCGCTGCATTGCTGCCCAGCAGCACCAGCACATCGCCTTCAGTCAGTACGATATCCGGTCTGGGAGCAATAGGCTCCGGCATGTTCGAACGACGTAACTGTTTCACCTCCACAGCAAAGTCTTCAAACGGAATTTGCCCCAGCGGCAAGCCATAGGCATAAAAGTTTTTATACATTTCCACCGAGTGCAATTGTGACAGCGAAGCGGTCATGACATCGGCATCACTGACACCGCGGAAATAGCCTTTGAACATTTTGTAGCGCTCTTCACGGAACAGACGGATGCGTTTCACCACCCGGTTCAGCGGAATACCCAGCGTCACCAGTGCATGCGAGGCCAGCATCAGGCTACCTTCAAGAATTTCCGGGACCACTTCCGCCGCCCCGGCATCGCGTAATGTATCCATTTCGCTGTCATCATGCGTACGCACAATCACCGGCAGGTTAGGATGGCGCTCCTGGATCACGTGCAGCACTTTCATGGTGCCACGTGTCTCGGCATAACTGATAATCACGGCTTTGGCGCGTGCCAGTCCGGCCGCTTCCATGACCGAGCGCCTGCCGGCATCGCCATAAATGACATTCTCCCCGGCGGAAGCGGCTTCCTGCACACGGCTGGCATCCATATCCAGCGCCACATACGGGATATTTTCCTCGCGCAGAAATCTGCCCAGGTACTGTCCGCTACGGCCGTAACCGCAAATAATCACATGATCGCGTAATTCCTGGCTGTGCTCCTGGATGGTATTCACGCCTTTGATACTGTTACGGGTGTAGCTTTTCACCAGCGCGCGTGCAATACGCCCGTTGTACTGAATGATAAACGGTGCCACCAGCATGGAGAGTACCGCCACGGATAACACCAGCTGCAAGGCCTCGCCATCAATCAGCCGGGTCTGCAAACCCAGTGCCAGTACGACAAAGCTGAACTCACCGGCCTGCCCCAGAATAATCCCGGTACGGACACCCACGCCCATTTCAAAGCCATAAAACCTGGTCAGCAGCGCAATCAGTCCCATCTTGAACAGCAGGAACAGGCCCAGTAGCAAGACAATCAGGCCGGCATGCTCAAGCAATACCCTGGCATCCAGCAACATGCCTACACTAACGAAGAACAAGCCCAGCAAAATATCGCGGAACGGGGCGATATCAGACTCCACCTGGTAACGGTATTTGGTTTCCGAAATCAGCATCCCGGCCACAAATGCCCCCAGGGCATAAGACAGCCCGGCAAAATTGGTAGCCGCCGACATGAGCAAAGTCACCATCAGCACGTTTAATACGAACAATTCGCGTGAGCGCTGCTTGGCGACCAGTTCAAACCAGAAGTTAAGAATATTTTTGCCGAACTTGAACAACAGAAACAACAATATGGAAGACTTGAGAAAAGTCAGACCGAGCACATCCAGCCAGTTATCACTGTGCGAGCCCAGTGTTTGAATCAATACCAGAATAGGAATCACGGCCAGATCCTGGAACAGCAACACCCCTATGCTGAGACGACCATGCCGTGAATTCAGGTCTACGCGTTCCATCAGAATCTTGGAGACGATGGCAGTAGAAGACATGGTAAGTGCGGCGCCAATAATAAAGGCCGTCGTCAAACTCAAGCCTGCCAGCTTGCCAAGTGCCAGACTGGCAAGTAGCGTCAGGATAACCTGCCCGCCACCCAGGCCAAACAGGGTTTTGCGCATGGCATATAGCTTGGGCAGGCTGAATTCCAGGCCTATGCTGAACATCAGGAATACAATGCCGAACTCCGCCACCTGGCGGCCGCTTTCCTCATCTTCCAGCAGGCCCAGTGCATGTGGCCCGAGCACAATGCCGATCATGAAATAAGCCAGTATCGCGGGTAGTCCCAATATGCGGAACAGACCAACGGCGAATACCGAACTGGTGAGCAACAAAAGCAAATGAATGAGTGAGTCGAACATGTAAGCGCGTTAAAGCAGTTATTTTATTCCGCCCACGGCACTACCGGAGGTCAATGCGCGTTCGGTGATTTATTATGCAGCAGGATTGTGTCAGGACAAAGATGCAGACACTTTAAGTAAAAAGTATTTTAATGCAAAAAATGTGCCTGCCCTTAAAAAAGCAATAAAAAAAGCCGGGTTTTACTTTATTGCCAAGGCGGTCACTTGTTATACTAATCCGTCATGAGCATTACGAATACAGACGTCAGACTGGCCGGGAATTCCGATATTGTGGACAGGGCACGCACCGTGCTTTTGCACGAGGCCGATGAGATCCGCCAGTTGGCCGAGCGCATAGGCTCGGCATTCGAAGCCGCAGTCCGCATGGTGCTCGCCTGTCGCGGCCGGATCGTCGTGACCGGCATGGGAAAATCCGGCCATATCGGCGGCAAAATTGCTGCCACACTTGCCAGCACGGGGACTCCCGCATTTTTCATGCATCCGGCTGAAGCAAGCCATGGCGATCTGGGCATGATCACCGCCGAAGATGTGGTCATCGCGCTATCCAACTCCGGTGAAAGCGACGAGATCATCAATATCCTGCCCGCTATCCGCCGCATAGGCGCCCGTATTTTAAGCATCACCGGCACGGAAAATTCCACGTTATCACGGGAATCCGAAGTGCACCTGAGCGCAGCTGTCAGCCATGAGGCTTGCCCATTGGGCCTGGCGCCAACCGCCAGTACGACCGCGGCATTGGCGCTGGGTGATGCATTGGCCCTGTGCGTGCTGGATCTGCGCGAATTTACCGCCGAAGACTTTGCCCGTTCGCACCCCGGAGGTAGCCTGGGACGCAAACTGCTGGTCAGGATCAAGGATGTGATGCGCACAGGCGAGGCCATTCCCTGCATCAGCGAGACGGCAACCGTGCAGGACGCCATTCAGGAAATTACTGGCAAAGGCATGGGATTCACGGCCATTGTCGACCGGGCGCACAAGCCAGTCGGCATATTCACCGATGGTGACCTGCGCCGCCTGTTTGTGCAGGGCATGACAAACAGCCATGCACCGATTACCAGCGTCATGAATACGCAACCCAAGCTGCTGGATATGCAGCAAATGGCGGTAGATGCCGTGAGCTTGATGGAGCAGCATAAAATCAACGGATTTCTGGCCATCAATGACAGGCAGCAACTGGCGGGTGCATTGAACATGCACGACCTGCTCAAGGCTAAAGTGGTTTAGGCAAATTATCCGGTATTTTACTCATGCTTAAACACCCGATTCTGCTACCCATTGCCTTAATGCTGTTTCTGGCACTGCTGACCTTGTGGATTAACCAGACGGTGCAGGAAGAAATAGCCCAAAGCAGCAGTCTGAATCGCCACGATCCGGATTACATGCTATATAACTTTGTCAGTACGCGCACCGACGCCACGGGCCATGTCAAGTATGTCCTGGCGGCCTCGGAAATGCGCCATTACCCGGAAAGCGACCAGACCGAACTGGAACGACCACGCCTGACCCAGTTTGGCCAGAACATGCCGTATACGCAAATCTACGGGCAGCGTGGCAAAGTATCCGGCAATGGAGAGCAGGTGGAGTTTACCAACAAGGTTAACGTGATTCGTCAGGCAACCGCGGAAAAAGGTGAAATGCAGTTACAGACGGAAAAGCTGATAATAGAACCGAACAAGGATATCGCCTATACCGACCTGCCGGTCGTTATCCGTCAACAGCCGGCCACGGTTATCAGGGGAACAGGCATGCACGCTGATAAAAGAGCCAATACCATAGAGTTATATAACCGCGTTCATGTACACTACGAGCGCCCACCGGCACCTGTCAGGGCCGCGCCGGGAAAATCAGCGACTACCGCCCCTAAAAATACAGCCAAAACCAAGAATCCTTGATTCCGGAGAGATGAGTTGAATACGCACAATCCATTACCTTATGTCGCCTGCCTGGCACTATGCACACTGCTGGTGTGGTCAAATGCTGCCCTGGCCGAAGCATCCGACCGCGATCAGCCCATTGAACTGGAAGCTGATACGGTGAGCGTCAACGATGCAAAGAAAATCAGCGTCTACACCGGCAATGTCATCCTGAACCAGGGCACACTGCAAATCAAGGCGGACAAGATGATCGTACGCGAGGATCAGGATGGTTTCCAGCATAGCACCTGTTTTGGTACCCCCAGCACTCCCACTACTTTCAAACAAAAGCAAACCGGCAAAAACGAGTGGATGCAGGGCAGCGGCCAGCGTATTGAATACAATGCCCGCATGGACAAGGTGCAGCTGTATACCAATGCCTGGGTCAAGCGCGGGGAAGACATTGTGACCGGGGATTACATCAGCTACGACGCCAATGCCGAATATGCAGAGGTGATTGGTGGCACCAGGGCCAATCCCAGTGGCACAGCCAATAGCCGTGTAAAAGCCACTATCCAGCCCAAGAACAAAACACCGGCAGCTACAAACAGCAAACCATCCCCCCAGCAAGGGTTGCGGATGAACCGCTCTTTGCAGTTCAAGAGCGAGCCGGCTGAAACCGGTAACGAACCCAAGAAAGAGCAACCTTAAAGATCGGCCATATGCAGACCACTGCTTCATCAGACAATAATCATTTGCGTGTCAGCCACTTGAAAAAGGCATACCAGGGCCGTACCGTCGTCAGGAATACCACACTGGAATTACATAGCGGCGAAGTGATTGGCTTACTGGGCCCCAACGGCGCAGGCAAAACCACCAGCTTCTACATGATTGTCGGCCTGGTAGCGCTGGATGATGGCCAGATTACCCTGAACGGTACAGATGTCAGCCGTGCGCCTATGCATGAGCGTGCACGCATGGGATTGGCATACCTGCCGCAGGAAGCATCCATTTTCCGCAAAATGTCCGTCACCGATAATATCCTGGCTATCCTGGAAACCCGCCCGTACACGGCAGAAGAGCGCGAAGCCAGGCTGGAATCATTGCTGGACCAGTTGCATATCCAGCATATCCGTAACAGCCAGGCCGTCAGCCTGTCCGGCGGTGAACGCCGGCGGGTGGAAATCGCCCGCTGCCTGGCAACAGATCCGAAATTTATTTTGCTGGATGAGCCTTTCGCCGGCATTGACCCGATTGCGGTGATTGAGATCCAGAAAATCATCCGTTACCTGAGCAGCCAGAATATCGGCATTCTGATTACCGACCACAATGTGCGGGAAACGCTGGATATCTGTGATCGTGCCTATATTGTGAATGAAGGGGCCATTTTTGCTGCGGGTACCCCTGATGAAATTATTCAAAACGAAGGTGTGCGTGAAGTCTACCTGGGTAAGAATTTCAGGCTGTAGTTTGTCATGAAGCAAAACCTGCAATTACGCATTTCGCAGAGTCTGGCCCTGACGCCACAACTGCAACAATCCATCCGCTTGCTGCAACTATCCACGCTGGAACTTAACCAGGAGCTGGAAGCCATCCTGCAGGAGAATCCGCTGCTGGAAATGGCTGACAGTGAAGAAGGAGAGTTTGACGAAGCTGCGACAGATAGTCTGTCCACCCAATCTGCCACGGAAGATGCCAGTTCATTTGATGTCGCCACCCAGCAGGAAATCACTTCTCCGGCAGAAACTCTGCGTGAAGACCTTAGGGACGAACTCAGCGGCAATGAAGGTGAACTTCCCAACCTGAACGAAGAGTTCAACCCGCCGGAATTTGAAGACGATTACGAAGAATTTGGCAGCACCAGCAACTGGGACGAGGCCGGACGCAATACACCGGATGACGGCGACAGCGACTTCTCGCGCCAGGACGCCTGTAACATCAGCCTGCGTGACCACTTAATGAACCAGATTCAACTGGCACCTTTGTCACAGCGTGACATGAGCCTGGTGAAACTATTGCTCGACAGTATCAATGATGATGGCTACCTCGAGCAGGACCTGCAGGAGGCCGTCGATCATCTGCCACCTGAACTTGAGGTTGAGTTGCTGGAACTGGAAACCGCGCTGAAACTGATCCAGAGCCTGGACCCTGTCGGGGTGGGCGCGCGCGACTTACGCGAATGCCTGCTGTTGCAACTGCAGCACCTGCCAGCGAATACACCTCATTTGCAAGCTGCTATCGCCATAGTCAAAGACCATTTGGCCTTACTGGCCAACAAGGATTTCGTCAAATTGCGCAAGCAACTAAGCTGCGATGAAACCGTGCTCAAAGGCGCACAGCAATTAATCTGCCGGCAGAATCCGAAACCGGGTAGCGCATTCTCGACTTTTAGCCATGATCACTTTATCCAGCATGATGTGGTGGTCAAGAAAATCAAGGGCATCTGGCTCGCCACCCTGAATGATGGCGTGATTCCCAAACTGCGTATCAACCAGATGTATGCCGATATTCTCAAGCGCAATCGCGACAGCTCGGGTCAATATCTGCAAAGCCAGATGCAGGAAGCCAAATGGATGATTAAAAACATCCAGCAACGCTTCTCAACCATTCTGCGTGTCTCGCAAGCGATCATAGACCGCCAGCGCAATTTCTTTGAGCATGGCGAGATTGCCATGCGACCACTGGTATTGCGAGAAATCGCCGAAGAACTGGACCTGCATGAAAGTACGGTTTCCCGGGTTACCACGCATAAGTACATGCTTACTCCGAGAGGCGTATATGAACTCAAGTACTTCTTTGGCAGTTCAGTCGCGACCGATGCCGGCGGCTCCTGCTCGGCCACGGCCATCCGTGCATTAATTAAACAAATGGTCGCTGAAGAAAACCCGAAAAAACCGTTGTCAGACAACCAGATTACCGAAACCCTGGCGCAACAGGGGATTGTGGTCGCCAGACGCACGATTGCCAAATACCGCGAGTCGCTGAATATTCCGCCCGCGAATTTGCGCAAATCACTCTAAAAAACAAAGCCGCTATTACAGCGGCTTCATTTCATATTGCCCGGACTATTTAATCGTCACTTTGGCGAACTTGCGCTTGCCTACCTGCGCTACCACGGTCATGCCTTTTTGCAAGGGCAGGTTTTTGTCTTCCACTTTGACGCTATCCAGCTTCACCCCGCCCTGCTGTACCGCTCGCATGGCTTCGCTGGTACTTTCTACCAGACCGGCCAGCTTCAACAACTGGCTGACGCCTATGCTGTCGCCCTCAATGGCAATGTCCATCTCAGGCACATCATCAGGAATCCCGCCCTTGGCACGAGTCTGAAAATCCTGCAAAGCCTTGTCTGCCGCCGCCTGATCGTGGAAACGCGCCACAATCTCCTGCGCGAAACCCACCTTGATATCGCGTGGATTCTCACCATCGGCAACACGGGCCTTCCATTCAGCAATGGTTTCCAGCGATGCAAACGACAGTAAATCAATATATCGCCACATCAACTCGTCTGAAATGGACATGATTTTGGCAAAAATCGTTTCTGGCGCTTCGCTGATACCAATGTAGTTGCCCAGAGATTTGGACATTTTATTCACACCATCCAGACCTTCCAGCAATGGCATCATCAATACACATTGTTGCGCCATGCCCGCCTGCTTCTGCAGCTCCCGCCCCATCAGCAAGTTAAATTTCTGGTCGGTACCCCCCAGTTCAAGATCCGCCTGCAAGGCTACCGAGTCATAGCCCTGCAGCAATGGATAAAGAAACTCATGAATCGCAATCGGCTGATTGCCCTTGAAGCGTTTGGAGAAATCATCACGCTCCAGCATGCGCGCAACGGTATGGCTGGCAGCCAGCTTTAGCATGCCGGCAGCGCCCAGTTCGTTCAACCATCTGGAGTTAAACACAATCTCGGTTCTGGCAGGATCCAGTATCTTGAACACCTGGGCAGCATAGGTATCCGCGTTGGCTTTTACCTGCTCAACCGTCAACGGCGGACGGGTGGCACTTTTACCGGTCGGATCCCCGATCATGCCGGTGAAATCCCCGATCAGGAACAGAATCTGATGTCCAAGATCCTGCAACTGACGCAACTTGTTAATCAGCACCGTATGCCCCAGATGCAAATCGGGTGCTGTCGGATCAAAGCCGGCCTTGATGCGTAACGGTTTGCCGGTTTTGAGTTTCTCGATCAACTCCTGTTCGATCAATAACTCGTCGGCACCTCTTTTGATAATCGCCAGTGCTTTGGTTATTTCTGGGCTCAAAGTTTCAGTGGTAGTTGACGGTGGAGCTACAGCGGTCATAAACGGTTTTCTGATGCACATGGCCTGTACATCGCGAACAAAATAAAAGCTGCTATTTTAACGTAATCCCGGGCTTTTCTGTAAGCCGGGCAACAGCGATGATACACTTACGCCTTATGCCTGCCTCCACCGCCCCCTTATCCACTCGCCTGTTTATCGGGCTGATGTCCGGCACCAGCCTGGATGGTGTCGATGCCGTTGTCATTACACAGTCGGAAGAAACACTCACACAGACTGGTCAGCATTTTCTGCCTTATCCGGATACCGTTCGACAAACACTGCTTGCATTGCATGTGCCTGCACATAATGAACTGCATCAAGCCAGCATCATGGCCAATACACTGGCAGAGTTATATGCCGAGACTGTTCATCAGTTACTGGAAAAATACGCACTTGCTGCAAATAGCATCACTGCGATTGGCTGCCATGGCCAGACCATACGCCATTGTCCGGACCTGCCGGGCGGACAGGCTTATACGTTACAACTGGGCAACCATGCCCGCCTGGCCGAGCTGACAGGCATCACGGTCATCGGTGATTTCCGCAGCCGGGATATTGCTGCCGGTGGCCAGGGTGCCCCACTGGTACCTGCCTTTCACCAGGCAGTCTTCGCCAGCCCCGACCGCCATCGCGTCATTATCAATATCGGCGGGATTGCCAATCTAAGTGACCTGCCACGCCATGGTACAATAGCCGGCTTTGATTCCGGACCCGGCAATCTGTTACTGGACGCCTGGACGCAACAGCATACCGGCCAACCGTATGATGCCGGCGGCGCCTGGGCAGCCAGTGGTCAAGTGAACACGGCATTGCTGCAGTGCATGTTGTCCGACCCTTATTTTTCATTGTCACCGCCGAAAAGCACAGGCAGGGATTTGTTCAATTCGGCATGGCTAACGCGCCACCTGCATTCATTTGCAGATACGCCAGCCAATATCGCGCGCACTTTAGTGGCACTGACAGCGCGGTCGATTGCCAATGCAGTGACGCAATATTGCGCCGGTGCAGAAGAGATCTATGTATGCGGAGGCGGCGCTCATAACCAGTTGCTATTATCGGATATCCGGCAGCTATGTGCCTGTCCGGTGCAGTTGACGGATACATTAGGCGTTGGCGTGGACTGGGTGGAAGCTGTGGCATTCGCCTGGCTGGCACAACGCACGATAGATGGCCTGCCAGGCAATACCCCTGGCGTGACCGGGGCACGGGATTACAGAATACTGGGCGCGATTTACCCTAAGTAAAAACTCCCGGGTTAGCTGATCAGAAAACAATAAAGGACACCGATCATTGCTCAACGAATGCGGTTGTTGAGCATGCTTTCCAACTTTGAGTCCGCGCGCATACCTCGGTAATCGCGCGCATCCCAAGTTGATTGCGTATAATTTTCAAACTTTAGATAAAAACAGAGTACGTTATGTCTACCAAAGCGACCATTACATTTGATGACAATAGTGCATCGATTGAACTGCCGATTTTAAAAGGCTCTCTGGGCACTGATGTGATTGACATCCGTAGCCTGGGCAAACACGGCTATTTCACTTACGACCCCGGCTTTATGTCGACTGCGTCGTGTAATTCCGCCATCACTTTTATCGATGGCGAAGAGGGGCTGCTTTACTACCGTGGTTACCCGATTGAACAGCTGGCCGAGAATTGCGATTTTCTCGAAATCTCGCACTTGCTGTTACATGGTGAATTACCTGACCATAATCAGCGCGAGGAATTTGTCGGCACCATCCGTCAGCACACCATGCTGCACGATCAGATGGTGGATGTATTCCGCGGCTTCCATCGCGATGCCCATCCAATGGCGGTCATGATTGCCGTGGTCGGTGCGATGGCGGCGTTTTACCCTGACAACAACGACGTCAGTGACCCTGAGTCCCGCCGGATTGCCGCCATGCGCCTGCTGGCAAAAGTACCCACTGTGGCTGCGTGGAGTTATAAATACAATGTCGGTCAGCCATTTATACAGCCCAAGAACAAACTGGGATACGCAGAAAATTTCATGCACATGATGTTTGCGACTCCCTGCGAGGACTATGAGCCTAACCCTATCCTGGCCAGGGCCTTCGAGCGCATTCTGATCCTGCACGCCGATCATGAACAAAACGCCTCGACATCGACCGTACGCCTGGTAGGCTCCAGCGGCGCCAACCCGTTTGCCTGTATCGCGGCGGGTATCGCCTCACTGTGGGGGCCATCTCATGGCGGTGCCAACGAAGCCACACTCAAAATGCTGGAAGAAATTGGCGACATCAGCCGTATTGGCGAGTTTATCAACCGTGCCAAAGACAAAACTGACAGCTTCCGTCTGATGGGGTTCGGCCATCGCGTCTACCGCAATATGGATCCACGCGCCTCCATCATGCGCAAAACCTGTCATGAAGTGCTGAATGAGCTGGGCCTGAACGATGACCCCATGTTCAAACTGGCGATGCAGCTGGAGAAAATTGCGCTGGAAGATGACTATTTTGTTTCACGCAAACTGTATCCGAACGTGGATTTTTACAGTGGCATCGTCATGCGTGCGATGGGCATTCCCAACTCCATGTTTACCGCCATTTTTGCACTGGCCCGTACCGCAGGCTGGATTTCACAATGGTCGGAAATGAATGCAGATACCGAACAGAAAATCGGCCGTCCGCGCCAGCTGTACCTGGGGCCGCAACGCAGAGAGTTTGTGCCGTTACATCAGCGCTGATCCCTGATGCTTTAAAAAAACAAAACGCCGGAATTCCGGCGTTTTGTTTTTGCTGAAAAAGACTTAAACCGAGAACGAGCTACCGCAACCGCAAGTGGTAGTGGCATTCGGGTTGCGAATCACGAACTGGGAGCCCTGCAAGCTGTCAGTGTAATCAATTTCCGCTCCCATCAGATATTGCAGGCTCATGGGATCAATCAGCAAGGTCACGCCGTCTTTATCGACTTGCGTATCATCATCGTTGACCTCTTCCTCAAAAGTAAAGCCATACTGAAAGCCTGAACAACCACCACCACTGACAAACACACGCAACTTCAGGTCCGGCGTCCCTTCCTCATCAATCAGTTCTTTTACTTTTTTGGCAGCATTATCCGTAAATACTAACGGGGCTGGTATTTCCATTACAGCGGCTTCAGCGGTCATCATAGACTCCTATCAATTCTTAAACACAATATGGCGATGAAATACAATATTTCAAGCCTCATCGGGCGTCGCAGCTTCAGCGGACTGCTCGCCTAAATAAACCAGTTTACCTTCAATCACGGCGCCGGTATGCATCTCCAGTGACTTGTAATACAAATCCCCTTCTATACGGGCCTTGCTTTGCAATTCAATAAAGACAGAGGACTTGACCGGACCGCGTATCGTGCCATTTAACACGATTTTTGATGCTTCTACCGCGCCGGTAACCGCGCCGTTTTCACTGATAATCAGTGTACTCGGATGCTCGCGTTTTTCAATCACATTACCTGCAATCTGGCCGTCTACCCGCAAACCACCGGCGAAATGCATATTGCCCTGGATTTGTGTGTCATGGCCAACCAGAGTATCAATATGGCTGTCGATTTGAACGCTTTTTTTGAAAAACATGAGACTTCCTGTTCCGAATTAACTTGAAGGCTGGCGAGCACCAGTCATATTATGCGCAAACCTAGCGCCTGGTTATTTTTTTGTAAAATACCAACTCCTCTTTCAGCTTGATATTTTCGTCCTGCTGGGCAGTTAATGTCTTGGTAAGGTTGTTGCTGGTTGCCAGCTCCACCTGCAATTCACGCTGGGAAGCAATCAGTTTTTTCTGCAACTCGATATTTTCCGCAGTCACCTGCTGCAAGCGCTGGCGGACATACTCACCATTATCGTCATGCAACACCCAATATGCCAGGGCAAACCCGATCAGCACGTAGGAAACCGCCAGCATGCTCTGGAAATACCATGGACGATGGGAGCGTACCGCAACCTGCTTGGCCGTTAATCCGAAATGGTTTCTAAGTCGTCTGCGTATCGGTCTTATCATTATGGCAACAACGGCAATACTTGCAAACCGGTATCCGGCTCCAGACCAAACATCAAATTCATATTCTGCACTGCCTGACCAGAGGCACCCTTGACCAGATTATCCTGCACCACAACGATGGTGACATAGCCACCCACCTGTGGATACAACACCATGCGCAGGTTATTGGAACCACGCACGGAGCGCGTTTCCGGCAATGCGCCCGCGGGCATTACATCGACGAACAACTCCTGTTGATACCGCTGCTCATAAACCTGCTGCAAAGACTGCTGCTGACCTGCCGCATTCAGTTTCACATGCAAGGTTGTCAGCATGCCACGGATCATGGGAATCAAATGCGGCACAAAGATCAGATTGACCGCATCACTACCAGAGAGTTTCCTCAACTGTGCCAGTATTTCAGGTTGATGTCTGTGCCCTGCCACACCATAGGCTTTAAGGTTATCACCGGCTTCGGAAAACAAGGTGCTGACCTCTGCTTTTCTGCCGGCACCTGAAACACCGGATTTAGCATCAGCAATAATGGGCACCGAGTAATCAATCCAGCCGTTTTCCAGCAAAGGCAGCAGCCCCAGCAATACTGTGGTGGGATAACAGCCAGGGTTGCCAATCACTTGTGCCTTGGCCACGTCATCCGCATACAGCTCCGGCAATCCGTAAACGGATTGTTTCAGTATATCTGTACAGCTGTGCGGCAATTTGTACCATTTTTCAAATACTGCGGCATCCTGCAGGCGGAAATCCGCAGCCAGATCAATCACTTTCACGCCAGCGGCCACCAGTGAAGGTGCCTGGCTCATGGCCACACCATGCGGAGTTGCAAAGAACACCACATCGCACTGGGTCAGATCGGCTGTCGCCGGATCGGTAAATGTCAGGTCAATCACGCCGCGCAAACTTGGAAACATATCCGCTACCGGTAAACCTGCTTCACCGCGTGAAGTGATCACCTGCAGCGTGACATGCGGATGGCGCGCCAGCAGGCGTAATAATTCAACACCGGTGTAACCGGTGCCGCCAACAATGCCGACTTTGATTTTTTCCATAACTTTAAACCAGACTAGCGATCACATTGTGATCAATGCACAAAAGTAAAACAATAAATGAAAAAGGCCGCCAACGCGACCTTTTTTGCACAACTCTCTTGGTGTAAACGTAAAAATTAACGTTTGGAGAACTGCTTGCGGCGACGCGCTTTGCGCAGACCGACTTTTTTACGTTCAACTTCACGTGCATCACGTGTCACGAACCCGGCGTGAGACAATGCGCTTTTCAAAGCAGCATCATAGTCGATCAGGGCACGGGTAATACCGTGACGTACAGCACCTGCCTGACCGGATTCACCACCACCATGCACATTAACCAGAATGTCAAAAGTCGCTGTGTTGTTAGTCAATTCCAGTGGTTGACGCAAAATCATGCGGGAAGTTTCGCGTGAGAAATAAACGTCAGCTGGCTTGTCGTTTACCACGATATTGCCGCTACCGGATTTAATGAACACGCGAGCCACTGAGCTTTTGCGGCGGCCTGTGCCATAGTTGTATTTACCGATCATGTTTTATCCTAATCGTCTGATATTAGATGGTTAATGGTTGCGGTTGCTGAGCGATGTGCTCGTGCTTGTCACCGGCATACACTTTCATTTTCTTGATCATGGCATAGCCCAAAGGACCTTTTGGCAACATGCCTTTGACCGCTTTCTCCAATGCGCGACCTGGGAAACGGTCCTGCATCTTGGAGAATGAAGTGGTGGTGATACCGCCTGGGTAACCGGAGTGACGGTGGTACAGTTTGTCGCCAGCCTTGTTACCGGTTACTTTAATTTTGTCTGCATTGATGACAACGATGTAATCACCTGTGTCCACGTGTGGTGTGTAAATAGCTTTATGCTTACCACGCAGGCGATGGGCAATAGCGCTGGCCAAACGACCCAACACCAAATCTGTGGCGTCGATCACGAACCAATCACGTTGTACTTCATGCGATTTTGCTGAAAATGTTTTCATTTTATAACTACCGAGTCATAGCGTATAAATTAAGAGGGCGGATTATATGCCAGCTTGAGAAAGCTTGTCAACGACTTATTCCAAAATTGCATCCATATGCAATGCATGTCTTTATCGCGACCACTGACCGCATCTAGTTCTTTAAGTGAATTATGCAACTTATTAGAAATAAACACGTTTTTATGAAAATTTCCCAGAAAAATCAGGAAATTTAAAACAATCAGGTGATATATTAACGCATTCCTTCGTTTTCTGCGCACGTTTTAACTGAACATTTATCTGCCTCATGCTTTTCGGCGTACACAGACGTAAACAGCTTTCACGCGTCGCAACCATGCTCCGGTGGCGATCGATACTGCTATTTTCTCTCGCGTTACCGCCTTCACTGCATGCCATCGAAATCAACGCACTCAACATTCAATCTGCGCCCGGACAACCGTTTACCGCCCAGCTGCCGATTCAGAATGCACATCCGGATACCAACCTCGACTGCTTCACCTTGGAGCAAGCATCAACACCTGAACCCATACATCTGGAATATACGACGCTAGGCAGTCGGCAAGGCAGCCTGTCATTGTGGTCAGACAAGGCCATCAGCACCCCGGTGACAGCTACCCTGACAGATCGTTGCCAGCCCAGCAGTCAAACTTTTATTTTGCAACCGGACAACACGTTTGCCATTGCGCCACTACAGACTGCACCTCAGACCAGCCCGACCGGCCTGCCTGCAGTAACAGAAGGGCATACAGAGACTGTCACCACAACACCTGATATCCCGGCGGACGCCTACATCGCCCTGCAGCAGCAAATTGACGCCCTGAGACAAGACTTTGAACAGCTCCAGACGCAATCCGCCACCCTGTATGCCAGCAACCTTGCGCAGGCCGATATCCTGACGACATTAAAGAACCAGTTAATCCAGTTACAAAATGAAAACCATTTATTGCGCACCCTGGTACTGGTGCTAGGCCTGGCACTGATTGCCAGCGGCTATTTCCTTGCTGACTGGTTACGCCGCCATGCAGCAGCACCTAAAGCCGTCAAAAACAGGCATAAAACTGAACACAGTGGCAAAAAAACCGCCCCGGCGACGGCGGCACCAATCGTCACAGCTCCCGGGCAGACAGATGACTTCAAGGACGCCGTACCGTCAGCAATGCCGCATACACAGCCTCCTTACCAGTCAACCCACACCGCGAACAGGCTGCAGGCAGTTCCCTTACATGCCAATGACGATGAAATTGCCATCAATAGCGCTCCGCAAAAAACCAGTTCACAGCAAACCACCAATGCCGTGATGCGGGACGCCTCCCGCCTATGCGCGCTTGGGCGCGCCCATCAGGCCATAGACCATTTGAAAGAACACTTGGCCAGACATCCTAAATGCTCCCCCTGGATGTGGCTATATCTACTGGACTTGCTTGCCAAAGAAGAAAAATGGCAAGAGTTTGATATGGTCGCGGGCGAATGCCGCAAACATTTCAATCTCAGCGTAGAACGCCACCCTGACCCCAGACAACAGGGGATTGAATCTTTCCCGCGCATCATGCAAGCGCTGCAGCAGGCCTGGGGCACTCCACAGGTCATTTCACTGATTGATGATCTGGTATACAACACACGGCTGGTGCCACGCATGGGGTTTGAGCGCAGCGTGTTTGAAGAAATGATGCTATTGAAAGAAATTGCCTGCCAGACCCAGAACCTGCCCGCCACACCACCTGCAGCGAAACAAGTCTCTGACAGCAACACGGCGAATGCGCACTTGCGCGAACTGCAGCAGCTGTCAGGAGACATTTATACGCTGGCGCCAGCCAATCAGACGCCGTTCCAGTACTGGACGGACTTCACATTCGAACTGGACGAACCGGTTACCTCACGCAAATCCGCGTAACCAGTACGCCAGCGCCATCCCCGTGGTTAAAGAAGCGCCAATCCAGACATTATCCAGAAACGCCTTGAAACATAGCACCGGCTGACGTGTACTGATTAATTGATACTGGCGAATGATTTGCACAATCGCGGCACCCCAGCCCAGCCAGAACGGCCAGCCCAGGCCAATATCCATAGCGACTTTCGCCAGCACGGACATCATGGCAACAAAAGACAGCATGATTGCCAACACATCAAAACGGCCAAATGTGATGGCCGAAGAACGTATACCCACCTTGAGATCATCTTCCCTGTCCACCATGGCATACGCGGTATCATAAGCCACTGACCAGCAGACATTCGCCAGCAACAGCCACCAGGCCACTGCCGGAGGGTGCCCTTGCAAAGCCACAAACGCCATGGGAATACCGAAACCAAAGGCTATCCCGAGATAAGCCTGCGGAATCGCCAGAAAACGTTTGGTATAAGGGTAGCTGGCAGCCAGAAACAGCGCCGGCAAAGACCATAACATCACATCCCAGCTCAGCAGGCACACCAGCACAAAGGCCAGCAGGGATAAAACGCCCGCGACAACATAGGCTTCCCTGACAGAAATCTCACTGGTTGCCAGCGGACGCGCCTGCGTACGGGTCACCGCTCCATCCCAGTGGCGGTCAGCGATATCGTTCAAGGCACAGCCGGCCGAGCGCATTAAAATAGTGCCCAGCACAAACACCAGCGTGACCGTGATGACAGGAAAGCCTTGTCCGGCAATCAGCAAGCCCCACAAGGTAGGCCACATCAGCAACCAGATCCCTACCGGCTTATCCAGGCGGGTCAGGCGGTAATAGGCATTCCATTTAGCGAATGACAACATATTGTTTATTATCAACAGGGACAATGAAAGGCTTAAGTACAGCCCGGCAAAAACACTTCTGTCACCAGCAAATGATGGCGCCCCAAACAAAACAGTGAGCGACGCGCCCATAGTCTTTGCTGTTTTGAAACCGGGAAACTGGCAGCCACCGTTTTATGCAAAGGATGCGAGGCATTGAGCTGACGAAAGTGCAGCGCACCCCGCGTCACCTCAGGGTTGGCAAACAGTGCGGCACCCAAAGGCAAACGCCCCATCTTGCGCAAACCATACCACGGGCCGCGCAAATCGGCACGGGCAATCACGCTATGTGCGAACACGCGTGGCTGTCCGTCACCGATCAGCCACACTTCACGCACCCAGGCACGCATCGCCCTGGGCAATCGCAACAAACCTTTTTCATCCGCATGTGGTTTGCACCACGCTTCATGCGCCAGCTGCACAGAAAAATCTGCATATCGCCCCTTTAACCGGGCGGTGAGTGACCCGCGCTCCAGCAACCAGGGTCGCAGTGCATTCCTTCCTGTCAGCTTTGGCTGCCATCCTGCATCATCACAGAAACGTACGCGTTGCATGCTGGCTTATGGCTGTGGCAACGGGAAAGACTTGGGCAACCATACCCACAACTGTCCCTGCTGACGCATGGCGCCTGCCAGCTTGCCGGCGGAATCCCCCTCACCCCAATAGACATCCGCACGTACGCCACCTTTAATCGCACCACCCGTATCCTGCGCGACCATCAATTGTTGCAAGGGATTCTCCGAGTTTGGATAAGTCGTTGCCAGATAGACCGGTGCACCAAGCGGAATGTAAAACGGATCCACCGCAACACTGCGCGCTCCGGTCAATGGCACACCCAGGGCGCCTAATGGTCCGGATAATCCGGCAGGTAACAGTTTAAAAAACACATAGCTCGGATTTGCATTCAGCAGATCCTGCAATTGATCCGGATGCTGCTGCCCCCAGGTTTTAATGCCTTGCATGGACGCCTCACTGGCTTGCATTTCGCCACGTTCCACCAGTAACTTACCGATAGACCGGTAAGGATGCCCGTTCTGGTCTGCATAACCAACCGGCAAGCGCTCGCCATTTTCCAGCTCGACAATGCCCGAGCCCTGCACTTGCAGAAAGAAAGCCTCCACTGCATCGTTGACCCATAGCAACTCATTACCGGCCAACGGAGATTGTGGCTGCTCTATTTCTGCGCGCGTCAAATAAGGCACCAGGGTTTGCCCCTGCACACGCCCACGCACACGCTTATATTTCAGGTCAGGAAACAAACTGCTCAGATTGACCGTAATCAGGTCTGCCGGTACCTTATATAAAGGCACAGGATAACGCTCACTGGCCGCCCTGGCACCCTTCAATACCGGCTGGTAATAACCTGTCATCAGCCCCTGCTGCGCACCGTCCTCTTGCCATGCGCTATACACATTAAAGTTTTGCTGCCAATACGCCTGGATGGCAACCGCATCATCGGCTTTTACAGTTTGTGCCATTGCACACACGGCTTGCCAATCCGGCTTTTTCTTTAATCCCTGGCAACTTTGCATCCATGCCGCCCAACTGGCGAGCCAGTCATCTTGCGCCAATCCTGGCATATCCGCCCAGTGCGCCGGACGAAGCAGTGCATAAGGCTGCGATGGCTTGACAGGCGGAGATGTCTCCGGCTTATCCACAGGCACCGTCGTTGCGGGCGGCGCACTCGGTGCAGGTTTCCCCGAAGGCAGTGACTGGCAACCAGCCAGCAAAAAGACGCAAGCCAGTATCCAGCAGCGACGAATATAGGGGATGGAGGTTACAGCAAACACATCAATAAATTTCACTTGAATCTGTACTTTCAACAGCCTTAATGCAGTCCGGCCGCCTGGTGCAGCCAGAATGTCGGGATATCCACCTCAAACCACTCGCCATCAACCGCGACCATCTGGTAAGTGCCATACATCTCGCCACTGGGCGTATTGAACATCACGCTGCTGGTGTATTGATATTCAGCGCCAGGCTCCAGTAAAGGCTGCTCACCCACCACGCCCAGCCCTTTCACTTCACGTACTTGCTGCATGGCATCCGTAATCACCCAGTGACGGCTGATCAGTTGTGCAGGAATCTCCCCGCTATTGCGAATGGTGATGGTATAGGCATAGACATACTGCGCCGCCTCGGGCGAGGACTGGTCCGGCAGGTAGGCCGTCACCACGGACACTTCGCATGCATACAGGCTACGATCCGTCACAATTAACCTATCATGCCTGTAGTGGGCGAGCTGGGGCTGGCAGAATAAAGCTTTTTCGCCATACGCCCGGCCAGGAATGACTCGCGACCGGCTTCAATTGCTTTTTTCATGGCGCCAGCCATCATGACCGGATCACGTGCGGCGGCAATCGCGGTATTCATTAATACACCGGCGCAGCCTAACTCCATGGCAATCGCAGCATCTGAAGCGCACCCTACACCGGCATCGACCAGCACAGGAATCCTGGCACTTTCAATAATGATTTGCAGGTTCCACGGGTTCAGAATCCCCATACCCGAACCAATCAGCGAGGCCAGCGGCATCACCGCCACACAACCAATATCTTCCAGCTGTTTGGCAATTATCGGATCGTCCGAGGTATACACCATGACATCGAATCCTTCTTTAACCAAGGTTTTGGCAGCAGCAATCGTCTCTGTCACATTAGGGTATAACGTGTTCGGATCACCAAGCACTTCCAGCTTCACCAGCTTGTGGCCATCCAGCAGTTCGCGCGCCAGACGCAAGGTGCGCACTGCATCTTCCGCACTGTAACAGCCTGCTGTATTCGGCAGATAGGTGAACTCCGAAGGCGGCAGATAATCCAGCAAAGAAGGCTCGTTCGCATTCTGACCAATATTGGTACGACGAATTGCCACGGTGACAATTTCTGCACCACTGGCATCAATAGCGCTGCGAGTTTCTGCAAAATCCTTATATTTACCAGTACCCACCAGCAAACGTGACTGATAAGTTTTACCGGCGATAACCAAAGCGTCATTCATATTTCGTATCTCTTTAACTTGTTCGAGCAACTTGACTGCTTACTTACTCACTTAATTAACCGCCACCAACGGCACCTACAATTTCCAGCTTATCCTCAGCTTGCAGCTGTATCTCGGAAAACTGGCTACGCGGGACAATATCCCCATTCCGCTCTATGGCAATACGTTTGCCTGTCAGTTGCATATGCTCCACCAATGCCAGCACCGTCATCGTATCCGAAGGAAGCTGCATCGCATTCCCGTTCACAAAAATCTGCATGCGTTCTTCATTTCTGATTAATCCAGCCGATATTTTACGGAATATTGACACATTTGGCTTTTAGTTTTTAAACCTCGGCGCGGTTGTCATCCTTCCATCCTTTGCGCACGTTAATATTCGACACACATGGCATTATGCTTGCTTTACTGTTGCAGTAACATAAATATGCTAGGAAAAGCGACAGTATTGGGCGTGATGTCCTCTGAAGGATTGCCTAATCTGGAACTTTTTGCTATTTTTGTCGCCACAAACACGACGAACACAATTCGTCATTTGTATTTGAAACACTAACTCCCAAAAGGAAAACTTAACATGCAAATTGCAGAATCTTTTCGTACTGCGTCGGCCTTACATCCACTGACTGACGAAATCTATTCCCCTAGTCTGAAAACCAAACCTTCCGTGACCGAAGCGATTGCCGCACAGGCCACACTCAAGGCGCAACAGCACACCAAAGCGATTACCGAGCTACGCCGCTTCCTGGAGTCCAGCTGCGACTGCGTTTGATTTCCTGAATCAAACGACTCCCGATAACAAATCGGGTTAATCCATTCCATATTCGCATGCAAGCATCATGAAATGACTTACAGTGCAGCAGCACTGTTTTCGTTTTCTGCATGCGTGCGAATCCATAAAGTAAAAAAAGATGGCCACAGAAACCATCTTTTTTATTCACAGCCGCGCGGACATTCATCCAATGTCCGCGCCTGATGGGCTGTAATTACTCTATCGCCAGCTGCGGACGATTTTTTTCCGGCCAGTCCAGGTGGAAGAACTGCCCTCGCGGCTGATCCACACGCTCATAGGTGTGTGCGCCGAAGTAGTCACGCTGCGCCTGCAACAGATTGGCTGGCAATACCGCACTGCGATAACCATCATAATATGCCAGCGCTGCCGCAAATCCTTGTGCCGGGATACCATTGGTCACGGCCAGCGCAATCACATGGCGCCAGCCAGCCTGGCCATCGTTCAGCTCGGTGGTGAAATAAGGATCCAGCATCAGGTTTTTCAGGCGGGAATTCCGCGCATAGGCATCGGTGATTTTCTGCAGGAAACGGGCACGGATAATACAACCACCACGCCAGATCTGTGCAATTTCACCAAAGTTGAGTTTCCAGTTATACGCTACTTGCGCTTTATCCATCAACTGGAAGCCTTGTGCGTAAGCACATATTTTGGAGCAATACAGTGCGCTCTTGATCGCTTCTATCGTAGCCGCCTTGTCTTGATCAGACACCGGCTGTGCAGCTGGGCCCTTCAGGATTTTGCTGGCTTCTACACGCTCTTCTTTCACGCTGGACAAGGCACGCGCATACACAGCCGCTGCAATTGCATTGGCCGGTGCGCCCAGTTCCAGGGCATTCGCCGCAGTCCATTGGCCTGTACCTTTCTGGCCGGCGGCATCCATCACTTTATCGACCAGGAAACCAGGGCTGACCGGATCTTTTTGCTGCAGGATATCGGCAGTAATTTCAATCAGGTAGCTGGACAGCTCACCTTTGTTCCACTCGGCAAAGACTTTACCGATTTCATCTGCCGCCATGCCCAGCAGGTTTTTCATCAGCCAGTAAGCTTCGCAGATCAGCTGCATATCAATATATTCGATCCCGTTATGCACCATTTTCACATAATGGCCGGAACCATCCGGACCGATATATTCGGTACAGGCAAACCCGCCTTCAACCGGCTTGCCCGGCTCAGCGCCTTCGATAGGCGCTCCTGTATCGGGATCAACTTTAGCAGCAATATCACGCCAGATAGGTTCCAGTGAAGCCCAGGCCTTGCGGTTACCGGAAGGCATCAGGGAGGGGCCGAAACGTGCGCCGATTTCACCGCCGGAAACGCCGGAACCGATAAAATCAATGCCTTTGGCAGCCAATTCCTTTTCGCGACGGATGGTATCTGTCCATAAGGCATTACCGCCATCAATAATAATGTCGCCTTGTTCCAGGAACGGCAGCAAGGCATTAATCGTCACATCAGTCGCGCTGCCAGCCTTGACCAGCAACACGATTTTACGTGGGCGCTTGATGCTCAACACGAAAGAAGCCAGGTCAGCGTGACCGACCACGCGCTCATGTGACGGCTCCTTGGCTTTGCATTCCTCAATAAAATTCAGCATCTTTTTCGGGTCACGGTTATAGACCGCAATAGTATAGCCATGATCAGCAATGTTTAACGCCAGGTTTTGGCCCATCACTGCCAATCCTACCAATCCAATATCCGCATTTTTTGTAGTCATCATTCTTATCTCTGTAAATGGTTAATTTAGTTGAAAAAAAAGCACAGGCTTTTGGCCTATGCTTGGACTAGTTGCCATATCGAACGTTCAACCACTGATTAAAGCGCTGACCGTTCAACATATGCATACTAAGTTTTCGTTTGAATTATTTCAGCACATTACCGAACATCTGCAAAGTAAGCTGATATCCGATGCTGGCAAGCTGGGCATCATAGCGGTCGCCCTCATCGCGCATAAACGCATGCTGGCCATTGAATTCGTGCCAGGTGTAATGCAGCCCTGGCACTTCAGCAAAACGCTTGTAAAGTTCGGCACGCTTATCGCCTGGAATATGCGGGTCCTGCTTGCCCCAGATCATCAGCAGCTCGCCTTTGATTTCATTCACGCGCTCCATGCTGTGCTGCCCAGGCTGATTGGGAATAGTCGTGGTGTGCAAATCGGTAGCATAGAAACAGGCCGTCGCCTTCACTTCAGGTTGCAATGCTGCACGGAATGCCAGATGGCCACCAATACAGAAACCGGCAGCGCCCAGGTTACCGTCATACCAGGATTGCGCATTCAGGTAATCAATCATGGCACGGTTGTCGGTGTCATACGCCTGCACGTCCTTGGCCATTTTATCGGCATTGCCTTTGTCACGTCCGGCATCGTCATAACCCAGAACAGTACCGATAGGGTTCAGCTCGTGAAACACTTCAGGCACCAGCACCGCATAGCCGTGACCCGCCAGAAAACGTGCGGCACGCTCAATCGGGCCGGTTTGCTGGAAAATTTCCGAATAAAACAAAACCGCAGGCACCTTGTCATCGCGTTTTGGACGATGAACATAAGTACGCATCACCCCGGTAGGCGTGTTTAAATCAACGATTTCGCTTGTAATCAGCATTTGCAATCCTTCAACAATCAAAATAATCGATTATTCTAGCGCTGTTTGAGCGCCTTTTCACGCTTAATTCCGGACGGTTGCCGATTTTTTGCATTTTGATTTAAAGTGGCCGTCATTCTTTGCCAAACAACCAAAGGAATCGGCATGCGTCTGCTATATGAAAGATTCAGCGTCCTGATACTTATATTACTAAGTATTCACCTTGCATTTGCCGACCCTGACCCTGAGCAGGTCTACCAGCTGAAAGCCTCAGTGGTCAAAGTGCATGTCATCACGCAAACCGGTGGTCACGGCATGGGCACCGGCGTGGTGGTAGCGAAAGACACAATAGCGACCAACTGCCACGTGCTGGCCCATAGCACAGGTATCAGTGTGTCAAAGTTTGGCGACAGTATCAGTCCGGTCGCCATGGTGGCAGACTGGAAACATGATGCCTGCCTGCTGAAGTTTAATTATCTGGAACTCACACCGGTCAAACTCTCTTCCGCCGCATCCCTGCATTACGATGATGAAGTGTTCACTATCGGCTTTCCTGGCGGGCCGCCCAAGCCGCAAACTATCGCGGGCAAAATACGCGCACTTTATCCCCATGACAACAGCCTGATCGTACGTAGCGATGCTGCATTTATCATGGGCGCAAGTGGCAGCCCTACTTTTAACCAGGCCGGTGAGCTGGTCGCGCTCAGCACCTTCAAGAGTCCGGGCAAACACGCCTACTTTTACAGTATTCCCATCGAATGGATTCAACTTCTGATGCAGCAGGAAGAATCCTCCACGACGTTGCCAGACAGCGCACCTTTCTGGGATGTGCCATCGGCGGAAAGGCCGTTCTGGATGCAGGTCGTACAGCCCTATCAACATGGCGATTGGCAAACGCTGGAGCCGATTGCCCGTGACTGGGTAGCCCGACAACCTGATTCAGCAGAAGCCAGCTTCTACCTGGGCAGTGCATTACAGGGTCAAGGAAAGCTGGATATGGCACAACAAGCCTATCAGCAGGCGGTCGCTCTAGAGCCTGCGCATATTGATGCCTGGATGGGTCTGGCGATTCTTGCGCAACAAAAGCAGCAAACAGACACATTAATAGACGCCAGGAATCATGTCCGGCAACTGGATGCGCACGCTTTTTCCAATTTGCAGGAAAAATTACAGGCGCTTCGCCAAAGCGAGGGACAGGCAAGAGAGATGCCCTAGACAGAATGGGCCTCTGCTAGAATAGTGTTTTCGATGTGTAAAAAAATCTCAGGCTTATGACTTCTCTCAACCAGCAACTGTTTGAAAAATCCCAGCAATTGATTCCAGGCGGCGTTAACTCGCCGGTACGCGCCTTTCGCAGCGTTGGCGGTACACCTATCTTCTTCAAAAAGGGGGTAGGCTCCAGACTGTGGGATGCAGACGGCAAAGAATATATTGATTACATCAACTCCTGGGGACCCATGATTCTGGGACATGCCCACCCGGAAGTGGTAGCCGCGGTGCAACAGGCCGCTGCCAACAGCCTGAGTTTCGGCGCACCCACCGGTCTTGAGCTGGAAATGGCCGAACTGATCAATCAACTTGTCCCCAGCATGGAGCAGGTGCGTCTGGTCAGCAGTGGTACCGAAGCCACCATGAGTGCAATCCGCGTGGCGCGCGGGTTTACCAAACGCAACAAGATCATCAAATTTGAAGGCTGCTATCACGGCCATGCCGACGCTTTGCTGGTCAAAGCCGGCTCCGGCCTGCTCACCTTTGGTGAACCAAGCTCTGCTGGCGTGCCTGCCGAAGTGGCTGCGCATACCCTGACGCTGGATTACAACAACACGCAAATGCTGAAAGACACCTTTGCCAGCATAGGCGATGAAATTGCCTGCGTGATTCTGGAACCCGTCGTCGGCAACATGAACCTGATTGTGCCGCACCAGGAGTTTTTGCAAACCTTGCGTGAACTATGTACACAACATGGCACTGTGCTGATTTTTGACGAAGTGATGACCGGTTTCCGTGTCGCGCTCGGCGGGGCGCAGGCACTGTATGGCATCACACCAGACATGACCACACTGGGCAAAGTTATTGGCGGTGGCCTGCCAGTCGGCGCTTTCGGTGGCCGCAAGGACATCATGAGCGTACTGGCGCCACTCGGCCCGGTCTATCAGGCGGGTACCCTGTCAGGCAACCCGGTCGCTGTCAGCGCCGGCCTGACTACACTGAAGCTGGTGCAGGCACCAGGCTTTTATGAGGCACTGACGGCGAAAACAACCCGGTTAATGGATGGCCTGAAAGCCGCCGCACAAAAAGCCGGTGTCCCGTTCAGTGCACAAAGCGTGGGCGGCATGTTCGGTCTGTATTTCAGCGCCAGCAATCCGTCCAGCTACGCTGACATGATGCAAACCGACAAATCGGCCTTTAACACCTTCTTCCACCATATGCTGGATCAGGGCATCTATCTTGGCCCTTCTGCCTTCGAGGCCGGGTTCGTCTCCGCTGCACACACAGACCAGGATATTGCCGACACTGTGCAAGCAGCAGAAATCGCGTTTGCTGCACTGTAACAATGCGCCCTGCCCGATTCAGGCTCACGCTTGAACGGGCAGGCTTTACCCGTTGTTACGCTTGCTTTATCACCTGCGAAAACGCTGGCAACACTCTCTCCTTCCTGCAAGCCAACCCACCCCCGCATACCGCATGCGCCTGCTTAAAATGAATCCGTGCAAGCACTGCGTTATTGCAAGCCTAACCTGCCAGTCGACTCAGTCAGTTCACTTTCCTGTCTTCCGCTGACACTGTCACGCATGAACTTTTCATGCGAAATTCGGAAAAACGCCCCAAAAATGTGCGCAACCGCACCCTTATGGTGCGTTTTGAAAGTAAATAAAAATTATTCTCAAAAAGTGCGAAAAAATCTGCTATTCCGCGACTCTAAAAGTGCGCTAAGCAATTGAAATCATTAAATCTTGCCGGTAAGATCAAAGGTTCCTCCAAATATTTTATAAGTTAAGAATATGCAATCCGACAACCATGTGGTGCGTGTTTCTCAAGAGCCTTCTGGCGTGATGACTAACCAGTCAGGCACCGCTCCCCAATCTCAGGGTTTATATGACAGACGTCATGAAAAAGACAGTTGTGGCGTGGGTTTTGTTGCTCATATCAAAGGGCAGAAAAGTCATGACATCGTGGCCAAGGGATTGCAGCTACTCGATAACCTGACACACCGTGGCGCAACCGGCTACGACCCGAAACTGGGTGATGGCGCCGGTTTGCTGATGCAAATACCTGACACCTTTATGCGTGAAGAGGCTGCCAGCCTGGGCATGACATTACCTGCTGCCGGACAATATGCAGTTGGTCAGGTTTTCCTGCCACAAAACGCAGATAACCGCGCCAAGTGCGAAGCCATTTTTGCGCAGATCATCGCTGAAGAAAACCAGACCTTGCTGGGCTGGCGTGATGTGCCTGTCGATAACAGCAATATTGCAGATGCCGCACGCGCCGTTGAGCCAGTGATGCGCCAGGTGTTTATTGCCAGCACGGTCAGTGACAACCATTCTTTTGAGCGCAAATGCTTCGTCATCCGCAAACGGATCGAACATGCGATTCGTGCGCTGAAGCTGCAGGACAAGGCAGAATTTTACATGCCATCCTTCTCCTCCCGCACCATCGTCTACAAAGGCATGCTGCTGGCAAATGAAGTGGGTATCTACTACACCGATCTGAAAGATGCGCGCGTCGTATCGGCCCTGGCGCTGGTACACCAGCGGTTCTCGACCAACACCTTCCCCGCCTGGGATCTGGCTCACCCTTTCCGCATGATTGCACACAACGGTGAAATCAACACTGTTCAAGGCAACGTCAACTGGATGGCCGCGCGCCACGAGACCATGAAATCCGCTTTACTGGGCGAAGACTTGGAAAAACTGTGGCCACTGATTGCCGAAGGCCAGTCTGACTCAGCCTGTTTCGATAACTGCCTGGAGCTGCTGGTCGCCGGCGGATACAGTCTGCCACATGCCATGATGATGCTGATCCCGGAAGCCTGGGCTGGCAATCCGTTAATGGACGAAGATCGTCGTGCATTCTACGAATACCATGCCGCGCTGATGGAGCCATGGGATGGCCCGGCTGCGGTCGCCTTTACCGACGGTAGCATGATTGGTGCAACCCTGGATCGTAACGGTTTGCGTCCTGCACGTTACCTGGTCACTGAAGATGCCATCGTGATGATGGCGTCTGAAATGGGCGTAATTACCTTCCCGCAAGAGAAAATCGTCAAGAAATGGCGTTTGCAGCCAGGAAAAATGTTGCTGATCGACATGCAGCAAGGCCGCATCATCGATGACGAGGAAGTCAAAACAGAGCTGGCACAAGCCAAGCCTTACCGCCAATGGATAGAACAAACCCGCTTCCATCTGGCTGAACTGCCAAGCGCAAGTAAAAGTGACGTGAGCCTGAATGCGGACTTGCTGGATACCCAGCAGGCATTTGGCTACTCACAGGAAGACCTCAAGTTTGTACTGCAGCCGATGCTGGACAATGGCGAAGAGGGGGCAGGCTCCATGGGGAACGACGCGGCTTTGCCGGTGTTGTCCAACAAGGCCAAAACCTTGTACAACTACTTCAAACAGCTGTTTGCACAGGTCACCAATCCGCCGATCGATCCGATTCGCGAAGAACTGGTGATGTCACTGGTCACATTTATTGGCCCCAAACCCAATCTGCTGGCAGTGAATGAAACCAATCCGCCATTACGCCTGGAAAGTAGCCAGCCGGTATTGAGCCTGGACAATCTGGAAAAACTCAGGCAAATCGAGTCGCTGACCAGCGGCCAGTTCAAGTCCATCGTGCTGGATCTGACTTACGATGCCACCCAAGGCAAGGATGGCATGAAACAGGCACTGGACATCCTGCATGACCAGGCTGAAAAAGCCGTGCATGATGGCTATAACATCCTGATCCTGTCTGACCGTGCCGTGTCAGCCAGCCGCATCGCCATCCCCGCCCTGCTGGCGTGTTCCGCAACGCACGAGTTCCTGGTGAAAGCCGGTTTGCGTACCAGCACCGGCCTGGTCATTGACACCGGTTCTGCACGCGAGGTGCATCATTTTGCCTTGCTGGCAGGTTACGGTGCCGAAGCCGTCTGCCCATGGCTGGTGTATGAAAGCATGAAGACCATGACCAGTGATGTTGAAAAAGCTGGCAAGAACTTCGTCAAGGCGATTGGCAAAGGTCTGTATAAAGTGATGTCCAAAATGGGCATTTCCACCTATCAGTCCTACTGTGGCGCACAGATTTTTGAAGCCATCGGCCTGAACAGCCAGTTTGTGAACGACTACTTCACCGGTACAGTCAGCCAGATCGAAGGTATAGGCCTGGACCAAGTAGCTGAAGAAACCGTACGCATGCATACCCAGGCATTTGGTACTGACCCGGTATTGTCCAATGCGCTGGAAGCGGGTGGTGAATATGCCTTCCGTGTGCGTGGTGAAGAACATTTGTGGACACCGCAGTCCATCAGCAAATTACAGCACGCGACACGGACCGGCCAATACGAAACCTATAAGGAATATGCGGCACTGATTAACGACCAGACCCGCCGCCACATGACTTTGCGCGGTCTGTTCGAGATCAAGTCCGCAGGCAAAGCTATCCCGCTGGACCAGGTAGAGCCAGCCAAGGAAATCGTCAAGCGTTTTGCGAGTGGCGCCATGTCGCTGGGCTCCATTTCTACTGAGGCGCACACCACCCTGGCGGTTGCCATGAACCGCATTGGCGGTAAATCCAATACTGGTGAAGGTGGTGAAGACGGGAAGCGCTTTATTCCAGTAAAAGTAGACTCCAGCATTGCCAACGTCTTGGGCAACGACCTGATTGAAGCCGATATCCCACTGAAAGCCGGTGACTCCCTGCGTTCACGCATCAAGCAAGTGGCTTCCGGCCGCTTTGGGGTGACTGCCGAGTACCTGAGCAGCGCCGACCAGATCCAGATCAAGATGGCGCAAGGTGCCAAGCCTGGTGAAGGCGGCCAGCTACCTGGCCACAAGGTTTCGCCATATATCGCGAAACTGCGTTTCTCCGTGCCTGGCGTGGGCTTGATTTCCCCACCGCCACACCATGACATTTACTCGATTGAAGACCTGGCACAACTGATTCACGATCTGAAAAATGCTAATCCTAAAGCGTCCATCTCGGTGAAACTGGTTTCGGAAACCGGTATCGGTACGGTGGCTGCCGGGGTTGCCAAAGCCAAGTCTGACCATATCGTAGTAGCCGGTCATGACGGCGGTACCGGCGCATCCCCGATTTCATCCATCAAGCACGCCGGCACCCCCTGGGAACTCGGCCTGGCCGAAACCCAGCAAACCCTGGTACTGAACCAGCTGCGTGGCCGCGTCGTATTACAGGTGGATGGCCAGATAAAAACCGGCCGCGATGTGCTGATCGGTGCGCTGCTGGGTGCCGATGAATTCGGTTTTGCCACCGCACCGCTGGTTGTAGAGGGCTGCATAATGATGCGTAAATGCCACTTGAACACCTGCCCGGTTGGCGTGGCCACTCAAGATCCTGAACTGCGCAAGAAGTTTACCGGCCAGCCCGAGCATGTAGTGAACTACTTCTTCTTTGTCGCTGAAGAAGTGCGCGAACTGATGGCCAGCATAGGCATCGCCAGATTTGACGACCTGATTGGCCGCGCCGACCTGCTGGACATGCAAGCTGGCATAGCACACTGGAAAATCAATGGCCTGGACTTCAGCAAGATATTCCACCTGCCAGACATGCCAGCCAGCGTATCGCGCAAAAACAACGATGTGCAGGATCATGGCCTGGTGAATGCCCTGGACAACCAGCTGATTGAACTGGCAACACCGGCGCTGGAAACAGGGACAAAGGTTAATATCAGCCTGCCTATCGTCAACACCAACCGTACCGTGGGTACCATGCTGTCCCACGAAGTGGCCAGCCGCTACGGCCATGCCGGTTTGCCGGATGACTCCATCAGTGTCAAGTTCACCGGCACGTCCGGCCAGAGTTTCGCGGCGTTCCTGGCCAAAGGCATTACCTTTGAACTGACTGGCGAAGGTAATGACTATGTGGGTAAAGGCCTGTGTGGTGGCCGCATCATCATTAAACCACCTGCAACCTTCCGCGGCTTGTCATACGAAAACATCATTGTCGGCAACACCGTGATGTATGGCGCGACCACTGGCCAGAGCTTTCTGAGTGGCGTAGCCGGCGAACGTTTCTGCGTACGCAACTCCGGCGCTACAGCCGTGGTTGAAGGCGTAGGTAACCACGGCTGCGAATACATGACCGGCGGCACCGTTGTGGTACTGGGTCAGACCGGCCAGAACTTCGCCGCGGGCATGAGTGGTGGTATTGCCTATGTGTACGACATTGACGGTCAGTTCGCCCAGCGCTGCAATATGAGCATGGTGTCACTGGATAAAGTCGAGGCTGCTGAAGCCGATGTCGGCAAGGTCCAGCATATGGGCCAGCCGGATGAAGCGATTCTGAAAGGCTTGATCGAACAGCACCTGGCATTGACAGACAGCCCGCGCGCCAGGGACATTCTGGCCGACTGGTCAGCCGCACGTGCAAAATTCGTCAAGGTATTCCCTAACGAATACAAGCGCGCACTGACCGAAATGGCAGCTGCATCCGCCAGACAGGCCGCTTGATCGCTTTTGTTAATTTATGCCCCGCTTGAGGCGGGCCTTGTTAAGGCTGCTTCCTCAGGAAGCAACAGAGAAGAGATGATTTCACATGGGTAAAGTCACAGGTTTTATGGAGTTTGACCGTCTGGCAGAAGAAAATCTGCCCGTGAAGGATCGCGTCAAAAACTACAAAGAGTTTGTTCTGCATCTGACAGATGATCAGGCCAAACAGCAAGGCGCCCGCTGTATGGATTGCGGCATTCCGTTCTGTACCACCGGCTGCCCGGTCAATAACATCATTCCGGACTGGAATGATCTGGTCTATCGTCAGGACTGGCGCAATGCCATTGATGTATTGCATTCCACCAATAACTTCCCTGATTTTACCGGCCGTATCTGTCCGGCTCCTTGTGAAGCGGCCTGCACCCTGAACATCAATAACGATGCCGTGGGTATTAAATCCATCGAGCACGCGATTATCGATAAAGCCTGGGAAAATGGCTGGGTCACGCCACAGATCAACCCGAACAAAACCGGCAAGAAAATCGCTATCGTGGGCTCAGGCCCGGCAGGCCTGGCAGCAGCACAACAACTGGCGCGTGCTGGCCACAGCGTCACCGTATTCGAGAAAAACGACCGTATCGGCGGTTTATTGCGTTACGGCATTCCTGACTTCAAACTGGACAAGGCCAACATCGACCGCCGCATGGCGCAGATGGAAGCCGAAGGTGTGACTTTCAAGGTAAACCAGAACGTAGGCGAAAATGTCAGCGCTGCAGATCTGGAACGCGACTTCGATGCCGTGATCCTGGCGGGTGGTGCAGAATTGCCACGTGACCTGCCAGTGCCAGGCCGTGAACTGGATGGCGTACACTTTGCCATGGACTTCCTGACACCGAACAACAAAATGGTGGCAGGTGACAGCGTGCCAGACCAGATCAAGGCCACAGGCAAACATGTCGTCGTCATCGGCGGTGGTGACACCGGCTCCGACTGCGTAGGCACGTCTAACCGCCATGGTGCGGCCAGCATCACGCAATTCGAACTGATGCCACAGCCACCGGAAAAAGAGAACAAATCGCTGGTATGGCCAAACTGGCCACTCAAAATGCGCACTTCCAGCTCACATGAAGAAGGCGCAGACCGTGACTGGTCCATCACCACCAAAGAACTGATTGGTGAAAATGGCAAATTGACCGCCCTTAAAGGTGCCCGCGTGGAGTGGAAAGACGGCAAAATGACCGAAATTCCAGGTTCCGAATTCACCATCAAGGCAGACCTGGTGTTTCTGGCCATGGGTTTTGTTTCACCGGTGCAAAAAGTGCTGGATGCTTTTGGTGTGGAAAAAGATAACCGCGGCAATGCCAAAGCCACCACCGATGGCGAAGGTTGCTACAAAACCAGCAAAGCCAAGATATTTGCCGCCGGTGATATCCGCCGCGGTCAATCGCTGGTGGTGTGGGCGATTCGCGAAGGCCGTCAGTGTGCACGCGAAGTAGATGCCTTCCTGATGGGCAGCTCCACCCTGCCGCGCTAGCTGGCAAAAGCAAATGCACTGAAAACGCCGATGCCTGTCATCGGCGTTTTTATTTGTCATATCGCAAAAAAACCAAATTCTTTCGGGTGAAAGCCGGGCTTGGCCTTTATAATCATGCCTTTACATAGTGTAAACGGCCATCGAGATCCCATTAATGTCTCAATTACAAAACGATACCTTTTTACGCGCGCTGATGCGCCAACCTACCGAATACACCCCAGTCTGGATGATGCGCCAGGCAGGCCGCTACCTGCCGGAATACCGCGAGAGCCGCAAAACCGCAGGCAGCTTCATGCAACTGTGCCAAAGCCCGTCGTTTGCGACCGAAGTCACCTTGCAGCCTCTGGACCGTTATCCGCAACTGGATGCCGCCATCCTGTTCAGCGATATCCTGACCGTGCCGGATGCCATGGGACTGGGCTTGTACTTTGAAGAAGGTGAAGGCCCCAAATTTGAGCGCACCTTGCAGGCTGAGGCTGATATTCTCAAACTGGAAGTGCCTGACATGACCAAACTGCAATATGTGTTTGACGCAGTCAGCAGCATCCGCAAAGCGCTGAATGGCCGCGTGCCGCTGATCGGCTTCTCCGGTAGCCCGTGGACACTGGCCACCTATATGGTCGAAGGCAAAGGCGGCACTGACTTCCTCAATACCAAGAAGATGGGCTATGCCAGACCCGAGCTGCTGCATCGCATTCTGGACATCACGGCACAAACCGTCACCCAGTACCTGAACGCGCAGATTGCTGCCGGTGCCCAGGCGGTCATGATTTTTGACTCCTGGGGCGGCGCATTGTCTCATGCAGCCTATACCGAGTTCTCACTCAACTATATGCAGAAAATCGTCGCCGGTCTGACCAAGACCGCTGAAGGTAAAACCGTGCCCAGCATCGTGTTCACCAAAGGCGGCGGTTTATGGCTGGAACAGCAAGCCGCCATTGGTGCCGATGCCCTCGGCCTGGACTGGACAGTGGACCTGGCACAGGCACGCCAGCGCGTGGGCAAGCAGGTTACGCTGCAAGGCAATATGGATCCGGCGATTTTGCTGAGTTCGCCAGCCGCGATTGAAAAAGAAGTCGAACGCATCCTGGCCAGTTATGGTCATGGTCATGGACATGTTTTCAACCTGGGCCACGGCATCACGCAGTGGACACCGCCGGAACATGCCGCCTGCATGCTGGAAACATTGCGCAAACTGAGTCCGCAATATCACAAATAAAGTCGCATCAATAAAAAACCCGCCAAAATTTTTGGCGGGTTTTTTGTATCTATTATTTCAGCGTCATTCGGGACAGGGTTTGATCCTTGTCGATAAAACGATGCTTGAGTGCCCCGGCCACATGCAGAATAAACAGCGCCAGCAGGATAGTTGCAAACAATTCATGCGACTCCTTGAAGAAATCACGCAAAGTGGCGTTATCCAGCCCGCCGAACACTTCCAGGCCAAACCACTTCAGGCCGTACTTGCTATACAGCGTCATCAGCACACCGGTTAAAGGCATGCCGACCATCAGCAGATACAGGCTATGATGCGTTGCCGTAGCCAGTTTGCGCTCCCAGGCAGAATAACTGTTCAGCATGGCAGGCGGTGTATGCGTAATACGCCAGTAAACCCGGAACAGGATCAGCCACAGCAAGGTAAAGCCCAGGGATTTGTGCAAATTGAAATACAGATTACGCACACTGCCAGGCTCATCCATATGCCAGGTATAAATACCCCAGCCAAACAGGTCGAACTCGGTCTGCTTGGGTGCATCTTTGGGCAGGTCACCCATATACCATCCCAGCGCAAACATGCCAATAATGGCCAAGGCAATCAGCCAGTGCAAAACCACGGCAACTTTGGTATATCGTTGCGTTGAACTCATACTTCCTCCTTGAAATCTCTTGTGACAGCAGTCACTTTGTCATCATGAATGATTTGATTATGATAGATGAAACATTCATGGGGTCGTCGTCATGTTATCAAAAATCAAGCTATCGTGTATCACTGTTACCATTGGTTTTGCCATGTTTTGCCATCAGGCACTGGCAGATTCATTTGATCTGCAAAAAGTAGCTGACGGTATTTATGTCCATCATGGCCAGCACCAGGATATTGATGACGGCTATCAGGGTGACATCTGCAACCTCGGTGTCGTGATTGGTCAAACCGCCATCGCTGTGATTGATACAGGTGGCAGCAAACATACCGGCGAACAGTTACTGCAGGCCATACGCAAAATCAGCCAGTTGCCTGTCCGCTATGTGATTAATACGCACGTACATCCTGACCATATTTACGGCAATGCCGCTTTTCAGGAAGAAGGTGTGCACTTTGTCGGCCACGAGAAACTGGCCAACACCATGCTGCTACGCAAAGAGCAGTACGAAAAACTCAACGCACATTTGCTGGGCGACGAGGCAGCTAAAGCAAGCACCACGCTACCGCCTGATACACTGGTGCATGACCAATTGTCACTGGATTTGGGCGGCAGGGTACTGCAATTACAGGCACAGTCCACAGCGCACACCCACACTGACCTGACCGTGCTGGACAGCAAAACCAACACCCTGTTTGCGGGAGACCTGCTGTTTGCCCAGCGTACACCTGTGGTGGAAGGCGATATCAAAGGCCTGATTGCCGTACTGGAAAAAATCAATCAGAGCCCCTATGCCCTGATTGTGCCTGGCCACGGCAAAGAAAGCACAGACCAGAAAACCATCATTGGCGATGAGTTGCGCTATCTGAACCTGTTGCTGGCCGATGTGCGGAACAGTATTAAAAATGGTATCAGCATGGAACAAACCATGGTCACTGCCGCGGCTTCAGAACATGACAAATGGGTACTGTTCGATATTGCCAACCGCCGCAATGTCAATGTGATTTATCCACAACTGGAATGGGAATAAATCCGTTCCCTCCTTGTGCATATCCTTTGATCTTTGCACCACCCATAAGTCCTGCACTTTTTGCAGGATTTATGGGTGTTTCTCTGACGAACTCTGCATTTTTTGCGCAGCATCAATTGCTTCCCGCAATTTAAAAACAAAAATAACCGAATAAAATCAATAGATTAAATCACACCTTGTAAATAAAAATCATATTGGCACGACGTTTGCAGAATTCCTGACAGATTTATTGAAGGGAATTTTTGTGAAACATCCATTCTGGCGCGCCTATGGCCTTTTTTTATTACTAGGCGGATTCACGCAACTTTTACTCTGGCTGTTTGGTACAGCCTCTCCGGAAGGCATTAAAGATGCCATTTTTGTTTCCACATTGTGGATGATTCCTCTGTGGTGGCAACCACAGCGCTTACGCCAGTGGAGTGCGGCGATTGCGCTGCTGATAGGCATTTTTGCATTACCCGGATTCGCCTATTTTCTGGTCTATCGCCAGGAACTCACGCAAAGCCTGATGATGATTCTGTTCGAATCCAATCAAAGCGAATCTCAGGAATATCTGCGCAACTATTTTACCTGGTGGATTCTGCTGGCCGTGCTGGCATTTATCATCATTCCGGTACTGTACTGGCGCACATTAAAACCTGCCCAGCTTTCCAAACCGCGGGCAGCCATCTACTCTCTGCTGGCACTCACCCTGGTATTCACTTCCCCTGTGAAATATATCGTACTCGATCAGTGGGGCAAGGCACATAAAAGTATTGACCGGCACCTGGGCGGTATTCCTCCATTTCAACTGGCTCTCGGTTACCTCAACTATGAGCAGCAACTGGAAGAGGTCAACCGGACCTTGCTGACCATGAATCAGGTACCTCCCCTGTCACAATTAACCGAGCACGCCAAGCCGGAACCCACCACCGTGGTTCTGGTGATTGGTGAGTCCACCTCGCGTCTGCATATGAGTTTATATGGCTACCCTCGCGACACCAATCCCGAATTAAGCAAAATCAGGCAGGAACTGACCCTGTTCGACAATGTGTATGCGCCACGCCCTTATACCATTGAATGTCTGCAGCAAGTACTTACTTTTGCCGATCAGCAGAACCCTGATGCCTACAAAACCAAGCCGTCACTGATTGCCATGATGAAACAGGCTGGCTATTACGTCACCTGGATCACCAATCAGCAAACACTGACCGGCCGCAATACCATGCTGACCACATTTGCCAAACAGGCAGACAAGCAATATTTCCTCAACAACGAACGTCGGCAGAACGCCTACAGTTTTGATGAAAAAGTGCTGTCGCCTTTTGCACAAACACTGAACGAACCGCATCCCAAAAAGCTGATTGTGGTGCACTTGCTGGGTACGCATATGAAATACAGCTATCGCTACCCGGAAAATTTTGATGTATTTAAAACCTCCGCAGACCTGCCAATCAAAGGCCTGGATGAAGACAAGACAGATGCAATCAACAGTTATGACAACGCGATCCGTTATAACGACTGGGTCATGTCGCAACTGATTTCGACACTGAAAGCGAAACAGCAACATAGCCTGCTGGTGTACTTCTCCGACCATGGCGAGGATGTGTATGACTCTCCGCCTCACAAATTTCAGGGTCGCAACGAAGCAGCTCCCACACTGCCGATGTACAGCATCCCGTTCATGGTCTGGCACTCTGCCAACTGGTTTAATGCCCAAACCCTGCTGGCCAATGCGGATACACATCGCCAGTATGACAACGCAGACCTGATCTACACACTGGCGGATCTGGTAGGACTTTCATTCGACGGTTTCCAGCCTGGAGAGAGCCTTGTCAATGAACAATTCACACCTGACAACATCCTGGTCGGAGACCCTCATCAGCGCAAATTGCAAATGCTGCCTGGCACCACCCACTTTCCTGACAACGAGCTTGCCACATGGAACCCTGGCTCAGTAAAAACCGACTAGTCCAGCTCTGGTCCCTACTGGGGCTAAGTGCCATCGGCATTTACCTGCTGGCAAATCATACCTCGACGGATATTGCACTTGCCGATCGCATGTTTGATTTCCAGCAAGGCCGGTTTCCCTATAAACATGGCTTTTTCTATGAAACCGTCATGCATGGCTATGCCAAAACACTGCTGACAGGCATCTGGCTAGCCATGCTGATATTTGCCTTGCTACCCGCACACTGGCGCCCAGCCAAACTAAACACGGCATATCAGACTCGTTTGCGCTGGATCGTCGCACTGGCAGCGGCCCATAGCGGTCTGGTGACAGCGTTAAAACATTACATGCCGCATGCCTGTCCATGGAATGTCGTCCGTTACGGCGGCACGTCACCCTGGTTTCCGACATTTTCCGCCCACGCGCCAGATATGGCCGGGCATTGCTTTCCGGCAGGTCATGCCAGCAGCGGTTTGTGGTTGTCGGCCTTGTGCCTGTTCTGGTTACCACATCAACCACGCAAAGCCTTGCTGGTTTTTCTTGCAGGTTTATATGCAGGCTTTCTGCTGGGCTGGGTTCAGCAAATGCGTGGCGCCCATTTTCTTTCACACACACTGACATCCATGTGGCTGATGTGCGCCCTGCTGTTAGTGGTGTTGTCATTTTCTAAAAGTTCATCATGAAAAAACTATCTGTCCCAACCTTATTGCGCCCTTTTTTCACGCCGCAAATTTTATTCATCTGGGGCGTTGCGCTCTGGCTGATGATTTTTGACAACCGGGCGTTGCTCTCGCACCTGACCCAGCTCTACCCATTGAATGGCGGACAAAGCGGCTTGCTGCTCAGCCTGATCTTGTTTTTTACGATAGTCACTGCACTCTGGCTGCTCATCATCAGCCATGGCCGCAGCGCGCGCTGGCTGCTTGCCTTCACCCTGTTCAGCAGTGCACTGGCTGGTTTTTACATGCAGGAGTTTGGCATCATTATTGATACCGTCATGCTGGATAACCTGCTGCAAACCGACCATAAGGAAGCCGCAGGCCTGTTCTCTTGGGAGATGTTGCTGACAGTGACGCTGGTCGGCATTCTGCCGGCATTATGGGTATTGTTCAAAGCACCGGAAAGTTACTTTGTCAGGGACAAACTGCGTATTCGCGGCCTGCATATCCTGCTGCTGCTTGTGGTGATGGTGGCATGCGTATGGCCGTATTCCGCCGGGTATGCCAGCTTTATCCGTGAGCACAAACTGGCCCGCATGTACGCTAACCCCAGCTTTATGCATTACTCCCTGATCAAATGGACCACCCAGCACCTCAGCCTGCCTGAAAACAATACCCTGGAGCAAGTGGCCCAAGATACCCAAAGAGTCGAAGCCGGTAAAAAACATGAGCTCATCATTATGGTGGTCGGTGAAACCGCGCGTTATGACCGGTTCTCCCTCAATGGCTATGACAAACTGACCAATCCGCGCTTGCAACAGGAAAATGTAGTGAGCTTCCAGCAGGTCAGCTCTTGTGGTACTTCTACTGGCGTGTCAGTGCCATGCATGTTTTCGATCTTGGGCAGGAAACAGTATTCTGCAAAAAAAGCCAAGCATATGGAGAATGCGCTGGATATATTGAAAGAACACAACGTCAGTGTGTTATGGCGGGATAACAACTCCGACTCAAAGGGCGTCGCCACACGCATGGCTTATGAGGATTACCAATCCCCGGCGCGCAACAAGGTGTGTGATTCCGAATGCCGGGATGTCGGGATGCTGGTCGGTCTGGATGAATATATTCAAACGCATCATAACCAGGACATACTGATCGTCCTTCACCAGATGGGCAACCACGGCCCTGAATACTATCGCCGCTACCCCAAGGCCTTTGAGAAATTTACACCGGTATGTCACAGCAGCGACTTGTCAAAATGCAGCCAGGTAGAAATTGATAACGCCTATGACAATGCCATTTTATATACCGATTATTTCCTGAGTGAAGTCATTCAGTTCCTGAAAAAATACGACCCCAGCCATGAAACTGCTATGCTGTATGTGGCAGATCATGGCGAGTCACTGGGCGAACATGGCCTGTATCTGCACGCAGCCCCCTATATGATTGCACCGAAAGAGCAAACCCATGTCCCCGCAATTTTGTGGCTGGGCCAGCAATTTGACTACTCCATCAATCAGATACGCCCCTACAGCAACTACCCGCTCAGTCATGATGATGTATTTTGTACGCTACTGACCGCATACGAGCTGAAGTCAGAAACCTGTCATTCACATTACAGCTGGCTGATCGCCAATCATGAAGTGCGTGCGGCACTCAAACTACCTCCCTTGCCCTTACCAGCAGCAGCGCCTGCCAAACCGGCGGTGGTCAGTCGCGATCATCACCGCAGCAAATCCTCCATGCGCGATGTATAACTAGGAGGCCGACGCACTGCAACGTAAACCGGGAGGGTCGCTGACTATCCTGGAACCAGTAATCCATAGCACTGGACGCACCCGTTCATCCAGTTTGCATGCATCGATATAGCCTATCGCGTTCCCGGTATAAGCCACATAGCGGATCATGGCCTCTTGCGACTCTACGGTAAATGGCGGCTGTACGCCGTGGAAGTAAAGCTCGTTCCAGTAGCCTACCTGGGAGCGCGGGCTACTATGCAACACCTGTTGCGAGAAATGCAGGCGCAAGGGATGATCGCTGGACAGGTTCGCCGGATGCAAGGGATTACCATGGTTATCATACAGTTTCTTGCGCCAGTACACCGGTGCCAGATCGCTGGCAGCGAGTGAGACGCTGAAATTTGGCTGCGCCGATACAATCACTGCGATCACAGTATCATCCGCCATGACCAGTGCTGGCAAAAAGCCAGCCAGCATCAGCCAGATTTTCATCCAGACAGCACGCATCAGTACATCATCGCAAATGAGGTTGCAAATCCGCGTGGCACATCGTCATATTCGCCGTTGCCACCAACGACTTCAAACTTCAACAGCTGGTTGGGTTTGAGTCGTTTGGTGATGCCCAGTACCCAGCGCTCTGCATTCGGCGCAGCTGGCTGATGCAGGCTTTCCAGGCGGGTAATCCAGTACCAGTCATTTTTAATAAAAAATGCGCTTTGCAAGTACGAGCCGCTGCCACCGGTGCGGCCATGCTCAGCTTTGCGTGTATAAGCTTCGCCACTCAGCTCCCAGCGGTTAAATTCAAGCAAGAAATCCACGCCAAGCAACCGATACTTTGGTCCACCAGACTGCTCCTCGCGGTAACTGGAGTAATTCAGACCTATGGTATTCAGCCCGGCATTTTCATCGGTAAAATTGAACACATTATTGAGGGCGATGCGAGCGCCGTGTGCATCCTTATACTCGGTTTCGCCACGACTTTCCGGTTGTGCATTCATCGTTGCGCTATACAGCTGATAATCCAGCGAACGCTCTTGAAATGGCAGATTGCCAAACAGTTGCACGCCACTGGTGAAGCTGGGAAACAATTCTGTGGTAGCAAGCGGGCGGCTGGCAGTCCAGACCAGCGGGGAGGCATGCAACTGGTTCCAGCGGCCTAAGGGTGTTAAAAAACGCCCCAATCGCAAATTGGCGTTTTCATTGATATTCAGGTCAAAATACAACCGCTCAGGATTGATATAGGCATCACGGAAATCCAGGCCTTGACCGTGGGTATAACTGGCGGGATTTTCCAGATCAATCTCACCAAAAAACTTGATGCGGCTGTTCTGGTCCCACGTCACGATCATGCTGAGCTCGTTCCAGTTTAACCGCGTCGGCTCGGTCCGGGGGACATGCAGATCCATGCTGGTATACCCACCCACCCGGAAACCCTGCAAAAAAGAGCTATCATCCTCAGCCAGCAACGGCTTGCACATCATACAGAGGCTAATTACACTGACCGCACAACGCAGTAAAATAGTGAACATACACACTTTCCGATTTTAACAAGTACAACGCCTGTCATTAAGCCGGTATTTTCTCATATTCATGTCGAAACATGCGCCTTTAACCATTCGAAAAATGCTGCTGATTGCCTTCCTGCTGGCAGGCCTGTTACCCGCGCTGCTGGTCAGCATGCTGAGCTTTTACCAGGCGCGTACAGCCTTGCGTACGGAAATCAAACATGATTTAAAAACAACCGGTAAAGCCGTGGGTGAGCACATAGACAGGATACTGGTTGAACGCATGCAGAATGTACGCAGCTGGAGCCAGCTGGCGATCATGCAGGACATGCAAATCGGTGACATTGACAAGCGCCTGTCTGTCTTCCTGGCGGAAACCCGCAGCAGCTATGCTGAGCAATATCTGTCGCTTGATGTCATCGACCTGCAGTCCACTATCATTTCTTCCAGCGAGCCGCAGCGCATTAACCAGCGCCTTTCCAGCCCCCCGGTCTGGTTTTCATTTCAGGATAACGGCCAAGCCATGACGGTCTATCATTTGCAGGGTGAGCAGTTGATGATCTCCACCCCGGTGACTTCCGACATCACGCAGCAGATCATAGGCCACCTGATTGCCAGTTTTAACTGGGCAGTCATTCAGAATGTGCTGAATCATGCAGCGCAGAACGCCACAGAACTCGCATTGGTGGATGACAGTCACCGCGTACTGACACAATCCACAAACTGGTCACAGCAACGCCACAGCCTGCACACGCATATTCCACTGCAAAGTACGCTGCCCATACAGGGCTGGCAGATCGCGCTCAACAAAGAACACGATGTGGCAGTGGCGCCGGTACATCGCCTGGGGCTTATTTTTCTGATTGTACTGGTTGTCATCCTGCTTTTCTCACTCTCCATGGTCAGGCCTATTGCAAAACGCATTACCCAGCCACTGGATGATTTGCTGCATTTTGTGAAGCACCTGAGAAAACCCAACGTCACTGCTCCACCGCTCACTGGTCCGGCAGAGGTGCAGGCATTAAACCTGGCATTCACCAGGATGGCGGCAGACCTGGCGGAATCCGAACAGCAACTGACACGGGCGGCCAAACTGGCCGTGGTTGGCGAAATGGCAGCGGCCATGAGTCATGAGGTACGCACCCCATTAGGCATCATGCGTTCATCCGCCGATGTTCTGAAACGCGAACCGGCATTAAGCAGCGATGGCCGCGAGGTGCTGGGATTCATTATTTCCGAAACCGAGCGCCTGAACAAACTGGTCAGCACGCTGATTGACTCAGCCAGACCCAGGGTGCCCAGCAAAATACCGCTGGAGTTGCAGGCCCATCTGCAGCATGTGTGCGATATGTTGCAGAAACAGGCTCAGGATAAATATATCCGGCTGTCACTCAATGCACCTGAACCTGTCATGATTGCCGTGGACCAGGATCAGATGACGCAGGTGATGGTCAACCTGATCGTCAATGCCATCCAGATTTTGCCTGCGCATGGCCAGGTTGCTGTTTCATTGTTTCACGACCAGCATTATGCCCACCTCACGGTGGCCGACGATGGCCCAGGTGTTCCTCCAGACCAGCAAAACCATTTGTTCGAGGCTTTTTTCACCCAACGCGCCGGCGGTGTCGGCCTGGGGCTGGCCGTGGTCAAGCAAATCGTTGAAGCACACGGTGGTACAATCACTTACAACACCAGCCCATGGCAAGGCGCGCAATTTAATATTGCACTCCCCATAGAAACCGAATAATCATGTCCACTCCGCAACTGACAATCCTGGCTGTCGATGACGAGCCCAATATGCGGCGCCTGCTGGAAATCAGCCTGCGCCAGGCCGGCTATCGCGTGTTGTCTGCAGGCAATGGTCGCGAAGCACTGGAACTGATCCAGCAGCAGCAAATTGACCTGGTCGTGAGTGATCTGCATATGTCGGGTATGAACGGCCTGCAACTGCTTGGTACTTTGCGCAAACTGCATGAACACCTGCCATTTATCATGGTGACGGCGCAAGGCGAAATCAAAACAGCCGTAGAAGCCATGAAGCTGGGGGCCAGTGATTACATTTTGCGCCCGTTTGAACTGGAAACGCTGGAGGTGGCAATCGAAAAAGCGCTGGCCATCAAGCGCATGCAACAGGAAAATAAGTTTTTCAGAGAAACCCAGCAACCCGATGCCACCGGCCTGATTGGCAACAGCCCGGCCATGCAATCCTTGAAGCAAATGATCCAGCAAGTGGCGCCCGAACGGGCAACGGTATTCATTGTCGGAGAAACCGGCACGGGCAAGGAGCTGGTGGCCAAAGCCCTGCATGAGGCTTCCCCGCGCAAATCTGCGCTGTTCGTGGCCGTCAATTGTGCAGCGATTCCGGCAGAGATGCTTGAATCCGAATTGTTCGGCCACGAGAAAGGCGCATTTACCGGCGCCATCAAAGAGCGCATCGGTAAATTCGAACTTGCCAATGGCGGGACGCTGTTTCTGGACGAGATTACCGAAATGCCGGTGCAGTTACAGTCCAAACTGTTGCGGGTATTGCAGGAAAACATGGTGGAAAAACTGGGTAGCAACCGGCAGATTCCACTGGATGTCCGCGTGGTGGCTGCCACCAATCGCGACCCGATACAGGCAGTGAAAGATGGCAGGCTGCGTGAAGACCTGTATTACCGTCTGAATGTGGTGCAGTTGCAGATTCCTCCGTTGCGCGACCGTCAAGACGATATAGGATTGCTGGCTGACTTTTTCACTGGCAAGCGCCAGCAGCGGCTTAGCGAACAGGCTCGCCTGTGCCTGCAACAATATGCCTGGCCAGGCAACGTGCGCGAGCTGGAAAATATTCTGGAGCGGGCAGCCATTTTGGCAGGCCAGCAACCGATACAAGTGCAGCATTTGCCGGCCGATATCAGCCAGCATTCATCGGAGACCGCCTCCGCTGCCGAGAGCAATATGCTGTCCATTCCCCGCACCACCGAAGCCATGGAGAAACGTCTGATCACCCAGGCACTTGAAGCCTGCCAGGGCAACAAGACCAAAGCCGCCAGGCTACTGGAGATCAGTGAGCGTTCACTGTGGAATAAACTCAATCACTATGGATTGCGCTAACTTCACCCGGCAACTCCTCACGTTTAGCCTTCGCTTTTCCAGACATAGGCATCCATTGCCAGAATGCCATAAGTGGTTTCCGGCGTGAACCTTTGCGGAATGCCAGGTGCACTGCCTGCTGCCACAAACAAAGGCATTAAATGATCTTCCCCCGGATGCGCCTGTATGCCTTCAGGGCACTCAACGCGATAGTTCAGGAGGCCTGGTATCTGTCCGGTGGCCAATTGACGGGCAATCCAGTCGGCAAACGCATGCACATAAGGCAATGGAGTCACATCACGATCACCGGTAAAGAAGTCCGATAAATTGTGCGTGACGGCACCGGAGGCCAGGATCAAGACATTCTGCGCATGCAAAGACCGTAACGCCTGGCCGAGTGCGAAGTGTTGTGCTGGCGTGCTGCGGCTCTGGATCGACAATTGGGTGACCGGGATATCTGCCGCAGGATACATCAATGACAACGGTACCCAGGCACCGTGATCCAGTCCGCGATCTGCCTGGGTTTGTACCGGAATCCCGTGCGCCTGCAGCAGCTCGGCCACGCGATTCGCCAATGCAGGCGCCCCTGGGGCAGGATACTGTTTGGCATAAAGCTCCGCCGGAAAGCCGCCAAAGTCGTGAATGGTTTCCGGCTGCGTCGCCAGGCTGACGGCAGGCACCCGTGTATCCCAGTGCGCTGAAATCACCAGGATGGCTTCTGGCTTGGGCAAATCAGCCGCTATCCTGGCCAGTATTTGCCCGGTTTCGCCCGGCTCCAGTATCAGCGATGGGGCACCATGCGACACAAACACAGTTGTCATTTCACAAACTCCGGCAGGCTTGATCCATTAGCGACGGCGGTTATCCAGGCTGTAAGCGCCCGCACCGAATGCAACGACCATCAACAAGCCACCCGCAATCGTCAGGTTCTTGAGAAACATGATCTGCTGCATCTGATCGGCAAAGTTGGTATGGAACAAGAATGCGGCTGCAACGGTGAATAATGCGATGCCAGCCGCCGCCAGCCGGGCTTTGAAACCTACCAGCAATGCGATACCCAATACCACTTCAACAAACACTGCGATTGCATAGGCGACCTCTGGCAATGGCGCGCCCACACTTTGAATATAGCCTATGGTGCCGGCCGGATTGGTAACTTTACTCAGTCCGCTGATAATAAAAATATGTGCTAACAAAACACGCCCCACGGCGCTGGCTGCAGATTGCAATGAACTCATCATCGTCTCCTTGTCGTTGTATTGGATTAATCAGTCATCTGCGCTTTTCCGGATAACTGATAAGCGTCATTGTATACTTGAATAGAATATTCATAATCAGCATAATTCTGGTAAATCTGTCTTATATAAGTTGACAATAAATGACCTCATTGGAAGAAATGCGCTTTTTTGTGGAAGTGGTCAAGCATGGCAACTTCACCAGCGCAGCCCGTGCATTAGGCATTTCCAAGCAATTGGTCAGCCGCCGTATTATTGCGCTTGAAGCACATCTCGGTGTCCGCTTGCTGCTACGCACGACACGCAAACTATCTCCCACCGAAACCGGCAAGCTGTTCTTCCAGCGCGCCCAACATATCCTGCAAGCCATGCATGATGTCGAACTGGAAATAAGCAACCGCTCCGATGAACTGCGTGGCCTGCTCAAGATTTCGGTTCCCCTGTCCTATGCCAATTTGAGGCTGGCCCCGGCACTCACCACGTTCATGCAACAACATCCATTAGTACAAATCTGGCTGGATGCCGATAACCGCCATGTTGACATGATCAATGAAGGGTATGACATGGTGATCCGCGTGACCGATCAACCCGAAGAAGGCATGGTGGCACGCAAACTGGAAGATGCCGCCATGCGTTTTTGTTGCAGTCCGGATTATATTGCCCGCTATGGCACACCACAGTCACCGCAAGCGCTGGCCGCTCATGACTGCCTGACACACCGCGCCAGTGAATGGCTGTTCGACGAACACGACCAGCTACACCGTATTCATATCCGGCCGCGGCTGAGATCTAACCACGGTGAAGTATTACGCGATGCTGCGCTGGCAGGGCTTGGCATCACCGGCTTACCGGCATTTTATGTACTTGAAGACTTGCAAACAGGCAGGCTGGTGGAAGTGCTGGCAGAATATCGCATGCAGCAGGCCGGGATTTATGCCATGTACCCTTACCATAAACAGGTATCCAGCAATACACTGGCGCTGATCGAACATTTGCGGCAATGGTTCGGGTCAGGCCACGCCTGACCCAGTCAGCAGTGTTATTCAGCGATCACCACACGCTTGCCGTTATCCACGCTGTAGCCACCCGGCCCGAACGCAATCACCACCAGCAGCCCGCCAATAATGGTAATGTTTTTCAGGAACATCACCACTTCTACCGGATCGGCCATATTGCTATGAAACATCAGCGCCGTGACAAAGGTGAAAATTGCAATACCAGCCGCCGCCAGTTGCGATTTAAATCCGACCAGCAATGCAGTGCCCAGGCCCAGTTCGACCACCAGCGCAACAATATAAGCCACCTGTGGCATGGGCAAGTGCGCGCTTTCGATATACGCCAGCGTACCCGCCGGGTCCAGTACTTTCAGAATACCGCTGATAATAAAAATCAGGGATAACAATACGCGTCCAAGAAAACTGATCCAACGTTGCCGTACATTCATACTCATCGCTCCTGTTTATTATTGGATTCGCTGCCCGTTTGCCCCGGGAGGGATGCGGACACATAGTATGATGCCTGCCGGTGGCAGGTCTGGCATGATGCTTACCACTCAGTTACTCAGCCCTGTTCTGACCACCGGTGTATCACATTTGTTACTCTGCACTATTCTTGCAGGAAATACCAGCAAGGATTCTGTCTGCAGGCACATCCTCATCGACATTCAACCAATCCGGCATCAATATCCGCGAAAATCGCAGCGCAATAAACTATAATAAACACTTGCTACCAAGTACCTTTTACCTGCGGAAGCATTGCGCTCACTCTGCAGTAACCGGGATTGATCACTAACAGAATTCGGGACTAGTACCATGACAGATCAGGCGACCGCACGTTTTAACATGATTGAGCAACAGATTCGCACCTGGGAGGTGCTGGATCCCAAAGTGCTGGCAACATTGAACCAGATGCCACGCGAGGCGTTTGTGCCATCATCTTACCGTGGCCTGGCTTTTGCCGATATCGAGATCCCGCTGGCGCATGACCAGCAAATGCTGAGCCCCAAAGTCGAAGGCCGTTTCCTGCAGGCACTGCAACTGCAAGCCACGGATAAAGTATTGCTGGTTGGCGCAGGTAGTGGCTATCTGGCAGCCCTGATGTCACAGCATGCGGCGCAGATTACCGCCCTCGAGATTTTTCCAGACCTGTGCGCATTGGCAACAAAAAACCTCAGTGCCCAAGGTATCCACAATGTGCAGGTAATTGAAGCCGATGGCCACGAAGGTGACGAATCCCGTGCGCCATTTGATGCCATCATCTTTACCGCTTCCAGTCCGGTGGAACCTGAAGGTGTGCGTCGCCAGCTCAGTATTGGCGGTCGCATGCTGATCGTGCTGGGACAGGCGCCAGTGATGCAGGCCACCTTGATCCAGCGCCTGGCCGAGCACAGCTACAAACAGGATGTGCTGTTTGAAACCTGTCTGGCAGAGATGCAAAACGCGCCGCAACCACAGGCATTTTCCTTTTAAGTCATCGCCGGTACCAGGCAGAAAATACACTGGGGATATCCGTTATGATGAATCAGGCGATTGCCAGTACCGATGCCATCTGGATGCTGGTTGATGTACAGACGCGATTATGTGCCGCCATGCCGGCAACACAAATACCCATCGTAGTACAAAATATCCAGCGTCTGATCCAGGCTGCGCAGTTACTTAATATTCCCCTGTGGGTCACCGAACAATACCCTGAAAAGCTGGGAGAAACGCTGCCCGAACTGCAATCCATACTGCCGGAATACACGCCGCGCTATGCCAAGCTGTCCTTCTCGGCCTGGCATGAAGCCGCCTTGCAGGAGTCATCGCTGAGTGTCGCGCCACAAGTCGTGCTGTTCGGCCTGGAGGCACATATCTGCGTACTGCAAACCGCACTGGATGCACTTGCCGCTGGCAAACAGGTGTTTGTGGTCGAAGATGCCATCATCTCCCGCAACGATGCCAATCGCCTGAATGCCATCAACCGTTTGCGTGAAGCCGGTTGCATCATCACCAATACCGAATCCATGTTGTTCGAACCCATGCGCGGCGCCCTGCACCCGCAATTCAAAGCCATTTCCGCCCTGATCCGTTAATACGCGCAGCGCTGGCAAGCAATGATTTCTGCGATAATGACTTGTCATTATCCGGAAGTATCAGCCATATGCAGCCAATCGAATGGAACGACTTCAGCAAAGTAGAGTTGCGTGTTGGTCGCATCCTGTCAGCAGAACCATTCCCCGAAGCACGTAAGTCCGCCTATAAACTGCACATTGATTTTGGTGCCGACATCGGCATTCGCAAATCCAGCGCTCAAATTACTGCGCATTACACCCCGGAAACCCTGGTAGGCAAACTGGTGGTCGCGGTGGTGAACTTTCCTGCCAAACAGATAGGCCCGTTTATGTCGGAATGCCTGGTGACCGGCTTTCACGATGCCCAGGGCAATGTCACTCTATGTATCCCTGAACATGACGTGCCGTTAGGCACCAAACTGCTGTAATTCAGAAGCTCAAAAGAAAAACTCCATGAATATCCGTGAAGCCATCCCGGCAGACTTTGATCAGATCTGGCCGATTTTCCAAGAGGTTGTAGCCGCTGGTGACACTTACACCTATCCGCGTGACACCACCCGCGAACAGGCCATTAAGCTCTGGCTGGAAACACCACGCAAAACCTTTGTCGTCGAAGAGCACGGCAGAATCCTGGGCACTTATTACCTCAAAACCAATCAGCCTGGTGGCGGCGCTCATGTCTGCAATTGCGGTTACATGGTATCTGCTGCCGCGCGCGGTCGCGGCCTTGCCACCAGCATGTGTGAGCACTCACAATATATGGCAAAATCCTTAGACTACCAGGCCATGCAATTCAATTTTGTCGTCTCTACCAATGAGAATGCCGTACGTTTATGGACAAAACTGGGATTTGAAACCGTGGGCAGATTGCCAAAGGCCTTTCATCACCCGGGCAAAGGCTATGTGGATGCCTTGGTCATGTATAAGTGGTTATAGCTAACTCGAAACCATAGGAGAAGAACTATGAAATATAAGGGTAGTTGCCATTGCGGCAATATTGCGTTTGAAGTGGAAGGAGAGATTAAAGGCGCCCTGGCTTGTAATTGCAGCCTTTGCCAGCGTAAAGGCTCTTTACTCTGGTTTGTACCGCTCTCCGAGTTGAAATTACTGACGCCTGACGCCAGGATTAGCACTTATACTTTCAACAAACACGTCATCAAACATCATTTTTGTGCGACTTGCGGTATTCACCCTTATGGCGAAGGCGTAAACGCCGATGGCAATGCCATGGCTGCCATCAATATTCGATGTATCGAAGGCATCGATCTCGAAAGTATTCCGGTACAACATTATGATGGCCGTTCGGTATAAGACGCGCTCTTAAGTGCGATGAAAAGCATGAAAAAACCCGCTTACGCGGGTTTTTTCTATTACTTTTGCCGCCTATTCAGCAGCCGGTGTTTCTTCTTTTGCTGGCGGTTCGATCAGGGCTTTAATGCTCAAACGCACTTTACCTTTATCATCAATCTCAACCACTTTCACCTTCACAATATCACCTTCTTTCAGGTAATCACCCACCGCTTTGACGCGCTCGTGGGCAATTTGTGAAATGTGTACCAGGCCATCTTTACCTGGCAGCAATGTCACCACTGCACCGAAGTCCAGAATCTTGACCACAGGACCTTCGTAAACCTGGCCCACTTCAACTTCAGCCGTGATCTGTGCAATACGGCGTTGTGCTTCCGCACCTTCATCCGCATTGGTGCAGGCAATTTTCACGGTGCCGTCATCTTCGATATCGATGCTGGTGTTGGTTTCCTTGGTCAGAGCCTGGATCACTGCACCACCTTTACCGATCACGTCACGGATTTTGTCCGGATTGATCTTCATGCTGATGATACGTGGTGCAAACTGTGACATCTCAGTGTTCACACCGGATACAGCCTCTTTCATCAGGCCCAGAATGTGTGCACGGCCTTCTTTGGCTTGTGCCAGTGCCACTTGCATGATTTGTGCAGTAATACCGGTAATCTTGATATCCATTTGCAGTGCGGTCACGCCTTTGTCGGTACCGGCAACTTTAAAGTCCATGTCACCCAGGTGGTCTTCGTCACCCAGAATGTCGGTCAGCACCGCTACGCGGTTGCCTTCCTTGATCAGGCCCATGGCCACACCAGCCACGTGCGCAGTCAATGGTACGCCGGCGTCCAGCATGGACAGGCAGCCACCACAGACAGATGCCATGGAGCTGGAACCGTTGGATTCAGTGATCTCGGACACCACACGCAGGGTGTAGTCAAAATCTTCTTTCTTAGGCAATACGGCCTTCAACGCACGCTTGGCCAGATTACCGTGACCGATTTCACGACGTTTTGGCGTACCTACACGGCCAGTTTCACCCGTTGCATAGGGCGGCATGTTGTAATGCAACATGAAGTTTTCGTAGTATTCGCCAGCCAGTGCATCAATGATCTGCTCATCTTTACCGGTACCCAAAGTCGTCACCACCATGGCCTGTGTTTCACCACGGGTAAACAGGGCAGAACCGTGAGTGCGTGGCAACACGCCGGAACGGATAGTGATAGGACGCACAGTGCGTGTATCACGGCCATCGATACGTGGCTCACCGTTCAGAATCTGGCTACGCACGGTTTTCGCTTCCAGCTTGAAGAATTCATCCTTGATCTTGTTGGCTTCCAGGGTGGAGGTTTCTTCAGTGATCAAAGTGCTCATCACGCGGGATTTGATTTCATCCAGTTTGGCAGAACGCTCGCCTTTGGATTTGATCTTGAATGCCGCGTTGATGTCATCAGCCGCAATCGCAGCCACTTTTTCAATCAATGCATTATCTGGCTCCGGTGGTGTCCAGTCCCAGGCATCTTTACCGGCTTCAGCCGCCAGTTCGTTGATCATCTTGATCACAGGCTGCATTTGCTCGTGACCGAATACCACAGCACCCAGCATCACGTCTTCCGGCAATTCTTTCGCTTCGGATTCCACCATCATCACGGCAGACTCAGTGGCAGCAACCACCAGATCCAGCTCAGATTCTTTCAACTGTGTTGCAGTCGGGTTCAATACGTATTCACCGTTGATATAACCCACTTTCACCGCACCCATAGGGCCGTAGAACGGGATACCAGCCAGTGCAACCGCAGCAGAGGCACCAATCATGGCAGGAATGTCAGCATCGATTTCAGGGTCGATGGACAATACAGTCGCGACGATTTGCACTTCGTTGTAGAACGCATCAGGGAACAGAGGACGCATAGGACGGTCGATCAGACGCGCGGTCAGTGTCTCTTTCTCGCTGGGACGGCCTTCGCGCTTGAAGTAGCCACCCGGAATGCGGCCAGCCGCATAAGTTTTTTCCTGGTAATCAACGGTTAACGGGAAGAAGTCCTGGCCTTCCTTGACTTCGGTTTTCGCTGTGGCTGCCACCAGCACAACGGTATCGCCATAGCTCACCATGACGGCGCCATCTGCCTGACGCGCTACTTCCCCGGTTTCAATCGTCAGGGTATGCGCACCAAACTGGATGCTTTTCTTGGTTATATCAAACATTGTTTTTCCTTTATCTGCCATGGCTATTCACTACCCAATAGCCATCTCTATACAATTATTGTGGTGACTTCCATCAGCACGCTTTTTGTTTATATCTTGCAAACAAAACGTACTCACAGAAGCCACCCCGTTTGGTGATCTGATTCCGGCGATTCGAAAATGTCCGGAATTTAAAGCAAAAAAGCCGAGGCAATCACCATGCCATCGGCTTTTATCTCGTTAAAAGTGAACAGCTAATGTCACTTTAAACCAAATTATTTACGCAGGTTCAAGCGCTCGATCAGCGTTTGATAGCGGCTAACGTCTTTACCCTTCAGGTAATCCAGCAGACGACGACGCTGGCTAACCAGTGCCAGCAAACCACGACGGGAGTGGTTGTCTTTCTTGTTGGATTTGAAGTGCTCGGTCAGGTAAATGATACGGTGTGTCAGCAAAGCCACCTGTACTTCAGGGCTGGCAGTATCGTTAGCACTACGTTGATATTCTTTAATGATTTTTGCGGATTGTTCTGCAGTAATCGCCATCTTTTTTCCTTAGTTAGCGTCAATGTCGCGGCAGCCAGACAACCTATTTGCCTTACCACGCTGACATTCAATTTACATGAACCGCGCATTATAGCGGCAAAACCATGTGCTGCAAAGCTATTCCTGGCATTAAGTTTCTGTTTTTGCTAATTTTTTGCCTCGCTTCAGGGTTGAAACGGCCTTAAATAAAATCCTGGTAGAACGCGGCACCTTCCGGCACCGCCCCGCGAATACTGCAGATAGAAGCCGCGAATGCGGCCGCGCGCGGCAATATGGCTTGCCGCGACCAACCTGCCAGCAGACCGCGAATCACGATTGCGGTATAGGCATCTCCTGCACCGACACTATCCACAAACGGCGCTTGCAAGCATATTGGCGGCGCACGAAAACTATCCCCATATGCATTTAACCAGAAACTGCCTTGTTCGCCACAAGTCACGAACATCTCGCGGAGATTAAATGCCATGAGTAAATGCCTGGCCTGTTCATGCAGATCCGGTGACGCGGGCAAGCCAAACAGCTGGCAGACCTCGGGCAGCTCTTCATGATTGATTTTGAGAATATCTGCCGCATTCAAAGCCAGCCGGAGATTCGCTTCACCATACCACGGTGCCCGCAAATTAATATCACAGAAAACGGTAGCTGCACCACACAGCTTCAACCATTGTTCGGCCATAGCTTGCATGGGCGCATGCCGTAGTGCCAGCGTGCCAAAATACACCAGCCTGGGAGAATTTTTTTTAACCAGTTGCTCCACTGGCGACCACTCCACCGCATCGTAAGCCTGCTTGTCCAGAATCTCGAAACGGTGACCGCCTTTTTCAAACCGTACCATGACCTGCCCGGTAGGCAATGCTTCATGCTGCTGCACCCCCGCCATAGACAACCCTGCTTCACGCATTTCTGCCAGGATACGTTCTCCCAGCGCATCCTTTCCCACTGCGGTCAGAAACTGGACGTCCAGGCCGAAAGCATGACAATGGCGCGCTACATTGTAGGGGGCGCCTCCGATAACCGTTTGCTCAGGAAACACATCCCCTAATACTTCCCCCAGAATCATGACTGAATTCGACATACGCTCTACCCCATTTTGAATAACCAACCCACTGCCATACATACTGTTAACAACCACAGCACGCCGACACGGACTTTCAATAACAGCCACAGCACGACCAGCGTCATACTGGCAGACATGAGGTCCAGATGACCTGCCGGCACCAGCACATGCTGCCCAAGCTGCAATGCCAGAGACAGAATGCCGGCAATGACTGCAGCGCTGATCGCAACCAGAGGTGCCGTCCAGTGCAACTGCTGGCGCGTACGCTCCAGCCAGGGTGCCCCCAGAAACACCAGCATGAAACTGGGCAGAAAAGTAAACCAGGTGACGATACTGGCACCGATCAGTCCTGCCTGCCACAATGGCATGGGCAGTCCTGCCTGCCAGCCCGCCACAAAACCAATATAGGTCAACACCATAATCAATGGTCCCGGCGTACTTTCGCCCAGCGCCAGACCATCCAGCATTTGCGCCGCATTCAGCCAGTGAAAATGCTGGACACTGGTCTCAAACACATACGGCAACACCGCATAAGCGCCCCCAAATGTCAGGAATGCCGCTTTGCAAAAAAACAGGGCTAACTGGCTAAATATATGCTGTCCGCCGAAGATCAGCCACAAGGCGACCAAAACACACAACCCCAGTATCACTGCTGCTATCAATATCCCGAGCATCAATCGCCACAAATGGTTCAATCCATCAAGTGGTGTATCGTCATCAATCACACAAGGGACATGCGGCTCCACAGCAGATGGCGCACCTGCTTCCCGTGGTTCGACCAGCGATGGCAACCATTGTTGCACGCCCCAGCCGGATAAGCCCGCCAGGAGAATAATCGCAGGAAAAGGCATCTGCAGATATTGCAGGCCCAATGCCGCCAATGCCACCGCCCACAACCATTTTGCGTATAAAACACGTCGAGACAGCCGCCAGGCTGCTGCAAAAACCAGCGCAATCACCAGAGGCCTGACACCGTACAGCAGCGCTGCAATTTCCGGCAGATTGCCCCATTGCATATAGACGAAAGACAACAGCAGTAACAACAGAAATGCTGGCAACACAAACAGGCTGCCAGCCACAATGCCGCCCCGGATACCATACAACAGCCAGCCGGTATAAATCGCCACTTGCTGTGCTTCCGGACCAGGCAGCACCATGCAGTAATTCAATGCATGCAAAAATCTCGCTTCGGAAATCCAGCGCTTTTCCACCACCAGCGCCTGATGCATCAGCGCGATCTGGGCAGCAGGCCCGCCGACACTGATGCAGCCAAGCCGTAACCAGTATCCCCAGAACGCGAGCATGCCTGGTCGCTCGGGGCGCCCCGACACCTTCTCCCTACTCGCCACGACCATATTGTTCCCCGTCTTTTTAATCGCATCCGCCACTGCATTCAGCATATCAGGATTTTTTTCATCTTTTATGTGCATTCCCGGATATCTTTGCTATAATGCGCGTCTTGCGATTCGGGGATGTCCTCAAATTGCTGTTGGCCAGATAGCT
>CBIMYT010000015.1:0-67162 GCA_966248215.1 uncultured Methylophilus sp. | reverse complement strand
ATTGTAACTTTACAAATGTGTCCGGTGCTCTGCAGGGCCAGGACACCTGAGGTCATCCAGCTATGTCCAGTATATTGAATATCGGCAAAAGTGCCTTAACGGCCGCCCAGATTGGTATCACTACCACCGGGCACAATATTGCCAACGCTTCCACACCCGGCTATAACCGCCAGGTCATTGTGCAGTCTGCCGCGCAGGCCCAGAACTGGGGCTACGGCTATATCGGCCAGGGAACAAACGTTTCCAGCGTTACGCGTGTCTACAATGACATTCTGGGCAAGCAGATGCTGAGCGCCACCTCGACCAGTGGCGCCAGCGGTGCCTACTACAACAGTATCTCCCAGATCAACAGCCTGCTCTCTGATGCCAGCGCCGGCCTTGGCCCGGTGATGACCCAGTTTTTCAGTGCCGTCAGTGCTGCGGCGGCCAACCCCAGTGACGTTGCCAGCCGCCAGACGGTCCTGTCCTCGGCAAACTCCCTGCTGGGCCGGTTCGGGGCTGTCAATGACCGTCTGGATGATATCCGTCAAAGCCTGAACACCCAGATTTCCACCAGCGTGAATAACATCAACAGTTACGCCACGCAGATCTCCCAACTCAATGCGGCGATTGACAAGGCGCGCAGCGCCACCGGCAAACCGCCGAATGACCTGATGGACCAGCGCGACCTGCTGGTTTCCCAGCTCAGTGAGGAAATCAAAACTACTGTGGTGCCACAGGATGATGGCAGCTACAACATCCTGATCGGCAATGGCATGCCACTGGTCGTGGGCAAGGAAACTTATGAGCTGAGTACGCGGCCCAGCCCGACAGACCCCGGCCGGCTGGAAGTTGCTTACGGCAACAACAACCCCAAGATTATCACCGGCGCCACACTGGCAGGCGGCTCGCTGGGCGGCCTGCTGGCGTTCAGGAGCGAAACGCTGGATCTGATACAAAACCAGGTCGGGCAACTGGCACTGACCCTGGCTACGCAGTTCAACGAACAGCAGCAGAAAGGTTACGACCTGAACGGGGATGATGGCGTCCCCATGTTTAATATTCCGCAGCCCGTGGTGACCAGCAGCGCCAACAACACGGATGACTCCAAGCAGGCAACGGCAAGCTTTGTGCCCGGGCAATCCTCGCAGGTGACCAGCAGTGACTACACGCTGAGATATACCAATGGCCAGTACAATGTCATTCGCAACAGTGATAAATCCGTCACCAGCACGACTACCCTTCCCGTCACTGTCGATGGCATAGAGTTTAATGTGAACACCACGACACCGACCGAAGGTGACGAATATCTGATACGCCCCAGCCAGGCCGCTGCCGGCAAGATTACCCTTGCCATAGACAACCCGGAAAAACTGGCACTGGCTGAACGCATTGATAAGGATGGCAACCTGGTGGCATTCAAGGGTCCTGGCGATAATACCAACGGCCTGAAACTCGCCCAGCTGCAGGATGCCGGCAGTGTCCGCCTGCCTGGCAGTAATGCTACCCGCTCCTATACCCAGGCATTTGCACTGATGGTCAGCGCTGTGGGTACCAAAACCAATGAAATGATGATTACCAGCAAGGCCGATGCGGCTTCGCTGGAAAACGCCACCAGTGCCATGCAGGCCGAATCCGGCGTGAACCTGGATGAAGAAGCAGCCAATTTGCTGCGTTACCAGCAGGCCTACCAGGCGGCTGGCAAAATGATGCAGATCGCCAGCCAGATGTTTGACATACTGATGCAACTGGGTTGATAGCAACCCCAAGGATAGCCCGCCATGAGAATTAGCACCAATACCATTTACCAGAGTGGCACCAACCGCCTGATGGATCTGCAAAGTGACCTGAGCAAGCTCAACGAACAGATTTCTTCCGGCAAGAAAGTGCGTTCCCCGGCAGATGACCCGGTCGCTTCCGCGCGTATTCTGGAGCTGAGCAATGCCCAGAACATGAACAACACTTATACTGAAACTCGCAAGGTGGCCAGGACCTCACTGGAAACCTACGAGTCCAGCCTGACCAGTATCACCAGTGTCATCCAGGATGTGCAGTCTTCGCTGGTCAATGCCGGTAATGGTGCTTATACCAATGAGCAGCGCAAAATTATTGCCAATGAATTGCAGGTGCGCCTGGATACGCTGGTCGGCCTGAGCAATACCAAGGATGCACAAGGCGATTACATGTATGCCGGTTACCAGACAGAAACCGCTCCATTTGATGACAGTACAGGCAATGTGGTTTTCCAGGGTGATTCGTCAAAGCGCGCGTTACAGGTAGATGTACGACGCCAGATGCAGGTCACCTACACCGGCGACCAGGTATTCCAGGCCAATGGCAACGATTTGTTTGCCAACCTGAAGGATACGATAGATCTGCTGAGCACTCCGATCACTGATGACGCTACCCAGCAGGCTTTTAGCAATGGCCTGGCAGACTCCATCAAGAATATGCAAGCCTCGCTGGACCAGGTATTAATTGTGCGTGCCGATCTCGGCAGCAAGCTGAATGAACTGGATACGCTGGATAACACAGGCAGCGATATGAATTTGCAGTACAAAGCCTCTATCTCCAACCTGCAGGACCTGGACTACACCGAAGCCCTGTCAGAGCTGGCCAAGAAAACTACCATTCTGGAAGCGGCACAGAAATCCTATGTGCAGACTTCGCAGATCTCGCTATTCTCGTTTCTTTAGGCAAAACCTTTCATAAAGCACCGGGCTGAATACCATCTGCCCATACAGAAAAAGCTGGCACAAGCCAGCTTTTTTATTGGTGACGAAGGCAAATCACATCATGCCGGTCAGCGTATCACCTGCAACATCAATTGCTGCGCATCGATCAGCCAGCGATTGATAGGGCCGATCAGGCCAGGCAGGCTCAACAAGGTCATCAGCAGACCGACCGAAATCGTAATCGGGAAGCCGATACCGAAAATATTGAACTGTGGCGCCGCCTTGGTCAGGATACCCAGCGCCATATTGGTGATCAGCAGGCTGGCCACCACCGGCAATGACAGCAGCAAGCCCTGCGAAAAAATATGCCCGCCCAGCAAGGCGATGCTCTGCGCGTTCAGCTGCCAGTGCTCCAGCACGATGGGCATGGTTTCGAAGCTTTGCAACAGCACGGCCACGACCATCAGGTGTCCGTCCAGGCTGATGAATACCAGTAATGCCAGCATGGTCAGGAACTGGCTGATGGCGATGGTCTGGCTCTGTGCCTGCGGGTCATAAAAGCTGGCGAAGCCCAGCCCCATGCTCATCCCCATCATAAAGCCGGCCATTTCCACGGCGGTGAACATCAGCCGCATGACAAATCCCATGCTGATGCCAATCAGCACCTGCGCCAGCAATGACAACAGGCCCTGCCATGACATTATCTCAATGGCAGGCACCTGGATAGCGGGCACTATGGCCAGGGTGATCACAAAGCCGATCGCCAGCTTGATACGCTTGGGAATGGAAGGATGGCTGAATAAAGGCACCACAGACAGGCAGGCCAGCACACGCGTCAGTGGCCATAACAGCTGCACTATCCAGTGTTGCAGGTCGGAGGCATGCAGCGTAAGCATGAGTGGCCGGTCCGGTCGGTCGTCTGGCGCAGGACTAATTAACCAGTTGCGGAATCATGCTGAACACATGATGCATGTAATCCACCAGTGTCATCAGCATCCAGTGCCCGGCCAGCAGCAGCATGGCCATGACGCCTACCAGCTTGGGAATAAAGGAAAGGGTTTGTTCGTTGATCTGCGTGGCCGCCTGGAAAATACTGACCGCCAGGCCTATCACCAGCGCAATGCCCAGGGTAGGTGCGGCCACCAGCAGCGTGGTCTGCATCGCTTCATGGCCTATGGTCATGACTTGTTCCGGACTCATTCATTGCTCCTTTTGTTTCAAGCGTTATATTCAATACACACCACAGGCATCGCTACATCACAAAGCTTTGCGCCAGCGACCCCAGAATCAGCTGCCAGCCATCCACCAGTACAAACAGCATCAGCTTGAACGGCAGCGAGACAATCGCCGGCGACACCATCATCATCCCCATGGCCATCAGGATACTGGCGACCACCATATCAATGATCAGGAAGGGAATGTAGATGGCGAAGCCGATCTGGAAAGCCGTTTTCAGTTCGCTGGTCATAAAGGCAGGCACCAGGATGCGCAAGGGCACTTCTTCCGGTGTATTGATGGTTTCGCTATGCGCCATATTGGCAAACATGGCCAGGTCATTTTCCCGGGTCTGCTTGAGCATGAACGTTTTCAGCGGCACCACGCCTTTTTCCAGCGCTTCCTGCATGGTGATCTTGCTTTCGGACAGGGGCTGGTAGGCATCGGTATAAATCTTGTCGAATACCGGGCCCATGACAAAAAAGGTAATAAACAGGGCCAGGCCGATCAGCACCTGGTTGGAAGGCGCAGACTGTGTGCCCAGCGCCTGGCGCAACAGGGACAGCACAATCACGATGCGCGTGAAGCCGGTCATCATCAGCAATGCCGCCGGGATAAACGTCAGTGCGGTCAGCAGAATCAGCGTTTGCAGGCTCAGGGTGTAATCCTGTCCGCCACCGGGCGCGGGAGTCACCGTGCCTATGGGCAGACCTTCCGCCGCCCAGGAGACGGCTGGCGATAGCCAGACCAGCCCTATCAGCAGTGGCAACAGAATGGATTTCAATACAGAAATTACGCGCATGTCATGGTACCCGGAACGTGATCAGCCCGGCCAGTGCCGGACATGATGAAAAAAGATGAGGCTATGGTACGCTGGTCCGGCCTGAATCAAAGGCCGGAAATGAATGACTCAAGGCTTGTTTTTGAAGGATTTGACGGTTTGCTGCAGGCTGTGTTGCATGGCCTGTTGCAGGCGCACGGCGAAAGAAGCTTGTGGATCAATGGCAGCGCCATCACTGTTGGGCACGGCTGGTTCAGTATCTGCCAGCGGCGGTGTCACTTCCCCCAGCGCGGTCATCTGGCCAGTGCCCACGCCAACAATCAGCCAGCGGCCGGCCACTTCCAGCACAACTACACGCTCGCGCGGAGTCAGTTGTACGACGCCGACCTGTTTGATGATGTCATTGCGGGGCAAGCCCTGCCCTGGCATCATGCGTTTCAGCAGCCAGGCAATCGCCGCGATCACCAGCAGGACAATCACGGTACCCAGCACCATCCGACCCAGGCTGTCGCTGGTAGACGGGGCTGCCGCCGTTGCAAGGCCGGCCGGTTCAGCGGCCAGGGCCATCAGCGGCATCTGGCCGAAAAAGAACAATGCAAATCGGATAATCGTCTTCATCAGACAGAGTTTACAGGATTAGCGGTTAAGTTTGCGTATGCGTTCAGCCGGCGTGATGATATCGGTCAGGCGGATACCGAATTTATCGTTCACCACCACCACTTCACCCTGCGCAATCAGGCAACCGTTGACCAGCACGTCCATGGGTTCGCCGGCCATGCCGTCCAGCTCCACTACCGAGCCCTGCGCCAGTTGCAGCAGGTTCTTGATAGAAATCTTGGTGCGACCCAGCTCCACGGTCAGTTGTACCGGGATATCCAGGATAAAATCAATGTCATTCTGGGTGCCCTGCAATTTATTGTTGGCACTGAACTCGTTGAATACCGCAGTCTTGCTGCTGGGTTCCTGCAATGCTGCAGATTCTGCCTGTGTCTGCTCTGCCAGGGCTGCGCCCCAGTCATCCTCGGCAATGGTCTGCACATCACCGTCGCCAACATCCGACATCCCCATGGCAGCCGCAGCTGCTTCCAAATCATCATCTGCACTGTTACCAGTGGCGGGATCCATAGCCATTATGACTCTCCTTGCAATTGCTCCTGACTACCGTCAGCGCGTATTAATTTCTCAACCTTGAGGGCATATTGCCCGTTAAATACCCCGTAACGGCATTCCATCACCGGGATATTGTCAATCTGTCCTTCAATCATGTCGCTGATATTGATGGGAATCACATCGCCTTCTTTCAGCTCCAGCAGATCGGCCACCGTCATGCGGCGTGTGGCCAGGTTAGCCACGATCTCGACTTCTGCGGCCTGGATCTGCTGTGTCATCAGCTTGACCCAGCGCTTGTCACCGCCGAGGTTTTCCCCCTGCAACGGCGAGGTCAGCAGGTCCTTGATCGGCTCGACCATGGAATATGGCACGCAGAAATGCATTTCGCCACTGTTGGGGCCCAGCTCGATATTAAATGTGATGGCCACCACGACTTCATTCGGTGTCGCAATATTGGCAAATTGCGTGTTCATTTCAGAACGCAGGTATTCAAACTCTACCGGGTATACCGGTGCCCAGGCTTTGCCATAGGCATCAAACATGATATTCAGGATGCGCTGGATAATGCGTTGTTCGGTCTGTGTGAAATCGCGGCCTTCCACCCGGGTATGAAAGCGCCCGTCGCCACCGAACATATTATCCACCACCAGGAATACCAGCGTCGGGTCCAGGACCAGCACGCCGGTGCCACGCAACGGATTCATATGTATCAGGTTCAGGTTGGTGGGCACCACCAGGTTACGGATAAAGTCGGTGTATTTGGTAATCCTGACCGGGCCGACCGAGACTTCCACGGTACGGCGCAGGAAGTTGAACAGTTCTACGCGTAACAGGCGCGCAAAACGCTCATTAATGATTTCCAGCGTCGCCATGCGGCCACGCACGATACGTTCCTGGGTGGCCAGGTTGTAATCCCGGACGCCGCTCTCGTCCTTGGCAGGCGCATCACTGTCGTCATCGCCCTCTACGCCTTTGAGCAGCGCGTCAATTTCATCCTGCGATAGAAACTTGTCAGCCGACATGATGGTTCACTTTTAACACAAGGGACATTTTATTTACTGGATCACAAACGAGGTAAACAATACCTGCGTGACGTTTAATGGCTTGCCTTTTGCCGTCAGGGGCTTTTTGAGCTCGGCCAGCAACTCCTCGCTCAATTGTGCCTTGCCTTCCGGCGTTGCAATATCCGTGGACTTCTTGCTGGTCAGCAGTAACAGCACGCGGTTACGTAATACCGGCATTTGCGCCTTCATTTTGTCCGCCAGCTCGACTCCCTTCACTTCCATGGTCAGGTCCAGCTGCAGGAACTTGTCATCCGGGTCAGGCAACAGGTTGACGGTAAAGGTTTCAAACGGAACATAAGTCAACGCGGTTTTCGGGTCTGCATGCCCTTCGGCCTCTTCTGCCTCATCCGCGTGCTCTCCGGCTTTCGCTTTGGCTTTGACCTGCTGTGCATCCTCTTTTTTATTCATCAGGAAAAAAGCTGTCCCGCCGCCGACCACCACCAGTCCCAGCACAATTGCCAGGATAATAATGATTTTTTTCTTGGAATTGGGCGTTGCAACTACAGCTTCCGCGGGTTGTTGGGCCATTACACAAACCTTTCAATTAAACTTTCAATACAGCATGCGAGATGGTGTCATTATGCGTAAACCCGGGTCCGGCAGATAGCCGGATAAAAGGGCAAATTGGGCGCTTAATTGGCATTTATGCTGCCGGGAAAGCAGCATTGCCGCGATCAGACAAAGGTATCGACCAGGCCTCGCACTGGCGTCGATCTGACTGCAGCTGCCGGCGTGGTCGCCTCTGCCCCGGCTCCAGCCTGGGCTGACTGGCCGAAAGTCCTGCCGCTGTCATCCGGAGACTGCTGGCCGAAGTGCTGTTGTGCCTGCTCGCCATTGCCGACAAATGTCTGCCCCAGGGCCAGACCCTGCGACTGCATGCGTTCACGCAGATCCTGCATGCCGTCTTCCAGCGCCTGGCGCACCAGCGGGTTATCGCTGATAAAACTGGTGTTGACCGACTGGTTATCCACTTTCAGCACCACCTGGATAGGCCCCAGGTCAGGCGGCGATAAAGTCAGGCTGGCAACATCATCGCCACTGCCTACCATATTCAGCACATGCTGGTTCATGGCGGTTTGCCAGCGCTCATTGCCGAATGGCGTGGCAATCTGCGACATGAGTACGCTCGCAGTTGGAGAAACACCAGCCGCGCTCAGCCATGGACTGTTAGGCAGCGCCTGCGCTGCCGGCAATGCACCTGGTTGCGCGGCACCGGATACTTCGGCACCGGCATCTGCCGGATTCATCAGTTGGGCAGCTGTTTTATCGGTGCCAGCCATCTGTTGCACGGCAGCTGCCACAGCTTTGGCAATGCCCAGTGTTTCAGTAAAGCCGCTGTTTTTATCTGCCAGCGCAGGATTTGACTCATCGCCAGCCGCCTGTCTGACATCGACTCTCTGATCAGTCGCAGTGTCATCTGCCACCTCAGCGGCAAGCGGCAACTGTGCGCCAGAGACTTTTCCTGCAGCATCACTGCGGACGGCTGTCATTTTCCCCGGCAGGATATCCTCTTGCAGCGGCTCTTCCGCTGCATCAATATCAGCAGAGCCATCTTTACCTTTGCCCAACGCCTGGCCGGTGGCCGGACGCATTGCCATCATGGTTTGCATCCAGGGTGCCATGCCTGCTGCCGCGGCATCCGTTGTCTCCAGGTCAGCCATTAACCGTTTCCTGCGTGCTTGCGGTGTCTCATCGGCTGCAGATGTCTGTTCTGTCTGTTTTGTCTCTTCTGCCTGCTCACCCCTGCTTTCATGCGTATATTTTTCATCCGCGCTGTCAGCGGGTACCGCAGCGGCCTGCCGGGCAGGTTGTTCACTGGATAGAGATGGCGAAGCGTCGTGTGCTTCTTTCGTCAGCAGCCGGTTTTTCGCATCCTCCTGGCTGGCGGCAGGTTTACCGGCCTGCTGCATTTGCCTGCGCAATGCCTGCGCAAATTCGTCCGGGGTATTCGCCTGCGATGGCTGAGATTGTGTGTTGCTGACAGTTTTCTTTGCCGCGTCAGCCGCCCCCATATTCAACAATACCGAGGGGTTTAAAAATGTCATGTCAATCTCCTGTACAACTTACAACTTACAACTTACAACTTAGGGTTACAAGCGCGTGCGTCTGGCACGACTGGCAAATTCATCCATCATTTTCTGGTCACGCTTGCTCTCGGCTTTTGCCTGCAGGGTTTCTGCCCGCGTAATCAGCACTTCATACGACTTCTGCTTGCGGCGCTTTTCCTGCAAAACCTGCTGTTTCTGTAAAACAATGGCCTGAAACTGCTCTATTTGAGCATTTTGACCCTGCACCGCAGATTCCAATTGCGAGAAAAAGCCTTGAAAATTACGGTACAAATCCGCTTTGACACCTTGCTGAGCTGCCTGCTGCCATTGCTGCTGGTACTCCTGCTGGTATTGCCCTAGCATGGCCAGCTGTTGTTTGGCCCGTTCGAGCTGCTGCATGGTCTGCGCCAGCGATTGCATGGCTGCCTCGACTTCATCACCTGCCAGCTGATTCAGCAGATTCAGTGTCTGTGTGGACTGCTTTGCCATAAACCTGTCTTTACATCGTTAAGACACGACCTGGGCCAGCTGTTGCAGGCTGTCCTGCATGGCGGCACATTCGTGTATATCCTGTTGCAGGAACTGGTTGATCTGGTCGCTTTTGCTGATCGCCACATCCAGCATGGGGTCAGAGCCGGGCTGGTAGGCCCCTACCGCAATCAGGTCCTGGTTACGCAAATAGCGGGAATACAGCTGTTTCAGCAAACGGGCTGACTGCTGATGTTCCTTGCTGGTGATATTGTGCATGGCACGGCTGATGGACTGTTCGATATCAATGGCCGGGTAATGCCCGGCTTCCGCCAGGTTGCGGTTCAACACGATATGCCCGTCCAGGATAGCGCGGGCCGAGTCGGCAATCGGGTCCTGCTGGTCATCACCTTCGGTCAGCACGGTATAAAAAGCCGTAATCGAGCCTTCACCGCGCGCGCCGTTACCGGTACGCTCCACCAGGGCAGGCAGCTTGGCAAACACCGAAGGCGGATACCCTTTGGTGGCAGGCGGCTCGCCAATTGCCAGTGCGATTTCACGCTGTGCCATGGCGTAGCGCGTCAGGGAATCCATAATCAGCAAGACATTCTTGCCCTGCTGGCGGAAACGTTCCGCAATCGTGGTGGCATAACTGGCACCCTGCAGGCGCATCAGGGCAGACACATCCGCCGGTGCAGCCACCACTACGGAGCGGGCCAGTCCTTCTGGCCCCAGAATCTGTTCAATAAATTCCTGGACTTCGCGTCCGCGCTCGCCAATCAGGCCCACGACAATCACGTCGGCGGTGGTATAGCGGGCCATCATGCCCAGCAACACGCTCTTGCCGACACCGGAACCGGCAAACAGGCCCAGGCGCTGGCCGCGGCCTACCGTCAGCATGGCATTAATGGCACGTACACCCACATCCATGGTTTCTTCAATCGGTGCGCGCATGAGCGGGTTAATGACACGGCCATTCAATGGTGCTGTGACATCGGTGGCAATCGGCCCCAGGCCATCCAGGGGAATACCGGCCGCATCGACTACGCGCCCCAGCAAACCATCACCCACCGGGAAGTGACGCGCCCTGTCCTGGGCACGACGACGCGGCGGACGGCCAAACTGCGGTTTGGGCAAGGTATCAGTCACTTCCATGCTGAATACCTTGGCACCGGGGACCACGCCATCCACAGCAGTCTGCGGCATCAGCAACAGGTGTTCCCCGTCAAAACCCACCACTTCTGCTTCCACGCGGCCGCCATCCTGCAGCGGGATAAAGCAGGCACCGCCGATAGGCATTTTGATTCCGGTCGCCACCATCACCAGGCCGGTGACTTTGACAATGCGGCCTGCCACTTCCAGCGGCTCGACCAGGTTAATGATTTCGCGGCAATCTTTCAGGTAGCTTTGCCAGCGCTGGGTATGGATATTATCGCCCGCAGGCTGTGCTGACGCTGGTGCACCTGCCGCTAATTCAGCAGTATTGAAGCCAGCTTCAGGTTCGTTTAACTGTGTCATACGGTCACCATCCACATGCAATCGCGTCGCTTATTCGCTGAATGAAGCAGGCTTGTGCCAGTCATCGTAGCGGGACAAGCCCTGTACCAGCCGTTTCCAGCGCATTTCGTTGCTGGCATCAATCTGGTTCTCGGCCGTCTCCACCAGGCAACCGCCACGCTCCACCTGGCTATCTTCCACCAGTTGCCAGCCTTGCTCCTTGAGTTGTTCGCCGATATTGGCACGCAGCACTTTGGCATCTTCATGATGCACAATCACCCTGGCTGGTTGCCTGACCTGCGGCAGATATTGCATGGCATCCAGTACCACCGGAATAATTGCCTCGCTATCGGCCTGCAACTTGCTCTTGAGCATGGCCTTGGAGAGTTCCAGGGCCAGCGTCAGGATAGATTCGGCCACGCTCACATCCTGCATGGACAAGGCCTGCTGAAAGCTGGCAGACAGCTGCAGCAGTTGTGCGCTTTCTGTCTCGATTCTTGCCTGGCCCTGCACCAGGCCATCCTGGTAGCCGGTTTTAAAGCCTTCTTCATAAGCTTCCTGCCTGACCTGTTTCAGGATATGGCTGACAGTGCGTGCATTTTCTTCGGCCTGTGCCTTTTCGCGCCTGGCGCGCTCGGTGTTGGACACCTCATCAAAACTGGCCATCTCCCAGCGTTCATAAGCAGTCATTTGTTCCTTGGGAGTTGCAGAACCTACCATGTGACGTTTTTCCTTGTTGTCTTTTTTAATCTAACACTAAACATACTGCTCGCTGTCGCCCTTGCCGGCCAGCATGATCTGGCCTTCATCGGCCAGACGGCGTACGGTTTGCAGGATGACTTTCTGTTGTGCTTCCACTTCGGACAGCTTGACCGGCCCGCGGCTTTCCAGGTCATCGCGCATCATGTCCGCCGCACGCGAAGACATGTTGCGGAAGAATTTCTCGCGCATTTCCTCTGAAGTACCTTTGAGCGCAACAATCAGCACATCTGATTGCACTTCCCGCAGCAGAATCTGGATACTACGGTCGTCAATGCCCATGATGTTGTCAAATACAAACATCTGGTCCATGATCTGTTGCGCCATGACGTCGTCGTAACTCTTGAGGCCATCCATCAGTTTGGCCTCATTCTCGCCACTCAGGTAGTTCATGATATCTGCTGCCGTTTTGACGCCGCCTATGGCCTGACGCTTGAGGTTTTCATTACCGGCCAGCATCTTCAGCATGCCTTCATTGAGCTCCCGCAACGCCGTCGGTTTGACACTGTCCAGCGTGGCAATACGCAGAATCACATCCTGGCGCAGGCGTTCGGTGAAATGGCTCAGGACTTCTGCCGACTGCTCGGCCTCGAGATGGGAAAGAATGGTCGCAATAATCTGCGGATGCTCGTTCTTGATAAAATCGGCCACGCTGAAAGCATCCATCCATTTCAGGCTTTCAATACCGGCGGCATCCTGTGATTGCGGAATACGGTTCAGCAGGCTGGAGGCCTTGTCTTCACCAAAAGCCTTGACCAGTACAGAACGGATATAACTATCTGAATCCAGGCCGAAATCGCTGCTGCTGGCAAAATCCACCATGAACTTTTCCAGCACGGCTTCGACTTCTTCCTTAGGCACCGGCTTCATGCTCGCCATGGCCACACCCAGCTTCTGCACTTCCTTGGGCGAAAGATGTTTCATGACCTCGGCCGCTTCGTCTTCGCCCAGGGCCAGCATCAGAATTGCACTTCGTGTTACACCATCAGCAGCCATCTGTTATTTCTCCGTGGAAGTCCAGTTGGAAACCACGTTCGCCACGATACGCGGATTGTCCTTGGCCACCTGTTTGGCCGCCTGCAAGGTCTGGGTCAGGCCCTCGTTTTCAGCGCCTGGCAAAGCCGGGGCATCGCCGCTCAGTGTCACCAGTGCATCATCCCCCTCAGCACCCTCACCTTGCGGGCCGGTCAATGCTGCAGCGGCCTGTGCTTCCAGCGCTTTTTTATCCGCACCGGTCAGTTTGCTGGCCAAAGGCTTGAGCAGTTTTCTGTACAGTACCAGCAGCACAATGACACCCGCCAGGAAACGCAGGCCCTGTGTCGCATAATCAATCACCATGGGGTCTTTCCACAACGGCGGTTCAGCCAGTTTCTCCTGCACGTCATTGATAAAGGGGGTATTGACCACAGAGATAGTGTCTCCGCGTTCGCGGTTGAAGCCCATGGCCTGCATGGCCAGGTCGCTCACCTGTTGCTTCTCGGCCTCATTCATCGCCCGGTAAGTGGTTTTACCGGCGCTGTCGACCACGGGAATATGGTTTACCACTACCGCCACATGCAGGCGCTTGATACCGCCTTTTGCCTGCTGGATATAGCTCACGGTTTTATCCAGCTCATAGTTGGTAGTGCTGTCTTTCTGGGTATTTTGTGGTGGTGCCGGCACCGCAGGTGCCGGTGCTGCGTCCTCACCCTCCGCAGGCAGGCCTTGCGCCCCAGGAGCATTGATAGGCGCAGCGGGGTCGCCAGGTGGCTGGTTGCTCAGGGCACCGGGCACGGCACCGGTATTGTTATTGCTGCTCTGGGACTCATGGGTTTGCGCACTGCGCACCGCCATATCTTCCGGCTTGCTGTTAGGTTTATAAGATTCGTTAGCCTGCTCGGTGTTGGAAAAATCAATTTCGGCACTGGCTTCGGCACGTACGTTTTTGGCGCCTACAATCGGCGTGATAATAGATTCCACGCGGCGGGCAATGCTGTTCTGCATATTCTCGATATAGGCCATCTGCTCCGGATCCAGGCCATTCTGCCTGGCCTGCTTGGCGTTATCAGACAGCAGGTTGCCATTCTGGTCGACCACAGTCACATGGTCAGCCGACAGATTGGGCACACTACTGGCCACCAGGTGCACCACGGCACCGACCTGCTGTGCATCCAGGCGGCGGCCACTATGCAGATTCAGTAATACGGAAGCGGTAGGATACTGCTGCTCGCGCACAAAGACGCTGGGCTTGGGAATGGCCAGGTGAATACGCGCGGCCTGCACGGCGGAAATCGACTGGATGCTGCGCTCCAGTTCACCTTCCAGGCCACGCTGGAAATTCACCTGCTCCACAAACTGGGAGACACCGAATTTCTGGTTTTCCAGCAATTCAAAACCGATATTGCCGCCTTTGGGCAGGCCTTGTGCTGCCAGCCGCAAGCGGGCCTGGTGCACCTGGTCGGCAGGCACCAGGATAGCGCTGCCACCTTCGGAGAATTTGTAAGGAATACCCTGTTTTTCCAGCTCGGCAACAATGGCACCGCCGTCCTTGTCGGCAAAATTGGAGAACAGCACACGGTAATCAGGCTTCTGGCTCCATAACCAGAATACCACCATCACCGCCACCACGGCAGCAATGCCCGCCACCAGCAGCAACTTTTGTCCGAGCTGGCCGAATAGATCGGGTGTGCTATTTGACTCTATTGTTGACTCGAGCGTAGCAGCGTCAGCAGCCATTTAAATCTCCATGTTCGACAATCTGCAGGAATACATGAACACCTGAAATAAGTGTGTCATGCCAGGTATCTTCATCGCTGAACGCCACTGGCGGCATTCATACATGAAACGCATTATGCGCTTGCCCTGCAAATTCAAATTGGCAAATAAGACGGATTAATCTCGCCTATTTCACGCAGCATGCCGCAGACCGCAATGTTACAGTGGCTACCATTGTCATCACCGGGTGCAACATCCCGATATCACGAAAGGAGACCACATGAACGCAGGCGGTATTGATGCACAGCGCATCACGTCCATGCTGGCACAATTACGTGCAGCAGCACAGAAACCCGAAGGCCTGGGCACCCAGGCGGCTCCGGCACTCAGCCAGGTGCAGAAGCCCGCAACACCCACCCCTACCAGCCGGGTCAGTTTCAGTGATGCACTGAAAGCGTCACTGGACCAGGTCAACAATATGCAATTGCAGTCAGAAAAAATTGGCAAGGATTTCGCCATGGGCAATGACAATGTCAGCCTGTCGGACGTCATGATTACCGGCCAGAAGGCAAACATTGCCTTTCAGGCCACGGTGCAGGTCCGCAACAAGCTGGTCAGCGCCTATCAGGAAATGATGAATATGCAGGTCTAGTATCGGCCTGCACCTAACGCTTGTCACTTCGTTCCACCACCCGTTATCGCGGCGGCAACTCCTCCTGCACGCCTCCCTGCTCCAGCTGATATAGCCAGGCCAGAATTTCGGCAATGGCCTGATATAACTGCGGCGGAATATGGGCATCCAGCTCCACCTGCATCAGCAATCCCAGCAATGCGCGTGATTCATGCACGTAGACATTGTGCTCCCTGGCAATCTCGATAATCCGCTCTGCCAGCAAGCCATTGCCTTTCGCCACCACACGCGGGGCAAGATCACCGGCTTCGTACGCCAGCGCGACGGCAGACTGGGTATAGTGTTTATCCGCTTGCATGGGACGGCTCGTCGGTATCGGGGTCAGGAGGGATATCGCGGCTGATCTGCAGCGAGGTCAGCGCCAGCCCGGCGCTGTGCAGGCTGGCCGCCAACTGGCCACGCGCTGCCTGCATGCGTTGCAGCGTTTCATTTTCATCCGCCTGCATGTGTACGCTCAATCGCCCGTTGGCCATCACGATACGCACGGCAACGTCTCCCAGATGCGGAAATTTCAGGGTCAGATCACTTTGCAGCGTAACCGCTGCCTGATCTTCGGCTGTATCGGCAGAAGATTCACGCTCACTGACTTCCCACTGCATATGCTGGCCCGGCCAGATTTCACCATGCCAGACCACGCGCTGCTGTTCCAGCACCTGCAACTGCTGCGCGACCATTTCCGGTGCAATGAACTGCGGCTTGTTTTGTGGTTCCTGCTGTAACTGGTGCCATGGCCGGCTGCCCAAGGTCGCTTCTTTCAGGTGAGATTCATAAAACAGGCCGGAACTATCCAGCGCCTGCTTCAAATCCCTGGCCAGTACGTGTGGTTTTTGCGGACTATGGCTGACCACGGCTTGCGCGTGTAATGCCATCGCCTGTTGCTGAAACATAGGAGAGTTGATCCAGCGCTGCAATTGCCGGGCGGGATTACTCAGATCCACCTGGCTGGCCTGTCCCGGCATGGCATGCAACAGCAATGCCAGTCCTTCGCCCTCCTGTTGTGCGCTACTGGCCAGCATACCGGCAGACACCAGGCCAGTACCCGGCTGTCTGGCCTCTTTCATCGCATCTGCCAGACTCCAGCGCACCTGTGGTAGCGCCGTGTCAGCCTTCTGGCCAGCTTGCGCCTGTTGTCCCAGATACTGCATCTGCAATGTTTGTTGCTGTGCCAGATGTGCCGGCAATTGCATATACACCAGCGCAGGTTTCTGGCCAGGCAACTGAAGTTCAACTTTGAAACTGGCCAGGCCAGCGGTATTGGAGGATTCTTTATGCAGGATCTGTCCCGTGAACTGTGCGCCGGGACGCAAGCGGCTCCATAACGGAGCCTCGGCCTCCGTGCCTTCGACCGGTGCGATCAAAGACACCGCACGCAAGCCCTCTGTCTCCTGGTATGCGTTGCGAGTAGAGAGAACCTGCGGGATAGGGATCATTTACAAAATATCCGGGGGCATGCGCGCATGTAACTGCGCGTCAAAAATCATATCGGTAATGCGGTGCATGACGGGATACAGTAAATCGCGGATTTCGCCATCATCCGCCAGAATCTGCTGCACCAGCACTTGCTTGCGCTTATGCTGCTCCGGCGTCAACGATTCCGACTTTAATCGCATGGTCTGTTCCAGGGTTTTGATCACCTCAATTTTGAGCATGTAAGACTGCTCCAGCTCGGTGACTTTTTCCCAGGCATTCTGCCTGGCAGCAATCAGCATCTGCGCCATGATTTTGGCAGAAGACTCATAGGTATCGATCAGTGCTTTCGACATGTGTTATACCCCTGCCATCGCCAACCGGTTGAAAGCATTGCCCTGGCCCTGCTGGGTAACCAGCGTATCCATCGCCGTATTCGCCTGGGCAACTTTGTTCACACCATTTTTCTCCAGGGTTTCCCAGGCATTTTTCAAATTCGTCAGCAATTGCTGGATTTCCTGCACCTTTTTCACATCCATGTGCAGGCTGGCCTGCATCAGGCTACGGCTCATATATTGGTATAACTGGTCCAGGCTAGCGGCAATCTGCCCGCCGGCACGCTTGTTCAGGCTGGCACGCAAACCATTGTCAATAATGGAGACCGCTTTGGTCAGGGATTCTCCTTTTTTTGCAATATCTCCCTGCTGCATGGCTTTCTGCGCATGAATGCAGGCAGTGATGGCGCCGTCATACAACATCACAGTCAGCTTCAGGGGACTGGCATCAACGGTACCGGTTTCCAGGCTAACATTGGCGTAGGCATGAATGCCTGATTGTTTGCTTCCGAACATAAACTCTCCTGACTGCTGATCTGTTAGCTGTAATTAATAACTTCTATTCAAAGCCGCGATTTGCTGGCTGAGGTAAGCACTGGTGCTTTGCATGCTGCTCAGCAAGGCATCCAGGTTGGCATACTGGGTTCTGTAACGCTGTTCTATGGCTGGCATCCTGGCGTTCAAGCTATCATATCGATCCTTCAATCCGTCGATAGAGGTCTGGATACCATCGGTTTTCGTTGTCAGTGAGCCCTCTGTGTCCAGCCAGCTCGTAATCATGCTGCTCAGTTCACCCGCCAGCCCCTGGCTGAATGTCACTGTACCGCGGTTACCGGTGGCAGCACCGTTAATCATGAGTTTGAGGCCTTGTGCCGGGTTATCCACGCCAGCAGTCAGGTTGGCGCCGGTGCCGAACCCTGCCACACCATTGATCGTGCCAGCCACATTCTGCGTGCCGTCAGCCAGCTGGCTGATATTGATGGCGTAAGTGCCGGACAGGGTCTTGCCTGTGCTGTCCAGATAAGTCACCTGCGGATCGGTCGTGGTGGCAGACGGCGCAAACAACTTGGCCACATCGGACAAGTTGGTCTCTAACGCCTTGGTCAATTGGGCGCTATCCAGGCTTAATGAGCCATCTGTTGAGGAAGACTTGATGCCTATGTCTGCCAGCGTACGGAATGTGGTTGCCGTCGGCGATGCTTTTGCCAGCATGCCTTTCAGTTTGACCATGATGTCGCGTGCGGTTGAATCGCCCAGCAAAGGGCCATTCGAGGAAGAACCGCCTTCCACAAACTTGGTCAGGTCGCGCAAGCTGGTATTCAATTTGTTGTAGGCATCGACAAAACTCTGCACCGATTCCTGTATCGCGCTGGTATCAGTGGCGACTTCCAGCGTGGTATTGCTGCTGGTCACGGATTTCAGGTTTAAAGTGACACCCTGAATCACATCAGTCAGCGTATTGCTGGATTTGCTCACTGCCAGGCCATCCACGGTCAGCAGGGCATTTTGTGCCGCCACCAGCTGGGTCATGTTTTTGCCGCTACCGGCTGCTGCCAGCGGATCATAGGCCAGAGCAGACAGGCCGCTGCCATCAGCGCTGTTACCATCGGCATCCGTCACATCAATTTTCATGCTGTTGACTTCGCCGGTTTCTTTCGAGGTGATGACCAGGCGGTTGCCGCTGCCATCGTTCACAATCGACGCGCTCACCGACGCATTTTTTGCGTTGATGGCATCACGAATACCCGACAGCGTATTGTTGCTGCTGTCTATGGTGATACTGATCGCCTCTTTGTCCGCGTTAGCGGTAAAACTGGCAGCGGTACCATTGGTGGTATCCGCTGCCGTATAAGTACCAAAAGAGATGTTCAGGGTGCCGCTGCCTATGATATCGCTGGTATTGGCAAAAGCCGCTGTGGCCAGCTTCTGCGAAGCAGCCAGCTGGCTGACAGCAATGCTGTAACTGCCACTGGTAGCCGTGCCATTTGCCGTCGCGACAATACTCTTGTCGTCAGACAGTGTGGCGGATTGTGCCGTGAATTTGGCGGCTGTCGACAGCTTGTCTACTGCAGCCTGAAAAGTGCTTAAACCGCTTTTTAAAGTGCCATAGGCGGAGAGTTTGGTATTGTAAGAGTTGATCTGCGTTTGCAGCCGGTTCAAAGGCTGCTTCTCAAGCGTCATCAAGCCGGTGACTATCGAGTCAATTGCCAGACCGGATGCACCGGTGGTTGGGGTAATTGTCGCCATCTCTTCTCTCCAGACTCTAAAAAATAATATCCCTAGGCTGTCTGCCTGATCACCAGACCACGCAGATTGTCCAGGGTTTTACTAATTGCCAGCACCTCTTCATTCGGTATCTGGCGCAAAACTTCCTGCGTTTCAGTATCTACCACTTTCACTACAATACGGTCAGTATCGTCATCAATTGAAAACTGTATGGTTTGCAACGCCGGAGCGACATAGTCATTCAGTTTCTGTACAGCACCAGTCAATGCTGCCTTGTCCATCACTTCTGCAGGTTTCTGCTCACCACTATTATCAGCATACTTCACCAGCTTGAGGCTATTCGCAGCTGTCAGTCCCTGCACTGCCCGTTGTCCGCCAATACCATCTATAGATTGAGTCATGATAATGCTCCTTCTGCTTAGCCTAAATCCACAGAGACTAGTCTCTGTGGATCCGATTGAACCGAGTTAGAGAAATTATCTCAACAGTGACAATACCTGGTTAGGTGTCTGGTTCGCTTGTGCCAGCATCGCAGTACCGGCTTGTTGCAGAATTTGTGCACGTGTCATGTTGGCAGTTTCGGCAGCAAAGTCAGCATCCATGATACGGGACTTGGCAGCGGACATGTTTTCAGACGAAATCTGCAGGCTGCTGATCACTGACTCAAAACGGTTCTGGTAAGCACCCAGTTGCGCACGGCTTGTGTTTACAGCCTTCAACTCGTTATCAATCGCAGACAGCGCTGCACTTGCAGCAGAAGCAGTTGCAATGCCACCTGAGATGGTGTTGGCAGCAGAAACAGAACTCACAGTGATGGAATCTTCAGCATCAGCACCCACCTGGAATGATGTTGTTGTTGAACCAAATGTTGCAGAACCATTAAATTTAGTGGCAGTGCTCAAGCGGTTCAATTCTTCATTCAATTGGCTGAATTCTGCATCCAGGTTAGCGCGGTCACTGCTGCTGTAGGAGCCGTTGGCAGCCTGTACAGCCAGTTCACGCATACGTTGCAATGCATCAGTACCTTTGCTCAAACCACCTTCAGCTGTCTGCAGGAAGGAAATCGCGTCGTTGGAGTTACGAACCGCTACGCCCATACCGCGAATTTGTGAGTCCAGGCTGGTGGCAATCGCCAGGCCGGCAGCATCATCCTTGGAGCTGTTGATGCGCAAACCGGAAGACAAGCGCTGAATGGAACTGTTCAGGCTGGACTGTGAAATGCCCAGGTTACGTTGTGAGTTTAAAGATGCGATGTTGGTGTTAATTACTGCAGCCATGTTATGTCTCCTTTAGAGTAGAGTCGTATATCCAGTTAAGTGTCAAATCGTCGTATTACTGTTACCTCAACGCTGATTCGCTTGTACTTACCAAATCTTGCTAATTCATCGTTGTTGTTTGTGTTATCGATCAATTTCGAAATTTCTTTAACAATTTATTTAAAATTTCTTTTTTGTTCGATGAAGCACTTGAAACTATTTACGACATGCTTACCGGAAACTTTAGTCTCTCTTCCTCCATGATAGATACATCCCACTGACACAGCTGCAACCATCGCCACAACCAGCCTGCTAACCCTTATAAAACCTGCGTATCGCGTCAATCACGCAATCAACATCCGCTAGTGCCAGCTGCGGCCCTATCGGCAAACTCAATACCTGCCCGGCATCACTTTCCGCCTGTGGCAGATGCAAATGTGCATATTCCCTATATGCCGGTTGCCTGTGCGGCGGCACCGGATAATGAATCAATGTTTGAATGCCCTCAGCTTGCAAGGCATGTTGCAAGGCATCACGTTGCGGCGTAGCCACTACAAACAAATGCCACACGGGCATTGCCCAGTCTGGTACCTGGGGCAGACGTAAAGGCAAACCTGATAATCCGTCAAGGTAGCGTTGTGCAATTTTCCGGCGATGCTGGTTCCATGCATCCAGATGTGCCAGTTTCACAGCCAGCACGGCGGCCTGTACCGGGTCAAGGCGGCTATTCACGCCTTGTACCTCGTTATGATATTTGACCGAAGAACCATAATTGCCCAGGCGGCGGATACGGCTGGCCAGTTCGGCATCATTGGTGGTCACGGCTCCGCCATCACCCAGTGCACCCAGATTCTTGCCCGGGTAGAAACTCCATGCCACTACATCACCATGTGCGCCTATGCGCTGTCCATGCACTTCAGCCCCATGTGCCTGGGCCGCATCTTCCACTACATATAACTGATGATGCCTGGCCAGGGCACAGATTGCAGGCATATCCGCAGGAGTGCCGTAGAGATGTACCGGCATAATTGCTTTGGTACGTGCAGTGATCTTCGCCGCGATACCTTGCGCATTAATCACGCTATGACCGACAGGCGGTTCTACCGGCACCGGTGTCGCTCCAACAGCACTGACTGCCAGCCAGGTGGCAATAAAGGTATTGGAAGGCACGATGACTTCGTCACCCGCAGCTATGCCCAGCGCACGCAACGCCAGTGTCAGGGCGTCCAGTCCATTGCCTACGCCTACGCAATGCCGTGACTGTGTATAAGCGGCAAAAGCCTGCTCAAAAGCCTCTACTTCAGGCCCGCCAATGTACCAGCCGGAACACGCTGCTCTTAATACAGCAGTGTCCAGCTCGCTAGCCAGCGCATCATAAGCTGCTTTTAAATCCAGGAAAGGAATCATGCAGAAGCCCATCTGGCGCGCATGAACTCGTCATAACTGCGGTAATAATCGGTTTCATCATACTTTTCAGAGGCCAGGCACATCAGTACCGAGCCTGAGGAGAAATTATCGATTTCACGCCAGATCATCGGGCATACATACAATCCATAGTAGGAGCGTGCCAGATGAAATGTTTTTTTATCTTTGCCATCATCCAGCGTGATATCAAAACTGCCGGACATTGCCACAATAAACTGGTGCAGGTTCTTGTGCGCATGACCGCCACGCTCGGCACCACCAGGCACATCATAAACATAATAGACGCGCTGCATGGCGAACGGCAGTTGATCATCATTCTGCACAAACGTTAAATTGCCATGCGGGTCATGAATTTTGGGAAGCTCGATAATACGGCAATCAGCTAATGGCACGTGGTCACCTCTGGTGTCAGAACATCTTGAATACGATGCTTGACACTATAAGCGGTGCCACCTTATTTTGATTCTGCTAACAAACTGGAAAAACGCCTGCTTTTTAATATGAGAAAACGGGAACCATGCACAGCATGCTAGTGATAGATGCTGACCTATAGTGTCGCTGATGCCGGAGGCAACATCCCGGCATCAGCGACAGGCAATAATAAAACTGCGTGATCAGTTCACAGAATCACATACGGAAGCGTCTTGCTGACGGGTTTCAGCATAATAAAGGCCCTGAATGACCTGGTCATTCAGAGAAGTGGCAAAAAAGCCGCTGGACATCGCCAGCAAGGCGATGCCGGGATGCAAGGTTGCCACTTGCTGCTGATCCTGCTCCCAGGCATCCCGTGCGGCGGCATCAGGTACCAGGAAGCCGCCGGGAATACGTTTAATCGCAGCAATCAGAGGTTGTGTTTCTGTCGCGACCATACCCATGGCGGCCAGCTCCGCCAGCAATATATCTATGATGTACTGGTCATCCGCAGGCTCTCCATACAGGCGCCTGAAATAATCCTGGTTAAACTCCACCACAATATTCATATCATCGGTGTCGTTATCTGCACAGGCAGTCTGATTGGTAATGCGGTAGGCACATTTATCCATATCCAGCACATGCAGCAATGTGTACACCTGCTGAATATCCTGCTTTTTCAGACGCAAGAACAAGACGGCAAGCGGCGATTTAATTTCCTGCACACTGGCAGGCTGCTTGCCCAATGCTTTCAGCAATGCCGCCGGGGCGCCTGTCCAAACCAGATGATCAGCCTGCAGAGTGGCTTCCGGTAATTGTATCTGCCAGCCATCCGCGTTTTTTGTCACAGACTGTACAGCTTGCTGCACATAAGTCACATTCGGATGAGACAGTACCTGCTGCCTGACCTGTTTCACAATACCACCGACCCCACCCTCTACAGGATAGTGAAATACGGTAGGTTGCAACGGCACGGCCTGCCCCTGAAAGCTCGCCAGCAAGGTCTCGGGATAAAAAAGGGGAAGCCAGGCCACGCGATGATAACGCGCCAGCATTTTATCGGCAGTCACGCCCTGCGCTTTCATCAGGTAAGGCGCAATAATATGCTCATGCATACTCTTGCCGTGATTAGCCAAAGAGGCCGTCAGGTAATCCAGTGTGTGATAACGGCTGCCATTGGCTTTTTGCCGTGCATGAATATCCGGCGCAGGCGAAGCAGCCTGCAACTCCCTGATGCTGTCCTGTGCAAAGGGTAACTGACTGAAAGTGTGATAACTGTTACTCAATATCACGTCATCGTAAGCCTGGTTCTGCAGCCACATTTTCGGCATGTCAAACTGGTGGAGCGGTGCATATTGCAATGCCCAGTCATGCACAATATTCATGAATCGCCCCACATCATTGCGCAGTTTAGGGTCATAACTGGCCAACTTGTTCTGCTGAGACAAATAACCATCCAGCTCGAACTTGACCAGTCCCGCATCAAACATCACTCCCTCAATCTCCAACCCGGCAAAATAGCCTCCCAGCGGGCCACCAGGATTCACCAATGTTACGGGCTTGCCTTGACGGGCAATTTCCAGGGCCGCCACCATTCCCGCCAGAGCATTGCCTACAATCACGGTTGTTTCAGTACGCATTTTTCAGTCCTCGCATTTGAGATTGACGTAAATTTCCGACCCATGGTCAGGAAAATGTTTGGTAAGCGCCCACATGCCATCCAGCATGCGGGAAGTGAGTAATTCATTATTGACCATGGTCATCATTTGACCGTGTGTGAATGGCTTCATGAAGAATGATCCATGCTCAACAACCTTGAAGCCTGCATCTGTCGCTAGTGTTTTCAATTGCGCCAGATCAAAGATACGTGGCTGTTTAAAGGATTTCTGCAGAGCGGATTGTGCGTAAATATCCTGGATCAGTCCCATTTCCAGTGCCAGCAAACGATGCATGGACTGGGCATTCGGCACATTTGCATGCACCATGGTATCAGCATCACACAAGGCTTTGGCACTACGCATAAGCAAAGCTGGATCAGGCACCTCATGTAACAGGCTGCTTAACAGAATCAAGTCATACGATTGCGTTTTCAGGGTATCAATTGCCTCTTCCATAAAGGCTTCCACAATACTCACACCAGCCAATCCCGACACGTCCTGCCGTGCTTTCGCCGCAAACTGTGCACCCGGCTCAACAATCGTGAGTTGATCGAATCCCGACCAATGATTGGCAATGGTTTCCCAGCCGCAACCGATTTCAAGCACGCGTCCGGGTTTGATCCGCTCTAATAATTCCAGCAACAGTTTCTTGCGATAACTGGCTTGTATGACTTCAAAATCACTGGCACTGTAAGCCTGCTCATATTCAGCAATCGCCTGTTTACGATTCAATACATTCATACACACTCCAGTTCCAGCCATTGCATAATAGTGGCTCTGCCGCCAAACATTTCCTTTTGCGCACATAACCCTTCATTGAAATACATACCGTTATTGCAGGTCGAAATACCGAAGTTGAAATAGGGTTTATCGACGTAGATTTCTGTAATCAGCGTTTCCAGCAGCAGATCCAGCGCACCGGTCTCACGGGCGAGGTCTGTCAGTGCAATATATTGGGTATGCGCGACCTGACCATAGCCATACATGACAACAGCGGCGACTGGCTGCTCTTCAAGATAAGCCATATACAAGGCAATTTCAGGGCAGCGGCTGGCCAGTAACTGAATTTCTGCCAGACTATGCGTAGGCGTTACCCCGTGCCGGTCTGACAGATTCCGGGTCAGCATCTGCCAGCAGGCAGCATAATCCTGACTCTGCCGGATAGTAATGCCTGCCTTGCGTGCCTTGCCCAATGCGTGTTTGCGCCCTTTGGACAATGGCAGGCGATGTGACTGATCGATGGTAGTGGAAATATCCACACGTACCGTGCGAGCCTGTAATCGATGCAATGCGTACAAATCTTCTTCGCTCGGTACTTTATGGTAGATATGTGGCACCGGTTTATAAATCAATTTGCGTATTCCTTGCGCTGCCCAGTGCTCACGCAAATGCACGAAAATTTCCACCACATCAGCAGCACCTGTTTTATTTCCCAGCACCAGACCGCCAAACGTCAGCCCGCCATGACTGACAATGGTGTCCCCTTGCCTGTTGGCCGCTAGCATCGCTACGGCCTGCTCTTCTTTCATTATCCAGACAGAAGCATCTTCAAACCTGTCAGCGTGGTAGTCCATATAATCACGATGAAACAGGAATGTTCCGTTACGGCTTTGCGCCAGGAACATATTCCATTCTGCCGCCTGTTCAGACTGATAAGGAAGACATTGCATATTCAGAATATCCTTGTAGTGTTTGTGCCGCTATCCAGTCATCGCCTGTCAGCAATTCTTCCCAGGCTGCACGGAAAGCCTGTTCGAACGATGGGCTACTGGCAGACTCTGATGCAAAAAGCGTCATCAGTGCCTGCATATCGCCGCCTGCAGCATAACGGCTGGCCATTATCCGGTGCATCCTGGACACGACACGCTGCAGTAGCTCCGCAGGTATCCTGTCCAGCTTGTAAGCTCCCAGTGCCAAAGCCACCCAGGCGACCAGTCCACATTTGAATACACGTGATTCATAATTCACGCTATGCTGGTTGCCATGCTGACGGAAAGCACCCAGATACTCTTTCACCAGTACCACTTGTTGCTGCAAGGCAATCTCTAGCAATACACCAATGTCACCCAAACCATAATATGGAATATCTGCCAGACGTGAGCGACCATACAACTTGACTGCATCCAGTTTAAAGACTGCATTTGAAAACTCGCCTAACCAGTTATTACAATCCGCAAGTGTGGAGTCAAACAGCAACTGAGTATCCAGCGAAATGCAGTCTGACCGGTCAACATTCACAAATGCCGGGACTGGAGTTACCCCCAAAGGTTGCCCCTGCTCATTGCAATACCAGCGATAACTGACAGAAACACCAACATTAGCCTGCAAATGTGCCTGCACATGCTTTTCATAAAAACGCGGATAAATCAGATCATCGTCAAACAGAATGTGGACCAGGTCATCCTGCGCACCGCATTGTGCGAGTAAATTCACAATATTGGCCATGGTACCCTTTCCCGGCCCCTGTACGACCTGGATATCCATCGCCTGTACAAAAGAAGCAAACTCGGCACTGGCTAGCAATTGCGTTATCTTTTGCTCCGGACTGTCATCCGAAACGATGACTCGGAAGTGTGTATAGCTTTGGGCCGACAAGGCCATGAATAACTCGGTTAAATACTCATGTTTATAAGCAGGTATTAGTGTTGTGATACGTGGTGACTGTGATCCCCCGTGTACTGCTGCACTTGCTGCTATTTTCGCTGCTCGCAGAGTATTGATATCGCTGCGCAGCAATTCAGCATTAGCCGCAGATAATCCGTGCTGCAAGGCATGCGTAATAGCCATCTCTGCCGTGGAAAAATCTTCAAGCATAATGAAGGCATCAATATAACTTACCCAGTATTGCTCATGCTGTGGAGCGGATAAAACAGCGGACTCCAGATATGGCAGCGCATGCTCCGCCCCCACAGTATTCGCCTTGATAAAACCAAGATTATGATTTGCTTCGGCATGGCCGGCATCGGCTGCCAATACCTGCTCGTAACAGGCGATGGCCGGTTCAATCTCACCGGCATCCTGATGCTGTTTTGCCTGGTTAATTAACCCGGCAATATCCTCTGGCGCATATTCTGCAGCATGTTGAGTGATATCAGCTTGTGACTGGCTATCAGCAGCGATGGCAAAACCTTGTGCAGGCTGGCCTTCACACCAGATGTGCCACATCGTACGCAATGCCTGCATCAGCGCCTGCGCCTGTTTATCGGTATTGAGCAGCAGCGAATCTGCGAAACGCGCTCTTAAACCGGGACGCAGTGCAGACAATCCCGCCACATCACTGCACAGGTATTGCCCTTGCCGGGCAAAGGCTGCCTTATCCGCGACAATCCAGTTGTCCAGCTGCAGATGCTGCATCAGTGCCATGGCACCCCGGCTCGCCAGTCGATCACCTGTCACACATAATGTAGGCACGCCCATCCATAACGCATGTGCAGTAGTTGTCACGCCATTGGAAGGAGAGGTATCCAAACAAATATCCACTTCATGGTACTGGCGCAGATAGCCTGCCATATCGGTACGCGCATAGTAGGTGATGCGCCCGGCTTCAATACCGGCATCCAGAAACCACTGCTGCAGATGCTGATAGCTGGCCTGGTCAGCCATGCCACCCAGGATCAGGCGACTATCAGGCACAGTCTGCATTAGTTGCGCCCAGAGTTGCACCGTGGCTTGTGTAATTTTGTTCGGCCGGTTAAAGCAGCCGAAGGTGATATAGCCATTAGTCAGTGCTGGCAACGGATTTATTTCCGGAGCATTTGCATCAGGGGTGAAAACCGCATTCACCGGCAATTGCACCAGTTTTTCAGTGAACTGATTATCCAGCATACCTGCGGGTGCCAGGGTGGCATCGGCCAGGTAATAATCCATGGCGGTCAGGCCGGTCGTATTCAGATAACCCAGCCAGCTGATTTGTACTGGCGCTGGTTTGCGCGCAAAGGTCAGCAAGCGGTTGCCGGAAGTATGGCCGGACAGATCAATCAGGATATCTATCTCATCCTGACGAATAGTTTCAGCTAATGCTTCATCTGATAATGCGGAAACCTCCTTCCACTCAGCAAAATACTGACGCATGTCTGCCGTGACTGCATCGCTGATCGGGTAATTGTAATAAGCATATAACGCCAGTTGCTGGTTGCTGGCCAGCCCTGGCAGCAATGGTTGCAGGAAATGGGCAACAGAATGCTCCCTGAAATCGGCTGACACCATGCCTACCCGTAATGGTCGCTGTGGATCGCGGGCATTGGTATGCGGTTGCCAGTGTGCTTTTAAAGGGGCTTCATACATCTCTGCATACGCCAGATGCGCTTGCACCAGGGCTTCAGTATTCACTTCCTGCGCATGACTCATGCAAAACAGTAAATTGCTGAAACAACCCGCATCGTCCGGCTGGAGCGCCAGCGCCTGTTTGAAATGGCTGATGGCAGCAGACACATTCCCCATGTCTTTGAGTACTATGCCCAGATTGTTGTAGGCAGCGGCGTAATCCGGCTTTAGCGCAATCGCCTGTTCAAATGCCTGAGCCGCGCCATTTAAATCGCCCTGTGCTTTGAGCACCAGGCCATAGTAGCAATGTTCTTTGGGGTCATTCTGGTTGAGTTCCAGGGCACGTTTGGCCGGTTCGCGTGCATCTTCCTTGAGCAACATACGGGCATTGCTAAGCATTTTCCAGCCATTCAGCCAGTCAGGATGCTGTTGCAACAAGTCACTCAGGCGCGACTGCATCTCGCCATAGCTTCCCTGCTCAAACAGCGCCAGCAAGGCCGCTTCTTCGCTTTCCGGCTGACTGGTGATCGGTGATGCTGATGGGGTATCCATTCCCCAGTCCGCGATTAATGACTGCAAGGCTGCAAGATGATGACCGCGCTGCAATGCCTGTGTCATCACCGCTTGCAATTGCGGACTGCCTGTCGTTTTGAGTGCATGCAGATAACTGCTCAACAGTTGCCATTGATCAGGCGCCAGTGCATAAGCCTGTTCAAAATAGGCCAGCGCTTCAGCCTGCTGCTGCTCTTGCCAGGCAATCAGGCCGAGATTGTGCAATGACAAGGCATGCTGTGGCATGACCTGCAAAATCTCCTGATAAAGAGTAACCGCCTGCCGGGCATCACCCTGCTGGTGATAATGCACGGCCTGAGTGAAAACTTCTTCAATGGCCTCAGTCAACGCAGCTGACGGCTGGCTGACAGTGTCAGCATCCCCAGATGGCTCCCATTTCCGGGCATACTGCCGGTATTTTTCATGCCAGCGCTGCGTGCCAAATGCACCGCCACTCTGATGCGTCAGGCGCACCGGCCATACCCCCAGTTGCAAACCGGCCTGGCTGGCCGTACGGCAGAAATCCAGGTCATAAAAATGGAAGTCAAACTGCGGATCAAAACTGACATCAGCTTCTATCAGTCGCTGTTTATAGGCAGCCAGGAATACACCATCCATCAACAGGCTGCTGCCCGACGCTTTGCCATAAGCCGACACCGGCCCGAATGCATGCTGGCCATGACCGACAGCCCCGCGTAAATACACAGGATCATCCCAGGTAAAGCGGGTATCGACAAAACACCAGCCAGGCTGGCCTGGCTGCAGGCGTGCATTACCCGCCACGCCAATCACGTCAAATTGCTGCAAGCCCTCTGAGACACTTTGCACAAAGGTATTTTCATCAATCCAGACATCATCATGAATAAATACCAGCAAGGCATTATCCGGTGCCGCCGCAATTGCCTCGTTGAAAATTTCGGATAATCCGCGGGTATTCTCGCAAGCCACTTTGGCTATCAGTCGCGCATCCTGCTGCATATGCCGCTTCAGTGACCTGCCCAGCGCGGACTCACGCCAGAAAGTGGCTTCATCCATACGCGTGGCGCTGACCACCCAAACCGGTGTATCCCCGGTAAACGCTGCTTGTACAGGAGCATCTGCCAGATATTGTTCAGGCTTGAGTTTGGGAGCTGTCTGCTGCCACAGGCTGAATAGCAGCTGTTCGAAATCATGTGCAAACTGCACGCCATTCATTAATGGTGAAGCGATCACCTGTGCGCGTAGCCCGGCACGTAATGCTGCCAGTGCATCCGGGTCGCTGGCGAACGCAACGGCTTTGCGGATATATTCTTCGCGGCTATCCGCCACCCAGTCAGGCAGGCCGGCAGCGGTCATAAAGCTGGCACCCTGGCGCGCAATCAGCGTATCACCCAGCAAAGTGAGCGTAGGCACGCCCATCCACAATGCTTCACAAGTGGTCGTGCCGCCGGTGAATGGGAAGGTGTCCAGAATCATGTCAATCTGATGGTGATTTTTCAGGTACTCTCCCCTGGATACCCCACCGGACAAAGTGCAGCGTTCAGCCGCAATGCCATGTTTCTGTAACCAGGCAGATGCTTCTTGGCGCACTCTGGCATCATTGAAGGCCCTGGTCTGCCAGTACAATCTGGCCGAAGGCAAGGCTTGCAGGATCTTTCCCCAGCAGGCCAGCACATCGTCATTTACCTTGCTGTACTTCTGGAAGCACCCGAAAGTGACTGCACCCGTCGCCAGGGCTGGCAAGTCATTGACGGCGATATCATAGTCAGGAATCGCGAAACACATGCGCGTATGCGGCAGATATGCCGCCTGCTCGGTAAACTGCATTGCCACCTGTGCATCCATACTGACCGGATCGGCAATCACATAATCCATGGCAGGCAAACCTGTCGTTCCCCAGTATCCCAGCCAGTTTGCCTGTACTGGTGCCGGCTTATACGCAAAAATCGACAGACGGTGACCTCGGCTAAGACCGGACAAATCCAGCAGGATATGAATCCCGTCTTCACGGATCTGCTTTGCTGCCTGCGCATCTGTCAACCCGGCCAGGGAGCGCCACTGATTACACAACGCCTTCAATTCCTGGGAGAACGCATCTTCGCAACCATCGGAGGAATACGCATAAATTTCCAGCCGGCTGGCATCAAATTGCTGCAACCATTGATGCAGAAAATAAGCTACCGGGTGTTTAATCAAATCAGCCGATACCAGACCGATACGCAGACGTTGCTCCTGGGCATGCACATACCAGCTGTCATAAGGCAGCGCATGCTGCATGATGGACGCCCCCAGCTGACTGGCATAACTCAGGTTTTCATCGTGTGACAGGGTATTGACGTAACTGTTGCAGAACAGCAGATTGGTCAATGCCATCACATCGCCAGGTGCCAGCACCAGGGCTTGCTTCAAAATCTCAATGGCTTTTTCAACCTGCCCCATATCGAGATAGATATTGGCCAGATTGACATGTCCGCCGATAAATTCCGGATGATTGTCCAGCACTTTTTCCAGGCAGGTGATGGCCTGATCAAAACGCTCCATCTGCCGCAGAACAACACTGTAGTTACTGGCAATCACTTTGGCATCCGGTAATTGCTGCAAAGCCTGGTCATAATACTGACATGCCTTGTCATACCCCTGCCTGGCACCCTCGATCAAACCCATGTTTGCCAGTACATAAGGATTTTCCGGATCCTTTTCCAAGGCTTTCAGGCAACAGCTTTCTGCCTGGGCGTACAAATGCTGGTTAATCATTTCAGTAGCGAAGCTGTTCAGGGATTCTGCACTGAAATCTTCAAGGCGCATGATCTGGTCCAGGTATTGCTGGTATTCGCGTGGACGCTGCGTCACACGATACAACCTGGCCAGCCCTTTCAGCACCGATAATGCCTGTGGCTGAATGGCCTGACCGGCCAGCAACCATTGCTCGGCTTCGCTGAAATTTTCTTTTTCGAGATATAACGCACCCAAATGCCCATATGCATCCACATAATCCGCCTGCAGGGCAATCGCAGTTTCATAAGCCTGAAGGGCTTCACTCTCATTGCCCAGCAACTCAAGTGCCACGCCCATATTGAAAAAGACCACGGCATTTTGTGGTTCCAGTGCTGCGGCCTCACGATAATGCTGAATGGCTTCCAGTGGTTTTTCCGCTTCATGCAGCAAGGTCGCCAGTTCAAAATGCACGCGACCATCCTGCTGCGGCACCGTCAGGCCTCGACGTAACAGCTTTTCAGCTTCCTGCAATTGCTCGGTTTGCTTCAGCTCGACTGCCCAGTTAGCGTAGGCACGGCTGAATTCAGGATTCAGTTTGATGGTCTGCTGATAGTATTTGATGGCTTGCGCGTGGTCTTCCAGCTGGGCATAGACGTTGGCCAGGTTATAAAACACCTCGGCATCTTTTTTCAGCAGTTTGCCTGCCTGGGAAAATGCCTCTGCGGCGGCAACAAGATCATTTTGCTGCTGGTACAAGCTGCCCAGCAGCTTCCATGCCAGCCCTTCCCTTGGAAAATCCGTGGTGATTTTTTGCGCCAGGGACATGCATTGCGCCCACTCACCCTGTTGCCAAGCCTGTATCAGTTGCTCCATCCAGTAGCGGCTGTCTTTTTCCAATGCACTGGCAGATGACAGAGAAGCGGACGACGGTTTCATAACAGAAATTCCAAAAAATTTCTCTTATTATCGAAAATCCAACTGTAAATGGATTGCGCAAAAAAAGCAGGAAAAGCCGGTTAACTTGACTGTTTCACAGCAGTCTCATGCGAGTGAACAGGCATGGAACCCGCATTTAACCTGAAAATACAGTAGATTTCCGCTAAAGGCTGAAGCGAATACTGCCGGAAACAAGATTAAAGTTGTCACCAGGGTTGGCCGTAAATTACGGCCCCCTGCCCTGGCAACGATAAAAAGATGGGTTGGGAAGCCTGATCAGGCGAATCTTTGTTTCTGCAATACCGGCTGGTCAGGTTCCCAGCGCACCAGATCGAATAAACTGCACTCTAAATAGGCACACAGCTTGTTGAGGTGATCGGTGCTGGCGTTGTAAGTGCGGTCTTTTAGCATGCGGTGCAGGGTCATGCGGCTGATGCCGCTGGCGTCGGCAATCTCCGTGATGGTGATGGTTCTGCCCCATGCCAATTGCTTTTGTAACATCACCGACTTCAGTTCAACGTAAATCACAGGCTTTCCAGTTTGTTGTCTCGTTTGCTTGTCGCCGAACACTCAATGCGTCCGGCAGCAGCAAACATTCATTATACAATTTAATATAATGTAGGAATAGCTGTAAATGCCGGCAACAGACGTCTGGAAAGGAGCAAATTACTTGCGGCGTTTTCGGGCTGCCTTGCCAGCGGAACGCTTGACTGACGGCTGGGCGGTTGGCACTTCTGTTTCTGCCATTCTGCCGGTCAGTGACGAAGGCATATCCTTGCCTTTGCGCGAGCCGAAAAAATGTGAATAGGCCCAGGTAAATTCTGCGCCCATCAGGAAAATTTGCGCCGAATAATAAATCCAGACCAGTAATGCCAGCAGCGAGCCCGCAGCACCGTAGCCGCTGGCAATGGCACTACGCCCGATATAAATGCCGATCAGCCATTTGCCCACGGTAAACAAGGCCGCAGTGATGGCAGCGCCTATCCATACTTCACTCCAGCGGATACTGGCACGCGGCATGATCTTGTAAATCATGGCAAACATACCGGTGGTTAACAGGAAACTGAATAAAAAGTTGACCAGATTCGCGATGGGTATCCAGTCTGCAAACACTGGCGACCACCATTTACTCATGGCAGAAAGGCCGGCACTGAAAATCAGCGATACCATCAGCAAAAAGCCTGTGCCCATGATCATGCCGAACGATAACAGCCGGGCACGAATCAGGCTCCACAAGCCGCTGCTGTTTCTCGCCGGGACCCGCCAGATCCTGTCCAGCGAATCCTGCAACTCCCCGAACACTGTGGTGGCCCCTATCACCAACAACACAATGCCTATGGTGGTGGCCGCGATCCCTTCTGTGGGCTGGTTGGTACTTTCCAGCAGGGTTTGAACCGCCCGTGCGCCCTGCTCTCCCATCAGGCTGTGCAACTGGTCGAGAATTTCTCCTCTTGCCGCTTGCGGGCCGAAGACAATGCCGGAAATGGCAATGACTATCAGCAGCAAGGGTGCGATAGAAAACAGCGTGTAATAGGCCAGTGCCGCTCCCATGCTTTGTGCATGGTCATCATTCCATGACTTGAATACACTTTTAAAAAGCGCCCATATCTGTTTGACCAGCATGCTGACCTCGTTAATCTGTCGTGATCAGTGAGGAAGTGCTCAACGCGGTCGTCATGTCTTCCTGCAATATCTTTTCTGCCGGCGAAGTTTGAGGAGTTACCGACTGTTCATGATTGAGCACCTGATCCAGATACTGCAATGCCTGGACTTTATCTTTAAAAGCGGCAGAGGTCTGGTCGGGGTGCTGGACCAGATAGCCCCATTGCGTGAACGCTTGCGGGGCAAGTTTGACGTATAAGACCTGTAAGGTGTAACCGTGACTTTCGAACAATAATGCGTCTGACGCTGGCAACATGGCACGCTCCTAACCCATGGAAACATGAAACAGTTGCTGGCAAATGCATTGAATCTTGCGGCACCAGCCGTATCAGGATACAAAGGTTAGCGCGCTGGCGGTGTAAGCCGGCGCCAGATTTTACTGTCAGATATGACGCACAAAGGCGTTGAAATTACTCACGCCTGAGCAAAATAGTGATCAGCAGCACAGAGTCGCTCAGTGCCTTGACCGTATGTGCATCGTCTGCTTTCAGATACACCAGCTGGTTAGCCTCCAGCACCTGTACACGGTCCTGCATGGCCAACTCCACTGCGCCCTGCAGGCATTGTATGGTCAGGTCGCCGGCAGCGGTATGCTCCGGCGTTGATTTACCTGACCTGAGCACAAACCTGAATACTTCAATATGGCTTTGCCGAATCAGCGTTGCCGAAGTGGCCGCATCAAAATTGCCTCCCGAAGGACTGATGTCGATAATATCGCCTGGTGCAAAATGCTGCATACTCATGTGCCACCTCCATTCAGGTCAATCAAATCAAGCCTTTCGCTGCTGCGACTGGCGTTTGCACAATGTTAGCAGGATCTGGCCGGCAATGGATACAGCCCCGATAATAAAGACCACATCACCTATCGTTCTGACCCAGCGCAGGGTTTGCATGTGCGGCTGTTGCATGAAAGCCTCACTGCGCGCATACCACAGACCTTCGCTGAAACTGGCCTGGAACTGCAGGAAGCCGATAGGCAGCAGGCTGGTAAATATCATCAGCAACAGGCCAATATTCAGCGCCCAGAAACCGGTTTTCATCAGTTTTTCGTTAAATGTCACCTGTGGATGCAGATACCGCAGCACCAGCAAGGCGAAACCCAGCGCCAGGAAGCCATACACGCCAAACAATGCCGCATGCGCATGCACGGCGGTAGTATTCAGCCCCTGGATGTAATACAGCGAAATGGGCGGATTAATCAGGAAACCGAACACACCGGCCCCCAGCATGTTCCAGAATGCCACGGCAGCAAAACAGCATAAGGGCCAGCGCAGGTTTTCCAGCCACGCTGCCCGTGTGTGCATATGCCAGTGATGCCAGGCTTCATAGCTCAGTACCAGCAAGGGCACCACCTCCAGCGCGCTGAAACTGGCACCTATCGCCATCACCGGTGTGGTCGTGCCTGAAAAATACAGGTGATGGAAAGTGCCTGGCACGCCGCCTATCATGAACAGCGAGGCAGAAGCCAGGCTGGCAACCGTGGCCGTGGTTCTGGAAACCAGTCCCAGCGACATAAAGATATAAGCCAGCGCCACAGTGGCAAACACTTCAAAAATGCCTTCCACCCACAGATGCACAACCCACCAGCGCCAGTACTCCATTACGGACAGGTTGCTATGCTCGCCGTAAAACAGGCCGGAACCATAGAACAGGCCAATCGCGATCACCGAAGCCGTCAGCAAGGCCAGCAGGTTTTTATCGCCGGACGGTGCTTTCAGCGCCGGAATCATGCAGCGCAACATCAGGCCCAGCCACAACAACAGGCCGATAAACAGGGCAACCTGCCAGAAACGGCCCAGATCTATGTATTCATAGCCCTGGTGACCAAACCAGAAATTGAAGCGGATTGGTAACAGATTGGCAATCGCACTGTATTGACCGAGAAAAGAACCGGTCACCACAACCAGCAAGGCCACAAACAGCAGATTGACACCCAGTTTCTGGTAAGCCGGATCACGGCCACCGTTGATGATAGGTGCCAGGAACAGGCCTGCCGCCAGGAAACCGGTGGCGATCCAGAACAACGCACTCTGGATATGCCAGGTGCGTGTCAGGGCGTAAGGGAACCAGCGCGAAACATCCACGCCGTAAAACTCCTGCCCTTCTACCGTGTAATGCGCGGTAAATCCGCCTACCATGACCTGGAATACCAGCAGTGCCGCGACAATAAACAGGTATTTGCCCAGCGCCCGTTGCGAAGGTGTCAGCACCAGGCTGGTAATCGGGTCCAGCATGCCAGCCACTGGCGACGCGGCCTCTTCCTTGCGCAAGATGGAAGCACCGAGGATCAGGAAACCTATACCTGCCAGCAACAGAATCACGCTACCCATGGACCACAGCATATTCTCGCTGCTGGGCTTGTTATCAATCAGCGGCTCATGCGGCCAGTTATTGGTATAAGTCACCTTGCCATCAGGGCGCTCGGTGGCTGCCGCCCAGGCAGTCCAGAAAAAGAAACTGGCCAGTTTCTGGCGGCTTTCAGCTGCTGGCAGGGTATTGTCCTTCATGGCAAAAGCAATACGCGTCTGCTTGAGTGCAGCCGCATCGGAGAACAGCGCATCGTAATAAGCAGCGGTCTGCTGCACTGCCGCCGCACGTCTGGGCGTCAGTTGCAACACTCCGGCTGCATCCAGCCGGTTATTACGGTATTCCTGCTTGAGCAACTCGCGCAAACCTGCCTGCTTCACGGCACTCAGCTCGCTATAGGATGTCTGGAACGTCTCCTGCGCAGCCATCTCCAGCCACGCCACCAGTTCACGGTGCAACCAGTCCGCAGTCCAGTCAGGCGCCTGGTAAGCACCATGCCCCCAGATGGAACCCAGCTGCATTCCACCCACCGATTGCCAGTGCGACTGGCCCTGAAGAATATCTTCCCGGCTGAAAGTGACCTGTGCATCAGCACTGCTTACCCGTTCCGGTATTGGCGGTGCCAGCCGGTAAATCTCGGCCCCGTAATAACCAAGGATGGTGAAAGTGACGATCAGAACAGCGATCAGGGTAAGCCAGAGTTTTTTATACGCGCCCATGCGTTTCTCCTTATTTTGAGGCGGAAGGCCACGATTGAGATTGCCTGAAAACTATAGCATCAATCGCATGATGGGCAATAAGCGCGTAGATGATGAAAAGGTTTTGTTTGCGAATTATTTGATCCAGATCAATATTCTGCAAGAAAATAAAAAAACCAGCCGTTCAGCTGGTTTTCAAAGTCTTTCTTTATTTTCTATTCCGGTTTTTTCAACAAGAAACAATGAGGTGAGCAGTCTTTCGGCATACTCACCACCTTCCCATTAGTGAATGACAACGCCCCAGGGCAGCTTGCCTACCGAAATATCCTTGAGTTTGGTATTGGTTTGCGTATCAATCACCGACACATTGTTACTGCGGCCGTTAGCCACATACAGTTTTTTACCATCCGGGGTAAGCGCCATATTCCATGGCCGCTTTCCAACTGCAATCGTGGCGATGATTTTACGGCTGGCCGTATCGATGACACTCACATTGTGGTCACCGCCATTGCTGACATAAACACGGCTGCCATCCGCATTGACGAGTACCCCGTTAGAGCGCAAGCCCACCTTGATATTGGCCTCGACTTTCCAGCTGGCAGTAGAAATAATCTCCAGCAGATTGGCAGCCTCATTGGCAACATATGCCAGTTTGCCATCAGGACTGAAAGCCACGCCGCGCGGATGCTTGGTCGCCGCAATCAGATGCTCTGATTTGAGCGATGCCAGACTGATCACATCCACGTTATTACTTTTCTCATTGCTTGCCAGCAGCCATTGCTGGTCAGGTGAAAACACACAATGCTCCGGGTTCTTTCCCTGTGTGGCAATGGTTTTCTGCAACTGATTACTTTGCAGATCCACCAACGCCACGGCATTCTCCTCTTCCAGGCAAGCCGCCAGCAACTTTCCATCCGGTGAAATAGCAATGCCTTCCGGCTCATCACCCACTTTAATCAAAGCCGTCTGATCACCTTGTACCGTATCCACCACAGCCACAGCATTCTTGTCACGCACCACCACATACAGCTTCTGGTTAATAGGATGTATGGCAGCCGCCTGAATCTTTTTGCCTAGTCTGCCCTTGACAGGCAATTGCTTCACCACCTCATCGGTGCTGGTATCAATGACAGAGACCGTGCCATCCTTTTCATTCGGGACATAAGCCATAGGCTGGGAAAATGCCGATGAGCAAAAGAATGTGAATACACATGCGGTCAATACATATTGCAGGTTGCCTTGCATAGAAAGTCCTTCAAAAAAATTGGCCAGTTGTTACAAACAACTGGCCGTATGGAGATAGATCTTATGCAAATCAATTAAATTCAAAATTTAAATGACAGTTGCATATTAGTCGCTTGCTTCTCAAAACTATAGCGAGAAGTTTCCCGATATGATTGGGAAAAACTCCCGAAATTACCCAGTCAAGCCTCCTTGCTGGCGCTTGATATGAAGATGGTTCATTGATCAAAAACTCAAGGCAGACTTCCGATGAATTGGCCAAAAGCCCTGGGTTGTGAACCTACGACAATGGATGGCTTCACATCCAAGCTTTGCCCATCTATCACGATCAATACATTCTCCATCCAGCTAGCAACCAGTATCTGTTGGTGCATGCTATCGTAAGCAATGCCCTCGGGCGTACCTGGCACACGTATGGTGCGGATCACCTTCTGACTGGTGAGGTCAATCACGCTGACAGTATCCTCACCGGTATTAGTCACAAATAACCGCTGCCCGACATTATCTTCTGCCACGCAATAAGGATGATCACCCACCATAAACGTATTCACTGCTTTATTGCTCGCGGTATCCACCACACTTACAGAATTTGAATACACATTGACAACGAATAATCGCTCGCCATCCATACTTAACCTCAGGCCAAACGGATGCTGGCCGACATTAATCCGGTCACGCTCCTTGCCGGACCGGGTATCAACAACACTGATATCATTGCTGTCCCGGTTGGCGACATACAACGTCGTACCATCCTGGCTCAGTTGCAACCCGCCTGGTGCCTGACCAACTCTCACCCTGGCCACGATGGCACCGGAATCAGGGGCGACGATCAAAATAGTGTCGTGATACCAATCAGCCACATATAAGCGGTCACCGTTGCGATCGACGGTGATGCCGACCGGCGAGATTGGCAGGGCAATGGTCTGAATCACCTGTTGACGTATCATGTCGATAACGGACAATGACTTGCCATCGACATTGCTGATATAAGCTTTGTGGTGAAGATGGTCAATTGCCACCCCCACCGGTGCTCTGCCCACCTTGAGAGTGCTGATCACCCGTTGCTGCTCAAGGCTAATCACCGAGACTGTATCCTCCCCCTGATTGGTGATATAAGCGTACTCAGCTGCCTGTCCCAATACCGGCATACTGATGCCCAGCACAAATAGCCATGCCTTCAATCTCTGCATATCGCTTTCATGTCTTGCCATAGATGGTAATCGCCTTGTTCGCGATTGTTGCCTCTTGTTGCAGAAACAAGTGTTTATACTTTTCTGCTGATTGGTACTGCCACGATAAAAGATTACGATTTGTTCTGGAGCAGAATCCCATGCTGTGCTCTGCCTTCATTCGCCTATGCCATTTTTTGCTCGAAATGTGCCGTAATCGATGCCATATTCACAGCCTGCCACATTTGCACATGATGGTTCAGCTCATGTGAATGCATGGCACCAGTCACCATATCCACCACTATACGCTCACGAATAACCATTAAAGCCGGCACTTGTTTGACCTGAAAATTGGCCACTAAATCAGTGGCAATATCAATATCAGTCACGGCAAATAATATCTCAGGATAACTGGCAGCCACTTCCGCAAATACAAGTGCAAATGGCTGGCAGGGATGACACCAGCTGGCAGTAAATAACACAACCATAAAATCATTTTCAGTTACCCAATGGTTAAATTGCGACTGATTCTCAATAGCCACCGGAATAGATGGGATAGTCTCGATACTCATAATAATTCCTTGGATGTAGTGACACCGCCCCAAAGGCAGGCACTTGATGGTACTTAGGACCCAGTGCTGGCCTGGCAATGCTGTGTGAACAATCTGATTCTTTTTTCCGGTTCATTCGCACACACAGACATTTCCATCGTTCTAAACAACGGACGCAGGGTTACGGAAATTTTGTTACGTCAACCCTGGCTATTGGCGGCAGCGTTCTGGCGCCCTTCTTTCAATCCCTGTAACCCGTCTTTGAAAAAAGTGTCCACAGCATTTTTGGCAGACTCGTCATCCTGACCTGCCGGCGGCTCATTACCGGTAAAGGCGCGATAATAGCGTGCAGTCCAGGTCACTTTAGCATTCGCACCTTCCGCACTCACTTTAATCTTGCCATTGAGGGAGCTCACCGGAAGGGCCTCCAGATCAACTTCGCCGGACAAACGATAGAAGACAGTCATCTCTGTGGCTGAAATCTCATCAATCTCCTGCAATAACTGCTTGCCATTCTTCAGCATAATTTTCTGCTGCTTATCATTAACCTCTTCGCAAGCCGCGACTTGCGGATGCCATTGCGCCATGCCACAGGGCGCACTGACACGCTTCCACACGACATCAGCTGCCGCATCCACCTGAATGGACTCATCGGTTTTCTGCGGAGTTGGGCCATGTGCCCATGCATTCACAGTTAACAATAATCCAGCCAGTAACAAAGACCACTTCATATTTACTCCTTCTCGAAAAAATCTATACTGCTTGTTTGCCAGAGGGTTGGGCTGAGCCTATCTTGTGCCTGATAACCTCCCCAAATCGCTTAAAAGCCATTAGCCAGGGACTAGCGACAAAAGTCAGCAGCAGATATGCCAGCCAGATCAAACAAACAAGCCAGGCCAGCCATGGCCTGAGATCTGTATCCGCCCAGCGCCAGGCAGTCATGCCTAATCCGGTCGCCCAGCCACTGCTTTGTCCGGCATGGTCCAATCTCACGAAATTGAGGCCGGTAGTATCGGCCAGGCGTTGCAGGTTCTGTACATCCAGCGCAGACAAATGCGCATTTTCCAGTAAGGAATTACCCGGGCCATGCCCGGCATTACGGTCATGCTGGCCCTGTTCCATGGCCAGCACGGACAAGGTTTCCGCCATGCCAAAGTTGCCGAATCGTTGAACTTCCTCCTGCTCCCAATAACCGGCAACCGCATTCTTTTCATCCAGTTTGGGAATTTTGCTCGGGACCGGCTTGCCCATGCCGACCAGATAGCCTTGCACTTCCCCGGCCTTGCCAGCAAAACCTGGCATATATTCAGGGTTGGCAGGCGGCGCCTGCTGGCCATCAGTAAAAAACATCACACGCATTTTTTCACCAAGCTGCGGCGCCTGTGCCAGAGCGTTATACAATCCATGTGCAATAAATGAATCTGCCGCCCATGCCATGCGCCAATCCATACTGGCAACAGTCTGGTCCAGTGCGGCAAAATGACTGCACACTTCTATCGGCCGAACAACATTGACCACATTGCGCTCTGTGAACATGCCCAGGGCCACTTGTGAGCCGCATGGTAACGCCGACAAAGTTTTGCGTATGCTTTGCTTGGCCATCTGCAAACGGCTTATGCTCTTGCCCGCCACCTGATAATCGGACACATTCATACTCTGCGTGATATCCACCACGAAATACCAGTCGTAGACACGGTTAGGTAAACGCCAGTGCGGCTTGAACAAAATGAAGCTCAGTAACAACAGCATCAGCACCAGGCAAAGCTTGCGCCAGGCAAACACGCTGCCTGAATTTCCACGCCAGCTGCGCAGCCATAGCGCCAGGCGCTCAGCCCAGACCCTTGATATCCCAGACTGCATCAGGGCATGCCTCTCGGGTTACCTGGCATGGCCGGCCAGCCGCTCGGTTCCTCTTCGGCTTTAATCTGCTCATCTTCGTACTGCTGCGGAGCTGACATGCCATGCGTGGTCGGCGACAGCCGCAATGCCAGTTGGTAGTTGTATTTCGCCTCAGACCAGCCTGGCTCTATACGCAAGGCTTTCTGGTAACTTTCTTTCGCCAGTGCGACCAGTGGGCCGGCTTCATCCCAGGCTGGTAGGCCTCGCTGTTCAAGCAAGCGTGTCGCCGTGCGCATATAAATATTGCCGGAGTTGAAATAGGCCTGTTTGCGTAGCGGATCATCCTCACTCACCTTGCTCGCCAGCGCTGCGTATTGTGCCAAAGCTTGTTCCGGTTCTAATTGGCTGTCATAAAACACCGCGTTGGCAAACAGGGCTTGCGGCGTCTGGTTGGCAGAGAACACCGTGTTTTCAATCAGCACATGTGGCTCCCGGCTGCTGCGGTAAATCTGCGCCTGGTAGATTTCAATCAGTTGCCTGGCTAGCATCGCCGTTGCCACCAGTACCAGCAGGCCTGCCCAAAACACGCCACGCCGCATCACATTTGCCAGTTTTCCATTCATGCCTGCCACCGTTTCAACTCCAAGCCATACAACGCCAATAACAACACCGACGCCAGCCACGCCAGCGCATAGGCATACTGGCTCAAATCCTGCCGGGAGACAGGCTCCAGGTAACGCGTGGGCTTGTTCTTCAATTTGGAAATATCATGCACCGCCGCCATCACCGCTTCCGGGTTTTCGGCCTCATACACGCGGTACGGCACATTCAGCGTCTGGAAATACTCATGCAGCGCATACTCAGGATAGGCGTCGATATTCTCCCCTTCGGCCAGGCTCTGCTTGAGGCTGACGCCGCTTTCGGAGCGTAAGTAAATCCAGTACAGCGACGCCTGCTGGCGCATAAACATGGCGCGCAGCATATCCTGGGTTTTACCATCCAGGTGTGCGCCGCCATCAGACACCAGCACCATGGCCCGCGCACCCGTCACCGGCTGGTCGGCAAAATAATCCAGTGCCATACCCAACCCGCGCGCCACCGCCGTAAAACCCATGCCGCCTGCCTCAGTGGCATCGAGTGCAGCCTGCACATAAGCACGGTCATTGCCCAGTGGCGCGGCCAGGATAGGCGAGGTGCTGAAGGTCACCATGCCCATCAGGTCATCATGCCCTTGCGCCACCAGCGTTTTGAGTACGTTGCGGGCGACTTTCATTTTGGGCTCCCGCGCCTGAGCATCGCCTTTTTTCACAAACGGTTCATTCATGCTGGCACTGCGGTCCAGCACAATCATCACATGTGCACCGCGCCCGACCTTTTCTACATATTGCGACTGGAGATAAGGTCCGGTGAATGCCAGCGCCAGTGCCAGCAATAGTCCACTTAAAACCATTTTCCACACGCGGTCCAGCCACGCAGACAAAGCATCCTCGGGCAACCCTTGCAACGCCGGATGCGGAAAGCTCATTTGCCCACGCAATAGCCAGGGCAGGATAGCCAACGGCAATATCATCAAGGGCCACAGCTGGGTTACCCCCCAATGTTCGCCATAACCAGACATTTGCAGTAACTGCTGCGTACTGTCATGCCACATGCTCAGGAAATCTCCATGTGGCTTAATTGCCTGGCCAGCTGCCTCAGCTCTTCGAGCGATAACGCCGATGGCTGCCCGGCAAAAAAGCTCTGTTGCACCACCTGGTAAAACTGCCGCAATTTGCCACTGTAGGCATCCATCTCCGGATGCAATGTGAGCAGCCGTGACAGGTTTTCGGTTGTGACGGCAATCCCGGCGAACTGGTCCATGGCACGGCTGATCAGGCGCATCGCCAGCAAGCGTGACTCGTGATTATTTTCCCGCAACCGCTGGATAGCCCGCCATGCCTGCCTGAATGGCATACGCTTTTCCTGCGGCAATTGAATCCAGCCGAAAAACCATAGCAGGTAAAGCACGCCCAACGCCAGCAGGCACAGCCAGCCCGCCAGTGACCATAGCTGGCTAGCCAATGACCATTCAGGAAGCGGTGCATCTGGATACAACTTGACATGCTCGGCATCAATACGCGCCGGCAGCAGGCTGGAAACAATCACCTTGTCAGGTGGCACATCAACTGTCAAACGCTGCTGGTCACGCTTGAATTCCAGATGCAGTTTTTTCAGCGGCATGGTCTTGACCGTATCGCCGGCAACAAAGATTTGCCAGTCGATATCAAGCATGATCAGGCGTTCGTGCGCCGAGTCTTTGGTCTCCCAATGGGCATCGCGTAACTCTATGGCTTCGTTTTGTGCAGGCGCTGGCAGGCTGGAGGCATCCAGCTCAAAGCCTGGCGGCACATGCAGCGTAATATGCTGCCGCGCGATACTACCCAGGGTGTAATCAATTTCGCGGGTGGTGCTTTCCGCACGCACTTCCAGCGAAGGAATCTCGTCAGCGACCACCGATCCTGATAGCAGAGCCAAGCTTAGTAACAAACCTGGCAACAGGCTTACCCACTGACCAGATTGTCTATATGTGGCACTCATGCCATGGTCTCCATCAAATGACGGCTGACATCTTCGGCCCGCCAGCCGGGACGCAGCCATAAAGGTGGCCGTGTGCCTGCCTTAAGAAATTGCGCGTTGAGGGCTTGTGCCTGTTGCCGGGCATGCGCGGCAATCTGCCGGTGCAGGCTGCGCCTGAGCATCCAGCTGCGCTCTTCGCCGGTTTCCATGTCACGCAACCTGGCCCAGCCAAACGCTGGCAAGCCTTCGGTCGCCATCTGGTCGCGCAACACGACGGGGATCACATCATGTGGCTGCGCAGCTTTTAAAGCCTGTTGCATAAGGGCTTCAGGCCAGTAAAAATCGGAGATCAGGAACACCAGTGACCGCTGCGGGCCTATCGCTTCCAGGGCAGCCGTCACGGCAGAAGCACCCTGCCCTTGCCGGATACCCGTCGCCTGTTGCCAGTAACTGGTCATTTGCTTTGCCACCGCCTGCGCCGTGCCTGGCTGAAAACTGGGCAATACTTGCAAACCGGCCTGAAGACTATCGTTGGCAGCACGCATGCCGAATGCATCCCCCTGTCGGGTGACAGACCAGGCCAGTGAAGACACGAACTCTGTTACCTGTTGGCGCATATTGGCATCGCCCTGGAAGAACATGGAGCTTGATACATCGACAATCGCTTGCACGCGGATGGCAGCACGCTCAAGATAGATTCTCACCAGCCATTGGCTGGGCACCGTGCGCACACTGGCGCGGATATCAATGCGCTTGGGATCCGGGCAGGCCAGCAGCGAAGCAAATCCGGCAAAATCGCTGCCGTTACCATGATGCCTAGTAAGCGTGGCACCTGCGTTATAAGACTTTGAACGCCAGTTAATAGTGTAAAAAAACTGTCGGGGTTCAAACGCTGCATGTAAAAACGATGCTTCCGACGAGGCGGAAAGCGCTGATGAAATGGCCATAATGCGTGACGCCGCCTGTGATTGATTGTCTGTCATTTAAGGTGCAGAGACCTTATCCAGCACCGCTTGCAGTAAAAGTGGCGCCAGGCGTTCATGCTGCAGTGCATAAACCCCATTGAAGAACACGCGATGCGTCACCACAAACGGCCACACGGCACGGATATCATCCGGCGTCAGGTAGTCGCGGCCTTCCAGCCAGGCACGTGTCCGTGCGCTGCGCATGAGCATGGCCATGCCACGCGGGCTGGCGCCACCGGCCAGCAAGCGAGACATATCCACGTCGGGCAACTGGATATCGGCAGCCAGTGGATCTTTCAATACCCGCCACAAATCCACCGCATAACTCTGCAATGGCAATTCGGCGCGAACCGATGCCTGTACATGCTCGGCCAGCAGGTTCAACTGGTCATAAGGAGTGAGGCCTGCAGGCAACTGTGCCACCAATGCTTCTACATCATAAAAACGGGTATCAAACATCAGCGCGCGTTGCAGGTCACGCTCATCGGGCGCCTTGACTGAAATCTCCATTAAAAAGCGGTCACGTGCCGCTGCGGGGATTTCAAATGTTTCTTCGCGTTCCAGACGGTTTCTGTCGGCAAATACCGTCAGGTACGGAAAATGATATTCGCGGTTAAAGGCATTGACCGAACGCTCTGCCATCAGCCGCAAGAACAACGCATGTGCCTGCGGGCGGGCGCGGTTGATTTCGTTAAAGAAAAAGACGGACAAGGCTTCATCATGCTGCAGCAAAGGGCCAGGCTTGACCGCCGCCTGGCCTTGTTCGTTGATATAGGCATGATAAAGAAAATCGCTGGGCATCAGGTCTATGGCGCCTTCAATACGCTGGTAACCGCCACCGAGCAAATGTGCTGCAGCCCGCAGCAATGTGGTTTTACCCACACCTACATCGCCTTCCAGCAGCACATGGCCACGGGAAAAAATCGCAATGGTCAGCGCGCGGATTTGCTCCGGCATACCGACCACTACTTTGTTCAATGCTTGTTCAAACGCCAGGGCGCGTTCACGCCAGGCTGGCAGATCCATTTTATTTTCCATACATAACCCATGATTCAGGATGAAACAGGCCACTGTCGACTGCATACAATCGACACCGGTATGCCACATGCACAGGGAAGCGAAAACTGACGACAAAACGATGCCAGCTTGCTGGAAAACACTGAATAATTGGCTATACGCGCACATTGCGGAGTTGCGCGGTACTCGAAATCCTCATGTACCTAAAAGGTTTCTGTGCTTCGTACGCCTTGCACGCCCGTTCGCTCAACTATTCAGCGCTTCCTTTTTTGGGGGGAATTAGGATTACTTCACGTCAAACACGAATTTGCCGCTGGATTTGGCGTTCGCAATGCGTTTCGCATTACGCTCATCCATCGCCTTGATGGCTTGCTCTTGCTTGTTGAGTTCTACCGGATCATGCTTAGGGTCATATTTGGAACCCGCTATTTTTTCCGGATAGCCGGGTTTGGCCTCCCAGCAGTTACCTGGCTCTTTACAGTTTTGACCGTCATAAGCCAGAGCCTGATTTGACACTGCAAACACTCCGGCCACGGCCAGTAATGTCAATACGTGCTTCATCACTTTCTCCTTCATCGCAAATTAACTGGTGTATTGTTTTTAATTAACGGATTGCCCACCAGTGCAACAATCCGATAATGCGGTTAACTGTGCGGTGCAGTGCCACCGTTTTTCAGGTTATCTTCAGCCTGGTAACGAATCCAGGCAATCACATGGATAATTTCATCCACGGTCATACGGCCCTGTTGCGGCCCCATCATGCCGGCAGCGCCGCCATAAATGGTTTCAAAAATGCCCTTGTCGGTTTCATTCTTAGGGTAGGTCCAGTATTCATCAGCCAATGCAGGGCCCAGTTTGCCTTCGGCCAAGTGACCATGACAGCCTGAACAGGCGGTTGAGAAAATGGTGTAGCCCTTTTTCACTCCCTCTTCATTGCCACGATAGGGGTTCTCACCGGTTGCCAGAAAATGCTTTGCTTCTGGTGTAAAAGTCTCGCCTTCCATAGGCGATACATCCAGCAGATCGCCTGAAATCGTGCCACGAAACTCCAGGGGCGGCCCATCTTTAAGTGTTAGCTGGGCTTGCTCACTTTTAGCCTCAATGCCGGGCTGGCTGGAAGATGCATCATCTTTGGCACAGGCAACCGTCAGGAAAGCGGCCATGACCAGCCCTAAGCCAGATACCACGGCAAGCTGCTGCTTCATGTGGCGTGATTGTGATTGTTGAGATTCTTTCACTTCAAACTCCAAAAACTAATTAATCAAGATAGTGGCCAGTTAAAGGCTCAACAGCGGAATGCCTTCCTCTTTGAGAATGGCAGTAATTTCAGCCCCATGCGCATCAATCACTTTATTCAGGGCATCCACCAGTTCAGGATGCTGCTTGCTGACTCCCATGGCCACGTTGTAATGCATGGGGATTTTTTCGCCATTGGTTTTTTTTGCGTTGTCTTCCACTATCACTGTTTTCAACGGCACCTCTGAAGTACGCACATAACGAGCGGCCTCCGGCGCCCATAGCATGGCCATATGCAAATGCATGTTTGCCACATCATTCACCAGACGCGAAGGTTCGACACGTACATAACGGTTACGGGTAGATTGGAAATTCTGGATTTCGGTAAAGTAGTCAAACATGTCATCAAAACGGTTGATTTGCAGCAACATGTTTTTCCCCGGGCTATCCGGCATCACACCAATACGAAAATTCTTTTCCTTGAGATAAGGGTGATCCCACGAAGACACATCAATTTCCCGGTCTTGACGGGTGATAAATACATAGGCAGAACGGTAATACGGCTTGGTCGTCAACACGCGCGGATCACTGGGATCAGTGCCAATCAGCAGATCGCATTTTGCCGCCTCCATATCCTTTTGCAGCGTCAGGGGATTCGTCCACCAGAAATAATTGACCGGGACATTCAATGCTTTGCCGATAACATCGGCAATCTTGTTTTCAAAGCCCTGTTTCTGGTCATTGGAAAAAGGTAACTCGGATTTGCCAGCACATACATTCAGTGTACTGACCGCCATCGCAGGCAGGGCAAACAAGCCAAGCGCCATGGACAAACCTATACCCAGCCATGTGTTGCGGGATTTTCTTGCTTCGGGAAACATCTGGTTTCTTCTCCGTACTATAGAACAGGATGACCGGCCATCCTTGCGGGTGACGGCCATCCTGCACATTACATCAACAGATTCAGCGTAAAATTACAGACTGAACACCATCAGGCCACCACCCATTTGTGTGTGGTTCTGCAGTTCCTTGAACGCGCCTACCGCACCCAAACCGGCACTCGGGTCTGTCAGGTCAAACACCAGACCAACACCAGGCCAGCCACCAACGCCGTACATGCTGCCTACGTATTGTTTGCCTTTGAAGGTGTATGTCATTGGAGATCCGATACCACCGGATGGCATCTTGAAGTTCCATAGTTCCTTACCGTCTTTGTTATCCAGAGCCTTCAGGTAACCATCCAATGTTGCGTACCAGACCAGGCCTCCCTTGGTGTACAAGGTACCACCCCAAGCCGCAAACTTCTCCCACTTGGTCCATTTGGCTTTCCCGGTGGTCAGGTCAAAGGCACGTATCTGGCCCATTTCTTTCTTGGTTGGGCCGTTAGGACCAGGGTACATCGCCAGTGTCGCGCCAACGAAGAACTGACCGGCACGGTATGGCAGCATGAACGGCTCCCAGTCCATACAAATATGGTTCAGACCGGCGTACAAGGTGCGGCTTTCCGGATCGTAAGAATCTACGCCCTGGTTGTGAAAGCCCATTGCAGACGGACAAATGTTGGTACCTTTGTGGTCCATGCGCGTCGCGAACTCAGGGTCACGCACCGGTGTTCCGGTTTTCAGGTCCACTTTCTTGAACACGTTTACAGCCGGGTCGACTTTTTCAGCGACAATCAGGCTACCGTTTTCGCGGTTGAGGGTGTACAAGATACCGTTGCGGTCGATGTGGCTCAGTAGTGGCGTCATCTTGCCGTTGACTGGCTGGTCGGTCAGCACCATCTGGTTAACACCAGCAAAGTCCCACTCGTCATGAGGCGTTTTCTGGTAGCCCCACTTTGCCATGCCCGTATCAAGATCGCGACCCCAGATAGTCATCGTCCACTTGTTGTCGCCAGGACGCATGGTTTCGTTCCATGGCGCAGGGTTACCTGAACCGTAGTAGAACAGGTTCAATTTAGGATCGTATGCATACCATCCCCAATTGGTGCCGCCACCGATTTTCCAGGCATCGCCTTCCCAGGTTTTTGTACCCAGACCAAATTGGCCATAATGTGGATTGTCTTTATTGAAGTCTTTTGCCAGACGGATGGACTCATCAGAACCTGTGGCGAATGCACGCCACTTCAGTTCACCGGTTTTCAGATCCAGCGCATTAACTGCACCACGAACACCCAGCTCAGCACCTGAACAACCGATCAGCACAGTGTCTTTGGCAACGAATGGCGCCTGTGTCAATGTCTGCCCCACTTTAGGGTCACACATTTCCACTTCCCAGTTCACTTTACCGCTTTTCGCATCCAGAGCCAGTACGTGGCCGTTAGCCTGCTTCTTAACGATCTGACCAGCGCCGTATGCCAGACCACGGTCAACCACGTCACAACACATCACTGCTTTTGTAGAGGCATCCTGCTTCGGCTTGTGTTGCCAGACAATCTTGCCCGGATCATTCAGATTCAAGGCATAGGTATTGTTTGGAAAAGCAGAATGGATGTACATCATGTCACCGATAACCAGTGGCGCACCTTCGTGACCATTCAATACACCCGTGGAAAATGACCACGCCGCTTTCACATTTTTAACGTTCGACTTGTTGATCTGGGCCAGTGGGCTGTTGTGCTGACTGTAATAACCACCTGTTGCAATTGGCCACGCACCAGGCGTGTTGACCACTTTATCCAAGTCTGCGTCTGCCAGCGCCAGACCGGAAAAACCTGCAAACAGGCCCCCGATCAAAGCACTCAGCGTCGCACTTGATGTTTTCATTTTCATACAATCTCCTAATCACTTAAGAATGAGTTTTTTGTGCTGTCGCTGACATCCCCCCCGAATGCCGAACTTCACGACCAAGATTGTTAATAATTTGCAACACTGCTAACAGATGAAACATTCCCTATGATGAATTCAAGAATTCATTCATGAAGACCGGCCAATAACGGGAATTTTTCACAGGTCATTCGGAATTGATGTGGTCTATAGTGACGCAATCTCTGCATCACACCTGCTGTGGCAGTCAGAGATACTTCTAAAGTATTGGTCATTCAGTCATGCATTCTTATAACCGGTCTATCCACGTGAGTCCCGTCATTCAAAAAATTGGTAAATTAAGCCGTCCCGGTCAGGACACTCTCATTGTTATCACTGGCGTCACATTAACTTTCATCTGTGCATCACAATTTGATTTGGCAGAAAAGATCAATGCATGGTTATTGACGTATGAATACGCACAACTGGATGAAGTCCCGCTGACACTTTTTGTTTTTGTATTGCTGAGTGTGTGGTTTGGTCAACGGCGCATGCGGGAGATCCGCGCAGAAATCAATCGCCGTAAACAAACGGAAATACGACTGCGCAATAGCCAGGCGCTATACAAAACATTATTTGATGGAGACCTGACCGGCAATGTCGTGCTGGACCTGTATGGCAATATTGGCATGCATAACCGCGCGTTTGATCGAATCTGTTACCCGCTGGGTTCAGCTATCCATACCCGGGAGTTATTTTCCTTTCACTGGACTGAATTCGTCATGGAGTTGCAGCAACTCCGTGAGATCAACTTCAACAAACTGGAAATCCATCGCCCTGATGGATTGCCCTGCTATGTCAGCGCACGGTTTATTTATGTGCCTGCAGAAGATAATCATGGCGCAGCCCAGATTCACGGTTATCTGGTCGACATGACTGAGCAATACCTGATAGAACAGGATCTTGAACGCACCCTAAAGGAAAATCGCGCACTTGCCCGGCATGCCATGCAAGTACAAGAGCAGGAGCGTAAACATATTGCCAGCGAAATTCATGATGAAACCGGACAGTACCTGACAGCTATTCGCATGGATGCCTTGGCGCTGCAAAAAAGCAACCCGGAGCAGTCCAACATCATTGCAGTGAGAATTGCCGCCAATACTCAGCATGTGCAGCAGTCCATCCGCAGGTTGATCAAACACCTGCGTCCGCCTGCACTTGACTCACTGGGGCTGACTGGTGCCGTGGAAAGGCTGGTCAATGACTGGAAAAAACTGAATCCGGCAGTCGAATGCCATATGCGGCTGGACACACATGCCCAGCCACTCAATGAAAACATCAACATTGTCGCTTTTCGTGTCGTGCAGGAAACATTGACCAATGTCACGCGCCATGCACACGCCAGCGAGGTCTGGATTGATATTCAGGTAATCAGGCGGCAAAACATTCCGATGTTACAAATTGAAATCCGCGATAACGGCCAAGGTATGGATACCAGCCAATCGACTGAGGGTGTCGGTCTGCTGGGAATGCGCGAACGCATAGAGTCGCTTCAGGGCAGCTTCAGGCTGATGAGCGGCCCACAGGCAGGGACTATGATTACAGGGTTAATTCCGCTACCAGCTTCGTCACAAGTAGTGGAACCATTCTGCTCAACTTCACTACAAAATTCAGGAGTCAATCATGATGCAAACTCGTAAGTGGCTGATTTTATGCGCCTTGGCCTTTCCGTTCCATGCCCCGGCCAAGGAGCTGAAAACCAATGAACGGCCTTTTCTCGATGCCTACAGTGGTAAATCACGCCAATATGTAGAAGAAAACCTGGGAAAGCCGGTTAAAAAAGAAACTGCCATCAAACCACATAACGCCGAGCAGATTCTGCAAGAAAAAGGACAGATGATTTCTGGCCCCGGTGACAAGGTCGAAATGTGGTATTACCGTGGGAAAATACAATACGCGCCAAACAAGTTTTTTAATACTGCCGAGCTCACTTTCGCCAACGACAAGTGCGTAAACATCACCTTTGCCAATAAAAAAACATTCCGTTAGCTGATAGGAAACCCATGTCAAAAGTCATGATTGCCGATGACCATGCAATGCTCAGGCAAGGTCTGCGTACATTACTCGAGCAAGCCAATCACGAGGTGATGGCAGATGCGCTGAATGGCGAAGAAGCCTGTCTGCTGGTAGACAGGCATCGTCCTGACTTATTAATACTGGATCTGGATATGCCTGGCATAGGCGGTCTGGAAACACTGAAGCGCATTTTGCACCGCCGGCCACAGATGCGTGTGCTGATTTTCAGTATGCACGATGACTGCACCTATGCCACACGCGCCATTCAGGCCGGGGCTCGCGGTTATGTGACAAAAACAGAGCCTCCTGAAGTTGTACTGGAAGCGATCCAGAAAATCCTCAAAGGGGGGCGCTACCTGAATAACGAACTGGCGCAAAATCTTTCCATTTACCATATGGAAGGTCAGGAAAATCCAATCCAGAAACTTTCTCCGCGTGAATTTGAAGTGTTTCGCCGTATCGCCCAAGGTGAAACCCTGGCGACCATTGCCAAAGGAATGCACATCGGCTACAAAACCGTTGCCAACCTTCAAACCAGCGTGCGACAAAAACTGGGCGTTGAAAGCACAGGCCAGTTAGTGCATATCGCCGTTCGCTTTGGCATCATCAAAGGCCTGGAAAACTAATCCACTCAAGCACACATGATTCTGATTATTGCCCGTAAAGAACTGCGCAGTCTGTTCGCCACGCCCATGGGATGGCTGATTCTCGCTATTTTCCAGGCCACCGTCGGCACCTATTACAGCCTGAGTTTTAACCAGTACTTTGAAATCATGCAAAGTGCACAATGGCAGGTACAGCGTATCGGCATTACCCAGTTCATGGCTGAAGGCGTGTTTGGCGTGGCTGCCGTACTCATGTTATTTGTTGTTCCGCTGGTCACCATGAAACTGGTCAGCGAAGAGAGAAAAAACCACACCATGGTTTTTCTGATGAGTGCGCCACTCTCCATGAGTGAGCTCATTCTGGGCAAGCTGCTGGGTATTGTCAGTTACCTTAGCCTGCTAATTTTCTGCATGACACTGATGATCGTCCTGATGCTCCCGCTGGCAGAAATAGATTTGCCCTACCTGTTCACACATGCACTGGGGTTATGGTTACTGATGGTTGCGAGCAGCGCGCTGGGGCTATATATTTCCTGCCTGACCGCCTTGCCTATCCTGGCCGCCTTCTGCAGCCTGACGGCACTGACCATTTGCCTGCTGCTGGACAAATTCTTTACCGACAACCAGCATGCCCTGTTCCATCACTTTTCCCTGATGCAGCATTATCGCCAATTTGCCTCAGGCATGCTGAACAGCTTTGACCTTCTGTTCTTCGTACTATTTGCCACATTCTTTGTATTGCTGTCGATTCGACGCCTGCACGCCGACCGCCTGTATGACTAACCCTACCCGATTCAATCCATTTCATTCACGTCTGTCACTTTCTGCACAATGGTGGCACCATCGCCTGGTGATACCTGGATTATTGCTGATAACACTAGCGCTGGGCTTCCTGTCCTGGCGATTCAATGTCATGTCAGACCATACCAGCAATCACCGCAACACACTGTCTGCCGCCAGCATCCAGGTGTTGAAAACCTTGCCCGCCCCTATTGAGGTAACCGCCTTTTGCAGCAACAGCCCCTACAAAGGGCGTTATTTCAGAAAGTCCATTACAGCCCTGATACAGCGCTATCAGCACCAGCATGCCGGTGTGCAGCTACAGTTTATCGATCCGGCAAAAGCACCCGCATTAGCCCGCGAACAGCAAATAAAAAAAGAAGGGGAAATGATTATCCGCTATCGCGGACAGCAGGCGCGCATGTATCTGCCATATACCGAGGAAGCATTTACCAACCTGTTGCTGCAACTGCAGCACGGCGAACGTGCTCCACTCCTGTTTACAGACAGTAACGGAGAACCATCTCTGGATAACACTAGCGACACCGGCGCCAGCCAGCTCGCATCGGCTATCCGCAGTGCCGGGCTACATGCCTACACGGCTGCATCCCTTGAGCCTGCCACTAATCCCAATAAAAAGCGCCCCACCCTGGTGCTTGCCGGTGCGAAAAAACCCTATTCAGAGGTACAAGCACGCAATATCCAGGCGCACATCAACCAGGGAGGCAATCTGATATGGCTGGTAGATTCGGCCGGAAAACAGGGGTTACAGACACTAGTACAAACTCTGGGCCTGGAAATCAGCCAGGGCATGCTCATCGACCCGGCTAATCGCCAGTTCGATATTGCATTACATGCATTGAGCACACAACGTTACTCCGGTCAGGGCCCGACTGAAGACTTTGCGCTACGCACCTTTTTCAACGAAGCCCATGCTATCGTACGTTATCGCCAGCCCAATGACCCCTGGCACACCATGCCACTGGTCGCCGCAGCCGTGCAAGGATGGACCAGTGCCACCTATCGCAGTAGCCAGTCAGATCAACTGCCGCCCTTTAACCCGCAAACAGATACACAAGGCCCCGCCACTGTGGCACTCGCGCTTGAGAAAAAACTTGAAACAGGTGAGTCGCAAAGAGTCCTGATTATTGGCAGCAACAGTTTTTTCACCAATGCACAACTGCAAAAAGGCGGCAACCTGGCGTTCAGCCTGCGCAGCCTGCAATGGGTGGTCAATAACCAGCCAACCGTCACGCTACCCGCCACCCCATTACGCGATAGCGTGGTATTGCTACCATCGCAACCCACCTGGCTGATGCTGTTATTCAATAGCTTCCAGTTTGGTCTGCCCGCCCTGCTACTTATCGCCGGCTGGTGGACATGGCGCCGGAAACACCGGTATTAATTGAAAGTATCCGATGCAACTCATGAGGTCAGGCCCATGGGTTATCACGATTTGACCGGGGAAAATTCCCGACACTCAGATTAATCTGGCACAAAATGCCAATTCAAGCTGAACCACACTCCTCTGGGAGCCGCAGGTGAAATAAAGTTAGTACTCCGCCAATCATCAGAATTATGGTTATAGCCATCGGGGCCAATGCTGCCAGCTATACTTGGTGAGAATGGATTCCGCCCCAACCGACCGGCTGTAAAATAATCTTTATCGAATAAGTTTGTTACCAGCATAGTGGCAGTCCATTCTTTACTAATGCGGTAGCTAGTTTGCAAGTTGAATGTTGCATAACCAGGGACTTTACCTGGGTTAGTCGTAGGTTGTAACGTTCTCGTATATACGTCGGGAATCAGATTACCTGCACCATCATCAATCAGACGGATAGCATTGAAAGAACGTGATACACCAACCTGATGTTCATTATTTTCATTACCTCGGACAAAGCTATCAGAGTGGGCGACCATACTTAAACCAATATTCCAGTTATCAGTCAGGTCATAACTTAAAGTTGCATTTACGTTGTGCATTGAAACGCCCGGCATCTTATCGCCTGGCTTCACATTGATGACACTATTTCCAAGCCCAGGGATATAGATGCCACTACTATTGTCATCACTAAACATCAGAAAATCATCTTGAAAAGTGGCATCAGTCAATCCATAGTTCAGACCAAAATGAAATCTATTCGCACTCCCTTTCAAACCCGCTTCGATACCACGGCGGCGTGTTTTACCCACAGTGTCAAAAAAACCTCGACCATCACCTACAGCCACAAAATAGATATCATCTTTCAGGTCTGTTTGATAAGCAGTCAGGTTATATTGAATGTTTTCGCTGACCGATCCACGCACACCAACTTCATAAGTCGTAGCTTTGATTTGTGGTAAATAAGGGTCACCAGAAAGCGTGGTCGGCAAAGTACATTGTCGATTTTCAAGGACACTCTTTGGCACTTCATACGTACCCCCTTGGCCATCGCTATAAAATACACCCGTCGAGCCATGATCCAAGGCACAACCCAATTCAATCGCGCTCGGCACCCGTGTACCTTGTGCCCAATTGGCATATAGGTTTAAATCAGGCCGGGCTTGCCAACTGGCACCCACTTGAGGATTGAATGAGTAGTAACTGAATTTTTCAGTTTCCGCTGGATCTAGTGCATTAGAAATTCTAGGTAACCGGTACTGTGTAGGAGCGCTGCTACAAGCGGGAGGATCGGTGCAAATATTATAAGAATCAGGATAAGAAATCACATCGCCGATTTCGTAAGCGGCTATCCCACGACGGGCGGCAATTTTATTCTTGGTTTGTGTTTCGTTATAACGTCCAGAAAAACTGAAATGCCAGTTATCCACCGGGCTCCAGTTTTCACTAAAATAAATACTCTTGGTATTTTGTGTGCCTGAGAAATCGTTATTGCTGATCCATTGATCAGCGCCTGCAAACATGGGGTGAATATCATCAGGTGCTAAATAGGCATTCCGCTGGGCATCAAACAAGCCTAATCTTTGCCTGTTAGCGTATGTCGCATCAGAAGCATCGATTGAGGCGCCAACCATGACTTTATGACGATCAAATTGCCAGTTGAGTTGAACTGAGGCGCCGTTGACGATTTGATCTATCTTGTTATCGGTAAAAATTGAAGTTGGAGTGTAATATTTTTTCCCTGTATCTGGGTCCACCTCATAAACGACCCCACCTGTTCCGCTACCTGCCCCATTTACTGTTTGCGGAATCGTAGTTGATCCAGGTGTGAGATATGAGAATGCTGGAGGTTGAGCGGCTGAATCCAGATCCTGTGTCGCCACACAATTATCTCGATTCCTTGGCGCCAGTAACATGACATAGTGTTTTATACCATCAGGAGTATAAAAATAATCTGTATCAGTCGCTATTAAAGGATCACCAGAACCAGGCCCAAAAAGTGAAGCAAAGTTCGACGTATCAAAAACATTGGAGAAATATGAAGGCTCTCCATTTGACCAAGTTTCCGGATTTCCTTCATCAAGCAGATCAACTCCTCGGTTATAAACCTGAGTCTCATAAAAATTTCTATATACCTCATAATGACTTTTAAAATACTTCTCGAACTCTGGCGACAAGGAGCCATTCAGTGTAGATTTATTTGGATCAATCGTCATCGTACTGAAATATGTATTAAAAAAATCTCCTAGATCACCATCACCATCAATCACCACATAATCAGGCAATCCATCTTTATTGGCATCATCAAACACACAAGTGTATTGTTCCGACGCTGATGGAATTCGGCGGGCCAATAGATCATCATCTATACCCCTGAAAACATCTGCACCTACTTGATGACGTTTGCTATTCCTTCGATAAACTTGTCCTGTAATACTGAAAGTATCTGTTGCCTGGAATGCACCAGCTAATTGAAATTGAGCAAGAGTGTTATCAGTCTTATCCGGGGCGGTATAGATACTGGAAGGATCTTGCGCCCACATTTCACTAGGTAATAAGCCGTTTCCAGTGAGCTTTGTTTGTACTAACAATGTACTTAAGCTCAAATCTAGTTTGTCTCCTCGGTAGCTCGCCTTCGCAAAGCCCTGATTGACACGGCTAGGAGAGTTTTGTCGCCAGCCATCCTCGAGAAAAAAGTTACCTGCACCAAATAAGGCAACCGTACCGTTATTCCAGCCACCTTCCAGCTGTAACTGCTTACGGCCAAAAGAACCTGTCAAAATATCGACATCTGCGCCCGCGTTATTGAACCCATCTTTGGTTTTAAGGGAGAAAGCACCACCTAAGGTATTTAAACCAAAAATAGGATTAGAACCTGGAAATACATCAACACTGGAAAGTGCATTCATCGGAATCATGTCCCAGTTCACCACATCACCGAATGGCTCATTGACGCGAATGCCGTCAATAAACACACTCAACCCTTGTGGCGTACCAATCTGTGGACCAGCAGTAAAACCACGATATTGCACATCCATTTGAAACGGGTTGCCCTGATAGTCATTCACTGTAACTGATTGCAATTTACGGTTCATTAAATCCGTAATGCTCAATGAGTGAGCCTCTTTAATCTCTTTAGCAGAAATGCTTTGTACGTTGCCGGGGATTTCTTCCTTGGTTAAACCCAAACCTGGCAGTGGCCCAACTTCATAGAAGCGTTTGGCGCGCACTTCTACTTTGTCGACTTGCACGCTTTTGTCTTCAGCTTTGGAAATACGCTGTATATAGAGCGTTTGGTCATTCAGCCTGGCTTCAAGTCCGGTATTTGCCAGTAGTTTTTGCAATGCTTCTTTACTGCGCATGGAGCCGCTGATGGCAGGGGCCTGTTTATCCATGACCAGTTTGTCGTTATAGGTGATATTCAGGCCGATTTTTGCGCTCAGGGTCTTGAGTGAGGCGGCAAGTGGCTGGGCTGGCAGGTTGACGGTTATTTTCTGCGACAGAACAATGTCTTCATCTGATTGCGGCAGACTGGTATTGAGCTCAGCCGCCTGTAGCGTTGTGAACCAGGCATGACTATTGGCAAAACATGCGGCGATTGCCACCCCCATCATCAGTTTTTTCGATTTATGCATCAGGATTTCCTCGTTATTCCTTGGCTTGTTATTGCCTTAATGCACGAGAAACAAAAATCCTGATATGCCAATTGCAAAAAGTTGTTAGCAACCGGCGCTGGTGGCGCAATCAGTTATTTGTCGGAACTGACAGTTTCAAGCAATGTGCCTTCTGTCGTTTGGCGGATACGGAGATTGGCGATACGTGGCAGTGTGGAAATAAAGCTGCTGGTATCTTTCACTGCTACCACGGCACTGATATGCTCTGTGGACAAACCATCCGACATGACCGGTGTCGGGTTGTAGCGGGTCAGGGTTTCTGCGATTTCCGGCAGATCCGCCTGGTTAAATACCAGCGTGCCGCTGTTGAAACGGAAATAATCCTGGGCGGATACATTGCTGCGTGACTGCAACTGGTTTTGCTTGAACTCTGCCACCTGGTTATTTTGCAGAATGATTTTCTCAGGCCCGGTTTTGGAGGCAACTTCCACCTTGCCATGATCCACACTCACCCGCTCCAGGCGGCTGAGTTTATTAACGGCAAAACGGGTACCCAATACCGTTACTTTCATGCGGTCGGTTTCTACCACAAATGGTTTATCCGGGTCGCGCTGCACCTCGAAAATGGCTTCGCCCTTCAGCAAGGCGATATGGCGCTGATGGCGGTAATACTTCACTTCGATTTGCGTGTTGGCATTTAATGTGATGCGGCTGCCATCTTCCAGCGTTTGCGTAATCAATTGCGCCCGCGTTGTTTGTGAAGCCAGTTGCAGCACGGGCGTCGCCTGCCAGGCGTGATATTGCTGGTAACCCGCCCAGCCGGCAAACATCAGGGCGACACAGGTAGAGATAGTCCCCACCACTTTGCGCACAGCCTTCTTGCGCTCTCCCTGTTTAAAGAACACATCTGCCTGTCTGCCCTGTGCAATCGCCTGCAATTCGCTGACCGAATCGATTCCCTGCCAGGCATCACTAATGCTTGAATATTCCTGTTGATGTAACGGACTTTGCATCAGCCACGCTTCAAACTGGCTGCGCTCCGGCGCATCCGGTGCCGCCTCCTGCATGCGGATAAACCAGCGGGCGGCAGTTTCACTGATTTTCTTCTGTGCAGTCATGACTTATTTGAGAAATTGTTCCCGCGCAGCGCGGAGATCAAGCAAGGCGCGGATCAGGTGACGCTCAACCATGTTAAGGCTGATATTCAACTGGCTGGCGATTTCTTTCTGTGCGTAACCCTCGATACGGTACATGACAAATACCTGGCGGCAACGTGGTGGCAAGCCCTGAATAATCTGCGTCACCAGCTCAAGGCGCTGCTTGATATCTGCCAGATGCTCCACTGACACAGTAAAAGGCTCTTCAAGATCGGCCTGCTGCTGATAATCGGCAAAATAACTTTCCTTACGGTATTGCTCAAGCAACAGATTCTGCACAATCGTGCGCAAATAAGCATGCGGCTCGTGTGCACGATTCGGGCTGGAAGTCAGGGCAAACCTGAGAAACCCATCATGCAGAATATCGCTGGCCATATGCTGACACTGCGTTTTACGCCGGATACCCGGCAGCAACGTCGTATATGCCCAATGTAAATTGATCCCGTGCCAGAACATCTTGCTTCACTATCAATGACTGTTCTCTTTCACAGGCAAAGATCGTACCGAAAAAATAACCTCACTACTCTTCACGTAAGTGATTGTTTAAATATAACTTTTAAATTGATTCCACATGCTTCAACCTAACCACTATGGCTGAAATCAGCCATAGTGGTCGAATTTAACCAAAAACATTGCGGCGACTCGGTTAATGACTGTAAGAGGAGTAAATAGAAAGTCGCAGAGTGTTCCAGATTAATCCGGCACAAAATGCCAATTCAAACTGAACCACACCCCACGAGGTGCTCCTGGCGCAATAAAGTTAGTGCTTAACCAATCACTGGAATTATGGTTATAGCCATCAGGCCCAATTGCACCCAAAATACTCGGTGAGAATGGATTGCGCCCCAAACGGCCTGCGCTGAAATACTCTTTGTCAAAAATATTGTTCACGATCATCGTCGCGGTCCACTCTTTATTAATTTTGTAACTCGTTTGAAAATTGAAAGTGGCATAGCCAGGCAGTGTTCCAGGATTATTCGTTTGTTGCCGTGGTACCATCACCTTTTGTCCAAAGCCAGTTGTCACTTCCCTGTACATTATTACACCCTGCTTGTGCTCGTTATTCTCGTTGCCTCTTGCGTAGCTATCTGAATGCATGACCGCAGTAAGCCCTACCACCCATTTATCTGTCAGGTCATAGGTCAAATTTGCGTTCAGATTATGCAGTGCCGCACCTGGCATACGATCCCCAGCTTTAACCTTAATAACCCCTCTACCTAAAGCCGGAATATAAAATGAGCTACTGTTATCTTCACTCATCATGTAGAAATCATCTTGGAAAGTTGCATCCGTCAAACTGTAGTTAAGGCCAAAACCCAGCCTGCCCTCTTTACCAGATATGCCGGCCTCAATTCCGCGGCGGCGGGTTTTGCCAACAGTGTCAAAGAAGCCTTGACTATTACCGACAGCAACAAAATAGATGTCATCTTTCAAGTCTGTTTGGAAAGCACCCAGATTCCAGCGCATATTTTCTCCAATCGTGCCGCGCATCCCGATGTCATAAGTCGTAGCTTTAATCTGGGGAAGGTAAGGGTCCCCAGATAGTGTGGTGGGCAAAGTGCATTGGCGATTCTCTAAAATACTCTTGGGAACCTCATAGGTACCGCCCTGGCCATCGCTATAAAATTTGCCGGTTGGGGTGTGATCAAGCGCGCAGCCAAGTTCAATTACGCTTGGCGTACGCGTCCCTTGTGCCACATTGGCATAAATATTGAGATTTTCCTTAGCTTGCCAAGTAGCACCGATGGATGGATTTAACGAGTAATAGCTAAATTTCTCAGTTTCTGCGGAATCCAGTTGATTGTATAAACTCGGAAGCCTGAAATTCAAAGGCACATTCGAGCAATCACCATTTGGGCAGACAGCAAACTCACTTGGTATGGCAATCACGTCCCCAATCTCATAGGCAAACAACCCTCGACGTGCAGCAATTTTATTTTTAGTTTGTGTTTCGTTATAACGCGCTGAAACGTTGAAATGCCAGTCATCTACAGGCGTCCAGGTTTCGGAGAAATAAATGCTTTTGGTCGTATTCGTACCTGTGAAATTGTTATTTTCTATAGGTACAAACGCACCCACAAATTGTGGATGTGCTTGTGCCGGATCAAGGTAACCGTTTCTATCCGCATCAAAAAACCCCAAACGTTGTGAGTTAGTATAATCAGCATTGGCTGCATCAATCGCAGCGCCAATCATAAATTTATGATGTTCAAGATTCCAGTTAAACTGGATTGATGCGCCATCTACAATTTGATCAATTTGGTTATCAGTCAGGAGGGCAGTAGGTGTTCCCTGCACATAGCCAGGCTGCCCAAAACCTGCACCATCAATATATACGCGATCAATCCCATTTGGCTGATATATTTCATAGCCAGGTGAGGGAGGGTGCAGTGATAAGCAATTGGACTCGTTAGTAGCAGCCAAAATAAATACATAGTTCTTAATTACATCGGTTCCACTAGCACCGCCAGTAGAGTAAAAATAATTAGAATCATCCAGCAAAATACCACTGCCCTGACTGTCCAAATTTTGAAGTGTTGCACTAAAGTTACTATAGTATGAAAAATCGCCGACACCATTAATAGGACCCAGCGGAGGAGGTGCAGGTGGGGATACTCGGTTATAAAATACTTGCTCAGTAAAGTTGGCATTTAAATCATAGTTATAACGATAATTATCCAACAACCCTTGCTCTGTAATAGCAGAGTTAAGAAAACTTGAATAACTAGCACGTAAATCAACGGTTCCTGGGGCATTTAAATTTGTATCGACAGCGCCAAGAAAGTTAGAGAGATCGCTATCGTCCCCCGTGGAGACGTTGACCGGGATTACAAAATAGTCAGGAAGACCATACCGATTACTGCTAGTAGTCGTTGTGAACGTACAAGTGAACTCTTCGTTAGAATTGGGCAGTCGTTTTGCAGTCAATAGCTCATCGTAGCGCGTCATTACATCAGAGCCTTTCTGATGTCGCTTACTATTTCTTCTGTAGACTTGACCAGTAATGGTAAAACTATCATCTACAAAATAACTGCCGCTTAATTGAAACTGTTGCAGCTTGTTTTTAGTAGTGTCTGGAGAGGTAAATACGCTGTTTCTATCCTGTGCGTACATCTCACTCGGAACCAAGCCATTGCCTACCAAATCCGTTTGTACCAATAAAGCGCTTAAATTAAGATCCAACTTGTCGCCACGATAACTGGCCTTTGTGAAGAGCTGGTTCACCTTGCTTGGTGAGTTTTTACGCCATCCATCTTCCAGAAAGAAATTACCAGCTGCGAATAAACCAACAGTTCCATTGTTCCAGCCGCCTTCAAGCTGCAGTTGTTTGCGCCCAAAAGAGCCCGTGAGTACATCTGCATCCATACCCACATTGTTAAAGCCATCTTTAGTTTTAAGTGCAAAAGCACCGCCTAAGGTATTCAGACCAAAAATTGGGTTGGAGCCAGGAAACACCTCAACACTCTCCAGCGCGTTCATGGGCATCATGTCCCAGTTCACTACATCGCCGAATGGCTCATTCATGCGGATACCATCCAGGAAAACGCTCAAGCCTTGCGGTGTACCAATTTGTGGTCCAGCACTGAAACCACGGTACTGTACATCCATCATGAATGGATTACCCTGATAATCATTGACTGTCACCGATTGCAGCTTGCGGTTCATTAAATCGGCAAGGCTTAATGAATGCGCTTCTTTAATTTCTTTAGCTGAAATGCTTTGCACGTTGCCGGGAATCTCTTCTTTGGTCAGTCCCAGCCCAGGTAGCGGGCCAACTTCATAAAAGCGTTTGGCGCGCACTTCGACTTTATCTACTTGCACGCTTTTGTCTTCTTTTGCCGCCCGCTGGATAAGAATCTTTTCGCCATCGATCCGCCCTTGCAGGCCAGTGCCATCCAGCAAGCGTTTAAGCGCTTCTTTACGGGTCATGCGGCCTTTAATGGCGGGTGACTTTTTATCTACGATGAGGTTGCTGTCTACCGTTAATGACAGGTTGGACTGCAGAGAAAATTGGCGCAATGCCGCCGCCAATGGTTGCGCAGGCATATCCAGGTTCATGGGGACAGAGAAGCCTTCGTCTTGCTCATGCGGTAAGGTGGTATTGAGTTCTGCGGCAAGGACCGCAAATTGAACAGGCGCACTCAGGCCGATGAAGGTGGCTAAAACGGTTTTTTTAATTGTATTTTTCTGCATGTTAACTCCGCCAGTGACAGATCTTGATAGAGGTGTAACCGGCGAAGTGGCAAAATGCCTGATATGCAGAAGTTAAAAAGAAATGTAAAGAATCACCGGGCTGGCCTGATGACCAGTTGTTCCTGCCGGTTTTCCAGAGCAACAGGCACAGAGCGCGGCAAGGTCTGGATAAACGCTTCGAGCTCTGGCACTTTGAGCACGGCATTGACGTGCGGAGACTCTTCATCGGGGAACATGGCAGTAACAGCGGTTTTGCGGTAGCGTGACACGGTCTCGGCTACTTCAAACATATCGGCACGGTCAAACACAATGCGGCCGTTGACAAAGCTGAAGCTATCTGCCGCATTGCGGTCGACTTTGACAGGAGCGAGTGCGGGTTGCGCGATCTCGGCCACGTCACCGTCGTGGAGTATCAGTGTTTTTTCCGTGCCGTCGGCGCGTGCCACCTGTACACGTCCATGATCCACACTGATGCGCACTTTTTTGTTGAGCTGGTTGACGGCAAAACGGGTACCCAGCACCGTGACCCTGGCTTGCTGTGTTTCGACCACAAATGGACGTTCGGCATCTTTGGTGACTTCAAAAATGGCCTCGCCGCGATTCAGTTTCACCAGGCGCTGATGGCGGTAATACACGATTTCAAGCGCACTGCTGGCATTGGAAGTAATAACGGAACCATCATCCAGCGTGCGCTTCACGATCTGGGCGACCGCCGTGGTTTGCACCTGCGTGGAAAGAGGCGTCATCTGCCAGTGCTGATATTGCCGGTGCCCGAGCATGCCCAGACCGACACACAACAGCATCATCGCCAGGCCAGAGCCCAGCCTGGATAGTTTTTTACGGCGTGTGGACTGCTCAAAATATGCTTTTTGTGACAATGCACCGGATAGCTCTTTCAGGCGTTCGGTAGAGCTGAAATCATCCATGGTGGATGTAATGAGCTGGTAGGCTGCCTGATGTCTGTGGTCTGACAGCAGCCATTTTTCAAACACGGTGCGTTCAGGGGCGTCCGGCGCAGCATCCCTCATGCGCATATACCAGCGGGCAGCTTCTTTTTTGATGAGGTCGTCAGCGCTACGCATCACTCGCCAACCAGTTCCCGCGCACTGCTCAGATCCAGGATGGCACGCATGACATGGCGTTCAACCATGTTTTTACTGATGCCAAGTTTTTCTGCAATTTCAGGATGGGTATACCCTTCCACGCGATACATCCAGAACACCTGGCGACACCGGGGAGGCAGTTGCTCCAGTATCTGCTGAATCATTTCCAGCCGCTGCCGGATATCATTCAGCTGCTCCACAGACAGCGACGGAGCCTCCAGCCATTCCCGGTTGAGACCGACCTCGGCTTCCAGCGATAAAAAGCGCTGGCTGCCATGATAAGCATCGACAATCAGGTTTCTGGCGATGCTGCGCATATAGGCATGCGGCTCCTCCCCTTTGTTCGCGCTGGTCGAAACGGTATAGCGAATGAACGCATCATGCAAAATGTCTTTGGCCACATGCGGGCAAGAAACCTTAAACCGGATATAGCTCAACAGGTCGGTATATGCCCAGTGCAGATTAATGCCACACCACATCATTGTTTTTTCCATGGCAGCAATCTCGCAAAATGCATGCCATGCCATTTCATGCGTAAAATCTCTGCAATATCGCAAAAAAGGTGCATATCAACCACCATAAAGGTTGAAAACAACCACACATGGTGCTGTCGGGCAATCATGAAAATAAAAAGACATCACCAGGGTATGCATAACTTTGCTGCGCCGTACCATCCATAAAAAAATACCCTGCACCTGCCGGAGGAAGCCAGCAAATGCAGGGGGCATGAAACAGAATTACCAGTCTTTTTGGGAAAAGGATCACTGATAATTCCGAGGATAAAACGCTTGTTATTGTTATGCTTACTCCAGTTTGAAAGACACAGGAATAGTGATTCTGAAAGTCTTGCTTCTGAGGCTTTCTTTCATGCCCAGTTGCTGTATGGCTTTTTTCACCATACGCATGGCCTCCTCATCCAGTGGCACATGCTTGCTGCTTTCTGCCAGCGAAACCTGCGTCAGCTCACCGCGTGTGAACTGGGCAACGACAGTCACCTCGCCTTCCAGGTGCCGCCTGATGGCAATGGTCGGATATTGCTTGCTTTTGTTCACCAGGGCACGTAATTGCTCGCCATAATCTCCCCAGGCATCGTTATCCACCTGCTCGTCAGATTCATTGCTGCTGCGTGTATTGCCAGCAGTGGCCGGGCGGGTTTTCCTGGCAGTCTGCTCTTCCGTCTGGCGCGAATTTTCGGCCGGGCTGGCAACTGCCGGTGGCGCTGGTGCCTCTACAGGAGGTGCCGGCGTGTGCTCAACCTTGAGTGGTTCAGGTTCGGCTTTGGCTTGTGTTTGTTCAGGCACCTGGTACTCCGCTTCGTGATGGTCCGGCGCAGCGAGGATAGGTTTCTTCACCGGCACAGGCTTGGGCGTGACAACGGGTTTCTGTACCGGTACTGGCGGTTCAGGCGGCGGTGCAGGCGTTGTTTCAACCACCTGTTGCGTGGCTGACGGCGCAGGCGCCTTGACAGAGAAAAACTCGATCTCCAGCCGGTCTGGCACATCGGGAAAACGCATCTGGTTCAAATGCGGATAAACCGCGACTACCACGATATGCAATACTAGCGAGATTAAAACGGCACGCCAGACGTGTGCATCAGCCTCCCTGTCCGCCTCCCAACCATGATTCAATGCCAGGCTGGTCATGTTATTTCTTTGACTCCGGTGACATCACAAAGCTGAATTTGCTGATGCCGGCCCGCTGAATGGCAGCCAGGACTTTGGCAACAATGCCGTATTCGGCATGCTCATCGGCATAAATTTCCACTGCCGGATCTTCACGCTGTCTGAGGGTATTCAGGTCAGTGGTCAAGCTGTCCAGAGTCAGGCGCTGCTGGTCAAGAAACACATCGCCAGCATCGGTGATACTGATATGTGCCGTTTTAGGCACCGTCACCGCCACTTCGGCACTGGCCTGCGGCAGTTTGACCTTGACTGCATTCATCAGCAAAGGCGCTGTCACAATAAACACCGTGAGCAAGACCAGCATCACATCCACCAGTGGCGTGACATTGATTTCACTGACCAGGTCCTCCTGCTCTGCATCACCGAGTATCGCCATGCCCTAGCCCTCTACGCCTGATTGAGTAAACAGTGATTGAAAGCGGCTGGCAATCTGCTCCATA
>CBIMYT010000014.1:0-67419 GCA_966248215.1 uncultured Methylophilus sp. | reverse complement strand
ATTGTGAGCGTGATCCTGTACAAAGTCGTTGACGCATTGGTTGGTTTGCGTGTGAGCGAAGAGTACGAACGCGAAGGTTTGGACACCACAGAACATGGTGAGCGTGCATACAGCATGTAACATCAATGTAGTAGAAAAACGGCTCTTAGGAGCCGTTTTTTTTGAACTAAATTTAATGAATTGGAATCAATGGAGTTGCCCCGAGGTACAATAACGCTTCTATGGCAAAAGCACAGTCCGAATTAACACCTCTCCAAAGAGTCTCCAAACTCGTCAGTTTCGAAAAGCAGGATATCCTGCTTTTGATTTACCTTACCATGGGCTACGGCCTATTGGGGATAGCGACGCCTGTGGCAGTGCAAACCATGGTGAATATCGTGACCATGGGTGGCGTGCTGCAACCCCTGTATGTGGTGGGTTTTATACTTTTCTGTCTGCTGGCACTCTCAGGGGCAATCTATGTCATCGAGAGTTTCCTGGTGGAGCTGATACAGCGCCGGATTTTTGTACGCAGCAGCATGCTCATCGCAAGCAACACCCAGCAGATACAAATTTCTGTTTACGACAAGAACAATCCTGTGGAGCTGGTTAACCGCTATTTTGATATCCAGACCGTCCAGAAATCGGTGGCGACTTTGCTCACTATCGGCTTGACTGCCTTATTACAAGGCTTGATAGGTAGTTTCGTATTACTTTTTTACAGTTTGTATTTTGGCATTCTGGTCATCATCATGCTGGTGGTGCTATGGGCAATCATCTTTTGGCTGGGCAGGCAGGCAGAAGGCACTGCCTTGCGGGAGTCCAAGGCAAAATACAATATGGCAGCCTGGCTGGAAAGCATTGCCAGGAACAAATGGCTATCCAAATTTTATGGTGCCAGACAACGTACACTGCATCAGACCGCACATCTTGCACAATATTATCTGGGCGCCAGGATTAGCCACTTCAAAGTATTAATGATGCAACTCATCAGTGCCGTGGGGATGTATGCTGTGATTGGGACCGGCATGCTGATCCTGGGTGGCACGCTGGTGATTAAAGGGCAAATCAATCTGGGGCAGTTTGTTGCCGCCGAACTGATTATTTTCGGTGTACTGTCAGCCTTTGTCCGCTTTATCACCAAGCTGGAATATTTTTATGACCTGTTGGCTGCCGTCGATAAGATAGGCGTGTTGGAAAACTTGCCCTTAGAAGCGTCTGGACAACATCAATCGAATAGCGAAGGGTATCACCTGTTGCAAGCGGTGGATATAAGTTTCAGTCATCACCCGCAGATTCCACTGGTGCGAAATCTTGACTTCAGTTTACAGCGCGGACAAAGTTTGGCGGTACTGGGTGCTTTAGGCAGTGGCAAAAGCACTTTTCTGGAGTTGGTGGCTGGCCTTCGACAGCCGGAAAACGGCCATTTAAGCTATAACGGAATCGATCTGCGGCAGCTGGATCTGGATCATTTGCGTGACCGCATCGGCGTGGCAAACAAGATTGAGTGGCAGCAGGGAACAATTCTTGAAAACTTGCGGTTGACCCGGGATGATATTGAAATTGATAGTATCGTGGAAGTGCTGCAAATGCTTGGTCTGTGGGCTGACATCAGCAAACTGGAGCGTGGCATTGAGACCGAACTGACGGATTATGGGGCACCAATGTCATATACCCAGCTGCAGCGGTTAATGCTAGCCAGGGCAATTATAGGATCACCGGATTTGCTGATTATTGATGGGTTGCTGGATGGCTTGGCACAACATGAACTGGATCAGGTATTGATCTTACTCAAACGGCATGCAGCTAGCTGGATGCTGATTGTCACCACGCGATTCAACCATATTGCACAGCAGTTCCAGCAGGTCATCACACTGGAATCTTCAAATGTTAAAACAGGGAACGATCATGCATGAAGCAGAGACCTCCCTGATACAAAGCGTTGAAACGCCGCCGCGATTGCGGCTGTGGATCAAGCGCATGGCCTGGTTGCTGGTGGGATTGCCCGTCATTTTCATGTTCTTGCCATGGCAGCAAAACGTCATCGCATTAGGCAAAGTGACGGCATATTCTCCTTCCGAGCGTGTCCAAACCATTGATGCGCCAGTGAGTGGCTTGATCAACCGCTGGTTGGTGCAAGAGGGGGCGCAGGTTAAAGCGGGTGATTTGTTACTGGAAATCAGTGATACGGATCCCAATTTCAAGCAGCGTCTGGAAGCACAGCGCGATAATTTGCGCCAAAAATTTTTATCCAAGCAAGATGAACTCAATGCCTATGAGTTACAAAAGCAGAACCTAACCGCAGCAAGGGATGCAAAAATTTCAGCGGCGCAATATAAGCTGGACATTGCCAACCAGAAAATCCGTAGCAGTCAGGAGGCGGTAAATGCGGCTCAGGCAACGGTGGAGGCAGCCAGCCTGCAGGTCGCCCGGCTACAGCGCTTGTTCAATGATGGACTGGTTTCCAAGCGTGACCTGGAAGTGGCCGAGCGCGACCATATTATTGCCAGCCGGAATTTGAATGCGGCCCAGGCACAATGGCAATCGGCCAAAGCAGAATCCAGCGCTGCGTTGGCTGAGATCCAGCAAATACGTTCGGATACCCAGGCTTACCTTGATTCGACTTCGGCGACGATCAATAAAATCAGGGGTGAAATGGCGGATAGTGAAAACAGTCTGCATAATTCGGAAATTTCACTGGCGCGGCAGCATATGCAGAAAATTTTTGCACCGCGCGACGGCACGATTTTCCGCCTGCCGGTAAACTCGCAATCTCAAATAATCAAGCAGGGTGACCCCTTGCTGGTGATTGTTCCGCATACATCCCAGCGCGCCGTCGAATTATGGGTGGATGGTCGTGATGCACCGCTGATGACTAAACATAGTGTCGTGCGTCTGGAGTTTGAAGGTTGGCCAGCCATCCAGGTGCCCGGATGGGCGCAAGTAGGTGTCGGCACTTTTGAAGGGGAAGTTTCTTTTATTGATCCGACCGACAATGGCACAGGGCACTTCCGTATCATGGTTGTGCATAAAGAAGGCTCGCCAGACTGGCCTTCCGCCAGATTCCTGCGGCAGGGGATCAGCGCCAAAGGCTGGATATTGCTGGAACGTGTCACAATCGGATATGAAATCTGGCGATTGTTAAATGGATTCCCGCCACGTATTCCGCCTGAGCCTTCCCCATTGAATAGTGGCGGAAACAAAGCATGAGGTGCTTGGTGCCGGTTTGCCTGTTAGGAGTAATCTGGGCAGGCAAAGTAGCAATAGCGGATGAGGTAAGCGATACACGCACCCGTCAGCGCTTACAGCAAACGGAGGGGCGGACGCTGGAAAACTACAGCCTGCAACCGCCTCAGTCATTACAAGATGCTGTCAAGCAGCCGCAACGCCGGCCGCCGGTATCGGTGGATTTAAAGCGGGCACTCCAACCAATGGAGACCCGTGACAGTGAAGATATGTTGCCGTCTGCATCAGGTCGGCAAGTGACGATTGCGGATATCCGTGAGCGTGCGCTTAAAAATAACCTGCAGGTAAAAGTCGCCAGGCAAGACCCTGAGCTGGCGCGGCAGTCATTGCGCGAGGAGCAGGCCAAATTTGACCAGGTGATTTTCGCCTATGCCAAATATGCTGAAAAAGACACTCCAGCCATGGCTGGGGATAAAGTCGTTATCAAGTCAGACAATCCCTTGCTGGATGGAGAGCTTGCGAAATTAAATACGGCTGCCCAGAAAAAGGAATACTGGGATGTGGAAGCCGGGGTCAGGATTCCTTTGCGTACCGGAGGCACGGTGACCTTGAGCGCACCGCTCGAAAACCGGCAAAGTCTGGGTAAGTTTGCCAGCGACCAGTATCGCAGTGCCTTGCGCTTTTCCTTTAGTCAACCGTTATTGCGCAATGCCGGTCGCAATGTGAATGAAGCCAGTATCCGTATCGCAGAACTGGACAGGGATAGTGTGCAATTGCGTACCCGCTTGCAAACCATACGCATCGTCGCCATGATCGATAAAGCTTATTGGGATTTGTATGAGGCGTGGGCTGCCCTGGATGTACGGAAAAACCAATTTGAATACGCCAGCCAGAACCTGGCCATGGTGAAAAAGCGGGTACAGGAGGGCTTGACTGCGGCGGTCGAAGTCAACCGGGCAGAAATTGGTGTGGCTGACCGTATGGAGGCTCTGATTATTGCTGAAACCAATCTCAAACTTGCGCATAGACAGTTACAGTTTCTGCTGAACGACTTGCCCGATCACCAGGACAAACAATCACCGTGGGTACCCGCCACCCCGCCTAATTTAATCAAGTTTGAATTTGACCGTGAACATTTGATCCGGGATGCGCTGGAAAGCCGCATCGAACTGTTGGATCAGGAGCTTAAATTGAGTGCGGACCTGATCCAAATTGATTACCTGCAGAACCAGACATTGCCATTGTTTACCCTGGATTATCAGTATGGTGCCCTGTCTGGTTCTGGAGAACGTTTCAGTGAAATCGGACAGGACTTGTTTGATGGACGCTACCGCGACTGGTCATTGGGGCTGAAGTTCGAAATGCCGGTCAGCAACGAGGCGCGTAAAGCCAAGCTGGATAGAGCGGTGGCACAGCGCATGCAGCGATTGACAACCAGGACGCTGCAAACGTTGACGGTGAAACGCGAAATTCACGATGCATTGGATAAGATAGACCAGAACTGGCAGCGTATCATCGCAGCCCGTCAACAAGTATTGATTGCCGGTATTAATTACGAAGCGGAACTCAAACAGTTTAATGAAGGGCTGCGTACCATGACAGAAGTACTGGAGACGTTGACGCGGCTAGGGGAGGCGCAGCTAAAGGAGATCCGTGCCATCAGCGATTACCAGATATCCCTGGTGGATGTTGCTTATGCAACGGGTACTGTGCTTGGCTATGGCCAAATCAGTTTGCAATAGACTATTCCTGCGCCGGCGGTTGAGGGCGCATCATTTCGCTGAACTGGGCTAAACTCATGCGGTGGATGCCAGACTTCTCGCCACTTTTGCGGGGGGCAGACCGGATGTCATCAGTCTCAAAAATGCTGATCCGCTGGGTGCCAAACCGTGTTTCAACCGACACCACCGGCACACGTTTGCGTACCAGTTCATGCTTTTGCTTGCCCGGCCGGTCTGACATGCGGTATTGCTGTTCATCCGCGTGATAGGGAATATTCTGGTTGAGCAGAAATATTTCCAGTTCCTTGGCACTTTCGGCAAACACATGAATCTCTGTGTCGGCATACGGCCCGGCCGTCCCATCCATGACTGAGCCGGTCAGGTGCGGGTTGAATTTTTTCAATAACTGCATGGTATGCAAGGCTGCCTGGCGCAGATTCAGCAGGTGGGCGGCATCTGCCTCATCGGCATACAGTGCATGGTATTCGCGCAGGGCCATATCAATTTCGGCATTGGTCGGCAAAGGCGCATCCTGCTGGATACCCAGTAATTTGACGGCCTTGCGCTTGGCACGCGCATAATCACTGATACCTTCCTCAAACATCAGGCGCGCGGCTGATTGCGCTATTTCCTGACGCAGGTCACTCGGAAAATCGTCAAACATACGGTTTTTACAGGCTACTAGTTAGGGTTTAACAGCTTTGCCGCCGGATTGACTGGCAGCTGCTTTTTGTCCTCATTGCCGCTGGCGGCGTGCTCACCGATCAGACGCTCCAGAAACGAGGGCTCGTCCTGTTCGGGCAGCTGTTCGTTCGGATCAAACAGGCCAGGCAGATTTTCAGGTTGCGACTCTGGCAAGTGTTCTTCATAGAAATACTCATAAATGCCTTCGTCATAATCCTGCACCTGCGCACCGGTGTAAGCATCCACTTTCAGTTGCAACACGCCTTCCGGTACTTTGTACTGGTAAATCGGCACACCTTTGAGCGTTTCCTGCATATACCTGATCCAGATCGGCAAGGCGGCCCGTCCGCCGGTTTCACCGCGACCCAGGTTATGCGGGTTGTCATAACCCATCCAGGCGATGGCCACTTCCTTGGGGTGATAACCGGCAAACCAGGCGTCAAACTGGTCATTGGTGGTGCCGGTTTTGCCGGCAATATCCGGACGGCGCAGGGACAGTGCAGCGCGAGCGGTCCCGTCACGCACCACGTCCTGCAGCATGGTGGTCATGATGAAGGCATTGCGCTGGTCAATCACGCGCTCTTTGGAGATGTGCTTGCCCGGCTCTGCTGCCATAATCACTTTGCCGTGAGTATCCGTGATTTTTTCAATCAGGTAGGGGTGTACGCGGTAGCCACTGTTGGCAAATGTGGCATAGGCCGCTGCCAGTTGCCACGCAGTGGTTGATCCTGCACCCAGTGCGGTCGACAGATAAGCCGGATGATCTTTGGGATCAAAGCCGAACTTGCGCAAATAATCCTGGGCGTAACGGGCACCAATGGCATTCATCAGGCGAATGGAAATGGTGTTCTTGGACTGTGCCAGGGCTTCTCGCAGGCGCATGGGGCCGGCATATTTTTCATCGTAATTGCGCGGCGTCCAGCTGCTGCTGCCGGTTTCGGCAGAGGCAAAGCTGAGCGGCGCATCTTCAAACACACTGGCTGGCGAATAACCTTTTTCCAGCGCGGCAGAGTAAATGAATGGCTTGAAGCTGGAGCCGGGTTGGCGGTGACCCTGGGTCACGTGGTTGTACTTGTTGCGCAGAAAACTGAAACCGCCTATCAAGGCATTGACCTGGCCCGTTTCAGGGTTAAGCGCAATAAAACTGCTTTCAACCTGTGGCAGCTGGACGACTATCCATTGACCGTTCTGCTGATATACGCGGATGACTGCGCCAGGCGTTAATGAGGTTGCTTTCTGCTTGGCAGGCGGCATATGGTTTTTCACCAGTAACAGCGCCTTGTCCTGCAGTTTGAGTACAGTGCCACGTTTGGTGACCAAAGTGAGCAGGTTGGGTTTCACGCTGGTGACCAAAGCGGGCACAAACTGATTGTAAGTGACAAAATCACGCAGTAAATCACGCGCTGCGTCAGGTGTTATCTGACCTGCGGGCAGGGGCAGGACTTTTTCCGGGCCGCGGAAACCGTGCCTCAGTTCGAAATTGATAACGCCCTGGATCACGGCTGTATTGGCGGCTTCCTGATGTTGCTTGCGTATGGTGGTATAAACCTTGAGACCGCTGTTATACACTTGTTCGCCATAGCGTTTGTACAGAGTGGCCCTGACAATTTCGGCCACGTATTCTGCGCCCAGCGCCTGCACCATGCGTTTGGAAGACTGGAATTTCAGCGGTGCCTTCATGGCTTCCTGGAATTCGCTTTGTGAAATCATGCCGTAGCGATGCATATCGCGCAGCACCTCATGCTGGCGGGTGATGGCGTAATCCGGATGCAGGTAAGGGTTATATTTGCTGGGTGCTTTGGGCAGGCCGGCCAGGACGGCAGCTTCTGCCAGGTTGAGTTGCCGCAGGTCTTTATCAAAATAGGTTCTGGAGGCGGCGGCAAAACCATAAGCGCGCTCACCCAGGTAAATCTGGTTCAGGTAGAGCTCGAGGATTTTATCCTTGCTGATGGTGTTCTCGATTTTAATCGCCAGCATGGCCTCTTTGATCTTGGTCCAGATATTGCGCGGGGCATTGGGACCACTAAAGAAGTTCTTGGCTACCTGCATGGTGATGGTGCTGGCGCCTTCGTGGCCGCGACCGGTCACGTTGTTACGGATGGCGCGCAGGATGCCGGTGGTATCAATGCCGTGATGCTGGTAGAAGCGACGGTCTTCAATCGCCAGGATCGCATCCTTCATGACTTTGGGTGTCTGCTCTATCGGCACGAAAGCACGGCGCTCCTGGCCGAACTCCCCAATCAGATTACTTTCCGCGTCATAAATCCGCAAAGGCAATTTCGGCCGGTAATCCGTTAACGCCTCCAGCGAAGGCAGCGAGGGATACAGGATGCTGATGACCAGCACCAGAAGCGCTGCGACGATCAGACTACCGATAAGGGAAACAAAAAGAAGAGACTGTAACCAGTGTTTTGAATTCATGACTCGTGTTGCCATCGTGAGAATTACCCCTGAATTGTAATCTTTTTTTGCCGATTCATCGGTAGTTAATTATGGAATCATGCAAATAATCAGCCTCCGTCCGGCTACAGTCAGGGCCGGCAGGCATGTTTTGCATGCAAGTTTTGAAAGGTTGGCACAGTTGATGCATACCTTTCCGGGAATTTAATCAATCAAAGGGCAATTCAGTTGAGTCTGGGCTTTTTACAACGCAAAAAAACCAGTTTTATCGGGGTGGATATCAGCGCAACGGCCATCAAAATGGTGGAGCTTTCTGCCATTGGCAAACAGTTCCGCCTCGATGGATACACCAGCGTCGCATTGCCCAAAGGCGTCATCAGTGATGGCAATATCAATGATCTGACCCAGGTGGCTGACACCATGCGCTCGGCCTGGCGCCTGCTGGGGTCACGCGCGCGACAGGTGGTGCTGGCATTACCCGCCTCGGCCGTAATTTCCAAACGCGTCATTATGCCGGCCGGTATGCGCGAAGAAGACATGGAGTTGCAGGTCGAGTCAGAAGCACATCAGTATATTCCGTTCCCGCTGGATGAAATGAACCTGGATTTTCAGGTGCTGGGGCCCATAGGCAAAGACACCGATGAGGTTGAAGTGCTGATCGTGGCAGCCAAAAAGGAAAAAATTGATGACCGGGTCGCCGTGGCGGAAGAAGCCGGCCTGAAAGTCAGCATTGTGGATGTCGATGCGTATGCCACCGAAACCGCGTATCGCCAGATTTTCAGGCAACTGCCCGGCCACAGCAAAAAAACGGTCACCATGATTCTCGATATTGGTGCCCACGTCAGCCATATTAACGTGATGGTCGGTACGCATTCGATTTATGCACGGGAGCAGGCGTTTGGCGGTGCCATGCTGTCGCAGGAAATCCAGCGCCGGTTCGGGCTTTCTCCTGAAGAGAGCGAAATTGCCAAGCGCCAGGGCGGGCTGCCGGAATCCTATGAACAGGAAGTATTGCAACCCTTCCTGCAGAACCTGGCCAGTGAAGCGGCACGTGCAGTCACTTTCTTTATTAACTCCACCCAGTACAACAAGGTAGATCACTTGCTGCTGGCTGGCGGTGTGGCTGCGACTGAGGGGCTGGCTGCCCTGATTGCGGCAAAAACCGGCGTGCATACGCTGGTGGCTAATCCGTTCCAGGACATGTCGCTGGCACATAAAATCAAAACCTCCCAGCTGGAAAGCGATGCACCGGCATTGATGATTGCCTGTGGCCTGGCGTTGCGCGGAGTAGAGGCATGATCAAGATCAACCTGTTACCGCATCGCCAGATTCGCCGTGCCGAGCGGCAACGCGAATTCGGCTTGATGGCGGCACTGGTTGCCATTGCAGCGGCAGCTATCCTGTTTGTGAGCTGGAGTTATATCAAGGCGCAGATCGAAACCCAGCAGGCGCGCAATCAGCGGCTGCAGGACGAAATGGTACGCCTGGACAAGGAGATTGAAGTCATCGGGCACCTGAAAGACCAGATCAGGCAGGTGCTGGAGCGCAAGCAGATTGTTGAAGGGCTGCAAAGCGACCGTAACCAGGCGGTGCAGATTCTGGATGAACTGGCCCGACAGCTACCGGAAGGCGTGACGCTGAAAAGCATCAAGCAGCTGGGTGATGAAATCGAGCTGAAAGGGCTGGCTGATACCAATGCCAGGATTGCAGCGCTGGTACACAGCCTGAGTGAATCTTCTTTTATGCATAGCCCCAACCTTGTTGAAATCCGGGCAACCAGCAATCAGCAGGAGCAGAAACAGTATGCGTTTGTACTCAAGGTTTCGCTCCGGCAGGAACCGCCGGTAGAGAGCCAGGACAAGAGCGGGCAGAAGCCGGCCTCACCCAAAGGATAATGCCTAACCATGCAACTTTCGGATTTCAACAATATTGATTTAAAAAATGCCGGTAACCTGCCACTGCCGGTAAAAGTGGTATTGCTGGGCATGCTGGCGGTGGTGTTGCTGGTGGTGGGCTATATGCTGTTGCTGAACCCCAACTTGAAAGCACTGCATCTGGAAAAGGAAAAAGAGCAGGGTTTGCGCGATGAATATCTGGTCAAGAAAATCCAGGCCATCAAAATGAAAGCTTATGAACAGCAGGTGACAGAGATTCAGCACACGTTTGGTACCTTGCTCAAACAACTGCCGAACAAATCGGAAATGGATGGCCTGCTGACCGATATTAACCAGGCCGGTTTAAGCCAGGGGCTGTCTTTCGAGGGGTTTGTGCCGCAACCGGAGATTTTTGCCGAGTTTTATGCCGAGAAACCCATCAATATCAAGGTGCTGGGACATTATCACCAGCTCGGTGCTTTCGTGACCGAAGTGGCCAAATTATCCCGTATCGTGACCTTGCATAACTTGCAGATCCAGCCCATGGCCAAAGAAAAAGAAGACAAGCAGCCGCATAAAGACGTGCTGGTGATGGAAGCGGTGGCGAAGACCTACCGTTACCTGGATGCAGAAGAAGTCGCGGCACGCAAGGCGCAGGAAAGCGCCAGGGCAGGGGCGAAGAAATGAGGCATTTCAGACAGCAGGTCACCATAGTCATGGCGCTGTTACTGGCCGCCTGTGGCAGTGCGCAGCAGGATGATCTGACGCAGTTTATGAATGAAGCCAGCCAGACGGCCGTAGCGCCGATTGAACCGTTGCCGCAAGTGCAGGGATTTTCACCAACACAATACAACGCCGATGGCAGCCTGCATGACCCGTTTGTGCCACGCAAGGCTGCGGTGCAAAGCACATTCCAGCCAGACCTTAACCGCCAGAAGGAACCACTGGAAGCATATCCGTTGGAGGGGCTGCAGTTTGTCGGCGTGATGAGCAAGCAAAACAAGATATTTGCCGCCATTCAAACGCCGGATGGCATGGTTTACCAGGTAAAGCCGGGGAATTACATAGGGGAAAAGCTGGGGCTGATTACCGCGCTGGCAGAAAACCGGCAAACCGCGAAATATGAATTAAAGATCAAGGAAACCATTCAGGACCCGATCACGGGTGAGTGGTCCGAGCAGATGACGACATTGGAATTGCAGGAACATCAATGATGAAAACACTTACCTCTTTGGCTGCCAGGGTGGCATTCTTTTCAATGGCGATAATTGCGCAATGCTGGGCAGGCGCGGCAGAAATGCCAGTTGCCAATCAGTTGCAGGCGGTGGATGTCACGACCTTGCCCGGTGGCCGGCTCAATGTGCAACTGCAGATGACTCAGCCTTTGGCGGCGGCTCCGGCCAGCTTTACGCTGTCAAATCCGCCGCGGATCGTATTCGATATTCCTCGTACCAGCAATGCGACAGGCAAGAATGTGGTCGCTGTGAATCAGGGCGCGCTGAAGTCCATTCAGGTGGCGCAGGCCAGTGACCGTAGCCGGATTGTGCTGAATCTTTCCAAACCCGTACAGCATCAATTGCAAGTGCAGGCGCAAGCTCTGGTTATCGCGCTTGCGCAGGAAGGCAGTGAACCGGCGGCACCTGTTGCAGCGGCCAAACGCTTCTCCGAGCCGGTGGTTGAACCAGCCCATAGCATCCGCAATATTGATTTCGTGCGTGGTAAAAACGGTGAAGGACGTATCCTGGTCGAATTGTCCGACAGTCATGTGGGCGTGAATGTGCGCAATGCAGGCAAAACCGTGGTGGTGGATTTTACTAACACTAAACTGCCGGAATCATTGCAGCGCCGCCTGAATGTGATCAACTTCAATACGCCGGTGATGTATGTGGATGCGCTGAACCATAACCACCAGGCGCAGCTGGTGATTGAACCGCAGGGTGACTGGGAGCAGTCTGCCTACCAGACTGAGCGCAAGCTGGTAGTAGATATCCGCCCGCTGGTAAAAGACCCGAACAAACTGATCCAGGGCTCCAAGCAGGGCTATGCAGGAGAGAAGCTCTCTCTGAATTTCCAGCGTGTCGATGTAAGGGATGTATTGAAAGTGATTGCTGACTTCACGGGCAAGAATATCGTGGTCAGTGACTCTGTTGCCGGCAGCGTGACCATAGGCCTGAAAGATGTTCCCTGGGATCAGGCGCTGGATGTGATTATGCAAAGCAAAGGCCTGGACATGCGCGTGAACGGTAGCGTCATTTCAGTGGCGCCTGCCGAAGAGTTCGCAGCCAAGGAAAAAGCCCAGCTGACAGCAGAGGCCGAGCGCGAAACGCTGGAAAGCTTGCGTACCGAAGTGTTTTCACTGAAATACCAGAAAGCGGCCGATTTCAGGAATATGCTGCTGGGTGGCGGCACCAGCACGACCGGCGGATCTGCCATGTCCAGCATGTCCATGGGCGGCTCCATGGGGTCTGCGGCTGGTCGCCTGAACCGTATCCTGTCTCCGCGCGGCAGCGTGACGTTTGATGCGCGCACCAATACCATTTTCGTGCAGGATACGCCGCGCAAACTGGAAGAAATCCAGACCATTATCAACAAAGTCGATATCGCCGTGAAACAGGTGATGATTGAATCCCGCATGGTGATTGCTTCCAACACATTTTCCAAAGCGCTGGGAGCGCGTTTCGGCATCACCCAGACAGGCACGCCTGGCAGCAATACCAACCTGACCGTGAGCGGCTCACTGGGTAACCGGTTTACTGAAATCTCATCGACCGGTGTTGCCACTCAGGGCACGCATAACGGTAGTATCCAAACCGCCAGCACTGGCGGCAGTACGCTGACCAGCTCTGATGGCCAGCCGGACTTGATGTCCAATCTGCCAGTCACCAATGCCTATGGCGGCATTGCGCTGAGCTTGCTCAAATTGTCCGCCAACATGCTGTTGAACCTGGAACTGTCTGCACTGGAAGCGGATTCACGCGGTAAAGTTATCTCCAGTCCGCGTGTGACGACTGCCAACCAGCAAAAGGCACGGATTGCGCAAGGCGTGGAAATTCCTTACCAGACCGCCACCAGCAGCGGCGCAACTGCTGTCAGCTTCAAAAAGGCCGAGTTGAGCCTGGAAGTGACACCGCAAATCACGCCAGACCAGAAAATCATTATGGACCTGGACGTGCGCAAGGACACCAAGGGCGAAGAGACTTCCGGCGGCGTGGCCATCAACACGCAGAATGTGCAGACACAGGTACTGGTGGGCAATGGCGAGACTGTGGTGCTGGGCGGTATTTACGAGCAGGTGTCACGCAAGGGCACGGATAAAGTACCCTTCTTCGGCGATTTGCCGGTGGTCGGTTACGCTTTCAAACGTAATACCAAGCAGGAAGATAAAACCGAGCTGCTGATTTTCATCACGCCTAAAGTAATGGATGAAACCCTGGCGCTGAATTGATGAAGCGTCATGCGTATCCCTGCTGTTACTGACAGCAGGCAGGCTTTGCCTTAAAATGCCCAACTATATCCGGTTGGGCTTTTTTATGGGTGCACGTATACCAAAGAATATTTTTTTAATCGGTTTGATGGGGGCCGGGAAAACCACAGTGGGCAAACTGATTGCCAAAAACCTGGGGAAAACTTTCTACGACACCGATCATGTCATCGAGCAGCGCACCGGCGTTAAAATTCCCACCATTTTTGAGCTGGAAGGTGAAGAGGGTTTTCGCAAGCGCGAAACCTCCACGCTGGACGAACTGGCGCAACAGGAAAACATTGTGCTGGCCACCGGTGGTGGTGTCATTATTGCACCTGAGAATCGCAAGATTCTGAGAAAACACGGTTATGTGATTTACCTGCGTGCCAATGTCAACGAGTTGTATTTGCGCACCCGTAACGACAAAAATCGCCCCCTGTTACAAAACGTGGATATTAAAGCCAGGCTGGAAGAGTTGTTCCATGCCCGTAATCCGCTTTATACCGAAACCGCTGATTTAATCGTGGATACCGGCCACCAGCCGGTCGCCGTGATTATCCATAAAATTGAAACCGCACTGAATGCGCTGGAGTCCTCATGCAAACCCTGACCGTCAGCCTGGCTGACCGTAGTTATCCTATCCATATCGGCAACGGCCTGCTGGGTCAGACCGACCTGATCCTGCCGCACCTGAAGCGCAAGCAAGTCGCCATTGTCAGCAATACTACCGTAGCACCATTGTATATGCAGGCGATTGCCCAGCCTTTACGCGATGCCGGTGTCAGCGTGATAGAAATCATCCTGCCGGATGGCGAGGCTTATAAAAATAACGACACCCTGCAGACCATTTACGATCATCTGCTGCAAAACCGGTGTGAGCGCAATACCACACTGATCGCGCTCGGTGGCGGCGTGATTGGCGACCTGACGGGTTACGCGGCTGCGACTTATCTGCGCGGTGTACCGTTTATCCAGGTGCCAACCACCCTGCTGTCACAGGTGGATTCCAGTGTCGGCGGTAAAACCGGCATCAATCATCCGCTGGGCAAGAACATGATAGGTGCTTTCTATCAGCCCAAACTGGTGCTGGCCGATATTGATACGCTGAAAACCCTGCCGCAACGCGAGTTGTCTGCCGGTATTGCCGAAGTCATCAAGTATGGCCTGATCCGCGATGCCGATTTCTTCGACTGGCTGGAAACCAATATGCAGGCACTGATGGCGCTGGACACCGCAGTGTCCAGCTACGCGATTTACCGCTCCTGCCAGAACAAGGCTGAAGTGGTAGCCGCCGATGAACACGAGCAGGGCGAGCGTGCCTTGCTGAACCTGGGCCATACTTTTGGCCACGCTATCGAAAATGCCATGGGGTATGGCGTCTGGCTGCATGGTGAAGCGGTCGCTACCGGTACGGTAATGGCAGCAGATTTGTCGCAGCGCATGGGTTGGCTGAATGCGGCGCAGGTGCAGCGTATCAAAACCATTATGCAGGCAGCCAAATTGCCGGTTGAGGCTCCTGACCTGGGTGCAGACGAATACCTGCGCCTGATGCAACTGGACAAGAAGGTGGCGGATGGCCGCATACGCCTGATTCTGCAACAGGCCATAGGCAAGGCGATTATCACTGCCGATTACGATGCGGACAAGTTGAAGCAAACGCTGTCACTGGCGGCGTAACGGAAGCCATCATGACCCTTGCCCGCTTTGCCGCTCATCCAGAACAAACGCGTGGCCGCAAGGTCGTGGAACCTGAGTCGCCGACGCGTAATGTGTTTCAACGCGACCGCGACCGCATCATCCACTCCACGGCCTTCCGTCGCCTGGAGTATAAAACACAGGTGTTTGTGAATCACGAAGGGGATTTGTTCCGCACCCGTCTCACCCACAGCATAGAAGTGGCGCAACTGACGCGTGGCATTGCACGTACGCTGGGGCTGCATGAAGACCTGGCTGAAGCGATTGCGCTGGCACACGATCTTGGTCATACGCCGTTCGGTCATGCCGGGCAGGATGCGCTGAATCATTGCATGCGCGATTACGGCGGGTTTGAACATAACCTGCAGTCGTTACGCGTGGTGGATGTGCTGGAAAACCGCTACGCCAGTTTTGACGGGCTTAACCTCAGTTTTGAAGTGCGCGAAGGCATACTCAAGCATTGCTCGCGCAAAAATGCCGAGCAGTTGGGCGATGTCGGCGAGCGTTTCCTGCGCAGGGAGTCGCCCAGCCTGGAAGCGCAAATCACCAATTTCGCCGATGAAATCGCCTATAACAATCACGATGTGGATGATGGCTTGCGTTCCGGCCTGATCACCATACAGCAGTTATCCGGTATCCAGCTGTTCGCCGAGAACATGGCCGAAGTGAAGCGACTATACGGGGATATTGAAGAAAAACGGCTGATTCATGAGACCATACGCCGCATGATCAATGTGCTGGTGGTCGATCTGTGCGAACAAAGCCAGCAGGCAATTGCCAGCTTGAATCCGGCGACCATTGATGATGTACGCCGCTCTCCTTCTTACCTGGTGGGATTCAGCAAAGCCATTGCCGACAAGAATCTCGAGTTGAAGCAATTCCTGCTCAAGCATTTATACCGGCATTACAAAGTGAATCGCATGAGTGCGAAAGCCGCACGCATTATCGAAGAATTATTTTCTGCCTTCATGCAATCGCCCAGCCTGTTGCCGCAAGAACACCAGCAGGCTGCCAGTCAGGATCAGGCGCGTGCGGTTGCGGATTATATTGCCGGCATGACCGACCGTTACGCCATACGTGAGCATCGCCGCCTGTTTGCGGTAGAGGACAGCTGGTAATAGCGGCTGGTAATTATTCGCCATAGGTTTTTAAATACCAAATGGCATGTCCTTCGCTTCATTCAGAGTTCTGGATGCGCTTCTGTATTTATCAGGAACGTGCAGGTGGCTCCAGTATTCATGAAATCTCCAGATGTATCCAGAATTGCTGCCTTAAGCCGTTGTATAGTCAAAAGAACGTCATCGGGCATCTCACTGACGGCTCACGCAAGCAGGTTGCTATGCTGGGTTAAGCAAAAATGGTTCGTTATACGTTAGGGTGGGGGATGTTTTGGGTTCCGACTATGTGACAGCTGCAGCCTGGTTTATGATCGGCGGGTCATAAAGGATATACGTATGACTCGCCAGAAGATATGGTGGCTAAATTCGAATGGGCAGGACACAAATAAAAAAACAGGCCGTAGAATCTACGGCCTGTTTTTGATTGGATCTTTTCTGGAAAGATTTTATTTGGCGACCTGTTTTTCGCGCATTTCATCCAGTGTTTTGCAATCTATGCACAAAGTGGCGGTCGGACGGGCTTCCAGGCGTTTCAGGCCGATTTCGATGCCGCAGCCTTCGCAGTAACCGTAATCGCCGCTGTCGATATTGCGCAGGGTCTCATCGATTTTTTTGATCAGCTTGCGTTCGCGGTCACGATTGCGCAATTCCAGCGCCATATCTGATTCCTGGCTGGCGCGGTCGTTCGGGTCGGCAAAGCTGGTCACTTCATCCTGCATGGTATGCACCGTGCGGTCGATATCATGACTCAATTCTGCTTTCCAGGTATTCAGAATATTGCGGAAATGATCCTGCTGTTTTTTGTTCATGTACTCCTCGCCAGCAGCAGGCCGGTAAGGCACGAAAGATTTGTTAACTGTATCTGCCATGATGGTTCCAAAAGACGAAACTGCTTGATTTTACTTGCCTCAGAGGCACTTATATTGCATTACGTTAATCAACAATCGCGCGAGTGTACACCGATTTTCCGGGCTTGCAAAGCAATTTGGCAATGTGGAATGGCGTGTTATGCCAGTTCCCGCAGCTCTAGTGCCTGGAGTGTGTTTTCCATCAGAGTGGCGACTGTCATGGGACCCACACCACCAGGAACCGGGGTAATGTGGGCAGCACGCTGCCTCGCTATTTCAAATTCAACGTCACCTGCAAGTTTGCCATCGGGCAGGCGGTTGATGCCGATATCCACCACAATTGCGCCCGGTTTAATCCATTCACCTTTGATCAGCCCAGCTTTGCCGGCAGCCGCGACGACAAGATCAGCGCGCTGCACATGTGCTGCCAGGTCTTTGGTATGGCGATGGCAACTGGTGACCGTGCAACCTGCCAGCAGCAGTTCCAGCCCCATGGGGCGGCCTACATGGTTGGAAACGCCGACGACGACAGCATCCAGGCCTTTGAGGTTGATGTTGCTGGCTTGCAGCATTTTAATGACACCATACGGTGTACAGGAACGCAGCAAAGGCTGGCGTACCGCCAGGCGACCAATATTATAAGGATGAAAGCCGTCTACATCTTTGGCAGGATCGATCAGCGCCAGGATGGCGGATTCATCAATATGATGCGGTAGCGGTGATTGCACCAGGATGCCATCGGTATCGGGATCCTGATTCAGTTTCCTGATTAAATCGAATAGCTCATTTTGCGTCAGGCTGGCAGGGAGTTTGTGCGCTTCGGAAACGATGCCTACTTTTTCACAGGCGAGCTGCTTGTTTCTTACGTAGATGGCAGAGGCCGGATCATCTCCGACTAATACAACCGCCAGACGGGGGGCACGTTTGCCAGTGGAGAGGCGGTTATCAATTTTGATGCGAATTTCATCCAGCAGTTGATTGGCAATTTGCTTGCCATCAATAATATGAGCGCTCATGAGCAAAAGAGTAATCGTTAAAAACAATAATTTTATCACATTGAGATTGACACAATTTCGTGAAATCGGTTATATTTCTGGCTTCGGCGTGTAGCGTAGTCTGGTAGCGCGCCTGCTTTGGGAGCAGGATGTCGGGAGTTCGAATCTCTCCACGCCGACCAGTTTTCTCTGGATTGCCTGATCGGCATGTAACTACTATCTGCTCGTAGCTCAACTGGATAGAGCACCAGCCTTCTAAGCTGGGGGTTACAGGTTCGATTCCTGTCGGGCAGGCCAAAAATTTTCCCCAGTGGTGGCTATAGCTCAGTTGGTAGAGCCCCGGATTGTGATTCCGGTTGTCGTCGGTTCGAGCCCGATTAGCCACCCCATTTCCTCCTCTTCTATATTGAAATTCAAAATTAGCTGAAGATACTGGCTCTTTTTGCCTATAAGTCTGGCTAGCGCCTCTGTTAGAGTGTTCGAAAAACTTTTTTCGCACACATGACTATTCATCTGGAATTGAGCAAATTCATGCAAAGCCTCACCGACCTGACCCGGGTCAGGGAGAGTCTTGCGCTTGATCCGGCCTTGCTGTCTCTGCTGGCCCACTGGCTGAATATTTTTGCTGTGCAGCCAGAGCCTGTCAGGATGCACGTGCTATCACGGCGGCAACTGGTGTCAGCAATTAATGCACGCGAAGAAGGGCAGGTCAGTCGCGAGTTTGAAGGGTGGGTGCCGGAAAACTATGCAATGCTGCTGACCTACCTGGATGAGGAATCCCGGCATTACAAATGCCTGCAAACCGAAAGTGGCAAGCTGCATATTTTTCCTTTGCAGCAAAGCATGACACACAAGCACGCTATCCTGCTGATTCAGCATGACTCGCTGACCAGTGAAGCAATAGGCCTGATTGAGCAGTGCCTGCAAATGTTCCATCACTATGCCAACCTGATTATTGAGAACGAGCGTGATGCGCTGACTGGCCTGCTCAACCGTAAAACATTTGATCAGTGCGTGAGCAAAATATTGCTCGATGATTACAAGCCCGAATTCAAGTTTCCCCTGCATCACTTTCTGGCAATTTTTGATATCGACTTCTTCAAGAAGGTTAACGATACCTACGGCCATTTAATCGGCGATGAAGTATTGCTGCTGTTTTCACAGTTGATGCGGGACGCATTCAGGGATGGTGATTTGCTGTTCCGTTTTGGCGGTGAAGAGTTTGTCGGCGTGTTCTCCTGTGCGGATGAGCATGACATTGAGGATCTGCTGGCGCGGTTCAGAAACATTCTGAATGCTCATACTTTCCCCCAGGTTGGCCGGATCACCATGAGCGTAGGTTTCGCGCACATGGCTCCCAATATATTGCCCAACACCGTGCTGGAGCGCGCTGATGAAGCCTTGTATTACGCCAAAGAGCATGGCAGAGACCGTATTTGCAGTTACGAGACGCTGGTGGAAAACGGTCAGTTGCAAAGCAGCATGATTGAAGGCGAAATCGAGCTGTTCTAATTTTTTTCTCCATCTGCATTTTCCTGAATTATTTTCTTTTCTTTCCCGGTCTGTTTGACATTTATTGTTAACTATATTTAATATATGTAAATAATAATCAACTCAAACAGAGGGAGGGGAGATGCGATTCGTAGTCCTGCTACTCGCGTGCATCTGGCTGGCAGCTTGCGTCAGACAAGCCGTCGATGATGAATCGCGACATTCCGCATTTCATCTGCCAGCCCTGTCTCCGGAAACCGTGATGCCTTCCCCCGCCTACCCGGAAGTAGAGGTTTCCGATGTGGAAGTACCGCCTGTTTCCAGGCTGCCCTTAAAAGCAGCCACACCTACCCTGCTGGTTAACCTCATGGTGCAGGATGCGCCCGTGCAAGAGGTGCTATTAGCGCTTGCCAGGGAAAGTCACCTGAACATGGATATTCATCCGGCATTAAAAGGAAAGGTCTCCTTGCACGCTATTCAGCAATCGGTTCCCGCCATTTTGTCCCGTCTCGCAAAACAGGTCGATATGTATTACGAATGGCGGAACGGGGTGTGGTCGATTGCACCCGATATGCCTGTTATCCGCAGTTACCGCGTGAATTACGTCAATATGAGTCGCGATACCACAGGATTTATTGGCGTTGCCAGCGAAATCAACAGTACCGGCAGGGCGGCCACCGGTACAAATCAACATAATGGTGCGGTTATACAACCAGCTTCGTCAGGGAGCAGTAACAGCTCAAGAACGGCAGTTGCCACTCAATCGCGCTATCACCTGTGGGAGAGTGTGGTACAGAATCTGCAGGTGTTGCTGGAAGAAACGGATAAAGCGGCTAATGCGCGTGATGAAGCTGCCGACAGTGAGAGGTTACATGCAGAGTTTGCCGGTGTATCAGCGGCTCAGGCAGGGGTGCCGTCTCATCCGGATGCTGAGGCTAAAAATATCGCATCTGCCGAAAGCACGATAAAGCCGGAACAGCCGACAGCTGCCAGTATGCATTTGCGGACTTCCCGCCTGATTGCCAATCCTGAAACAGGGATCCTGACCATACGTGCATCGCAAAGCCAGCATGCACAGATTAAGGCTTATCTGGAATCCGTCATGCAGGTAGCGGCCAGGCAAGTGCTGATCGAAGCGACAATTGTAGAGGTCGAGCTGAGTAAAAGCTTCCAGATGGGCATAGACTGGAGTCGCTTGTCGAATGCGGCCCAGCAGCGCGGCTGGACATGTGCCCAGTCGCTGGGCAATGAGGCGGCCCAGTTCAATACAGCCACCGGCCGGTGGGAAAGTAATAACAGTAAAAACGCACTGGGGCAGAACAATGGCAGCGTGGCCATGATGTTCGGCTATTTCAATCCATTGAGCCGTCTGGGTAACCTGAGTGCCAGTGTCACGCTGCTGGAGCAGTTTGGCAAGACAAGGGTACTTTCCAGCCCGAAACTGATGGTGCTGAATAACCAGACTGCAATTTTGAAAGTGGTCGATAACCTGGTGTATTTCACGATCCAGTCCCAGATTTCACAAAGCAGCAGTACCAATGGCGCCAACCTGCAAGCGGTCACCACGACTGCAAATACAGTACCCGTGGGCCTGGTAATGGCAGTGACTGCTCAAATCAACAGCCAGAAGCGTGTCAATCTGAATGTCCGTCCAACGGTTTCCAAAGTGCTGCGCTATATCGAAGATCCCAATCCACAGCTGGGCAGTGGCAATACCCGCATTGTCAGCAGCATCCCTGAAATACAGGTGCGGGAAATGGAATCGGTGCTGAATATTGCCAGCGGAAATGTGGCGATACTGGGTGGGCTGATGCAGGAAGACCAGCGTGATTTCACTGACCGTGTGCCTGGACTGGCAAGTCTCCCGGTCATCGGTAATGCATTTACCGGCAAAAACCAGGCGGCGAAAAAAACAGAACTGGTCGTGTTCTTAAGGCCGACGGTGATTGGCCTGGCGGACGTCAAGGCGGGAGATTTGCAACCATTCCAGCCCCTGTTGCCAGAGTCATTGCCGGCAGACGATTTTGATATTGGCATAGGTGAGCCGTCATGACATTCTGGTCAGGCATGCGCAGGTTTGTCCGGTCCTCTGGACGTCGCCGCTTGTTCCAGGCGGCATATCAATCAGCGCTGCAGACTGATACATGGAGAACACAAGGAGGATTGCATGCACTGCTGGGAGCGGGAATTGCCTGCGTGACACTAGTCGCTGCACAGCAAATGATACGGCTGGCAACGATGGTTCCCACACCGCTCAGCCAGCCACCAAAAAGACAGCTAAATCTTTCTTTCTTGCCGGTATCGTTACCGGGTGAGATAGCAGCAGCGCAAGACAGCGACAGTCTTTTTGCATTGCCCAGACCAACGGTGATCACGCCTCCGCAACCTGCACCGGTTGCCGAAAGTCCAGTCCGGCCATCAAAGCCAGAGCCAGCCGTGTCTGTACCTCATTGGCAGATAGAGATTCAAGTTTCGCCTGTCCCTGAAACAGCAACATTGCGGCATAGCCTCGCCAATGCAACTCATGATCTGCAAGCCGGAAATATTGATACTGCCAGTCAGGAAATACTGACCATTCTGGAGCGGGACCCGCATCAGGTGGAGGCATTGGAAGCCATGCTGTTTGTTTCCAGAAGCTCGGGCGATATCAGTAGCGAAGAAATGTATCTGGAGCGGTTACGGCAGGCTGTTCCGGATTATGAATATGACAGGGAAGTATTTTTATCACGTGGTCCGGAGTAATCATGCTGGAAAAAGATAAATTTCAACTGGGGGAGTGGATGCTGGCCAAAGGCATGATCACGGCCGATCAACTGGATATTGCCCTGATCGAACAGCGGGAAAGCGGTTTGCCCCTGGGGCAGCAACTGGTCAGGCTGCACTTTGTCACGGATGCCATGGTAAGAGATGGCCTGGCACAGCATCATGCGCAGGAAAGCATTGATTTACAGCAGGTGATTCCCGATCCTGAGGTGCTGGCCATGGTACCGGAAGCATTTGCCAGGCAACATAGGCTGACACCTCTGGACATTTCGCCCGACAAAAAGGTGATGCGGGTAGCAATGGCTGATATGCATTGCGTCAGGGCACTCGACCAGTTACGTTATTTGCTGGGCGGAACTATCCAGCTGAAACCGGTACTGGCGACGGAGGCACATATTGAACAGGCGCTGGACAAGTTCTACGGGCACCACTTGTCACTGGACGCAATTCTGCACGAGATAGAACAGGAAGCATTACCGCAGATATCCGGCACCTCCCCGCAAGATACACGGCCAGTGATTCGCCTGGTGAATGCGATATTGGTGGATGCGGTCAAGCAGGGCGCTTCGGACATCCACTTTGAACCGGAGCAGGCTTTTCTCAGAATCCGTTACCGCATTGATGGGGTTTTGTGGCAGATACGCTGCCTGCATGACCGTTACTGGCCGGCCATGTGTGTGCGACTCAAGATACTGGCCGGCATGGATATTGCCGAACAACGCACCCCGCAGGACGGCAGGGTAAACCTGTTTTTATGTGGCAGCCAGATTGATTTCAGGGTGTCCAGTCATCCTACACTGCATGGCGAAAACATTGTGCTACGCGTACTGGATAGAGATAAGGCGATCATTGCCCTGGATGCCATGGGATTACGGCAGCCGCAACTGCAGTTGCTGAAAACCATGCTGGAAAAACCGGAAGGGTTGCTGATATTAACCGGTCCTACCGGTAGCGGCAAAACAACCACGCTGTATTCCCTGCTGGGCTACCTGAATCACCAGCATGTGAACATCATGACGCTGGAAGATCCGGTGGAGTATCCCTATATGCTGATGCGCCAGACTTCAGTCAATGAAGCGAACAAGGTCGATTTTGTTACTGGCATCCGGGCCATATTGCGGCAGGATCCCGACATTATCCTGGTGGGCGAGGTGCGTGATGAGCCTACCGCTGCCATGGCTGTTCGTGCGGCCATGACCGGCCATCTGGTGATGACCACGCTGCATACCAATAACGCCATTGCTGCATTTGCACGGTTGGAAGATCTGGGTGTCAGCCGGCAAATGATGGCGGGTAGCCTGGTAGGTGTGATTGCACAGCGCCTGTTAAGGCGGTTATGCCAGCATTGCAAAATACCGGTGCTGCCGGATATGGAAACACAGGCACTGCTTGAGGCATTGCCGGCTTCAGAGTCGACGGAATCCATTCAGCTTTATCAGGCTGGCGGATGCAAGCAATGTCGCATGAGTGGTTATCGGGGGCGGCTGGCGATTATGGAAATCCTGATGATGCATGCCGAGCTCGATGCAATGCTGGCACGCAGTTCGGCCACCATGGAGGTGCAGCAGCAAGCGCGGGCATATGGTTATACCTCGCTGGCAGAAGAGGGCCTGCGACGTGTCCGCTCGGGAGAAACCAGCTTGCAGGAATTGCGCCGTGTCGTTGATCTCAGTGCTTATCTCGCAGGGGCCATCTCATGACCAGCTATCGCTACACGGCCATTGATGCACACGGAAACCGGCAGCATGGCACCTTGCGTGCTGCAAGTGAACAAGTATTGATGAGTCGTTTGCAAACTATGGGGCTTGAGCTGCTGACTGTTAAAACCGGCTCTGCTTCTTTCCATCTGCAATCAGGAGTGACGGTGCAGATACTGATCTTATTCTGTGTGCAGATGGAGCAGTTATTACAGGCAGGAGTACCTTTGCTGCAGGCGCTGGAAGAACTGGCCGACCAGTGTGAACGGCCACACATGGCAGATGCGCTGGATGCACTGCATCAGGCGCTGGAAGGCGGGCAGTTGCTTTCGCAGGCATTGCAGGCTCAGCCAGGGATTTTTCCTCCACTTATCTGTCACCTGGTGGCCGCTGGTGAGCAGACCGGGCAATTGCCTGAAGTGTTCGGGCATCTGGCACATACCTTGCAGTGGCAGGCGGACCTGGCCGCTCAAGCCAGGCGAGGGCTTACTTATCCTGCATTGTTATGCATGATGGTCTGTGTGGCTGCTGGCGTGATGCTGGTATTCCTGGTGCCGCAAATGGTAAGTTTTCTCAATAGTCTGGGGCAGACACTGCCGTGGTCGACCCGTTTCTTGCTGGGCCTGTCGGATTGGACCATGGCTTATGGTGGCATGGCCATCATTTTTCTTGTGCTGCTCGGAGCAGGTGCGCGCTTTGCTGTTCGATATTCTGCTGCCTGTGCCTTAACCTGGGATCGCGCATTACTGCAAGCGCCGGTGGCCGGGCGCCTGGCGCATCAACTGGTGTTGACCAGGTTATGCCGCTTTCTTGGGCTCATGTATCAAACCGGTATTCCGCTGTTACAGGCGCTGGTATGGTGCCAGCCGTTATTACATAACCGGCTGATGGCACAGGTCCTGGCGCAAGTGCATGCGCGGGTGCAGGCAGGAGAAAGCCTGTCTGCCAGTTTTACCGCCAGCGGCTGGTTTCCTCCGCTCATGGTGCGCATGGTGCGTATAGGTGAGGCGACAGGTGCTCTGGACAAGGTGTTATCCCAACTGGCAACTTTCTATGACCGTGAAGTGCAGGCACAGACGCAGTTCTTGCTGCGTTTGCTGGAACCTGTGCTGACCATGGTACTGGGCCTGTTGCTGCTGTTTCTAATGGCCGCCGTGATGCTGCCCGTCTATGACAGCTTTTCCACTTTGCGCTATTGAGCCATGGCACAGCAGCGATTGATAGTCCTGATCAATAGCATGCAATGGCAGGTACTGCATTTTTCAGGGACCCGATACCGTGAGATGCGCGCCTATGCTGCCAATGAGGAGAATCAGCTACCGTTATTGAACTGGATCAAACAGTTTCCGGCAGCGACGGTTGCTTTCCTGACCGATATTGCCGATGAACACTACCATGTCGAAGTGCTGCCACATGTTGGCGGATTAGCCAGGAAACAGCTGCTTGAGCGCAGGATGGCTGCCTGGCCATTTGCGCAGGAATTGCACACCATCCATTACATAGACCGCGTGCAAGGCTTGCGCCGGGAAGATCGCTACCTGTTTTCTGCGATGCACTATCCATTCCTGCAGCGCTGGCTGCAGGCATTGCAGCAACAAGAGATGCGTGTGCAGGGCATCTATAGCCAGGCGCTTTGCCTACCCTGCTGGCTGCCAGGCGGAACGCATCGTCTTTGTCTGTGGCTCGGCAAGCAGCAGGCTCGCCTCTGTTATCTGTATCGCAACAGATTGCTTTTTAGCCGGTTGCTGGCGTTAACAGCCGGAATGCCGGTGATTGCACACATTGCGAATGAGGTGATCCAGACTCGCTTTTATTTAATGAACCAGCAGTGGTTACAAGAGCATGAGACCTTGCAGTTACTATGCCTGAGTGATGATGCGGCGAATGATTTGTCCCGGCAACAATGGCCGGCTGAGATTCAGCCGACCATTGTTGCTTATACCGGGTTGATACGGCAGTTTGACGAAGCGGTGCCGGACGCAGTCAGCGTCACGGAGTGGGCCGCGGTACAAGTGATCCTTAATACTCGCCGGTTGCCAAACTTTGCACCGGCAGAAGCGTTGACGCATGAGCGTATTGCACGCGCCAAACGTGTCATTCAAGAAGCGTGTGCCATCATGGCCTGTCTGTTCGCCATGACCGCCTGGAGCAGTCATCAGCAACTGCAGCGTGCACAAGGGGATACCCAGACAGCGCAGGCAAACCTGTTGCGCTGGCAGGCGGCGATCTCTGTTCCTGAAGTATCCGAGGCTGCGTTGCCACAATTGCATACATTGGCCCTGGCGATGCAGGCGCTTGAGGTATCCGCACTGTTGCCGGACCGGACATGGCAGATATTGCAGCAGACAATGACCGGGCAGGATAGCTGGCAGTTGCAGACACTAGCCTGGCAGTATGGGGCAGCGACTGACAGCAAGGGACAGGATAAGCGCTGGTCTGAGCGGGTGTCCCTCATCTTTGCCAGAAAAGGGAGCCCTGCTTCGGATAGTGCCATTCAGGACTGGCAAAGTTTGCTGGAAAAGTTGCGCGCACACCCAGACGTATTGGATGTGGTCGAAATCCGGGCATCGAATGCTGCTGGCAATCCGGTATTAAGCGGAGATACCCGTCAAATGCCGGCAACTGCTGATTCTCTGCAACTTGAAATACGGTTGCATCAGCGCAGGAAAGCAATATGACCTCCCGTGACTACTGGATGGCTTTGCGTGGATACCTGTCGATATGGCTGCTGATCAATATACTGGGGCTGGGTTTGCTGGGCTTTTATTTTTTTAGCCAGGCTGAGGTCAATGACCAGCGTATCCGGCTGGATCAGCAACTGGCATCCATACAGCAAAGCGCTTCGCAGTATGCAAGTTATCAACAGGATGTCGTATTTTTCCAATCCCGTCATCTGCACTGGCAACAGCAAGACATGGCGCAGTCGGCATCTGCCAGGCGCTGGATTAGCACCTGGTCCGCCTTACAGCAACAAGGGAAGCTGCCGCACATGCAGTATGAAATCCAGCCTGCCGTCACTTGTGACCATCAGAACTGTAGCCATTTCTGGCCAGCAGAGATGCCGCCAGGATTATCTATGATAGTGACGCCGATGAAGTTGCGCTGGTCGGTAAGCAATGAGTCTGATGTCCTGGACTGGTTACAACAGTTAAAGCGGTCTTATGCGGGCAGCATGCTGATACGGAGCTGTCAGTGGGAGGTGAGCGATATGGCAGAGACCATTGCGGCAGAATGCGAGTTGTCCTGGTTTGATTTCCCCAATCTGGTGTCCGACCAACCGGCATGAATGCGTGTCTATATCAGCCGGGTACTCAACGGGGGATCATCGTATGGGTCATTTTATTGTTGCTGGCCGGGATGGGCGGATTGCTGTTAACAGCTTCGCAGAATACTTCCCGGCAATCGGCCATGCAGAAAACGCTGGCTTCGCTCGCGCTGGCACAACAGGCACTGCTGGCGTATGCCGCACAGCCATTGGGCACGACGCAATGCGAGATGAATTGCCCGCGACCGGGGGATTTGCCTTGCCCTGACCGCAATAACGATGGTGAAGCGGAGTCCAGTTGCAGCACGACATCCCGGCTGGGACGGTTACCGTGGAAAACGCTGGGCACAGGCGATTTGCGCGATGGCAGTGGCGAGCGGTTGTGGTATGCCGTTTCCGAGCGCTATAAAAACAATCCCAGAATGTTGCCGCTCAATGCGGATACTCCCGGGACGTGGACTGTTACCCTTGCAGAAGGCATCACCTGGGATGCCAGTCAGGGCAATGGTGTTGTCGCCGTGATTATTGCCCCCATGCAACCCTTGCTGCGTGAGGACGGCTGGCAGCAACAGCGCGATGACGCAGAAAGTGTGGTAGCCAGGAATTATCTGGACAGTGTCGGTCCGCATGACAACGCCAATCCGCAGGAAAACACTGGCAGTGGCTTTATCATGGCTGCCGCTTCGAGCCAGTTCAATGATGTGGTATGGCCGGTGACGTCCAGCATGATGCACAGGCAAATGCAGCAACAGGTACTTGCTGAGCTGAAACGCGCGGTAGGATGTACAGCTCATCCATGTGCGGCCTTACCTGCGGCAGCGGCAGTGAGTGATGACAGTTGCCTGGGAGCACATTCCCTGAATGCCGGCCAGTGTCTGGCCGCTGGTGCCGGATTGGGGCGATTACCACTGGACGTATCGGCGCATTGGCCGCTGGCGGAGCAGCATATGCTGGATGGGGATGCCAGGCACCACTGGTTTCAGCAGAACGGCTGGCGTGAACAGGTGTTTTACCAGGCAACTTCGACGCAGGCAACTCTGGTGATGGCCGGAGAGAAGCTTGTCGGGCAGCTGCGGGAAACGGTCATGCATAAAAGCGCGTTGGCCGCTTACCTGGAGTCTGCCACGCTGCAGGCGTTACAGGTCCCCGATAACGGTACACTGCCAATTTCCAGCAATGACAGTGTTGAACGGCTGGCATTGCCATGATTTCATCTGGAAAAAAATTTTTTACCACTTATGCACAGGGCTTCAGTCTGCTTGAACTGGCGATTGCACTGGTGATTCTGAGCCTGATGATGGGCTGGCTAATGACGCCATTGCGTGTGCAGCACAGTATGCAGAAATATCAGCAGACAGAGCAGCGCTTGCAAATGGCACAGCAGGCCCTGCTTGGTCACGCGCTGATACACCACTATTTACCCTGCCCGGATACAGATAGCCCGCCGGATGGCTGGGAGAATGTATTATCCGGCCAGGGCTGTACCAGTGATGAAGGCGTATTGCCATGGATGCAATTGGGTCTGGCCGCCACTGATGCCTGGGGGCGCTATTTCCGCTATCGTGCAGACGCAACGTTTAGTCATCACGCACTATGGTTTTCGGTCACTGCTGCCGAAAACGCGAGCAATATCCAGGTGATGGGTGACAATGGGGCAGCAACCAGTATTCCCAGCCGTCCGGCGGCGATTGTGCTTTCGCATGGCGAAAACGGGCTGGGTGGCATACAATCCGTCTCTGGCGGGGTGGCCCATGCCATGACTGCCCCGGAACATCCTGACGAACAGGAAAACGCCGATGGCGATCTTGTTTTTGTCGACAAGGTGCAGCAGCAAACGGGTAGCGCAGTGTTTGACGATAGACTGATCATGCTGTCACCCAAAGTGCTTATCCAGCAGATGGTACAGGCACAACGGTTGCCTTGAACAAACGGAATTCTGATGCAAGACGATTTATTGTTACGTTACAGCCGGCACATCATGTTGCCGCAGATTGAATATGCGGGGCAGGAAAAGCTGACGCAAAGCCATGTGCTGATCATAGGCGCGGGTGGACTGGGTGCACCGGTGGCGATGTATCTGGCCGCAGCGGGCGTGGGTACGCTGACGATCTGTGATTTTGACGATGTGGATTTAACCAATTTGCAACGCCAGATTATCCATACCACGACTTCAGTCGGGCAGAACAAGGCGCTGTCGGCACAAGAGAGTATTGCCAGGCTGAACCCTGAAATCAACGTGCATGTTGAAACCTCCAGACTCAATACAGAAGCGCTTGCCGGACATGTTGCGGTTGCTGATGTGGTGATTGATTGTTCGGATAATTTTGCGACGCGCTATTTGCTGAACCAGCTTTGTTTTGACCACAAAACGCCGCTGGTATCCGGTGCGGCCATCCGGTTTGAAGGCCAGCTCAGTGTATTTGATTTTCGCCATGGCGAAAGCCCTTGCTACCACTGTCTTTACCCTGATGTGGGCGATGACCAGGAGTTGCGTTGCGCTGATAATGGCGTATTCGCGCCGCTGGTGGGCATGATAGGGACGGCGCAGGCGGGTGAGGCAATTAAGTTGTTACTGAATATCGGCCAGACCATGCAGGGCCGGCTGTTATTGCTGGATGCGTTGTCCGCTGAATGGCGCACGATACGCCTGAAAAAAGACCCGACCTGCGCAGTGTGCAGTCATTAGGGCTTGGATTCCGCTGAATACTCGGACTGAAGGCTATTTACCAGTTCTGCGATATCCCATTCGCAGCCGCCACAACCACTCAGTGCGCCCGAATAGCGTGAAATGCCATCCAGGTTCTTTCCCTGCCTGACCAGCTCAATAATCAGTCCGCGCGTGGTGCCACTGCAACTGCACAAGACTTCGTTCGGATTTTCTTCGTCGATTTCCGGCATCTCAAACTATCTTCTCTAAAGCTCCATTCTAACGGCAGACAGATGGCCTGTGCCAGTCCCGGCGGCTTGTCTGCTATTGCCGCCGTGGCGAAAGCCCGTTAGCATCCTGACATCTCCCTGAAAGGATTGCTGATGAATAAAGGTGTTCGTTTATCCGAAAAGTGGTTTAACCGTGCATTATGGGCGGTGGCAATTATCTTTGCCTGGTTTTTAACCGGGCTGGGTAAGAGCATCATAGGTGACCTGCCGCGCGTTGAAACCGATTACACCATAGAGCATTTCGTCAATCATGCCAGAATCGACCCTTTGCGCGCGGAACTCCACACGCTGGCAAGCCAGCACCAGGCGCTTGGCGACCAGCTGGAGCAGGCCAGTTTGCAGCTGACGACGCGGCAAAAGGATTACCAGGCGGCCCGCAACACCTTTGATAACTGGGTGGCTACGCGTGATGTCACCAGTCTGGAGACGCAGGATGACGAGCTCGTCAACCGCTCGCAAATGCTGGATAAACTCAAGGGGCATGAGCGGTCGGCGGAAAAAGTCGTAGAGGCGCTGCAGCAGAAACAGACCGATGTTTCACAGCGTGAAGTTGCGCTGCGGCAGCAAGTCTCCGTCCTTGAAAATGCTGCCCGCAAACAACTGGATACCGCGTACCGGCAACAGGAGACGCGGGTATTCTTATACCGCCTGCTGCTGACCTTGCCGTTGCTGGCTGTGGCGGCATGGCTGTTTGTCAGGCAGCGAAAATCCCAGTACTGGCCGTTTGTCTGGGGTTTCATTATTTTTGCCGTGATGGCGTTTTTTGTGGAGCTGGTGCCTTACCTGCCGGATTATGGCGGTTATGTGCGCTATACGGTGGGCATTGCATTGACGGTCGTGGGCGGGAGGTATGCCATCGTTGCCTTGCAGAACTATCTTGAACAGCAAAAGCTGGCGGAATCACAGCCAGAATTCCAGCGCAGGGAAGAGCTTAAATACGACACCGCGCTGGAAAGGCTAGGCAAGAATATCTGCCCTGGCTGCGAGCGTCCGGTGGATATCAAGAACGAGCAGAATGATTTCTGCATGCACTGCGGTATTTGCCTGCATAATTACTGTACAGGCTGCAAGGCGCGAAAAAATGCTTTTGCCAAGTTCTGCCACAAATGCGGTACCGTCGCCTGAACAGGCGACGGTGATTGACGTAAGACTGGAACTACTTCAGTTTTGCCAGCTGTGCCTGCAGTTTTTCCAGACTGGCACTGAAGTCAGCCAGACGGGCTTTTTCCTGCTCGACCACGGCTGCCGGTGCACGGGCAACAAAGCTTTCATTGCCCAGTTTGCCATTGGCTTTGGCAATCTCACCTTGCAAGCGTGCAATCTCCTTGCCCAGACGCTCTTTCTCGGCCGCGACATCAATCTCCACCTTGAGCATCAGCCTGAAATCACCGGCCAGCATCACTGGCGCATCCGCTTCTGGCAATTCGGCGACGATATCAACATTTTCCAGTTTTGCCAGTGCTTTTAAGTAGGGTGCAAACGCGGCCAGCTGTTCTGCATCACCGGCGGCAATCAATGGTACTTTGGCGGCGGGCGAAATGCTCATCTCACCACGCAGGCTACGGCAGGCTTCTACGGCTGTTTTCAGCGTAGCCACCCAGGCTTCGGCCTGCTCGTCGATTTTTTCCAGATCCGCTTTCGGGTAAGCCTGCAACATAATGCTTTCGCTGCCGCGTGACTTGTCCTTGAGCTCGGTCATCGGTGCCACGGTCTGCCAGATTTCTTCTGTCACAAACGGGATAATCGGGTGTGCCAGACGCAGTATGGTTTCCAGCACGCGCAACAGTGTGCGGCGGGTTGCACGTTGTTCGGCTTCACTGCCACCCTGAATCTGTACCTTGGCAATTTCCAGGTACCAGTCGCAATACTGGTCCCAAACAAATTCATAAATCGCCTTGGCCGCCAGGTCAAAACGGTAATCGTTAAAGGCGCGTTCCACTTCGGCTTCGGTGCGTTGCAGCAGGCTGACTATCCAGCGGTCCGCCTGGCTGAACTTGCGGCCACCGTCTTCGCAGCTTTCCACGCCAAAGCCGTTATCCTGACCTTCTGTGTTCATTAGCACGAAGCGCGTGGCGTTCCACAGTTTGTTGCAGAAGTTACGGTAACCTTCGCAGCGTTGCAGGTCAAACTTGATATCTCGGCCAGGTGAAGCCAGGCTGGCAAAGGTAAAGCGGAGGGCATCGGTACCATAGGCGGCAATACCTTCCGGGAACTCCTTGCGGGTACGCTTCTCGATTTTTTCGGCGTCTTTCGGGTTCATCAGGCCGGTGGTGCGTTTCTTCACCAGTGACTCGAGATCAATGCCGTCGATCAAATCAATCGGGTCCAGCACGTTGCCTTTGGATTTGGACATCTTCTGACCTTCGGCATCGCGGATCAGGCCGTGTACATAGACATGCTTGAAAGGTATCTTGCCGGTGATGTGCTTGGTCATCATGACCATGCGCGCCACCCAGAAGAAGATAATGTCAAAGCCGGTGACCAGCACAGACGATGGCAGATATTGCTGCAAAGCCTGATTCTGCGCATCAAGCGCTTCGTCACCAGTCCAGTCCAAAGTGGAGAACGGCCACAGGGCGGATGAATACCAGGTATCCAGTACGTCGTTATCCCGGATCAATGCACCGCTATAACCATCTTTGGCTGCCATGGCTTTGGCTTCGGCCTCATCATGTGCAACATAGACTTTGCCGTCGTCGCTATACCATGCCGGGATTTGATGGCCCCACCACAACTGACGTGAAATACACCAGTCCTGGATATTATTTAGCCACTGGTTGTAAGTGTTGACCCAGTTTTCCGGATAGAACTTGATGTCACCATTGGCAACCACTTCCAGCGCTTTTTCGGTAATGCTCTTGCCATCTGCACCGGCTTTGCTCATGGCGACAAACCACTGATCGGTCAGCATGGGTTCAATCACCACATTGGTACGGTCACCACGTGGCACTTTGAGTTTATGTTTTTCAACCTTGACCAGGAAGCCACCGGTTTCCAGGTCGGCGACCACCTGTTTGCGCGCTGCAAAGCGCTCCAGACCGACCAGATTGGCTGGCAAGGCAATCGCTGGCTTGACGCTGCCGTCCGCAGCATATACTTCAGCCGTTTCAGGTACAAAACCTTGCAGGTTCAGGATCACAACCTTGTCCAGACCCTGACGCTGACCGACCATATTGTCGTTAAAATCATGCGCAGGGGTGACTTTCACCACACCGGTACCAAATTCTTTATCTACATACTCATCAGCAATCACCGGGATTTCACGGTTGCACAATGGCAAAGAAACAGCCTTGCCAATCAGGTGCGCATAGCGCTCATCTTCGGGATGTACCATCACCGCCACGTCGCCCAGCATGGTTTCAGGGCGTGTGGTCGCGACAGTCAGCTGGCCGGAACCATCCGCCAGCGGATAGTTGATATGCCACATGGAGCCGTCTTCTTCTTCCTGCACCACTTCCAGGTCAGACACGGCGGTGCCCAGCTTCACATCCCAGTTCACCAGGCGTTTGCCACGGTAAATCAGGCCTTCGTTATACAGGCGCACAAATGTCTCGGTCACGACCTTGTTCAATCCTGCATCCATGGTAAAACGCTCGCGGCGCCAGTCAGGCGAAGTGCCCAGGCGGCGCATTTGTTGCGTGATGGTACCGCCGGAATACTCTTTCCACTCCCAGACTTTTTCCAGGAATTTTTCGCGGCCTAAATCGTGGCGGCTCACGCCCTGCGCATCCAGCTGGCGTTCCACGACGATCTGGGTCGCAATACCGGCATGGTCGGTGCCCGGTTGCCATAAGGTGTTGTCACCACGCATGCGGTGGTAGCGTGTCAGGGCATCCATAATAGTCTGGTTGAAACCGTGACCCATGTGCAAGGTGCCCGTGACATTGGGCGGCGGCAGCAAAATACAGAAGTTGTCTTTGACCTCGGGGTTCATGCCCGCAGCATAGAATCCTTTGCCTTCCCAGAAGGCATACCAGTGGTTTTCTATGGTTTTCGGGTCAAAAGATTTCGCGAGTTCGCGTGCCGGATTGGAATTGGGAGTAGAAGTAGTCATGCGCGTGATTTTACCATATGCCGGTCTGCGCTTTGACGCTGTCTCGGGCTTTATATCCGGTATGCCATGTTCATATCTGTGCCTGACAGAAGTGTTAATATGCGAGGCAGTGGCGAATTGATGAAAATGAAATATGGGGGAGGGCTTGGATGGATATCCTGTGGATCTGGTGTGGCCTGGGTCTGATTTTATTGTGTCTGGAGATGATGTCAGGTACCTTGTATCTGTTGTGGCCGGGCATGGCGGCATTAGCGATGGCATTGCTGGCATGGCTGTTGCCTGCTTTCAGTCATGCCGCACAAATCGTCATCTATGCCATTTTCTGTGTCCTGGCTGTGATTCTTTGGCGCAAACGTGAAAAAACGCGGCCAGCTCCGCGGGTTGGACAGGCGCAAGGAGAGGAAATCGGCCGTCAGGGGACTATTGTTGTCGCGGTGAGTCCGTTGCAGGCAGGCCGCATCCAATTCAGCCAGGGCGTAATGGGCAGCAGGGAGTGGGCTGCCGTGGCAGATGTGGAAATTGCGGCAGGCCAGATGGCCCGTATCATTGCCGTGGAAGGCAACAGCGTGCGCGTTGCACCGCTTTAAAGCGCATTGAGACCTTGAATATCATTGTTACAAAGGAGTTGTTATGGAAATCAGCATTATTTTATTGATACTGGCGATTATCGCGATTGTCAAAGGCGTGCGTATCGTGCCGCAGGGTGAGGAGTGGGTGGTGGAGCGTCTGGGCAAATTTGCCGGGATTCTGACACCTGGCCTGCATGTGATTAACCCGGTGCTGAGTTCTATCAGTTATAAAGTGACTACCAAGGATATTATTCTGGACATTCCAGAACAGGATGTCATCACCCGCGATAATGCGGTGATCCTGGCGAATGCGGTGGCATTTATCAAGGTATCCAATATCGAGCGCGCGGTGTACGGCATTGAAAACTTCAGGGAGGCGATGCGCAATATGGTGCAAACCAATTTGCGCTCGATTATCGGCGGTATGGACCTGAACCACGCGCTGACTTCGCGTGACCGCATCAAGGCCGAACTGAAGGATGCCATTGCCGACGAGGCACTGGACTGGGGTCTGACGGTGAAAAGCGTGGAAATCCAGGATATCAAGCCTTCTAGCAATATGCAGCATGCCATGGAACAGCAGGCCAGCGCCGAGCGTGAACGCGTCGCGGTAGTGACACGTGCCGAAGGCGAAAAACAGTCTCTGATCCTCAATGCGGAGGCGCGTCTGGAAGCTGCCCGCAAGGATGCGGAAGCGCAAATGGTAGCGGCAAACGCATCGGCAGAGGCAATTAAAATGATTGCTGAAGCAGTGAAGGGAAATGATATTTCCGCCACTTTCCTGCTAGGTGACCGTTATATCCAGTCATTGCAAAAAATGAGCAACTCGAATAATAGCAAGATCGTGGTGATGCCGGGTGACGTGGTCAGCGCGGTTAAAAACCTGGTGGGCGGCAGCAAATAACTGTTTAGTATCTGACGGGAATATGAACGGTTCCCGTCATCCAGGCTTTCCTCTCACCTTATTATCTTTGCGATGACATTTCTGGCCATCCTGGTCAGGCAATCGCGATAAAATAGCATTTTCTGTTGGATGTTTCCCTGTGATTAAAGCGGCAATTTTTGATATGGACGGTCTGCTGATCGATTCCGAACGCGTAATTATGCAAGGCTGTATCCAGGCGGCCGCCAGTATCGGTATTACTTATACGCAGGCTGAATATGTGGAGCTGGTCGGACGTATCTGGTCTGATTCTACCCGCCTGATGACGCAGCAACTGGGCAGCGAAGAAAATTTTCAGCAGGTAATGCAGGGGCTGAATGCTTACCTGGATGCCTGCAATCATGTATTTCCGCTGAAATCCGGGGCGCAGGCCCTGCTGCAGTTTTATCAGGCGCAGGGCATTATTTGCAGCGTGGCCTCATCATCACCGATGCCGCATATCACGCATCGTTTAACGCATACCGGTGTGCTGGATTATTTCAGCCATGTCACCAGCGGGCAGGAAGTCACACGTGGGAAACCGCATCCGGACATTTACCTGCTGGCCTTGCAGAAACTGGGATTGCAGGCGGATGAGTGTATTGCTTTTGAAGACAGTGAGCTGGGCGCGCAGGCGGCTATTGCCGCCGGGCTGCGCGTGGTGGTGGTGCCGGATTTGCGTCAGCCCAGTGAGCTGGTGCGCAATCATGCCCACCAGGTGGTGGAAAGTTTGCAGCACTGGCTGGATAACCACGAAATGCTGACAGGCTGCGTGATTTAAGTGGGCCTATTTAAGCGGGGTGAGCCGCCAGACTTTTTCCTGAGCCGGGTGTTGCCCTTTTAATCCGGTCGGCAAGTGATTATCTGCTAACAGACTGATTTCGTAATGCTGGTCGTACAGCGCGGTTAACTCGCTGGCATCCACATTGAAGGGCGGCCCTTGCACCAGCGATTGGTCATAATGAAAGCTGATCAGTAATTGCGGCGCGGCGTGGGTGACTTGTATCAGGTGCTGACTGTAACGTTGCCGCATCTCTGACGGCAAGGCAATCAGTGCCGCACGGTCATAAACGGCCTCCACTTTGCCTAAGGTGGCAGCTTCCAGCGCGAAGAAATCGCCCTGGAAAATATCGATATTGGCAGCATGGTAATGCCGTAACGCACCAGCCTGGCGGATCTCTGGCGTCAGGCCAAGCTCTGCAAATAACTCATCCACTGCCAGCGCATTTAACTCTATTCCTGCCACCTGCAAACCCTGGGCCAGCAACCAGTGAATATCCAGGGTCTTGCCGCAAAGCGGCACAAATACCCGCTGGCCGGGTTGCAGCGCGAGCGTATGAAAATGTGTCGTAAGCAGCGGATTGGCTTCAGGTAAGTGAAAGCCGATTTGCCGGTTCTGCCAGCGTTGATGCCAGAAGTCATGATGCATAATCAAGTTGCCCAAAGAGTGTGAGTGAACGTGTTGTATCAATGACGGCTAAACAATCAGCGGCAAGCTTTTGAAGAGTTGCCGCTGACGGTGACACTAACTAGCCTGCCATGCCATTATGTCTGAGCAGGGCATCCATGCTGGGTTCGCGTCCCCTGAATGCCACAAAAGATTCCATGGCCGGACGGGCGCCGCCCTGGGCCAGTACTTCATCGCGGAAACGGCTACCTGCCACTTCAGACAGCACACCCAGCTCTTCAAACAGGCTGTAAGCATCGGCGGACAGGACTTCTGCCCATTTGTAGCTGTAATAGCCTGCGGAATAGCCGCCGGCAAATATGTGGCTGAAGCTGTTGGGGAAGCGATTCCAGGCTGGCGGACGTAATACCGCTACTTCGTCACGCACCTGCTCCAGCACATCCAGCGCCGTTTGCTTGCCAGCCGGGTCAAAGCTGCTGTGCAAACGCATATCAAACAGTGAAAACTCGATCTGGCGCACGGTCTGCATACCTGCCTGGAAGTTTTTGGCTGCGACCATTTTATCGAACAGGGCGCGTGGCAGTTGTTCACCGGTGTCCACATGCGCCGTCATATGACGCAGTACTTCCCATTCCCAGCAGAAGTTTTCCATAAACTGGCTGGGCAGTTCGACCGCATCCCATTCCACGCCCTTGATGCCGGAGACGCTGTATTCTTCAACTTCGGTCAGCATATGGTGCAAACCGTGACCAAATTCGTGGAACAGGGTGATGACATCATCGTGCGTGAACAGTGCCGGTTTATCGCCGACCGGTGCCGAGAAGTTGCAGGTCAAATAAGCCACTGGCAATTCAATCCCGTTCGCAGTCTTGCGGCGGGTAATACATTCATCCATCCAGGCGCCGCCGCGTTTGCCGTTGCGCGCATACAAATCCAGGTAGAAATAGGCAATCGGCTGCCGCTGCGCATTGCTGATTTCATAAAAACTCGCATCCTGATGCCAGGTTGGCGCATCCACTTTGCGTACCTGCACGCCGAAAATGGTTTCCACCACCTTGAACAGGCCTGCCAATACCTTGTTTTCCGGGAAGTATTGCTTCACTTCCTGGTCGGAAAACGCATATTTCTCTTCACGCAGTTTTTCGCTGACATAGGCCACATCCCAGGCCTGCATCTCGCTGAAGCCCAGTTTTTCTGCATAGGCCTTTAATTCTGCCATGTCTTTTTCGGCATAAGGTTTGGCGCGTTTTGCCAGGGTATCGAGAAAGTCCGTGACCTGCTTGGGCGATTCCGCCATTTTGGTTGCCAGTGACAATTCTGCATAGTTACTGAAACCCAGTAACTGCGCTTCTTCCTGCTTCAGTTTAAGCAGGTCGGCAATCAGCTGTGTGTTATCCCACAGTGGTTTGCCATCTTCCCCCGGTTTGCTGAATTCCGAGGCGCGGGTGGCGTAAGCACGATACAGCGTTTCACGCAGGGCGCGGTTGTCGCAATACTGCATGACCGGCATATAGGAAGGGAAGTGCAGCGTGAACAGGTAGCCGCTTTGGCCTTCTGCTTTGGCTGCCTCAGCCGCGGCTTGCAAGGCATCCTCCGGCAAACCGGTCAATTCGGAAGCATCTGCGACTATCTGTTTGAAATCATTGGTGTTATCCAGAATATTTTCTTCAAACTTGCTACCTAGCTTGGACAGCTGTTCGGCAATTTCCTTGAAGCGGGCTTTTTCTGCCGGTGGCAGTTCGGCACCACCCAGCTTGAAACCACGCACTTCGTTTTCAATGATTTTCTTCTGTGCCGGGCTTAAGGAGGCATAGTCCGCGCTGGCCTGTATGGCTTTGTATTTATTGTACAAGCGCTCATCCTGCGACAGGTCACTGTAAAAATCAGTCAGTTTTGCCAGGTTGTCGTTATACGCTTCACGCAGTTCCGGGGTATTCACCACGGCGTTCATATGCCCCACCGGGCCCCAGCAACGCGACAGCTTGTCCGAGAATTCTTCCATCGGTTGCACAAAGTTCTGCCAGTCAGGTGCTGCGGTCGCAGTGGCCAGCTGTTCGACCAGCGCACGGCCTTCGGCCAACAGGCTGTCTATGGCGGGTGACACGTGCTCCGGCCTGATTTCATTAAATCTGGGCAGGCCGGTAAAACTGGATAATGGATTGGTGCTCACGACAGTGTCCTTTAATGCGGTTCTTGTTCGGATAGATGGCAATTATTTACCAAATGTTCATATTTGGATAATTGTATATATTGATGATGGTGATGAGTTTTGTTAAATCAAGGGCCTGCCACGGCAAGCGCTGACTTACGCCAGCTCACCATTGAACTTTTTGATCAGCGGTTCGATTTTTTCCAGGTCGCTCAGCGAGAGGATTTTTTTTGCCTGTTTTGCCACCAGGGATTCCTCGCACTGCAGTATCTGGGATTTCACACTGAGAATTTGTGACGGATGCATGGAAAGCTGGCGCATGCCCAGGCCCAGCAACAGGCGTGTCAGCCTGATGTCACCAGCCATTTCACCACAGACGGAGACCGGTTTGCCGTATTTTTCAGCGCCCTGTATGGTGAGGTGGATCAGTTTCAATACCGCCGGATGCAGGGGGTTGTACAAATGTGCGACCGCATCATCGGCGCGGTCAATCGCCAGTGTGTACTGAATCAGGTCGTTGGTGCCTATGGACAGGAAATCCAGCTCCTGTGCAAAGGCTTCGGCATTGATGGCAGCCGCCGGAATTTCGATCATGCCACCCAGCATGATCCGGTCATTGAACGGAATGTTTTCCAGCCGCAACGAATCCTTGGCGCGCTGCAGCAGCAGTCGGGACTGGCGCAGTTCGGACAGCGTAGACAGCATGGGGATCAGGATTTTAACGTTGCCGTAATGCGAGGCGCGCAACAGGGCACGCAACTGGATATGGAAAATATGTGGCTCGGCCAGGCAATAGCGCACGGCCCGCAAGCCCAGTGCCGGGTTGGTGGCGGTGACGATTTCATCCGGATTCAGCTGTTTGTCAGCGCCTATGTCCAGGGTACGTATGGTCACCGGATAGCCTTTCATGGCTTCGGCCACATAGCGGTAGGCTTCAAACTGCTCCTGCTCATCCGGCATTTCCTTGCGGTTCATGAACAGGAATTCGGTACGGTACAATCCCACGCCTACGGCACCGGCTGCCCTGGCGCTGACCACATCCTCCGGGACTTCAATGTTGGCCAGCAGATCTATGCCTATGCCATCCACGGTAACGGCTTTGGTGGTTTTCAGGCGTTGCAGTTTCTGCTGTGCCAGTTGCCACTGATTCTGCTTGAGCTGATACTCGGCGAGCACTTCCGGGCCGGGGTTCACAATGACTACGCCCTGCGTGCCATCCACAATCATCAGCTCGCCGTCATTGATCAGGTCACGCGCGCGTTGCAGAGCGACAATCGATGGCACGTTCAGGCTGCGCGCCAGGATGGCAGTGTGCGAAGTGATACCGCCGACATCGGTAATAAAGGCGGCAAACTGGTGATGCTTGAACTGGATGGCGTCCGCTGGCGAGATGTCATGCGCCACCAGTATCATGGCGCGCTCCTGCCTGACCTGCTGTTTCTTTTCACTGGGGGCCAGCTGGTGACGGCCCAGCAACACCTTGATCACGCGCTCGACCACCTGCACCACATCGTGCTTGCGTTCGCGCAAATACGCATCTTCAATCGTTTCGAACTGCGCTACCAGGTCATCCATTTGCTGCTTGAGCGCCCATTCGGCGTTACAGCGTTCATTGCGGATAATGGCTTTGGGTGCTTCGGACAGGGTTTTGTCACCAAGCATTGCCAGGTGCGTATTGATAAAGGCACTCAGCTCGGCAGGCGCACTGGCAGGCAACTGGTCTTTCAGTTGCGCCAGATCCTGTTTGACCAGCGTGATGGCACGGTCAAAGCGCTCGATTTCTGCTTCAATCGCCTGTGCCGCAATCTTGAAATGTACGACTTCCAGCAGGGCATGCGAAATCAGGTGCGCGTGTCCAATGGCAATGCCACTGGACACACCTACGCCATGCACACTGAAACTGGCCAATTATTCGCCCTCGCCGAAATAGTTATTCACCAATGCCTGCAGGGCGGCAATGGCCTGGTCTTCATCTGCGCCGTTGGCTTCGATGTCAATAATGCTGCCTTTGGCTGCTGCCAGCATCATGACGCCCATAATGCTTTTTGCATTGACGCGCCGTCCGTTCTTTTCTATCCAGACCTCGCTTTTGAACTGGCTGGCGGTCTGGGTCAGTTTGGTCGAGGCTCGCGCGTGCAGGCCGAGTTTGTTGATGATTTCGAGAGAGATTTTGGCCATGGAATAAAGTTATTGTTGTGTGTGATGACAAGTGGTTTTGGTAAAGTGAACGACGCCGTCGCGGCCACCGCTCAAGGCTTTGTCAATGCAGGCATGCAAGCCCTCATGACGGTAGTTGAGCACGCGTACCAGCATGGGCAGGTTGACGCCGGCAACCCCTTCGGTTTCATCCGGCGTCAGTAAACGCGTCACGATATTGCATGGCGTGGCGCCGTAAATATCCGACAGCACGAGCACGCCCTGGCCAGTGTCCAGGCTTTTTACCAGAGCCTGGGCTTTAGGCAGCATGAGTGAAGGGTCGTCACTGTTGGATATTTCCAGGTAATCCAGTTGTCCCGGGCGGTTGCCCATGACATGGGTGGCACAGTCAATCAGGCTTTGGCCCAGACTGCCGTGTGCAATAATCAAAACACCAATCATAGTTTTACTCTCAGAATCCGTTGTTCTCAGGGGCTATTACTCAGGGCGCAGCAGGTACATCCTGCAATTCGCGATGCCTGAGCATCACCTGGTGCTGCTGTTTGAAATATGCGCCCAGTTGCTCCACCAGATAGACGGAGCGATGTTGACCGCCTGTGCAGCCAATGGCAACCGTGACATAACTGCGGTGATCATGATAAAAGCTGGGCAACCACTTTTCTATATAGTGCTGAATGTCACGCTGCATTTCAAGCACCATGGGTTCATTTTGCAGAAATTGCTGTATCTGCACCTGTTTGCCATTGTAAGGGCGCAAAACGGGGTCGTAATGCGGGTTAGGCAGACTGCGCACGTCAAACACAAAATCGGCATCCAGTGGCAAGCCGTGTTTAAAGCCGAATGAAATAAACGACAATACCAGGTTATGCGGACGGATTTCCTGATAGCTTTGCTCAATCTGCCACATCCAGTCGCGCGTATGGTTGCGCAGTGCGTTAGCAGACAAGTTGCTGGTATCTACATGATGGCCCAGGTCACTGAGGCCGGAAAGCAGGTCGCGCTCATGGCGGATGCTTTCGGCCAGTGCCTGATGTGGCGTGCTGAGCGGGTGCTTGCGCCTGGTTTCCGAAAAGCGTTTCACCAGTGTTTCCAGGCTGGCATCCAGGTATAGCAACTGCACGTGTATGCCCTGGGTTTTCAGGGTCTGCAGAATATCGGGCAGTGACTCGATGGCAATGCTGCGGCTGTCTATGCTGACCGCCACCTTGGCGGCATCACGGTTTGAGACATGGCTCTGGATATGCGGCAACAAGGTGGCAGGCAGGTTATCAATACAATAATAGCCGCTGTCTTCGAATACGCGCAGTGCGATGGTTTTACCCGAGCCGGACAATCCTGTCACGATCACCAGTTGCATGCGTCGGACCACTTTCTTCTGATTGTCATTTGCTTTCCCTGAGCATGATTTGCTTCTGGCGCTGGGTCAGCTGTCTGGCGGCATTGACGCCACGCAGCAATAGCATGTGGTTACGCACGGCAGCTTCAACCAGCACCGCAATGTTGCGTCCGGCTGCAATCGGGATAATGACTTTGCTGACTTCCACATCCAGTACCCGTTCGGTCTGCCGGTTGGCGCTCAGGCGGTCAAGATCCTGCGGTTTCATTTCATTGGCCAGTTCCAGCTGTATCATGATATCCAGCGGCTTGGTCGGTTTGACCGCGTTATCGCCATAGAGTGCGCGAATGTTCAGTATGCCCAGCCCGCGCACTTCCAGAAAGTCCTGCAGCAGTTCCGGGCAGCGGCCTTCCACGCGTTCGGGCGATGTGCGGTAAAAGTCGACGATATCATCGGCGACCAGCCTGTGGCCGCGCGAAATCAGTTCCAGCGCCAGTTCGCTTTTACCGATGGCAGCGTTGCCGGTAATCAGCACACCAAAGCCCTGCACCTCCATAAACACGCCGTGCATACTGGTGGTTTCTGCGGTCGCCACGGCCAGGTAATGGCTCAGCAGTTCCATCAGCTGCGGGCTGACCATGGGCGTGGTGAATAGGGGAGTCTGGTTCTGCTGGGCAGCTTCCAGCATGGTAGGCGGGACTTTTTCGCCGTTTGCCACCACCACCATGGCCAGGTCGGTAGAGAACAGGCTGCTGACTGCCTGTTGCAGTGCCAGTATGCTCATGCTCCGGAGGTAGTCCATTTCGGCACAACCCAGCACCTGTACGCGGTTGGGATGTACGAAGTTCAAATGTCCGACCAGTGCCAGCGAAGGCTTGGTCACGGTACCGGAATTAAGGATTTTTTGGCCACCCGATTCGCCAGCTACCCATTTCAATTTGAGTTTTCCGCGAATCTGCTTGTACAAGTCGGCCACTGAAATTTGCGCCATGAAGGTCCTGAACCAGTTGCAACAAAGAGTCGGCTGTTATTTTACAACTGAATAAGCGGGTGTGGGGTGAAAACAGGTAAAAGCGGGAGGGGATGAGGGTGAATTCTCTACCCGTGCGGGTAGAGAATGTGAAGCCAAGGTCAGGCGCTAAGCTGGTGTTTCAACGCACCACCGGATTTATGGTGGTCGCCCTGTTTTTCCTTGTGTTTCACGATCTGGCGATCAAGTTTGTCAGTAAGCATGTCGATGGCGCTGTACATGTTTTCGTCGGTGCAGGTTGCGTGAAGGTCGTTTCCTGGAACATGTAGCGTGGCTTCAACCTTTTGGGCCAGCTTTTCAACAGACATGGTGACTTTGACATCAATCACATGGTCGAAGTGATTGCTGATGCGCGAAAATTTCGATGAAACATAATCGCGCAAGGCCGGAGTGATTTCTAAATGATGTCCTGTAAGTTGTAAATTCATGACAAACTCCTTTTTCAGAAAAGATCCCATCCTGTACGCAATTGCCTTATCAATTGGGTGGATGGGACAAGTCCAGTTTACTCTTTTGCAAAACAGATGCAACCGCGAAATGCGCAGCGTTTTTGATCCTGATCAGTAAATCACATGTTTTCTCCGGCGCCGGAAAAACCGGCCGTCAGCCGGGCATGTAACACTAGCGCGCTTTTCGCAAGGTCAGGTTGATACGCTGCTGGCCAGTCAGCGGGTGCGTGGCGGGCCTGATCTGTGCGACACCATGGTAAAAACGCCGGCTGCGACCGCCCCACACCACCACATCGCCATGATGCAGCGGGATTTTCAGTGGCTGGTCACTGCGTCTGGCGCCACCAAACAGGAAGGTCGCCGGAATGCCCAGTGAAACCGACACGATAGGCTGTGAAAAGTTCTGCTCATCCTTGTCCTGATGCAGGCCCATTTTATTCCCGGGAACATACACATTGATCAGGCAGCTGTCGGGCACAAAACTGGTATAACCGGCCTTCAATGCCGCGGCTGATGCCAGTCGCAATATCACTGGCGGCATGGGCGGCCATGGCTGCTGCGTGACCGGGCTCACGGGGCTGTAATCATAGCCAGCAGCACTGCTGACCCAGCCCCAGTCTCCCATGCTGCTGGTGCGTACCGACATCAAATGGCCCATGGGGGTCTGCATCTGTTGCGGCGGATATATACGCAAATGCTGGGCTATGCACGGCCAGAGTTCGCCCATCAGCGGCAGGGCAAAACCGGGCAGCCAGCAGGCACCTTCTGCCAGAGTTGTGCAATCGGATTGTTCGGAAAATAAGTCCATCTGGGTCAGGAGAGCGTCAATTGATGTCTGGTGTCAGCGAATGGAGGGTGGATAGCGGATAGACACTGGTTTGCGGGGCAAGTTTTCAGTCCTGATCCACGTTGCCGGCCAATAATTTCTGCGTCAACGAAATGGCGGGTGCGCCCCATCTATATCGGCAGAGTCGCACGGGGTCAACGACGGCTCATCAGCGCTATCGCCTACTGCCTGATTCCCTGCACCCGCCGCTGTATTGTAGAGCAATCCTGCCTGCTGTAAATAAAGTACCGTAAGGTGATAGCGTATAATATCGGCATGTCTCTTTCCATTCGTCAGCTTCTGGCCCATCAGGGCTATGCCTACCCCAAACTGCTCGCTTTTCGTATCCAGATGGTGCTGTCCTACCAGATGATGATGGTGGCCATAGGCTGGCATATTTATGAGTTAACCCATGATCCGCTGTCGCTAGGCCTGATCGGTCTGGCGGAGGTTATCCCGTATATGAGCAGCGCCCTGTTTCTAGGTCATGCGGTGGACCATTATTTTTCACGACGCGGTTTTGCGTCAGTGGCCGGGTTTTTTCTGGCCCTGAATGCCTGCATGATGGTGCTGATCACGCAATACCAGCCTGTCAATACCGCCATGTGGATTTATGGCACGGTCGCGCTGACCGGCTTTGCCCGCGCATTGATTGCACCCAGTTACAACACCCTGTTTGCGCTGATAGTGCCGCGGGCTTCGGTAGCCAAGGCGGCCGGTTTCGGCAGTTCGCTATTCCAGGGCGGCCTGATTATCGGGCCTGCCATCGGCGGCTTGCTGGTTGGGTTTGCCAATAAATATGTGGCCTATGAAATTTCTGCCGTGCTGGCCCTGGGTGCCGCCATCGCCGCGCTGATGTTGCGCGTGAAGGAGCACCGCAGCCATGCGCCCATGCGCGTGTTTGCCAGCATAGGCGAAGGTTTGCGCTTTGTATGGCGCACCCAGGTGGTGCTGGGCGCACAGTTGCTGGATATGTTTGCCGTGCTGTTTGGTGGCGCGGTGGCGCTGTTGCCGGCATTTGTGCACGATGTATACCACATGGGGCCTGAAGGCCTGGGTGTATTGCGGGCTGCGCCCGCCATCGGGGCCATCGTCACCGGCATTTTCCTGGCCAGACATCCTATCCAGCAGCATAGTGGCCGCTGGCTGCTGCTGGCAGTGGGGGGATTCGGCCTGTGCATGGTGGCTTTCGGCCTGTGCCGCTCGTACTGGCTGGCTATCGGTATCCTGGCGATTTCCGGCATGATGGACGGTGTGTCGGTGGTATTGCGACAGACCATTCTGCAACTGGCGACACCGGATAATATGCGCGGACGCGTGTCTTCGATTAATGGCATATTCATAGGTTCGTCCAATGAACTTGGAGCGTTTGAATCCGGGCTGACCGCCAGGCTGATGGGTCTGGTGCCTTCGGTGATTTTTGGTGGCCTGATGACCATGACCGTGGTCGGTGTGACCGCTGTGAAAGCGCCCAAACTGCGCGACCTGCATTTGTCACAGTTACATTAGCCGTCTGCCTGTCATGCGCGATCTGGACCAGTTGTTTCAAGCCCTGCAACGTTCCAGATTCCGCACCGGCTTTCATCTTAATCACAAAGACAGCCTTTATCTGCAGCAGAAAGGCCTGGCGACTATACTCGACCATGCGGAAGCCTTTATTGCTGATCGTCTGGCGCCAGCCGTGATCGTCAACGATGGCCAGCAAACGCCCATGCGCGGCCATCCGGTGTTTGTGGCACAGCATGCCACGGCGACCTGCTGCCGCGGTTGCCTGTTCAAGTGGCACCGTATTCCGGCGGGCAGGGCGCTGACACTGGAAGAACAGGCTTATGTTGTGGTGGTACTGGAGCGCTGGCTGGTGCAGGCCATGCAAAACTGACGGGCAAAAAAAAGGAGAAGGTCGAGAAGACCTTCTCCCAACAGGGAAAAACCGGGAATTATTGCGCTTGCTTAGTTTCAGTAACCGCAGCCGTTTTCCAGCCACCACCCAGTGCGCGATACAGATTCACTACGGCTGAAACCTGCTGCTGCTTGGTTTCAATCAGTTCCATCCTGGCATCCAGTGCATCGCGCTGGGTCAGCAACACTTCCATATAGTCGGCACGCGCTGCCTTGAACAGCTGGTTGGCCACATCAATCGACTGTGTCAGTGACTCCACCTGGGTGTTTTTCAACTGATAGTTCTTGTCCAGATTATCGATATTGGAAACCTGGTTTGCCACTTCCATATAGGCATTGATGATTTTCTGCTCGTACTCATAAGCGGCCTCGATCTGCATCGCACTGGCATTTTTGTATTGCGCTTTAATCGCATTACGGTTGACCAGCGGGGCGACCAGATCACCACCCAGCGAAGCCATGATGGACTGCGGCGTCGACAACAGGTATTTGGGATCAAACGCCTGGAAACCCAGTCCGGCATGAATCGAAAATGACGGGTAGAAATTGGCTTTGGCTACCGCGATATTGAGTTTGGCCGCAGACAGCTCCAGTTCGGCCTGGCGGATATCAGGCCGGTTGGACAGCAGTTCGGAAGGCAGGCCGGCCTGCATGGCTTTCGGCTGCATCTCCATAAAGTGGGCGGAGGAGCGCTCAATCGGCTGCGAGGTTCTGCCCAGCAGGTAATTGATACGGTTTTCCGTCTCGACAATCTGCTGTTTCAGCACAAACTGGCGGCTCTGGTTCTTTTTCACCTCGGCTTCAAACCGCTTGACGGCCAGCGAGTTGGCGCGGGCATACTGCTGCAGTTCTTTCACCACACCCAGTGCATTTTGCTGGATCTGGATGTTTTCATTCAGCGTTGCCAGTTCGTTATCCAGCGCGACCAGTTCATAATAAGAATTGGCCACTTCAGCCACCAGATTGGTCACCAGGAAGTTTTTGCCTTCTATGCTGGCCATGTATTCCGTTACCGCTACCTTGGTTGCGTTGCGCAGCTTTTTCCATACGTCCAGCTCCCAGGAGGCAAACAGGCCAAACTGGTAGTTGCCCACAAATCTGGGGAAGGACCTGCCTTCCTTGACATCCAGCGCTTCCTCCACCGCACCGTTACGGGTGTATTCGCCGACTTTTTCCTTTTCGGCGCTGGCCCCTATGCCGACAAATGGCAGGTATTCCCCTTTGCGGGCCTGAATCTCATTACGGGCAACGCTGATGCGTTGCGCCATCATGTTGACTTCCTTGTTATTGGCCACCGCAATATCAATTAACGCGATCAGGTGCTGATCCTCAAAGAAATCCTTCCAGTTAATATCTGCACTATTGCCTGCGGCAACCTCGGCATTTTCCGGGACACCCTGAAAATGCGTTGGCAGCGTAGTATCAGCCTGTCTGGTGCTGATGAACGGAATTGCGCACGATTGCAACAGCATGGCAGCGCTACCGGCCACCAGCCAGGCCGTGGTTTTAGGTAATTTAAAGTTATGCATCATCATCTTCCAAACCACGGTTATAGTGGTAAATTTCAGTCAGGGGATCCTGTTCTTCGTTTCTGATCAGGGCCTTGCCATCGGTCATTTTGGCAAACAGGTAGTAGAGACCGGGAATCAGCAATACGCCGAACACGGTACCGAATAGCATGCCGCCGAACGCTGACGTACCTATGGTGCGGTTACCCACTGCACCGGCACCGGTTGCCATCACCAGCGGAATCAGGCCGGCCAGGAATGCGAACGAAGTCATCAGGATAGGTCTGAACCGCGCCCTGGCACCTTCAATGGCCGCATCACGGATGGACATGCCCTGGTTGTGTTTCTGCACGGCAAATTCCACGATCAGCACCGCGTTCTTGCCCAGCAGGCCGACCAGCATGACCAGCCCGACCTGGGCATAAATATCATTCGCAAGTCCCAGCACTTTCAGCAGGAAGAACGTACCGAACACCCCGGCAGGCAATGACAGGATTACCGCCAGGGGCAACACGAAACTCTCGTATTGTGCTGCGAGCACCATGTAGACGAAGATCAGCACCACGGCGAAAATCACTATCGCCTCGTTACCGCGCTGTGCTTCGTCAAATGACAAGCCTTCCCAGCCGATGTCATAGCCGTGTGGCAGCGTGGCTTTGGCCACTTCTTTCACCGCCTTGATGGCGTCATCGCTGGTGTAACCAGGCGCTGGCATGGCGCGGATAGTGGCTGAGTTATACAGGTTGTAACGCGTGATCTCGTTCGGGCCCTGCATTTTCTTCAGTTTCATAAAGGCGGAATAAGGCACCATTTCACCGTCTTCGTTCTTCACGTAGTAATTCAGGATATCGCTGGGATAACGCCTGAATTCCGGGCTGGCCTGGGTATAGACCTTGAAGAAGTTGTTGAAGCGGATAAAACCCTGCTCATAGGTACTACCAATCAGGATGTTCAGGTTATCCATGGCTTTGCCGATGGAAACGCCTTTCTGCATGGCCGCCTTGTTGTCTATCTCCAGCTCATATTGTGGATAGTTGGCCGCATAGAACGTAAACAGACCGGTCAGCTCCTTGCGCTTACCCAGCGCAGCCATGAACTCCTTGTTGATTTTGTCAAACAGGTGGTAGTCGGTGCCGTTGGTTTTATCCAGCAGACGCAGGGCCAGACCGGATGCCGCACCATAGCCTGGCACTGCAGGCGGTTCAAAGTACTCGATCACCGCACCGAAGTTTTTGGTTTTTTCTTCCAGTTCCTCAATGATCTGGTGTACGGACTGGTGACGTTTGGACCAGTCTTTCAGATTGATCATGCAGGTACCGGCATTTGAACCACGGCCTTCGGTAAGGATTTCATAACCGGCCAGTGCAGACACGGACTCCACGCCTTCCACTTTTTCAGCTTCCTTTTGCAGCTGGCGGGCCACCTGGTTAGTGGTTTCCAGCGTGGAGCCGGGAGGCGTCTGGATAATCGCGTAAATCTGGCCCTGATCCTCGCCGGGAATAAATCCGGCAGGCAAAACTTTGTTGACAGAGAATACGCCGAAGGCAAAAACAGCCAGTGCCAGCACCGAAATGGTACGCACAGTGACAATCTTGCCCAGCAATCTGACGTAATAACCGGTCAGCCCATCAAACCAGCGGTTGAACAGATTGATGAACCAGCTGATCGGTGTTTTGCGTTTAGGCTGGCCATGCTGGTTTTTCAGCAGAATGGCGCACAAAACCGGGGTCAGCGACAGCGCCACGATACCGGAAATCACAATAGACGACGCCATGGTGATGGAGAACTGGCGATAAAACACACCAACAGGGCCGGTCATGAATGCCACCGGCACGAATACGGCGGTCATCACCAGCGTAATCGCAACAATGGCACCACCGATTTCGCCCAAGACTTTTTTGGTGGCACGATAAGGCGTGATATGCGCATCTTCTTCAAACTTGGCGTGTACCGCTTCCACCACCACAATGGCGTTATCGACCACGATACCAATCGCCAGTACCAGCGCGAACAGGGTAATCAGGTTGATGGTGACACCAAACAGCTGCATGCAGAAAAACGCACCTACCAGCGAAACCGGCACCGCCAGAATCGGGATCAGCGTAGAGCGCCAGTCACCGAGGAAGATATAAACCACCAGCGCAACCAGCACGAATGCTTCAAACAGCGTATGCAGCACTTTATCGATGGAAGCATCCAGGAATTTGGATACGTCATAATCGATTTCATATGCCATGCCGGCAGGGAAGTTAGGCTTGAGCTCTTCCATGCGCGCCTTCACGTTCTCGATCACCTCACTGGCGTTGCTGCCGTAGTTCTGCTTGAGCACGATGGCCGATGAGGGGTAACCATCCTTGTTGGAGTAAATATCAAAAAACTCACTGCCCAGCTCAACTTTGGCCAGATCCTTCAGATGCAGGACCTCACCATTGGCATCGGCACGGATAATAATGTCGCCATACTCTTCAGGCTTGTTGTAGCGTCCTTTGTAGACCAGCACATACTCTTTGGATTGCGCGGCGATACCGGAACTTTGCCCCAGTCGGCCAGGGCGGCCAATAATACTCTGCTCGCCAATCGCCTTCATGACGTCTTCAACTGATACCTTGTAAGCGCGCATGCGGTCAGGATTCAGCCAGATACGCATCGCATACTGACGGCTGCCCAGGATTTTGGCGCTGGCAATGCCGTTAACACGCTGGATTTCAGGAATCACATTGACGTTGGCGTAGTTATACAAAAACTTCTCGTCAGCATCCTTATCCTTGCTGAACAGGTTGATGTACATCAGCATGCTGGGTTGCACGCGCTCGACCACCACGCCTTCCAGTTGCACCAGTTCCGGCAAACGGCTCATCACCTGGTCAATCCTGGTCTTGACGTTAATCATCGCCTGGTTGGGGTCTACGCCCAGCGCAAAAATCACCTGAATAGTGGCCTCGCCAGCACTGGTGGCATCGGACACGATGTATTTCATGCCAGGTACACCGTTGATGGCGCGCTCAATGGTAATCAGGGAAGACTGCACCAGCACATCCGCACTGGCACCTGGATAAGCCAGCGTCACAATGACGCGCGGCGGTGCAATATCTGGAAACTGCGAGGTCGGCAGTGAACGGATGGAAAGAATACCGAGGAAGACCATCAATAGCGATAGCACTATCGCCATGACCGGTCGTTTGATAAAAATACTTAGCATGCTGGATTCGCTTTCTGGACTATTCTGCGTAAAGGTCTAGGTGGGAGAACACATGTGCCGGCGTCTGGTAATTCACGGCGATGGTTTGCCCGTTCTGCACGCGGCGCAGGCCTTCCAGCAGGATGCGGTCATCGTCTTTCAGGCCGGCCTTGACGATAAAGACGTGGGGTTGCTCGGCCGCCACGGTGATCAGGCGCTGTTCCAGCTTGTTGGCCTTGCTCACCACGTAGACATAGGTTTTATCCAGCACTTCAAACGTGGCTTTCTGCGGAATCAGCATGGCATTGGGGTATGGCACACTCATCATGATGTTGCCGGTTTCGCCATGGCGCAGCACCCGGTCAGGATTGTTGAAGCCGGCACGGAATTCGATATTGCCGGTTGTGTTATCAAAATCGCCTTCTATGGTTTCGATAACACCTTGCTGGTCAAATACCTGTCCGTTGGCCATGCGCAGTTTTACCGGCACGCCTTTTTCATTTTTCTGATGCATTTTGAAGTCCAGGTACTCGGCTTCCGGCACGTTGAAGTACACCCACATTCTGCTGGTATCAGACAGCGTGGTCAGCAAATCGCCCTCATCCATCAGGCTGCCCTTGCGCACAGCCAGATGGTCCATGATGCCGGTGAAAGGCGCCTTGATGTCGGTAAAGCTCAAATGGGTCTGCGCCAGCCTGACTTCGGCATTGGCCTTGTCGAGCTTGGCTCTGGCCAGTGCCAGTTCATTCTGCGACACGATGTTTTTTTCAGCCAGGGACTTTGTATTTTCAAATTCGATCTGTACGGTTTTGGCTTCTGCTTCGGCCTTCATCAGGTCTACCTGGTAGACATTGGGCATGATCTTGAACATGGGCTGGCCCTGTTTCACCAGCTGTCCTTCGTCGACAAAAATGTTCTGCAGGTAACCACGTTCCAGTGCACGCAACTCAATATGCTGGATAGCATGAATCTGTGCGACATATTCCCTGGTAATGGAAGTGTCCTGGCGCAAGGGCGTGGTCACTTCCAGTCTGGGAGGCGCTTCCTTGGGCGCTTCTTCGTGGTGACAGGCGCTGAGCAGGCTGCCAAGCAGGCCCAGGGCAATTAAGTGTTTTTTGAACGTGAATGTGGAGTGATCCATAAGCGTGTTATCCATGGTTGTATTCATAAAGTAAGGCTGGTCGCAGCAGTTGAAGAAAACGGCATATTGCAGAGTGCGGTAAGGCACGCAGGCGCAGCATGGACGGCCGCTATTTGTGGCGTCAGGCAGTATCGAAGCAACCGGACAGCAGGCTGTGCCAGCCAAGCCGGCTAGCGCTTCAGTAGGGAAAGCGGGCCGTGCAGGCTGAAAGTGACAGCAAGCGGGAGATACAAATCAGCGGGCATCGCCTTGACGGCATGCCTGTGTGGATTACACCGGGAACCGGTGTGGTGGTGCGCGTGCAGGCAGGCGATAGACATAGGCCGGCCGTAAAGTCAGGCGGTAGCGCGGGCGCGCCACCAGGGCAAACATGATGGTAAAGGCAATGGAATAACTGACGGGTAGCGCCACTGGCGCCGGGGATGAAGAGGCCGGAGATTCGCCGTCTTTGGAAGATTCGCTAACCTTGAGGAATCTGACCGGAGCGGCATTGTCGAAATAGCTGACGCTATCAAAGAATTGTGCAACAAATGTCACGCTGAGCACAAACAGCAACGCTGTGGTGATCCACAGTCGCGGTTGTAGTGCAGCAATATTCAAATGTTTATGCATTCAGTCAGCAGGATTTCTTTCATACTTCTGACCGGCTCCTTGTGAGGGCTGTTCATCGAAACAGCTTTTTCAGTCAGGGTTGCATTAAACCGTGTTACTTCGAGAATAACAATAAGTAAGCTGACAGCAAGCTTACAATCCGCGGTTTTGTAAGCTTGCTGTCAGCTTTGTCGCCAGTGTGGAGCGGGAATGCAACAGAACCAGCTACTTAAAAGCCCAGATGAGGACGTAAAAAACCGAGTACCACGGGCAGGGCGATGGCGCTGATCACGCCATTGAGCCCCATCGCCATGCTGGCATAAATGCCGGCTTCCTGGTTGACACTGAAGGCGCGGGTAATGCCCAGTCCATGTGCGCCCACACCAATGGCCGTGCCACGTATCCACCATTGCTGCACTTTGATAGCGTTCATAATATATGGCGCAAGAATCGCCCCCAGCATGCCGGTAATCACGGTAAACACCGCCGTCAGCGTGGGTGACACACTCAGGCGTTCGGCTATGCCCATCGCAATCGGCGTGGTGACCGATTTGGTATACATGCTGCCGACAATGTTATCGGAAGCACCCATCAGTTTGGCGATGGCCACCGCGCTGACAATGGATACCGTGCTACCGGCGGTCAGTGCCACCCAGATATGCAGGATCTTGCCCTGCATGCGTTTAAAACCGTTGTAAATAGGCACTGCCAGCGCCACGGTGGCTGTGCCCAGCAGGAAGTGCACGAACTGCGCGCCTTCAAAATACTTTTCATATGGCATATCCAGCACATCAATGGTGATGCAGGTCAGGAAAACGGAAATGGCGACCGGGTTGACCAGCGGATGCCGGTTGGCACGCACATATAACAGATAGCCCAGCTGGTAAGTCGCCAGCGTGATAATCAGCGCGAACAGCGGATCGCCGGACAGGTAGACCCAGATATCTGAAATCGGCAGGCGTTCAGTCATGATGCTGCTCCCTGTGCAGAGGATTGCCTTTGTTGCGCCTGAGCGAAAAATACCAGAATACTTTCAGCACAATCGCGGTGACGGCAATGGTCAGAATCACGCTGACCAGCAGGGCGGTGCCTACGGCCAGCGCATGCGTCTGCAGATCCGGCAGGAACAGCAGCACGCCAACGGAGGCCGGGACAAACAGCAGACCCAGGTGCTGGCGGAAACCATCTGCCACGTCTGCCAGGTCTTTATCCACCTGGCCTTTAAACGCCAAAAATGCCACTAGCAGTAACAGGCCCAGTACCGGCCCCGGAATGCCAGGCAGGAAGAACTTGCTGAGCAGTTCGCCCAGGCCTTGCCATAAAAAGAGTTGCACCAGTCCTGAAATCATGTAGGTCCCTGCAAAGTTTGAATGGAGTGAATCGTGCGTGCCATATTAATGGCATTTTTTTGAATCGCCTACCGCTTTTTCCGCATCAAAGACCACGAGCGCAGGCTCTAAGCGCCTGACTGAAAGGCCAGGCAGCCCTTGTGTTAAAATAAGGCTTTTGGTTTCGAGTCCATACCCATGACACAACTGCCGGTCTCCACTACTGAACAATGGCTGCGTGAAGCCTTGTCCCAACGCATCCTGATCCTGGATGGCGCGATGGGGACCATGATCCAGCAATACAAGCTGACCGAGGCAGATTACCGTGGCGAGCGTTTCAGGGACTTCCAGGGACCGGCCGGCGAGCGCGAACTGTTTGTCAAAGGCAACAACGAGCTGCTGACGCTGACGCAACCGCATATCATCCAGGAAATCCACGAAAAATACCTGGCTGCCGGCGCCGATATTATCGAAACCAATACCTTTGGCGCCACCTCTGTCGCGCAGGACGACTACCATATGGCGCAGCTGGTCTACGAGATGAACGTGGAAGCTGCCAAACTGGCCAAGGCCGCCTGCGTCAAATACAGCACACCGGACAAGCCACGCTTTGTTGCAGGTGCTTTAGGCCCCACGCCCAAAACCGCGTCCATTTCGCCGGATGTGAATGACCCGTCGGCACGTAATATCAGTTTTGACCAGCTGGTGACCGCTTATATGGAACAGGTACGCGGCCTGGTGGAAGGCGGTGCCGATATCCTGATGGTGGAAACCATTTTCGATACGCTGAACTGCAAGGCGGCACTGTTTGCCATTCAAACCTTCTTTGAGGAACAGGGCAAAACCTGGCCTATCATGATTTCCGGTACGGTCACTGATGCTTCCGGCCGTATTCTGTCCGGCCAGACCGTGACTGCGTTCTGGCATTCGGTGCGCCATGTCAAACCGCTGACCGTGGGCCTGAACTGCGCGCTGGGCGCAACCCTGATGCGTCCGTATGCCGAAGAACTGAGCAAGGTGGCAGATACTTTCGTCTGTATCTATCCCAACGCTGGTCTGCCCAACCCGATGTCGGACACCGGCTTTGATGAAACGCCGGATGTCACTTCCAGCCTGGTGAAAGAGTTTGCCCAGAGCGGCTTTGTCAATATTGCCGGTGGTTGCTGCGGCACCACACCCGATCATATCAACGCGATTTACCAGGCGATTAAGGATTTGCCGCCGCGTCAGGTGCCGACGCTGCCTGTGACGACCAAACTGTCCGGCCTGGAGCCGTTTATCATTGACGAGAATTCCTTGTATGTGAGCGTCGGTGAACGTACCAACGTCACCGGTTCCAAGGCGTTTGCGCGCATGATCATCAACGAGCAGTACGAAGAAGCGCTGAGCGTGGCGCGCCAGCAGGTGGAGAATGGCGCGCAGGTCATCGATATCAATATGGACGAAGGCATGCTGGATGCGGTCAAGGCCATGACGCATTTCCTCAATCTGGTGGCGTCCGAGCCGGATATTGCGCGCGTGCCCATCATGATAGACTCATCCAAATGGGCGGTGATTGAGGCCGGCCTCAAGTGCATACAGGGCAAGGCTATCGTCAACTCGATCTCGATGAAGGAAGGCGAAGCCGAGTTCCTGCGTCAGGCCAAACTATGCCAGCGCTATGGTGCGGCCGTGGTGGTCATGGCGTTTGATGAAGCCGGCCAGGCTGATACCTTTGCGCGTAAAACCCAGATTTGCAAACGCGCCTATGATTTGCTGGTCGGCACCGGTTTTCCGCCGGAAGACATTATTTTCGACCCGAATATTTTCGCTATCGCCACCGGCATCGAAGAGCATAACAACTACGCGGTGGACTTTATCGAAGCCACGCGCTGGATCAAGCAGAACCTGCCTTATGCACGCATCTCCGGCGGTGTCTCCAACGTCAGCTTCAGCTTCCGCGGCAATGAACCGGCACGTGAAGCGATTCATACTGTATTCCTGTATCACGCTATCCAGGCGGGCATGACCATGGGTATTGTCAACGCCGGTATGGTCGGCGTGTATGACGATATTCCGGCTGAGCTGCGTGAACGCGTGGAAGATGTGGTGCTGAACCGCGTCGTCGACCCTGACAATCCGCTGGCTGCGACCGAACGCATGATCGAGATCGCCGGGACGCTGGTCGCGGGCGGCAAAAAAGCAGAAGCCACGCTGGCCTGGCGCGGCACGCCCGAGAATCCTGTGCCAGCTACCAAGCGCCTGGAATATGCGCTGGTGCATGGCATTACCGACTTTATCGTGGCGGATACTGAAGAAGTCCGCCTGGATGTCATGAACAAAGGTGGCCGCCCTATCCACGTGATTGAAGGTCCGCTGATGGATGGCATGAATGTGGTCGGCGACCTGTTCGGCCAGGGCAAGATGTTTTTGCCACAGGTGGTGAAATCCGCGCGCGTAATGAAATCTGCCGTGGCTCACCTGATTCCGTTTATTGAAGAAGAAAAAGCCGCCGAAGAGCGCCGTACCGGCATCATTGCCAAACCCAAGGGCAAGGTGGTGATTGCCACCGTCAAAGGCGATGTGCACGACATTGGTAAAAACATCGTCTCGGTGGTATTGCAGTGCAACAACTTCGAAGTGGTGAATATGGGCGTGATGGTGCCCGCCGCGGAAATCCTGGAAATGGCCAAGCGTGAAAACGCCGACATTATCGGCCTCAGCGGCCTGATTACGCCGTCGCTGGAGGAAATGGCCTACGTCGCCAGGGAAATGCAGCGCGACCCGCATTTTGTCGAAAACCAGACGCCATTGCTGATTGGCGGTGCGACCACCTCGCGTGCGCACACCGCCGTGAAAATTGCGCCCAACTATGAAGGCCCGGTCATTTACGTGCCGGATGCTTCGCGTTCGGTCAGCGTCATGCAAAACCTGCTGACGCCGGAAACGCGTGGTGCCTACCTGGCGGAAATCCAGGCCGATTACGACAAGGCCAGGCGCCAGCACGCCAATAAAAAAGGCGTACCCATGCTGAGCCTGGCCGATGCACGCGCCAATGCCGCTAAACTGGAGTTCAGCGGTGACAAGGCGCCGGTCAAACCCAAATTTATCGGGCGCCGCGTGTTCAAGAACATCGACCTGGCGCTGATTGCGCAATACATAGACTGGGGCCCGTTCTTCCAGACCTGGGACCTGGCCGGCTTTTACCCGGCCATCCTTACCGATGAAGTGGTGGGTGAAGCCGCGACCAAAGTGTTTGAAGAAGCGAAAGTCATGCTCAAGCGCATCATTGATGGTCGCTGGCTGACTGCCAATGGCGTCATCGCGCTGTTCCCGGCCAACCAGGTCAATGTCGACGACATTGAAATCTATACCGACGAATCCCGCAGTGAGGTCGCCATGACCTGGTACGGCATGCGCCAGCAGACGCAGAAACCGGTGATTGACGGTGTGGCGCGCCCCAACCAGTGTATGGCCGACTTTATTGCGCCCAAGGGCATTGATGACTATATCGGCCTGTTTGCCGTCACCGCCGGTCTGGGCATGGAGAAACGCCTGGAAGGCTACGTCAAGGATCACGACGACTACAACGCTATCATGTTCAAGTCGCTGGCTGACCGCATGGCAGAAGCGTTTGCCGAATACATGCACGAGCGCGTGCGCAAGGATTTATGGGGCTATGCCGCAGACGAAGCACTAAGCAATGAAGCGCTGATTAAAGAGCAATACAAAGGCATACGTCCGGCACCGGGTTATCCGGCCTGTCCGGATCATACGGTTAAATCCGATATGTTCAGGCTGTTGCAAGCAGAGGAAATCGACATGCAGCTCACCGACAGCTATGCCATGTTGCCGGCAGCGGCGGTCAGTGGCTTCTACCTGGCACATCCCGAGTCGCGTTATTTCAGTGTGGACAAGATAGGCAATGACCAGCTGGAAGATATGGTGAAACGCCGCAATGTGGATAAGGAATGGCTGGAAAGATGGCTGGCATCCAATCTTGGGAATTGATGTGTTTTGAATGGGAAAGGCGCGCTGGAAAGTGCGCCTTTTTATTTGCTAAGTAAAGAAGGTTATTCTTTGAGTGAGGTGTTAGCGGATTGATTAGGCATTTCTTTCGCCTCTCGGCGAGTTACTTTCTGGTGCTTGCCCCCCAGAAAGTAACCAAAGAGGAGGGCACCCACCATCACGGCCTTCGGCTCCCCTCCGTTGCTCAACAAAGTAAGCGGTCACGAAACTCGCCCTAACAGCTTGCACAATACGCAAGCTGTCGCGGAGCTCAAACAGTCGCTCCCTTCACCTTACTTTGTTTCCGCTACTCAGCGTGATGGAATGGGAGTTATTTCACCTAACCAGCAACGTAGAAGTTGGGACGGTTCAAAAACTAAATTCTTTTATTCAATCCGCAAACGGTGACACTCATGGTTTTCGGGGTCCCCATCTGCCGCGCCGAGTAGCGCAGCCAAAATAAGAAACAAGGGAGCGTTTGTTTGAGTCCCGCAGCAACTCACGTAGTGTGTGAGTTGCCAGGTCGAGTTTCGCGACCGCTTACTTTGGTGAGCAACGCAGGGAACAAGCGGAAGTTGGGGGTCTTGTTCTTTGCCTTCTTTCTTATGGACAAGCATAAGAAAGAACGGTCGCCTAAGGGCGAAATATAAAGCCTCATCAATCCGATGATGAGATAGCTAATGGCGACTATTGCCTAGACAAGCACCAGAAAGTAACTTGCCTAAAGGCGAAACAAATCAGTGCAAAAGTGAGTTGTCGTTTGAGCTTGCAAAAACACCCGCCAAAGAATTATTTTTTCAATAATTCTTCAATTGCAATAATTAATCGCTGCGTTGTCCCACGATGCTGAATCGTAAATGCCTTCGCCGCTTGCGCCATAGCCGCCCGCTTTTCAATATTTTCTGCCAACTCTCTAACCACGCTACTGAGTTGAGAAACATCATCTATCTGTACCGCAGCTTTCGCCGCGACTGCCTCTCTTGTCACTTGGGCAAAGTTAAACATATTCGGCCCCAATATAGTTGGCACGCCCATGGTCGCCGCTTCAATCAGGTTCTGCCCACCCAGGGGTTGCAAGCTGCCACCCATCACGGCGAAATCACTGGCGGCATAATAGGTATACATTTCACCCATGCTGTTACCAAGTACGATTTGGACATCTTCATTGAGGGGCTGCACCAGCTCGCTGCGCAATACATAGCGCAAGCTGCGCGCTTTCAGCAGGTTCTCCACTTCGGCAAAGCGTTGCGGGTGGCGCGGGACCAGTAACAACAGTAAACGGTTGGTTGTCAGCCACTTGAGTGCGTTCAGGATCAGTGGTTCTTCGCCTTCACGCGTGCTGGCTGCCATCCATACCGTACGATTCTGACCTAGCAGCTGGCGCAAGGCAGTGCCTTTTTCTATGCTGTCCGCAGGCGGGGTAACGTCAAATTTCAGATTGCCACAGACCATGACGTGGCGGGCGCCCAAGGCCTGCAGGCGTTGCGCATCGGCTGCGGTTTGTGCGGCGACTAGCGCCAGTTGCTGCAAACCATTCCTGGTCAGGCTGCCCAGTTTGGCGTAACCACGGGCAGATTTTTCCGACAGGCGTGCACTGAGCAGCGCCATGGGGATGTTTCTCTGGTGTGCCTGGTCAATCAGGTGGAACCATAGCTCGGTTTCCATTAACAAACCTAGGATGGGATTGAAGTGGTTTAAGAAGCGTCTGGCAGCGCCTGGTGTGTCCACCGGCAAATAGGCTTGAAGTACGCGGCCACTGGCGATTTCCCTGGTGAATAACTGTCGTCCGGTGTCGCGTCCGGTCGGCGTGCCATGTGTTATCAGGATCTGGTGCTGCGGATAGTGCTGCAGCAAGGCCAGGATCAGCGGTTGTGTGGCCCGTGTTTCGCCGACCGATACGCAATGCACCCAGATCAGCGCTGAAACGGGTTTTTGGTTGTAAAAACCATAACGCTCGGCGACATGCTGGCGGTATTCGGGTTGCCTGAGGCCGCGCCATAACAGCTTGACCGGCAGCAATACTGCGACCAGCGTCATCAGCAGGGTGTATACAAATGTTGGCATGGCGCTATTTTCGCACATAAAAGATATCCGGACCGATACTGCATTACTCAAATAAATGCCTGTTGTATCGATGAAACACCGGCGAAAACAGGTAAGTGATGACTCACCTATGCCGTAGCCCGCGTGATTTATACGCTGCAAAAAATGCAAGTATTTGCCCGCAAAAAAAGCGCAAAAAATGGGTTGACGTCAACAAAATATAGGCATAAATTATCGCCAACAACACAAGATGTTGTGTCTGGTTGGTGGCTGTACCCAAGCGGTAGCAAACGGGTATATCGGCAGGGATCACCTGTATTTGCCACTGGCCTCGCCGTGATCGCGACATTTGCCGTCAGCATTGTATTTGTCTGCGGCATACCTGTTTTATCAAACTAATAAGAATGACCAGTGTGGGAGAACTCAATGCTAAAAGCCGTTGAACAGAAGAAAGTTTTGTCAGAAGGAGTCGCCGTGGAGATCCCTGTGCAGCCCGTCTCGCTGGATATCTGGGACAAGAAATATCGCCTGAAAACCAAGGCCGGCGAACATGTGGACCAGGACATGGACGACTCCTATAGCCGAGTCGCGCGTGCCTTGGCCGATGTGGAAACCACCGAAGCCAAAAAAGCCGAGTGGCACGAAAAATTCCTGTGGGCCTTGCGCCGTGGTGCCATTCCCGCTGGCCGTATTACCTCCAACGCCGGTGCGCAAGAGCACAAACCTGCCACTTCTACCATTAACTGCACCGTGTCCGGCGTGGTGGAAGACAGCATGGACGATATTTTGGGCAAAGTGCACGAAGCCGGCCTGACCCTGAAAGCCGGTTGCGGGATCGGTTACGAGTTCTCCACGCTGCGTCCAAAAGGCGCGTTTGTCGCCGGTGCCGGTGCCTACACTTCCGGCCCGCTGTCCTTTATGGATATCTACGACAAAATGTGTTTCACCGTGTCTTCTGCCGGTGGCCGTCGTGGCGCGCAAATGGCAACGTTTGATATCAGCCATCCTGACGTGACTGACTTTATCAAGGCCAAACGCGAAAATGGCCGTTTGCGCCAGTTCAACCTGAGCTGCCTGATCACCAAGGAATTTATGGAAGCGGTGAAAGCCGATACCGAATGGCGCCTGGCATTCCCGGTCACTGAGAAGGAAGCCATTATCGATGGCCTCAACGTCAACGACGAGTCACAAGTGGTGTGGCGCGACTGGCCGGTCAAACACAAATACCTGACCAAAGCGGATGGTCCGGAAGCCGGTAAAGTGGCTTGCCGCATCTACAAAACCATCAAGGCGCGTCGCCTGTGGGACGTGATCATGTCCTCCACTTACGACTTTGCCGAGCCAGGCTTTATCCTGATCGACCGCGTCAACGAAATGAACAACAACTGGTTCTGCGAAAACATCCGCGCCACCAACCCTTGTGGCGAACAACCATTGCCACCGTACGGTGCCTGCCTGCTGGGTTCCGTCAACCTGACCAAGTTTGTGCGCGAGCCGTTCACCGATAATGCGCATTTCGACTGGGACGAATACCGCAATGTGGTCGCCGTATTCACCCGCATGCTGGATAACGTGGTGGAGATCAATGGTTTGCCACTGGAACAACAGCGCCAGGAAATCGCCCGCAAACGCCGTCACGGCATGGGCTATCTGGGCCTGGGCTCTACCCTGACCATGCTGAAAATGAAATACGGTGAAGAAGAGTCCGTCAAATTCACCGAAGAAGTCACCCGCGTCATGGCCGAAGTGGGCTGGGAAGTCGGTGTGCAACTGGCCGAAGAAAAAGGCGCAGCACCTATTATGGACGAAAAGTTTGAAGTGACTGCCGATATGCTGCGCGTGCGTCCTGAAATGGCCGCCGATGGCATCAAGGTCGGCCAGAAGCTGGCCGGTAAAGTGTTGCTGGGCAAATACAGCCGCTATATGCAGCAATTCCCCGAAGGCCTGCGTAACCAGATCGCCAGCAAAGGCGCACGTTTCACGCACCATAGCTCCATCGCGCCAACCGGCACCATTTCCCTGAGCCTGGCCAACAATGCCAGCAACGGTATCGAGCCTAGTTTTGCTCACCACTATGCGCGTAATGTGATTAGAGAAGGCAAGAAGTCCAAAGAAAAAGTCGATGTATTCAGCTACGAGCTGCTGGCCTACCGCGAACTGGTGAACGCCAACGCCATGCCCTTCAGCGACAAGCCGGAAGAGCAGTTGCCGGACTACTTTATGGATTCATCCACCATCAAGGCCAAGGCCCACGTGGATATCCAGGCCGCTGCACAAAAATGGATTGATAGCTCCATCTCCAAAACCATCAACATGCCGACCGATTACGACTTTGAGGATTTCAAGGATATCTACCTCTACGCTTACGACAAGGGCCTGAAAGGGTGCACGACTTTCCGTTTCAACCCTGAAGCATTCCAGGGTGTGCTGGTGACCGAGAAAGACCTCGAAAGCACTACCTACAAATTCACGCTGGAAGATGGCACCGAAATCGAAGCCAAAGGTAACGAAGAGATTGAGTACGATGGCGAAATCCACACAGCGGCGAATCTGTTTGATGCATTCAAAGAAGGCTATTACGGAAAATTCTAAGGCCTGACCTACTGCGCTCACGGGTGCGGTGTTACAAAGCGGTTTTAAATCCTCATGTACTTGCTTGTACACTCCGGTTTAAAACTGCTTTGCGCCTAGCCCCCGAGTCGCTCGCTACGGTCATCCCATAGAATTTTGGCTAACAGGAAATTATTAAATAATTGAGCACTCCAATAGGGAGAACAACATGGCAATCAAGATCGACAAAAAAATCACCGCCTACAAACTGGTGACCGATGAAGATAAAAAAGCAACCGAAGCCGCACAAGCGGCTGTTACGAATGTTATCCAGATGGGCGAACCGCTAAGCCGCCCAGATATGCTTGTGGGCAACACCTACAAGATCAAAACCCCGGTGACCGAGCACGCGCTCTACATCACCATCAACGACGTCATCATGAACGAAGGCACGCCACAAGAGCACCGCCGCCCGTTTGAGATCTTCATCAACTCCAAAAACATGGAGCACTTCCAGTGGATCGTCGCACTGACTCGAGTGATGTCCGCCGTGTTCCGTAAAGGTGGCGATGTCACCTTTTTGGTTGAAGAACTCAAAAGCGTGTTCGAGCCTAGCGGCGGCTACTTCAAAAAAGGCGGCAAGTTTGTGCCCAGTCTGGTGGCCGAGATTGGTGAAGTGGTAGAAAAACACCTGCAAGAAATCGGCATGCTGAAAAAACCGGGCCTGGATGAACACCAGCAAAAACTGGTAGAAGAGAAAAAAGCCGAATACCTGGAAAAACACGCCAAGTCAGGTGAAGAATCAAATGATGAAGGCTTCCCCAAAGGTGCGCAGCTTTGTAAAAAGTGTAATACCAAAGCAAGCATATTGATGGATGGATGCATGACTTGCTTGAATTGTGGGGATAGTAAGTGCGGTTAATAAAAGCCCGTGTAAAAACGGGTTTTTTAATTTCACCAATTTGTACTGAATAACTTATTTATATCAGTCTTTTCTGAAAAATATCCCTTGATGACTCTCAAGTATGAGTTTGGTATTCCAAATTCATACTTAAACTTGTCAGCTATTGGGCCGGGGTTAGGGTCAAGTATTGTCACAAAAGGTATATTGCCCCTACTCGAAAACGCTTTTAGAAATAAACTATTGCTTTTGAAATCTGTCTTAGGGAATGAGTACCCAATAATAATGATATGAACTGCATCTTTTATACTACTCTGAGCTGTTTCCCACAAATTCTCAAATAAAACTCCATAGCCATCATAATTTTTTTCTTTTACAGGAGGGATTATTAAAGGAATGGATACTAAACCTTTATCATCCGCCTCACCTTCTGGCATCCAAGGAAATTTGGGGCGCATCCTCATGGTAACAAATCCTTCTGGAGGTCTTTTTCCAGGATCATCTAAAATGTTTGGGGGATAGTATCCATAGGAAAATTCTTGATAGCCCGACATGTATCTACCAGCGTAACAAGAATAGGGGCGAATTGTGCTCTCATATATCCAAACCGTCCCCGGTGCAGCCTCTTGCATTAATTCAATATCCTCTTCTGGGCTCATTGGATAGCCACTTAACCAGTTAACAGACCCGTGAAGTTTTATGAGTTTAGGCATTTGTTTTTTGCTTTGAACAGGAGCGGCCCATGTGTCTCTATAAATGCTTTTGGGAGTAAAACCGTAACCTTCATCTGTGGTCCAGTCCGTTTCGTGCCTTAGCGCCCTGTCCATTAAAGTATCCCAATTAAATGTAATGACAACATCTTGAGAGGTTAATCTTTTTGCTAGCTCTGAATGTGTTTTAGATCTGGGACCATTCTGGATTTCATTTATAACGGAAGAGAAAATAAAAACTAATTGTGTGTATGACTTAAAAGCAAAAGTCCTATCAGGGCTTAATTTTCCGGTATGTAATTTGAGATTAGCTTCGATTTCTGAATACAGTTCTTCAATATCAATGTTATTCCTCAAGAAAATTTGGGGGTTTTCACCCTTAATCCTTGCTATAAAGTCTAATAGACCATCTATTAGAACCCACGGATTACAGGAAATATTTAAACTTTCAAATGTTGAAAAGAAGTCTCGAGCGATAGGCATTAAGACACCTGTCGGACTTTCTGAGTATGATTTAGAGGCTCCAGCGCCGAGTAAAAGTAAGTTCATATATATCGAGTAACTGAGCTGTTACGAACTTCCTAAAAGTTAGTATAGCTAGAAGCAGGGGGGTAATAATATATCTGGCTCTAGAGTGGATGATTAAAAATTATTCAGGATACTTTTGAAAATCATCAATTAGGCCTGGTTGTAAGCCACTATCTGGATCGGAGCTATAGTGAGCTACGATGAAGCCAGAATATTTTTGTTTTATATATTCTGGTACGTCATTGTCGACTAAGATAATCTGACTAATTAAGTTCCTCTGCTCTGCTGATTCAGCAATGTCACATAAGTACTCGTAAATATTTCGATACTTCTCAGGATCAGCAACATTCTCTAATTTGTCTTCATTAACATCTGTTTCCGTGAATCTATCTTTAGTTTTGCCTAAATACTTGCCTACTGTATCAATCATCAAAAGTCTTGGAAAATTCATATCTAAAAATAATGAGGTTTTATGCAAGTTTGCATAATGGCCAATTGAGAGAATTGTTCGTAAGCCTCCAGAAGTGATTTTGACGTAGTCTCTATCTCGTAGAACAGGTAAAAAATTTTTCTTACTAATAGAGATATTGTGTTGATTTTTAATGCCTATCTTTTTCAGGTATTGAATCATGAAGTCACTCAATCCATCTAAAATTTCATCTAATGAAGGAGCTAACTCTCTCAATTTATTAAGCTTTTCATTTAATAAAGAAATGTCCGTGTTGCTTTTTTCCATTTCTTCGAAAATTGCTTTTTGTTGATTTCTGATTTTCAATGATTTTTCTAATTGGTGTTTTTTCTCATTGATGGACGTCAGTTCAATAAGTATTCCGTCTCTTTGTGAAATGTAAGGGCTTATTACTGAATTAGATGATTCATCAAGCATTCTGCGAGCTCTGTTTTGCTCAATTTCAAATGCTTTAATATCCAGTTGAGACTTTATGATAGTGTTTTTTTCACTTTCAATCATTTCACTTAGATCTTTAATTCTTCTGTTTAGAACCAGTAGCTCATGATTAACTTTGTCTTGGTCACTAATATTGAAATCTTCTCTTAAGGTGTTAAGTTCAATCAAATTATCACATATTGGACATGGCCCTTCTTGATGCTCTGATACTCCGATTATGGACTTAGCTACTCTAATAGCTTTAAGCTTTTCAATATCATTTAGATAATCATTTTTTAGCCTTGAATACCTATCAATCGCTAATTCCGCAGAAAGTTTTAAATGCTGTGAGTTGTTAAGCTGTAACGTGATTTCAGACAATATGTCCTTAAGATTTCTATAGTTCTCAGAGTCTGCATAAATTCTTTTCTTAATGTCTTCTAACTCTTCAGTGAGAGCTGTAGCTTGTGAGTCTAGCTCTTCAGTAGAATCACTAATCGAAAAAGATGATTCAAATTCTGTTTCTCGTAAAAATTCAGAGACTAAGGTGTACTTTTCGGATAAACGGTTTCTGAAAGTTGTTTTTTCAGAAATTTCTTGTGCTAAATCAGAAATGTTTGTATCCAGTAAGTTAAAAAAATATTTAAAAGTTTCTTTATTTTTTATTGCAACTACTGGATTGGCAGCATCAAGAATATGCTTACTACCTATGTCTTCTTGATCTAAATGGCAAAACTTAAATATATCTCTAAAACTCAAACGAACCATTGTTGAGTCAGATTGTGTGGGAGCTTGTCGTACTCGAATGGACGGTAGGTTTAACTCCTGCATAAGGAAGTCAAGATAAAAACCATCAGGTGTGGTTATTGTGTATTTGGGAGAGAATTTTTTAGGAAAGAATTTATCTATATTATCAAAGTCGGATTTATAAACTTCAATAGGCCTGGAATTATCATAAATGTCGCGTTTGATCGTGTATAAGGTTGGCCCTAAGTTTACCTCTAGAGCGGCATATACTACGGAGCTCTCAATTTCCTCTTCATACAAAAAGCTGGATCCTACAAGTAAATAACTAATCAGTGGTAGGATGCTTGATTTACAAGTGGCTGAATCTCCATCAATAATAGTAACCCCAGCATAAAAAGGAATTACG
>CBIMYT010000013.1:0-68660 GCA_966248215.1 uncultured Methylophilus sp. | reverse complement strand
GGAAGTGTCCACTATGTCCTCGTACACCTGTCAACCATGTCTCCGGTCTATACACGCTCACGCAAGCAAGAAAAATAATTGCTCTGTGGCGGCAGGACTATAACGAAGTTCGGCCTCACAGCGGCTGTGGCAGGATTCCGCCAGCAATTTATGCCCAGAAATTAAGGCATGCAAAATGATTTTAAATCGGACTTTACTAACTTAAAAGTGGTACGGTTTTTGGGGGCAGGTCACTGGTACAAAACAAACACCCCGTGAAACTTGGAAGTGACTTTCGATTCACTGATAATTTGTGCCGTGACTATGACTTTGGCCCTGCCCTTTTCCTGATAAGTCTTCTCAAAACTCTCCCAATCATCCGCTGATTGAAAACTCGCCACACATTCAAAGTCAGTTTTCACTGGCAATAAATAATCAATCTCCTGCCGCTTGATCACCAGATTACCTTTCAGCCCAGCCTGCTCTATATTGTGCTGTACCAATGACCAGGCTGTGGTGATGGAAATGGCGGCGATGCTGCCACCGAATACGATATCGAGATGGTTTTTGTTAATGGCATGCGAACCACTGACTGTGAGCTGGTTTTCTTCTATGCGGGCGATATGTATGCCCAGGTTTTTCGTTTGCGGAATGCGTTGGAACAAGGTGTGTTCAAATGCCTGTTCAAGTTGGCCCATGGATTTCCCTTTCACTAAACGGCTGCATGACTGGACTTCACCAGCCCTGAAAGCCCCATCTTACCAGCATGCTATGATGTGGCCAGATCGTTTAACTATTCAACATCAGGATAAACCAGCCATGACCGAAATCACCCGTGAAGAAGTGGATAAGCTGACAGGCGCGCTGGTGCTGGAGTTTGGTGCTTCCTGGTGTGAATACTGCCAGGCAGCGCAACCGGTCATCCAGTCCGCACTGGCGCAATTCCCGCATATTCCGCACCTGAAAATTGAAGATGGCAAAGGCCGTCGGCTGGGCCGGACGTTTCACGTGAAACTGTGGCCAACGCTGATTTTCATGAAAGATGGTGTGGAGTTGCAACGCCTGGTCAGGCACTTCAACACAGAGGAGCTCTCGTCGGCTTTGCGGCTGATTGATGCGGGGAAGTAAGACTGCACAAGGCACAACTCCTCTTCTTGTCTACCCGCGCTGTACGGCCTGTTTCTGACAGGCTTATTTGCGGACATATTTCACGATTTTCCGTTTTGGGTCGGTGGGCGCTGCTGTAATCATTTCTTGTTTGCGTCTTTCGGCATTTGCGACCAGGTCGGCAATGAGCTCGGCTTCGGGCAGGTTGCGCCAGTATTTTTTGGGCATCTCGGCCTGCATTGCTGATATCTTGAGGCGTGCAGGATTGAAGATGTTGCGATAGTAAACGCGCCACAATTCTTCGCCTGCATCTTCGCCAGGCGCATCGGCTTTGCTGGCTCCGGGGCTGTAATCGAGGGTTAGTCCGTTCCAGTGCATGCAGATATCCGGTGTCAGGATGGACCAGTGCATATTGGTAAAGCGCTGGGTAAAGAACGGCGCGGCAGCTTCCACGATGTAATGATCAGGTTCAAACCAGGCGACAAACCGGCTGCCGGTTTTTTCATGACTGATTTCGCGAAAACGCACGAAAGCTTTCATCTTGTGCAGATCACGCCGCACCGCTTTTGTCATTGCATGAAGACAGAAAACATCAGCGTCGAATGCCACTTGCAGCAATTTAGGCTGATGTTTCAGCCGTGACAGCAAGCGATACAGCAACGCAAAACGCGCAGGGTCGCGATGCAGAATCGCCATTTTGCACAGCCTGATGAAATCGCGCGGCACGGTAAACTGCGGACCGGCTGACGGGGCCGACTCGAACGCAATCGCACCGAACAAATCACCGCTATCCCGGGCGTTTTCCACTCGCCACTCGATGTTTTCAGGCGCAATACCCTGCGCGACCAAGGAGCGGGCGGCCATGCGCCAGCCTTCGAAGTCAGTTTCACTTGCCAGACGGACCAGTTGCATATTAAAGCGCCTCGAACAGGCTGATTTGCTGCGGAGCGGCCAGTTGCTGCAAGTGCTGTTTCAGGTGATGGTCGTCCAGCCTGCGTCCGGGGTGATAATCCGGCAGCACGACGAAAGGCAGCACTTTGCGGAGCGACACACGCAAGCGTCCCAGATCATCATAGCGTATGCTGCGTATCTTGCGCGCGGCGAGAATGCGGCTGACGCTGGTCACGCCCAGCCCTGGCACACGCAATAGCATGGCCCTGGGCGCCCGGTTAAGGTCTACCGGAAACTGTTCCCGATGTTGCAATGCCCAGGCGGTTTTGGGGTCGACTTCAAGATCCAGCATGCCATCCTGGCCAGTCACGATTTCCTCCGCTTCGAAGCCGTAAAAGCGCAGCAACCAGTCGGCCTGGTAGAGCCTGTGCTCACGCACCAGCGGTGGGGACTTGAGCGGCAGCATCCTGCTGGCATCGGGTATAGGGCTGAAAGCCGAGTAGTAAACCCGCCGCAAGCGGTAGGCACCGTAAAGATGGGCACTGGTATCGAGGATGGCACGGTCATCCGTGGCATCGGCGCCTACTATCATCTGCGTGCTCTGGCCGCCGGGCGCAAAGCGTGGCGGTTTTTTTCCGGTTAGCGTTTTGTCCTTGCTTTCGTCTATCCTGCGCCGCAATTGCCCCATGGAACGCCGGATGGCCTGCCCGTCTTTCTCCGGTGCCAGCGTATGCAGGCTGGCAATAGTCGGCAACTCTATGTTGATACTGAGACGATCAGCATACAGACCGGCCCGCGCCATCAGCTCGGGACTGGCATCAGGAATCGTCTTGAGATGGATATAGCCGCGGAAATCATGTTCCTCGCGCAACACGCGTGCCACTTCCACCACCTGTTCCATCGTGTAGTCAGGGTTGCGGATAATGCCCGAGCTCAGGAAAAGCCCTTCTATATAATTGCGGCGGTAGAAACTCAGGGTAAGGTTGACGATCTCTTCCACACTGAACCGTGCACGCGGGACATTGCTGCTGACACGATTGACGCAATACACGCAGTCGTAGACGCAGAAATTGGTGAGCAGGATTTTCAGCAGCGAAATGCAGCGGCCATCCGGCGCATAGCTGTGGCATATGCCTGCCCCTGTGGTCGAACCTATGCCCCGGCCATTCGCCGAAGTTCGCCTGTCGGTGCCACTGGATGCGCAAGAGGCATCATATTTGGCAGCGTCTGCCAGTATTTCAATTTTTTGCTTGAGCTGCATATAAAAATCTTTTCATTGGCACTTTCAAAGTAAAGCCTTGGGGCAAGCAACCTGAAACTTCACAGAACAGCGCGATTGACCGGAGGAAATTAAATATTAAAAATTGCTAGGAATTTCTGCATTATTTCTGTTACGATAATAACATTATTTTTGTTACAGAAATAAAATGAGCGAAGAAATAAAAAAACACCGCACAAGGCAGCCAGGCGGCGGCCGTAAATCAGGAACAGGGCTGTATAAGGAAGAAACCAGTGTCATACGGGTTCCCAACAGCCAGAAGCCGGTGATTACCAGCTTTCTTGATGCGTTTGCCAAAAAGCAGCGCCTGGAACAATTAAAAGAAAACCTGGATAGCGTTGAAGAATTCGCGCAGTTATCGGCTGAATTGGAAAGCCTTAGTCTGCCGCTGTTCGAATCCAAAGTACCGGCCGGTTTGCCATCTCCGGCAGATGACCATCTGGAGTCCCATTTGGATCCGAACCGCTATCTGATCAATAAGGCCGACAGAACGTTTTTTGTCACGATTCAGGGGGAGTCCATGATTGAAGCAGGCCTTATGCCAGGCGACAAGGCCATTGTGGAAAAAGGCAAAATCGCGGCAGTCGGCGATATCGTGCTGGCAATGATAGACGGCGAGTTTACAGTTAAGACACTGGCCAAACAGAAAGATGGCATGCCCAAACTGCTACCGGCAAACTCGTCAGGCAAATACTCCCCTATTCTTATCTCCAGACAAATGCAATTTGAAATCTGGGGCGTGGTCACCGGCTCTTTCAGGAAATTTTAATCATGGCACGTACAAATACCCCCTCACCCAGCTGGACTGATGGCATTTGCAGGGCAAATGGTATCAATATTCACTATCTTAGAACTGGCGGCGACAAACCTGCGATCATTGCACTGCATGGCCTGGCAGAAAATGGCGCTTGCTGGTCACCATTGGCGCGTGCGCTTGAAGCGCATTACGACATCATCATGCCGGATGCCAGGGGGCATGGCCTGTCCAGTGCTCCGCGCTATGGATACACCTGCCAGGATCATGCAAACGACATCATAGAATTCATCAGAACGCTGGGAATCAAATCCCCTTATTTACTGGGGCACTCAATCGGAGGAATGACAGCGGCGATGGTAGCCAGCCGGCTGGGAGCTTCCATCAGCGGCATTATCCTGGCTGACCCGACTTTCATCAGTTCTGAATGGCAGAACGAAATATATAAAAATCAGGTGGTAGCACAGCACCGGCAGATGCTGGAAGCGACCAAAGAAGCCTTATTCAGACAAGCCAAAGCCCGGCATCGCTATCGTGCGTCCGCGATTATCGAGCATATGATCGAAGCACAGCTGCAGACCAGCGTGCATGCATTCGACGTGCTTATCCCGCCTCATCCGGAATTTGACGAGCTGATCCGCAACATTTATATCCCTTCACTACTGGTAATGGGCAGCGAAGGCATTGTGTCTGCAGAGACTGTCCGTGAGTTGCATGACATCAACCCTGACCTGGAATACAAATTAATCCCGGACGCCGGACATGGGCTGCCTTACGACGAACCTGCCCGGTTAGCCGCCACTATAGATGCCTTTTTAAAACGAAAATCCTCCCTACGGCAGCGTGCCAATTGCCAGCCCGGACGCTCGCGGTATTCAGCAATCCCGAAAACCGGAATAGTTGTATAGGCGACTTCAGGAAAAGATAGGAGTTCTGAGAAAGACAAGCGCGAACAATGACACAGCAGATCATTTTCCCGCGATAAATAAAGATGCCCCGAAAGCCGGGGCATCTTTATTTTTACTTATGCAGGTTCTCACAAAAATGAAACATAAGGGTCAATAATTTCTTATGTAAGAAATCAGCATTTAAAAACAAGACTTCCATCAGCATTGCGCTATTTGGAGGCCTTGAATTTACTTACTTCAAAGTTTTCATTTTGGTGAGAAAGTTTTCACTTATTTTGAGAACCTACACTTACTACACATCCAGCGAACTGACGCTGAGGGCATTACTTTCGATAAAGGCACGACGCGGTTCCACGTTGTCGCCCATCAGGGTAGTGAAGATTTCATCGGCGCCGATAGCGTCTTCAATCTGCACCTTGAGCAGGCGGCGCACGGTAGGGTCCATGGTGGTTTCCCACAGTTGTTCCGGGTTCATCTCGCCCAGGCCCTTGTAACGCTGGATATTCAGGTTGTGCTTGGCTTCACCCAGCAACCAGTCCAGCGCCTGTTTAAAGGTGCTGACTTTTTGCTCTTTTTCACCGCGTTTGATCAATGCTCCTTCGCCCAGCAGGTTGTTCACCATATGAGAAGTACGGTTGATCTGGCGGTAATCGCCACTGTTGATAAACTCGGCGTCGATCACACAGCTTTGCAGGTTGCCGTGCACGTATTTGTTGACTTCCAGGCGATAGGCGCTGGTTTCGCTGTCCTGAGCCACAATCACTTCAGAACCGGCAGCACCTAAAATCGGACGCAGTTTTTCAGCGACATTATTCGCTGCAGCTTCGGTGCCCAGATCAACATCACCCAGATCCTGGATAGCGCGCAATACACTTTCATCATACAGGTTGGCAATGCGACGAATCACGGCTTCGGTCAGCACCATTTGCTTGGCAATGCTGTTCAATGCCTCGTCTTTGAGCACTTCGCCGCCTTCTCTGGTCAGCAATTGCGCATCGCGCAGGGCGGAATTCAGCAGATACTCATCCAGCTCGTGCTCGTCTTTCAGGTAACGTTCGTCACGGCCCTGTTTGACTTTGTACAGCGGTGGCTGGGCGATGTAGATATGACCGTGCTCGACCAGCTCCGGCATCTGACGGTAGAAGAAAGTCAGCAGCAAGGTACGGATGTGGGCACCATCGACGTCCGCATCAGTCATGATGATAATGCGGTGATAGCGCAGTTTTTCCAGGTTGAAATCATCCTTGCCTATACCTGTACCCATGGCAGTGATCAGCGTGGCAATTTCAGCCGAACCCAGCAGTTTGTCAAAACGGGCTTTTTCCACGTTCAGGATTTTACCTTTGAGCGGCAGAATGGCCTGGAATTTACGGTCACGACCCTGTTTGGCGGAACCGCCTGCAGAGTCACCCTCGACCAGGTAGAGTTCGCTCATGGCCGGATCTTTTTCCTGGCAGTCTGCCAGCTTGCCTGGCAAGCCCATGGTGTCCATCACGCCTTTACGACGGGTGATTTCACGGGCCTTGCGTGCCGCTTCGCGTGCACGCGCGGCTTCTACGATCTTGCCGCAGACGATTTTGGCGTCGTTAGGGTTTTCTTCCAGGAATTCGGCCAGTTTGGCGGACACGATTTCAGACACGACTGGCTGCACTTCGCTAGATACCAGTTTGTCTTTGGTCTGGGAGGAGAACTTGGGATCAGGGACTTTGACTGACAGTACGCAGGTAATGCCTTCACGCATATCGTCACCGGTGGTTTCCACCTTGGCTTTTTTGGCGAACTCGTTCTGCTCGATATACTGGTTCAAAGTACGTGTCATGGCGGTACGCAAACCGGTCAAATGGGTGCCGCCATCACGTTGTGGAATGTTGTTGGTGAAACATTGCACCGTTTCTGAATAGCTGTCGTTCCACTGCATGGCCACTTCTACTGTCATGCCGTCTTTTTCACCCATGGCATAAAACACTTTTGGATGCAGTACCGATTTGTTACGGTTCATGTACTCGACAAAACCTTTTACCCCGCCACTGAAGGCAAAGTTCTCAGACTTGCCGTTGCGCTGGTCTATCAGTTCGATTTTGACGCCATTGTTCAGGAATGACAGTTCACGAATACGCTTGGCCAGGATTTCAAAGTGATATTCCACCAGAGTAAATGTCTCCACAGAAGCCAGAAAATGGACTTCGGTGCCTTTTTTATCAGTGGTGCCGGTCACGGTCAGTGGCCCTTGTGGCACCCCTCTGTGGAACTCCATCTGGTGGACCTGGCCCTTGCGGTAAATTCTCAACTTCAGCCAGTCAGACAGCGCATTTACTACGGACACACCCACGCCATGCAGACCACCGGACACTTTGTAAGAGTTCTGGTCAAACTTGCCGCCCGCGTGCAGCTCGGTCATGACGATTTCAGCAGCAGAACGCTTGGGTTCGTGCTTGTCGTCTTCCTTGATGTCGGTCGGGATACCGCGACCGTTATCGGAAATGCTGATGGAGTTATCGGGATGAATAATGACTTTAATATCGTCACAGTGCCCTGCCAGCGCTTCGTCAATCGCGTTATCGAGGACTTCGAACACCATGTGGTGCAAGCCGGAACCATCTGACGTGTCACCGATATACATGCCTGGACGTTTACGAACCGCGTCCAGACCTTCCAAAATCTTGATACTGTCTGAGTTATATTCTTGTGGCTGTGCCATAACAAAAGCTTCTTTAGTGAGATTAAAAGATAAGCCCTGTTTCACGTGAAACAGGGTTATTTAGCGGACATTATATGCGCATTGGCATCACAACGTATTTGTAGTTGTTGTCGCTGGCGGTCGTAATCAGGCAACTGCTGTTGGCATCGGCAAATGCAAACTGGATATTTTCATCGTTCAGATTGTTGAGCACATCAATCAGGTAAGTGACATTGAAGCCGATATCCAGTGGCACTTTGCTGTAGTTGATTTCCAGTTCTTCTTCAGCTTCTTCCTGCTCGGTGTTGGTACTGATCAGCTTGAGCTGGCCTTCTGTAATCACCATGCGGATACTGCGGTATTTCTCGTTGGACAGGATGGAAGCACGTTGCAGTGCGCTCAGAATTTCCTGGCGATTGACTTCAAAACTGTTCTGGTGGCCGGTCGGAATCACACGGTTGTAATCCGGGAATTTGCCATCAATCACTTTGCTGATGAGCTGGATATCACCAAACTCGAAACTGACCTGGCCATTAAGCAAATCAACCACGACCGGTGAATCGGATTGCTCGTCCAGCAGCTTGGTCAGTTCCAGCACGGTTTTGCGTGGCAGGATGACTTCGGTTTTTTCAAACGTCTGATCCAGGGTGGTATTGGTATAACTCAGTCGATGGCCGTCAGTGCCGACCACATGCAACTGGTTGTCCTGGACTTCCATCAACAGTCCGTTCAGGTAGTAACGGATATCCTGTTGTGCCATGGCAAACTCCACTTGCTTCAACAGACGTTTCAGTTCGGACTGAGCCAGGCTGAAGCTGATGTTCTGCCCGCTGGCTTTGCTCATTAAAGGATAGTCCGCCGCTGGCAAAGTTTGCAGATTGAATCTGCTCTTACCGGCTTTCAGCGTGATGCGGTTATCCTGGTTATTCATCTCAATCAAGGTGCTGTCAGGCAGGGAACGGCAGATATCCAGCAGTTTTTTTGCCGAGATAGTCGTGCTGAGTTCGCCTTCCACGCCGCCATTCACTTTCAGCGAAATCTGCATTTCCAGGTCAGTAGCAGTCAGGTGCATCTCCTGCTGGCTAATGTTCACCAGCAGGTTGGAAAGAATAGGAAGCGTATGTCTGCGTTCAACAATCCCTGTGACACTGTTAAGGGGTTTGAGCAATACTTCACGACTGATTTTGATTTGCATGGCCTGACCTGATTAATAACTTTATTTCAATATATAAAAGATAAGACTAATAGTAATGTAGCAATTTTTTGTGGGTAACTTAAAAAAACATTTTAATTCAATGAGTTGTTACATATTTAACTTGTGAATAAATTGCGGTTTAAACATGCATGATTTGTGGCTGATATTGTAAACCGATTTTATCCTGTCTATACGCAATATTTAAACACACCTCATTCTCAACTTATCCACAGCTTTTGTTTTGTTTGCCTTTAATCGCGGATCACCTGCGTTAACAGACCGATATCACGCGCGACAGTCTGGTCATTTAAACGTAATTGTTCGATTTCTTCACAGGCATGCATCACCGTGGTGTGATGACGCCCGCCAAACGCTTCACCGATTTCCGGAAAACTGTGGTTAGTCAGTTCGCGCGCCAGTGACATGGCAATCTGGCGCGGTCTGGCGACATTGCGCGAACGTTTTTTGCTGAACATGTCGCTGACCTTGATTTTGTAATAGTCAGCGACTGTCTTTTGAATATTCTCTATGGTGATCTGACGACCACGTACCGCGATCAAGTCGCGCAAGGCATCTTTTGCCAGGTGCACATCAATAGCGTGGCCGGTAAAGTTGGCCATGGCGATAATACGGTTAAGTGCGCCTTCCAGTTCACGTACGCTGGAACGGATCTGTTTGGCGACAAAGAAAGCCACATCTTCATTCAGGTTTATGTTCAGGCTTTCGGCTTTCTTGCGCAGGATAGCCACGCGCATTTCCAGTTCAGGAGGTTCGATTGCCACGGTCAGGCCCCAGCTGAAGCGGGTGCGCAGGCGTTCGTCCATATCTGCGATTTCTTTCGGATAGGTATCGCAGGTGATGACAATCTGTTTCTTTTCTTCGATCAGCGTATTAAACGCATAAAAAAACTCTTCCTGGGTGCGGGTCTTCTTGGCAAAGAACTGGATATCGTCAATCAGTAACAGATCCAGGGAGTGGTAGAGTTGCTTGAATTCGTCAAATGCCTTGTTTTCGTAAGCTTTCACCACATCAGAAACATAGCGTTCAGCATGCAGGTAGCGAATATTGGCTTCGGGTTTGATTTTTTTCAGTTCGTTGCCAATGGCCTGTAACAAGTGGGTTTTCCCCAGCCCTACTCCGCCATAGATAAACAAAGGATTATAAGCCTGGCCGGGATTGCCGGCGACCTGAATGGCGGCGGCACGTGCTAACTGGTTTGCCCGGCCGGTGACATAATTATCAAACAGGAAGCTGTCATTCAAGCCGCTGTTTTTCTCGGCTTTTGGCGGTCTGGCCGGTGTACGGCTGACAGCTGCTTTTTTCTCTGCCGGTTTATCCATGCGTTTTGGCGGCTGGCTGGCAATGGCTGTTTCCACGGCAGACGCCTGAGCGTTCACAGGCTGGCTGACTGGGGGCGTTGTTTGCAGTATGCTGCTGTCAACGATCAGTTCTACCACTGCAGTGGATGACAATTCCCTGGCAATGGTTTCAATGCGGTTAAAAAATTTGCTTTTTACCCATTGCATGACGAATTTGTTAGGCGCAACAATCTGCACCGCCTGACCATTGACGCGTGCTTTCAGGGGTTTGATCCAGGTATTGTATTGTTGTGCCGAAAGTTCTTGTTCGAACTTGAGCAGACAATGCGCCCAAAAATTTTCCATTGCTCCAGTGTTTTTCAGTGTTTGCAAAAAAAGCTTCTCCCTGAAGTTGCGACGGGAGGTATTTGCGTTTATTTAGTTATGTGCCAGGAAAGAAGTGGCAGGAGAGATGATCAGAGCCATGTGTGCCGTGATCAGTTGATGACATTCTAAACGTTTTGCCGGGAGTTATCCACAGCCTGAGACCATAAAAAAATAAAAATAATCATTGACATACTGTGCGAATTTCATGTTTAATTAAGGGTTTTTGAAATCGGCGAATTTTCACCTGTTTTATACAGAGGCCGACCCGGATTTAATTGCAAGACTTTAATTGCCCATGTTGGGGCAGGAGCTAAATAATGAAACGTACCTATCAACCATCCAAAACCCGTCGCGCACGTACCCATGGCTTTCTGGTACGCATGAAAACCAAAGGTGGCCGTGCAGTGATTGCTGCCCGTCGTGCCAAAGGTCGTAAACGCCTGGGTCTGTAATCCCGGCGGTGCATTGCCTGAGTCAATGCATGACATTGCACAAGCTAAAAAAAACGGATGAATTTTCATCCGTTTTTAGTTTCAGGAAACGGTTTTATGGCGAATGGCTGCTGGTCAACGTCAAACCGAATCAGCAGGACCGGCATCGCTATGGCCTGGTTGTGTCGAAAAAAATTGCCAAACTGGCTGTCAAACGCAACTACATGAAACGTGTGCTGCGCGAGCTATTGAGAAATCAATCTGCCGGCACCACTTATGGCTATGATGTGGTACTGCAGGTACGAAAAAGTTTCCAGCAGGCGGATTTCCAGGCAGTACAACGGGATCTGACCATATTGCTGGCAAAATTGAAAAAAAATTCCACGGTGTCCTGATCATCTGATGAAAAAGTTGCTGATTACTTTGGTAAAGTGTTACCAGTGGGGCTTAAGCCCATGGCTGGGACGTCAGTGCCGTTTTCATCCTACCTGTTCACACTATGCCATTGAGGCTTTGCAACGCTATGGCGCGCTTAAAGGCTCAAAACTGGCACTCTGCCGTATCGCCCGTTGTCACCCCTGGCATCCCGGTGGCGTGGACCCTCTTCCTTGACTTTAAAAACGAAATCTTATGGATACTCGCCGTCTAATATTGTTTGTTATTTTCTCTTTTTCCATCATGTTGCTGTGGGACGCCTGGCAACAGCAGCAGGCACCACAAGTCGCGCAGACTCAGGCAACGACCACTGCTCAAGGCGCACCGGCAGACAAGCCTCAGGAAAAAGGCGGTTTCAGTCTGAATAAGGGTTCGCGCATTTCGGTTAAGACTGACCGTTATGCCGCGGTGATTGATACAGTGGGCGGTGATTTGCGCCAGTTGTCCCTGCTGGAGCATAGAGCTGATGATAACTCCGGCCCGTATGAGCTAATGAGTGATGCCAGCAGCGACAGGCTGTATGTAGCGCAGACCGGCCTGAAAGGTGATGGCTTGCCCACACACTATCAGACGTTTACTGCCAGCGAAACCAGCTATGTGTTGAAAGACGGCGAGAATTCGCTGGAAGTCCGTTTGACCGCGCCTGAAACAAATGGCATCAGCGTAGACAAAATCTATACCTTCCATCGCGGTGAATACCTGATTGATGTGCGCTACGAGATTAAAAACAGCAGCGATAAAGCCATCTCCCCATCCGTGTATTACCAGATTATTCATGATGACCAGTCCAATCAGGGCTCTAAAATGATGCCGACCTTTACCGGTGGGGCGTATTACACGGCAGAAGATAAGTATACAAAAATCAAATTTGACGAAATGGCCAAAAAAGATGTGTCCATCAACGCCAAAGATGGCTGGATAGGCCTGGCACAACATTATTTCGTCAGTGCCTGGATTCCGCAATCCAATGCCGAACGCAAGTTCTACACCACCAAATTGAGTGAGCATGATTTTTCTATCGGGGCAATTTTGCCGGTGGGTGAAATTGCTGCGGGCAGCAGCAAGACCGTGGATGCGCGCCTGTTCAGCGGCCCGCAGGAGCAACATGCGCTGGAAGCAGCTGCGCCCGGCCTGGAGTACGTGGTCGATTACGGGATTCTGACCGTGATTGCCAAGCCACTGATGTGGCTGTTGACGCATATCCACGACCTGGTGAAAAATTGGGGGATTGCCATTATTCTGCTGACCGTGCTGATCAAGGCTGCTTTCTTCAAACTGTCCGCTTCCGGCTATCGCAATATGGCACATTTACGCGAGATGGCCCCTCGCATGCAGGCGTTGAAGGACAAGTTCGGCGATGACAAGCAGAAGTTGCAGCAAGCCATGATGGAGATGTATCGCACCGAGAAAATTAACCCCATGGGAGGCTGCTTGCCTATCCTGGTACAAATTCCAGTGTTTATTTCCCTGTACTGGGTGTTGCTGGGTTCGGTGGAATTACGCCATGCGCCATTCTTCGGCTGGATTCAGGATTTATCTGCCACCGACCCGTATTTCGTATTGCCTGTCCTGATGGGCGCGACCATGATTATCCAGACTTACCTGAATCCGCCTCCTACGGATCCTATCCAGGCTAAAGTCATGAAAATTATGCCGATCGCTTTCAGTATTTTCTTCTTCTTCTTCCCGGCTGGCCTGGTACTGTACTGGCTGGTGAACAATATCCTTTCCATTTGGCAGCAATGGGCAATCAATCGCATGATTCATGCCGAAACCCTGGCCAAAAAAGGACATGGCAAATAATCTCCCGGCCAATGCCGGCGATACTATCGCCGCGGTAGCCACGGCGGCTGGTGCTGGTGGTATAGGCGTGGTCCGGATATCCGGGCCACTGGCAAAACAGGTGGCCAGCCAAGTGCTGGGCCACTGCCCTGCCCCGCGTCATGCTGCGTATTTACCCTTTTATCAGGCTGATGGCAGCCTGATAGACCGTGGTATCGCGATCTATTTTCCTAATCCGCATTCCTATACCGGTGAAGATGTACTGGAGTTGCAGGCTCACGGCGGCACTGCACTGATGCAAATATTGCTGGCGCGCTGCATAGAATGCGGTGCCCGTCATGCACTGGCCGGCGAGTTTACCCAGCGCGCTTTTCTGAACGACAAGCTGGATCTGGCACAAGCGGAGGCGGTAGCTGACCTGATTAATGCCGCCACAGTGGAAGCTGCACGCAGTGCAGTCCGCTCCTTGTCTGGTGAGTTTTCTCAGGCCGTACAAGCATTGCTACAGCAATTGATAGATTTGCGCATGTATGTGGAAGCCTGCCTGGATTTTCCCGAAGAAGAAATAGACTTTATCAGCCAGGGACGTGTACTGGAAAAACTGCAGTCCAATCAGGCGGCATTACAAACCATTTTCAGACAGGCCCGACAAGGCGCCCTGCTACGGGAAGGCATGAATGTGGTATTGATTGGCCAGCCTAATGTAGGAAAATCCAGTCTGCTGAATGCCTTATCCGGTGAAGATGTTGCCATTGTTACACCGATTGCCGGTACAACCCGTGACACGATTAAAAGCGTGATTCAGATTGAGGGTGTGCCCTTGCATATTATTGATACGGCAGGCCTGCGTGAAACAGAGGATGCTGTGGAACAGGTAGGGATTGAGCGTACCTGGAAAGCGATAGAAACGGCACATGTGGCTTTGCTGCTGGTAGATAGTCAGCATGGCATAGGGCCGTTTGAAGAGTTTATATTGCAGCGCTTGCCGACCCAGATCCAGAAAATCTGGGTACATAACAAGATCGATGTTTCACGTGAAACATCGCGCATCGAAAAACGCGAAAATGAAACACACGTGTTTTTATCAGCCAAGTTAGGCGATGGTATTGCGGGCCTGCAAAAAACCTTGCTGGATATTATTGGCTATCAGCCCAGTGGTGAAGGGGTTTTCATGGCTCGCGCCCGCCACTTATTGGCATTGGAACAAGTGGAATTGCACCTGGAAAGTGCAGCCAAACAAATGCATGCCGCTGAGCTGGTGGCAGAAGAGTTACGTAGCGCGCAGGAAGCCTTGTCATCGATTACCGGAGAATTTACGCCGGATGATCTGCTCGGAGAAATTTTCAGCCGCTTCTGTATAGGCAAATAAAAACCCGCATCAGCGGGTTTTTCTTCTGGGGAAAGGTGTATTGCGCTGATTAAAGCGCTCATCAACAGAGCAGACGCGTTTGCACCCGGTAATCATCGCCCAGATAAGATTGTCGCGATGAATGAAGCTTTCAAAAATAACACCCAATACATGCACCACTACTATCCAGAGCCAGCCCCAGGTCACATAATGATGTATGGTTTTACTCATTTCATCATCTATGAATCCCCAGCCACTGTTATAAACAATACAGCCGGAACCTACCGCGATGATACCCATTCCCAGCATGGCATAAATAGCCAGTGATCCTATCGGGTTATGACCAATATACTGTCTTGCCGTGCCTTTGAGTAATTTAAAGAAGTATTTGAGTGCCCATAGCGGGTTTAAGGGAAAGCTGTGAAAGTTGGCGTAACCGGTAGCGACGATGCCCCAGACGATACGCGCCGAAATCAGTGTGCCGGCTATATAGCCGGCATAAGCATGATGCAGTCTGTCCCACATGGAGGCGTGGGTATAAAACGCATACCCGAACGCCGCCACCAGGGACCAGTGGAAGATCCTTATAAAAGGATCCCAGACATACCGTAGCATGCAGTTTTACTTGCCAGGTTTGGTTTCTGTCAGCAGATAAGCAATAAAATCGGCTTTTTCCGAAGCTGCGCAATCCGCACCAAGGATATCGTTACAGTGCTTGGTGAATTCTTCTTCCACCTTATCCAGGTCGGTAAAGCGTTTTGGGTTAACACGCGGCGCCAGTGGCGGGATTTCCTTGTGCGTCACCATGTTCTTGCCTACATTGGCCGGATTGCTGGTGTGACAGGAAGCACATGCAGCTTCCTGGCCGCCCGGTGTCTTGAATTTGCGGTTAAAGAAAATTTTGCCATCAGTAATAGACGGTGCCTTGTAGAGTGGATCGGCAGAGTGCGCGATATTGGTATATTTGTATACCAGTTTCTCGGCATTGGTCACGTCAGCCAGTGCGTGCACAGAAAATACTAGCCCGAATACAGCCATCATTGTTTTCATTTTCATGGTAAGAGCTCCTTTTGTTATTTCGAAAGCATTTTATGATTGTTATGTTAAGCAAATATGGCGTGCTTGTAATTGATTTGTATTAAAACGGTAATTAATTTGTATTAAAGCACATAACAAGTGTAACAAAACAGAGAATTAAATGACCATAGGGTTGGTTTAGGCTAAAATCACAACTCTTTTTAAATCAAACAGTTCAAGATATTTTATGATGGACTTTCCTGATCGCTTTGATGTCATTGTCGTCGGCGGTGGCCATGCGGGTACCGAAGCAGCGCTGGCAGCGGCGCGCATGGGCCGCAAGACGCTATTGCTCAGCCACAACATCGAAACATTGGGGCAAATGTCCTGCAATCCTTCTATTGGCGGGATAGGCAAAGGCCATCTGGTGAAAGAAGTGGATGCCCTGGGTGGTGCCATGGCAGCCGCGACGGATGAAGGTGGTATACAGTTCCGTATCCTGAACTCAAGCAAAGGTCCTGCCGTACGCGCTACCCGCGCACAGGCTGACCGTATCTTATATAAGGCAGCCATTCGTCATCGCCTGGAAAATCAGCACAACCTGTGGCTGTTCCAGCAGGCAGTGGACGATATTATCCTGGAAGGCGAGCGTGCTGCCGGCGTGGTGACACAGATTGGGCTGAGATTTTATGCCAGATCAGTGGTATTAACCGCAGGCACTTTTCTGGGCGGGCTGGTGCATGTCGGCCTGCAGAATTATAGTGCGGGGCGCGCGGGTGATCCGCCGGCCATTTCACTGGCAGCCAGGTTGCGTGAAATCGGGCTGCCAGCTGGCCGCCTGAAAACCGGCACACCGCCACGCATAGATGGCCGTTCCATTGACTATAGTGTAATGACTGAGCAGCCTGGAGATACACCGGTCCCGGTATTCTCGTTCCTGGGCAATGCAGCACAACACCCGCATCAATTGCCTTGCTGGATTACGCACACCAATCAGCAGACGCACGATATTATCCGCAGTGGTCTGGATCGCTCACCGATGTATACGGGCGTTATTGAAGGGGTGGGCCCGCGTTACTGCCCTTCGGTAGAAGACAAGATTCACCGCTTTGCTGATAAGGAATCGCATCAGGTATTTCTGGAACCGGAAGGCCTCACTACTCATGAAATTTATCCTAACGGTATTTCCACCAGTTTGCCGTTTGATATCCAGCTGGCACTGGTGCGTTCTATCCGCGGGCTGGAACATGCACACATCCTGCGCCCCGGATATGCCATAGAATATGACTACTATGATCCTAGAGGTCTGAAATCGACTCTGGAAACCAAGGCGGTGCAAGGCCTGTTTTTTGCCGGGCAGATTAACGGTACCACAGGTTATGAAGAGGCAGCTGCGCAAGGCCTGCTCGCAGGTGCAAATGCGGCACTGTATGCTCGCGATCAAGAAGGCTGGTGCCCTTCCCGCGAACAGGCCTATCTTGGGGTGCTGGTAGATGACCTGATTACTACAGGCGTGAATGAGCCTTATCGCATGTTTACCAGTCGTGCGGAATACCGCTTGCAGTTGCGCGAAGATAACGCTGATATGCGGTTGACGGAAATGGGTCGCAAGCTGGGCCTGGTGGATGATGTGCGCTGGGAAGCTTTCTGTAAAAAACAGGAAGCGATTATGCGTGAACAGTCCAGATTGAAACGCAGCTTTCTGCAGCCTGACAATGGTCAGGTACAAGCTAACAGTCAAAACACCATTGTTTCACGTGAAACACAGATAGCGGTTTTCGGTAAGGCGCTGGAGCATGAGTATTCCCTGTTTGAATTATTGCGTCGGCCGGAAATCAGCTACCAATCCCTGCTGGAGATTGTGCCGGCACCTGAAGCACTGGCAGAGGATGTGCTGGAACAAGTCGAGATTGCCGCCAAGTACCAAGGTTATATTGACCGTCAGAATGAGGAAATTGCGCGCCAGAAAAATAGCGAGCATATCAAACTGGGCGACGCCATTGATTACAATGATGTGCATGGTTTAAGCATAGAAGCGCGCCAAAAACTGCTGGCACAGCAACCGGAAACCATTGGCCAGGCCAGCCGTATCCAAGGCATCACCCCTGCCACCATTTCCTTGCTGCTGGTCTACCTCAAGCGCAAGCAGAAAAAACAAAGCCAGGCCGGCGGTATCGCAGCAGCATGACAGAGCTGGCAACACAATTGACAGTCGGCGTTAAAGCGCTGGGTCTGGAGTCCATGGTTACTGTTGATATGCAGTCGCAATGTCTGGCCTATATGGCCTTGATGCAAAAGTGGAACAAGGTATATAACCTGACGGCCATTCGTAATCCGCAGGAAATGCTGGCCTTGCATGTGCTGGACAGTCTGAGTGTGTTGCCCTATATACAGTCTGGCAGTTTGCTTGATGTAGGAAGTGGCGGCGGTTTGCCCGGATTGATTGTGGCGATTACGCGGCCGGATGTACAAGTGACTACCATTGATACTGTGCAGAAAAAAGCCATTTTCATGCGTCAGGTAAAAGCAGAATTGGGATTAAGCAATGTACAGATCGTCCACGGACGCGTGGAGGAATATCAGCCACCCTCGCCTTTTGATCAGGTCATTTCCCGTGCTTTTTCCGAGATCGCCTTGTTCCGGCGCTTGACCATGCATTTAATCCGGCCGCAGGGAAAATGGCTGGCCATGAAGGGTGTGATCCCGGCTGATGAATTAAAATTGGCGCAAGTGGTTCCTTCGAAAATTATCCGGTTGCAGGTGCCCACCCTGGATGCGGAAAGACATTTAATTGTGTTTGAGAATTCATAATGAAAATAATCGCAATCACTAATCAAAAAGGCGGCGTAGGTAAGACCACTACCTGCGTGAACCTGGCTGCCAGCCTGGCCGAGCATGGGAAAAAAGTGCTGTTGGTTGATTTGGATCCGCAGGGCAACGCCAGTACCGGTAGCGGTATTGATAAGACGCACTTGAAAGGTAGTATTTACCAGGTATTGATAGACAGTAAAACCCTGCAGGATGTGATTGCACACGCGGAAGCAGCCAAATTTGACGTGGCCCCTTCCAATCGTGATCTGGCCGGGGCTGAAGTGGAGCTGGTCAATGAAATGGCACGTGAAACCCGTTTGAAAAATGCCATTTTAAAACTGGGTGATGCCTATGATTTTGTGTTGCTGGACTGCCCTCCTGCGCTTAATCTGGTGACTGTTAATGCCCTGACCGCAGCACATTCGGTGATGATTCCCATGCAGTGTGAATACTATGCGCTGGAAGGTTTGTCAGACCTGGTCAATACCATCAAGAAAGTGCGTGCTCACTTAAACCCCGTACTCGAAATAGAAGGCCTGTTGCGTACCATGTTTGATAATCGCAATATGCTGGCGCAACAGGTGTCAGCACAGCTGGTGAATCACTTTGGCAAAAAAGTCTACCAGACCATTATTCCGCGCAATGTGCGCCTGGCTGAAGCGCCCAGTTATGGCATGCCGGTCCTGTTGTATGATCGCTCATCCAAAGGTGCGCAGGCTTATCTGGAACTGGCGCAGGAAATCATTCAGAAGAATTAACTTTTTTACGAAACATAATTAATACAAGGAATCAGCAGTATGGTGAAGCCCAAGGGATTAGGACGCGGACTGGATGCATTGTTATCAGGCGATACGGAAACCATTGCCGGATCGGATACCTTGCGTACGCTACCGGTCAGCCAGTTGCAGCCCGGCAAATATCAGCCGCGTTCGTACATGAATGAAGAGGCTTTGCAGACACTGGCGGATTCCATCAGTGCGCAAGGCATCATGCAGCCTATTCTGGTGCGCGAAATTGCCGAAGGCAAATATGAAATCATTGCCGGTGAGCGTCGCTGGCGTGCATCACAAAAGGCCGGCCTGACTGAAGTGCCGGTGCTGGTACGTGAAATCGCTGACGAAGCGGCGCTGGCCATGGCACTGATTGAAAATATCCAGCGTGAAAACCTGAATCCGCTGGAAGAGGCCATGGGTATCAAGCGCCTGATTGACGAATTTGACATGACGCATGAAAAGGCAGCTGCCGCGGTGGGCCGTTCCCGGGTGGCCGTTTCCAATCTGTTGCGCCTGCTGACGCTGACGCCTATGGTTCAGGATATGTTGCTCGATAACCAGATCGATATGGGGCATGCGCGTGCACTGGTTGGCGTAGAACCGGCGCAGCAGATTATGCTGGCGAATAAGGTGGTGCAGGATGGCTTGTCCGTGCGGGAAGTCGAGCGCCTGATGCAACAGGAACCGGCTGGCAAGAAAAAAACCGCTGAGACCGTTCAGCCGGATATTGCTTCCCTGCAAACCCAGCTGAGCGAGCAGCTGGGTGCCGGCGTGAATATCAGCGCCAAAGCCAATGGTTCAGGCGTATTGAAATTAAGCTATGCAAATCTGGATCAGCTGGATGAATGGATAGCAAAACTCACAGGCAAGTAAGGAAAAGTTCCGTCAATAAAGCAGCCTTTTGTCTGAATGCATGATTTTTCCCGCACATTCAGACAGTTATGCCGGGCCGAATGCTTGACTTCGCCGGGTGAATACTTCAAAATCTCGCGTCTTTGTAGTATTTTGCCTTGAATTTTTTGCAGTTTAACCCCATGGCCGCACCGGAAAACAATCAATCTGCCAAGCAAACTTATCGCAATATGTTGCGCTGGCAAGTGATTGCCACAGTAGTAGTTATGCTGATTGCGGGCGTGGCGGGCGGTATTGCGGCAGGTATTTCAGCATTGTTTGGCGGTAGTGCCGTGATTATCGGTGCCTGGTTTGCCGCAAAAATTGCAGAAAAAGGCCAGACCAAAACGCAGGCAACCGCGGTGCTGTTGAATCTGCTCAAGGCTGAAGCAGTAAAAATCTTGATCGTCGCAATTATCCTGTTTGCGGTGTTCAAGCTGTATCAATCGTTGGTGCCGTTTGCGCTAATCGCCGGCCTGGCAGCCGCTGCCCTGTTTTCGGGTGCTGCGCTGGCGAAGTCGCAGACACCCGTGTAGACAATTATCTAAAAAATAGTTTGAGATTATGACAACCGAACACACACAACAAGCCGAACACGCGCTGACCCCTTCCAGCTACATCCAGCACCATCTCGGGTTTAACGCCCAGTCAGTTGGTGATACCAGTTTCTGGACACTGCACGTGGATACACTGGCGATGTCGGTGATTCTGGGCGTGATTGTGATGGGTTTTGTCTGGTGGATTGCACGTGGCGCGACTGCCGGCGTACCTAACAAGCGTCAGGCCTTTGTCGAACTGGTGTTCGGTTTTATTGATGACCAGGTCAAAAACATTTTCCACGGTAACCGCCACAGCTTTATTGCACCCACTGCCCTGACCGTGTTCCTGTGGGTATTCGCCATGAATGCGATGGACTTCCTGCCTATCGATATTTTCGCAAAAATCACGCATGCATTAGGCTTTGAACACTGGCGTGCCGTACCTACTTCCGATATCAACACCACATTCGCGCTGGCCCTGGCTGTCTGGTTCCTGATGATTTTCTTTTCGATCAAGGCCAAAGGCCTGGGTGGCTGGATACACGAATTGTTCTGTGCGCCGTTTGGTTCAAATCCTCTGGTATGGCCTGCCAACTTCCTGTTCAACATGATTGAATATATCTCCAAGCCACTTTCACACTCACTGCGACTGTTCGGTAACATGTACGCCGGTGAAATCATTTTCCTGCTGCTGGGTATGTGGGCTGCCACTGGCCTGGCCGGAACCGTGTTCGGTGCAATCCTCGGTGTGGGCTGGTCTATCTTCCACATCCTGATTGTGGCCCTGCAAGCGTTTATTTTCATGATGCTGACCGTGGTGTACCTGGCCATGGCACATGAGTCTCACTAGTCTGATTTTTTAACTTTGTAGTTGTTTTTATTTCTTTAAGAGAGGGTAATAAATGGAAGCTTTAGCATTGATTCAGGCCTACACAGGCATTGGTATCGGTTTGATCATCGGTTTGGGTGCTGCAGGTGCCTGTATCGGTATTGGTATTATGTGTGCAAGTTTCCTGGAAGGTGCTGCACGTCAACCAGAAATGATTCCGGCATTGCAAGGTAAAGTATTCCTGCTGTTGGGTCTGATCGACGCGTCCTTCATTATCGGTGTTGGTCTGGCCATGATGTTTGCGTTTGCAAACCCATTGTTGAGCGTTGTTTCTCAGTAATTAACGCCCGATAGGGTTTAAGTAGTGACTTAAACCTTTCAACAACCCAGTAAGATGGATCAAAAATGAATATTAATTTCACACTCATCGCGCAAGCTACCGCATTTGCAGTGTTGATTTGGTTCACAGTGAAATTCGTTTGGCCACCGCTGTTAAAAGCGATCGAAACACGCCAAAAGGAAATCGCCGACGGCCTGGCTGCCGCACAGGAAGGCAGAAGTGCCCTTGAAGTGGCAGCTAAAAAGTCTGACGCGACACTGAACGAAGCAAAACAGAAAGCAAGTGAGATCATTGGGCAAGCTGAAAAACGCGCTGCGCAAATCATCGATGAAGCCAAGGCGAATGCCAAAGCTGAAGGTGATCGCATTATTGCCGGTGCCAAGGCTGAAATCGATCAGGAAGTGAACCGCGCTAAAGAAGGTTTGCGCGCACAAGTGTCTACGCTGGCGGTGGCCGGTGCAGAAAAAATCCTGCGTAAAGAGATCGACGCCAAAGCACATAGCGATATGTTGTCTAAACTTGCTGCGGAACTATAAGGATAAAACATGGCTGAACTCTCAACCATTGCACGACCTTATGCCGTAGCCGCCTATAAACTGGGCAAAGAGAAAAAGGCACTGGCACAATGGTCTGACATGCTGGCATTGGCAGCGGCAGTTGCTGCAGATGCACAGATGAAAACACTGATTGAAGACCCCAAACTGGATGCGGCAGATATTGAAGCGGCATTCCTCAAGGTTTGCGGCGACAATCTGAATGATCATGGTCAAAATTTAATCAAGACTTTGGTTGAATACGGCCGTTTATCCTTATTGCCTGCCATTGCTGAAGCTTTTGAGGCTTTGAAAGCGCAAGATGAAGGCACCCTGGACGCTCAAATTATTGCTGCCGCAAAACTGACAGCTGCGCAGTCTAAAGATTTGGTCAAACGTCTGGAAGCCAAGTTCGGCAAGAAAATTGAAGCAAGCGTTTCCGTAGATCCGGAAATCATCGGCGGCATCAAAATTATTGTTGGCGACACCGTCATCGACGCGTCTGTCCAAGGTCAGTTACAAAATTTAGCCTATACGCTCACAGCATAAGGCATAGGAGATTTAAATGCAGTTATCAACATCAGAGATTAGCGAGCTCATCAAGAGCCGTTTGGAAAACTTCTCTACGACCGCAGAAGCACGTACCCAGGGTACTGTGATTTCCGTGACGGACGGCATTGTGCGTATTCACGGCTTGTCCAACGTGATGGCCGGCGAGATGATCGAGTTTCCAGGCAACACATTCGGTCTGGCACTGAACCTGGAGCGCGACTCCGTGGGTGCTGTGGTACTGGGTGATTACGAGCACATTACCGAAGGCGACACATGTAAATGTACCGGTCGTATTCTGGAAGTACCAGTTGGTCCTGAACTGATTGGCCGTGTCGTGAACGCACTGGGTCAGCCTATCGACGGCAAAGGTCCGGTTAAAACCAAACTGACTGACAAGATTGAAAAAATTGCGCCAGGCGTGATTGCACGTCAGTCCGTATCACAACCAGTACAAACCGGCCTGAAGTCCATCGACTCCATGGTACCAGTGGGTCGTGGTCAGCGTGAATTGATCATTGGTGACCGTCAGACCGGTAAAACAGCCGTTGCCGTAGATGCGATCATCAACCAGAAAGGTCAGAACATGACCTGTATCTACGTTGCGATTGGTCAGAAAGCTTCTACCATTGCCAACGTGGTACGTAAACTGGAAGAGCACGGCGCGATGGCTTACACCATTGTGGTGGCTGCTTCAGCCTCCGACTCCGCAGCCCTGCAATTCCTGGCACCTTATGCCGGTTGTACCATGGGTGAATACTTCCGTGACCGCGGTGAAGATGCACTGATCGTTTACGATGACTTGTCCAAACAAGCGGTTGCTTACCGTCAGATCTCCCTGTTGCTGCGCCGCCCACCAGGCCGTGAAGCTTACCCAGGTGACGTGTTCTACATCCACTCACGTTTGCTGGAGCGTGCTGCCCGCGTTAACGAAGAGTATGTTGAGAAATTCACTAACGGTGCAGTGAAAGGCAAAACCGGTTCATTGACTGCATTGCCAGTGATTGAAACCCAGGCTGGTGACGTGTCTGCATTCGTTCCAACCAACGTGATTTCCATTACCGATGGCCAGATCTTCCTGGAAACAGACTTGTTCAACGCAGGTGTACGTCCAGCGATTAACGCCGGTATTTCCGTTTCCCGCGTGGGTGGTGCTGCACAGACCAAGATCATCAAGAAACTGGGTGGCGGTGTACGTCTGGCTTTGGCGCAGTATCGTGAACTGGCTGCGTTTGCGCAGTTCGCTTCCGATCTGGATGAAGCAACCCGTAAACAGCTGGACCGCGGTCGTATGTTTACCGAGTTGATGAAACAGGCACAATACGCACCACTGAGCGTTGCCAGCATGGGTATCAGCCTGTTTGCAGCGAACAAGGGTTACTTCGATGACGTGCCAACCAACAAGGTACTGGCTTTCGAAAATGCATTGCACGGTTTCCTGAACTCCAAGTACAAGAACATCGTCGACGCAATCGAATCCAGCAAGGATCTGAGTGGCGATAACGAGAAAGCACTGGAAGCGGCGATTCAAGATTTCAAAGCAACCAACGCTTATTAATCTCTGACACTTCGACTTAGGAACCAATATGGCAGGTAGTAAAGAGATTAGAACCAAGATCAAGAGTGTAGAAAATACACGCAAGATCACCAAGGCGATGGAGATGGTGGCCGCGTCCAAAATGCGTAAAGCGCAGGACAGAATGCGTGCTTCCCGTCCGTATGCGGAAAAAATCCGTAACGTGGCGGCTCACCTCTCCTTTGCGCAATCCGAGTACAGACATCCGTTTCTGATCAAGCGTGATGTGGTGAAAAATGTCGGCCTGATTGTGGTCAGCTCAGACAAGGGCCTGTGCGGTGGTTTGAATACCAACGTACTGCGTTTGTCAGTAAACCAGATGAAAACCTGGGAAGCTGAAGGCAAAGGCATCAGCGTCAGCGCGATCGGTAACAAAGGCTATGGCTTTATGAACCGTATCGGTGCACAGGTGAAGTCACACATCACCGGTCTGGGCGATACACCGCATCTGGAAAAACTGATCGGCAGCATCAAAGTGATGCTGGATGCCTACATTGCCGGTGAAATTGATCAGCTTTACATCTGCTATACCAAATTCATCAATACCATGAAGCAAGAGCCGACCATGCAGCAACTGCTGCCATTGTCAGGCGAGCAACTGGGCAGCCCGAATGGCCATTGGGATTACATCTATGAGCCAGAAGCACAACCAGTCGTGGATGAATTAATGACGCGTTATATCGAGTCACTGATTTACAACGCAGTGGCCGAAAACATGGCGTCAGAACAGTCTGCACGTATGGTGGCGATGAAGTCTGCATCCGACAACGCGAAGAGCGTGATCGGCGAACTGAAACTGGTATACAACAAGGCCCGTCAGGCTGCGATTACCAAAGAGATTTCAGAAATCGTCGGCGGTGCGGCAGCGGTTTCGTCCTAAGGCGCGTGTTTTCAAGGCATCTTGCTTTAAAAACGCTAGTGTAAGAATTTAATTAGATCTGACTCATACAGTTAGGAAAAGAAAATGGCAAAGGCAAATCAAGCAGTAACAGGTAAAGTAGTACAGTGTATCGGCGCTGTGGTTGACGTGGAATTTCCACGCGATCAAATGCCTAAAGTATTCGATGCATTGATTATTGATGACAAAGACTCCAGCGCAGAAGCTGGTTTGACACTGGAAGTGCAGCAGCAACTGGGTGACGGCGTGGTACGTACCATTGCCATGGGTTCTTCCGATGGTCTGGCACGTGGTACCGCATTCAAGAATACTGGCGCAGCGATTTCTGTACCGGTTGGTGAAGGTACACTGGGCCGTATCATGGACGTATTGGGTCGCCCAATCGACGAAGTAGGTCCAATCGACTCCCAGGAATTCCGTTCCATTCACCAGAAGGCACCGGCATTTGAAGAGCTGTCCCCTTCTGTTGACCTGCTGGAAACAGGCATCAAGGTGATTGACCTGGTATGTCCATTCGCCAAGGGCGGTAAAGTCGGTCTGTTCGGCGGTGCGGGTGTAGGTAAAACCGTTAACATGCTGGAATTGATCAACAACATCGCCAAACAGCACTCCGGTTTGTCCGTGTTTGCAGGTGTGGGTGAGCGTACCCGTGAAGGTAACGACTTCTACCACGAGATGGCAGATGCCGGCGTGATCAAGCTGGACAATATGAAAGAGTCCAAAGTAGCGATGGTGTTCGGTCAGATGAACGAACCTCCAGGCAACCGTCTGCGCGTAGCGCTGTCCGGCCTGACCATGGCGGAAAAATTCCGTGACGAAGGTCGTGACGTGTTGTTCTTCGTGGATAACATCTACCGTTACACCCTGGCCGGTACTGAAGTATCTGCGCTGCTGGGCCGTATGCCTTCAGCGGTGGGTTACCAACCTACCCTGGCTGATGAAATGGGCCGCCTGCAAGAGCGTATTACCTCAACCAAAGTGGGTTCCATTACTTCCATCCAGGCCGTTTACGTACCTGCGGATGACTTGACTGACCCATCACCAGCCACGACCTTCCAGCACTTGGACTCCACCGTTGTGTTGTCCCGTGACATTGCTTCCCTGGGTATCTACCCTGCGGTTGACCCACTGGATTCAACTTCCCGTCAGCTGGATCCGCAAATCGTGGGTGAAGAGCACTACTCTGTGGCACGCTCCGTACAGTCTACGCTGCAACGCTACAAGGAACTGCGTGACATTATCGCGATTCTGGGTATGGACGAACTGTCTCCGGAAGACAAACTGGTGGTTGGCCGCGCACGTAAGATCCAGCGTTTCCTGTCACAGCCTTTCCACGTGGCTGAAGTGTTTACCGGTGCACCAGGTAAATACGTACCACTGAAAGAAACCATCAAAGGCTTTAAAGCCATTGTGAACGGTGAGTACGATCACCTGCCAGAGCAAGCTTTCTACATGGTAGGCGGCATTGAAGAGGCTGTTGAAAAGGCTAAAACACTGAACTAATCATTGTGAATCAGGCAGACATGGTCTGCCTGTTTTAGCAGGCTTTCAGTGATATAGAAAAGAGAACATTATGGCAAATACAGTGCATATTGATGTGGTCAGCGCCGAAGAGTCCATCTTCTCCGGCGAAGCTGAGTTCGTCGTGGCACCTGCTGGTGCCGGTGAGGTAGGTATCTACCCTAACCACGCACCCATGATTACCACCATCAAGCCAGGTGCTTTGCGTATCAAGCAAACTGCCGAACAGGATGAAACCGTGATTTTTATTTCCGGCGGCATGCTGGAAGTACAACCCGGGATGATTACTGTGCTGGCAGATACCGCGATTCGCGGCCAGGATCTGGACGAAGCCAAAGCCATCGCAGCCAAAGAAGCGGCTGAAGAAGCATTGCGGAATCGTTCTACTGAAATCGACTACGCGGCTGCCCAGGCCGAGCTGGCCGAAGCGGTAGCGCAGATCCAGGCCATCCAGAAATTGCGCAAATCAGTCCACTAAGGGACACAAAACAAGGCGGCAGGCGGCTTTATAGCCGCCTTTTTTGTTTCTGGCCTGACATGCCGTGCGCTTTGTTTCTAAGCTAAAATAGCGTTATGAATGCATTGAACATCATTATCCTGGCGGCGGGTAAAGGTACCCGCATGCGCTCCGATCTGCCTAAAGTCCTGCATGCCGTAGGTGGCAAACCGATTCTGCATCATGTGATTGATGCCGCCCGCCAGCTCAATCCGCAGAACATCATCGTGGTATATGGTTTTGGTGGCGAACAGGTTCAGCAGCAAACGCCTGGTGAAGATTTACAGTGGGTGTTACAAGCCGAACAATTAGGCACCGGGCATGCCGTGCAGCAAGCCCTGCCTCATTTGCCGGAACAAGGAAAAACTCTGATTCTGCTCGGCGATGTCCCTCTGGTGGATGTAGAGGCGTGTGGACAGATGCTGGCACAGGCTGAGCAGCATCTGGTTGTGCAGACTTTTATCAAGGATGACCCCAGTGGTTATGGCCGCATCGTGCGCAATGACGCCAATGAAGTGGTTGCGATTGTCGAGCATAAAGACGCCAGCGCAGCGCAGCGCGCGATACAGGAAGTGAATACCGGCATCATGGCCATGCCTAATGCCAGACTCAAACACTGGCTGTCCAGCATCAGCAATGACAACGCGCAAAAAGAATATTACCTGACCGATATTATTGCTTTATCGGTGCAGGAAGGGCGTGCGGTATTGCCGCACGTGGTGGCAGATGCCTGGTCGGTGACCGGCATTAATTCCAAGCTGGATTTGCAGCAGATCGAACGTGAATATCAACGTCGTCAGGCTACCGTTTTAATGACACAAGGCGTGACCTTGCTGGATGCCAGCCGTATCGATATTCGCGGTGAACTGAGTTGTGGCCGCGATGTGGTGATTGATGTGAATTGCGTGTTCGAAGGCAAGGTCACGCTGGAAGACGGTGTGACGATAGGCCCCAACTGCGTGATTAAAAATGCAGTGATTGCCAAAGGCAGCAAACTGGCGGCATATACCCATATTGATGATGCAACCGTAGGCCAGGACAGTAAAATCGGCCCGTTCGCGCGTTTGCGTCCGGGTACCCGGCTGGCGGCAGAAACCCATGTCGGCAATTTTGTGGAAATCAAGAACGCCACGGTCGGCCTGGGCAGCAAAGTGAATCACCTGAGCTATGTGGGTGATGCCAGTGTAGGCGCGAATGTCAATGTTGGTGCCGGCGTGATTACCTGCAATTATGATGGCGCGAACAAGCATAAAACCGTGATCGAAGACAATGTCTTTGTCGGCTCGGATACGCAACTGGTCGCACCGGTGACGGTGGGGCAAGGGGCGACCATTGCCGCAGGTTCAACTATTACCAAAAATGTCCCGGCAGATACATTAACGTTATGCCGTGCAAGAGAGCAACGTTCAATTCAAGGATGGCAACGTCCGCAAAAGGTGAAAAAATAAGCGTATGTGTGGCATCGTCGGTGCAGTAGCAAACAGGAATATTGTTCCCCTCTTAATCGAAGGCCTGAGCCGCCTGGAATATCGCGGTTATGACTCGGCAGGCATTGCCGTGCTTAACCAGGGCATAACACGCGTGCGTGCGGTGGGCCGCGTGGCCGAACTGGAAAATAAATCCACAGGCCTGCAAAGCCGCCTAGGCATAGGCCATACCCGCTGGGCCACGCATGGTGGTGTCACCGAGCAGAATGCGCACCCGCATGTCTCCCCTGCTCAGGAAGATGCACAGATTGCCGTGGTGCATAATGGCATTATCGAAAACCACGACGAGCAGCGCGACCGCCTGAAAGCACTGGGTTACCAGTTCTATTCGCAGACCGATACCGAAGTGATTGCTCACCTGGTGCATCACTACTATCAGCAGACTAACGATTTGCTCAAGGCCGTGCAGCAGGCGATTGCCGAATTAACCGGCGCCTATGCCATCAGCGTGATTGCGCTGGATAACCCGGCACAAATGGTGGTGGCCCGTTTGGGTTGCCCGTTGCTGATCGGCCTGGGTGACAATGAAAACCTGGTTGCTTCCGATGTGTCTGCGGTGCTGTCTGCCACGCGCAAAGTGATTTACCTGGAAGATGGCGATGTGGCGACCCTGCAAACCGATGCGGTGGTGATTTACGACCAGCAAGGCGAAGTCGTGCAGCGCAAGGTGCATATGAGCGATGTATCGCTGGCTTCGCTGGAACTGGGCCCTTACAGCCACTTTATGCAGAAGGAAATCCACGAGCAGCCCCGTGCCATCAGCGATACCATAGAGGCGTTGATTGATGACGGCGCCTTCCGCACCGAACTGTTCGGCATACAAGCTGCCGCCACCTTCAGGCAGATAGACAGCGTGCTGATTCTGGCCGCCGGGACCAGCTATTACGCTGGTCTGACCGCCAAATACTGGCTGGAAAGTATCGCCAGAATTCCAACTTCGGTAGAAATTGCCAGCGAATACCGTTACCGCGAATCCGTGCCTAATCCCAAACAGTTGATCGTTACCATTTCGCAGTCCGGTGAAACACTGGATACCATGGAAGCGCTCAAACATGCGCAGAAGCTGGGCCATACGCATAGCCTGGCGATTTGCAACGTGCAGGAAAGCGCCATTCCGCGCGCCTCTTCACTGGTGTTTTATACCCGTGCCGGGGCAGAAATCGGCGTTGCCAGTACCAAAGCCTTCACCACGCAACTGATCGCGCTGTTTGTGCTGTCGGTCACCTTGGCCAAAGAGCGTGGTTTGCTGGCAGAAGCGCAGGAGCAGGCTTACCTGACCGACTTGCGCCAGTTGACCAGCAGCGTACAGATTGCACTCAACCTGGAACCGCAAATCCGTGAATGGGCCGCCCGTTTCGGTGATAAAGAGCATGCCTTGTTCCTGGGACGTGGTGTGCACTTCCCTATCGCCATGGAAGGTGCACTCAAGCTCAAGGAAATTTCCTATATCCATGCCGAGGCCTATCCGGCCGGTGAATTGAAACACGGCCCGCTGGCGCTGGTAGACAGCAATATGCCGGTGGTGGTGATTGCGCCTAACGATGCCCTGCTGGAAAAAGTAAAATCCAATATGCAGGAAGTCAGGGCCCGTGGCGGCGAGTTATTCGTGTTTGCCGATGCCGATAGTCATTTCAATGCCTCCGAAGGGGTGCACGTGATCCGCACGCCGCGCCATGTCGGTGTGTTGTCGCCGATACTGCATGTGATTCCGGTGCAGCTGCTGGCCTACCATGCCGCCCTGCTCAAAGGCACGGACGTGGATAAACCGCGTAATCTGGCCAAGAGCGTGACAGTAGAGTAACAACAAACCTCCTGCGGGAGGTTTGTTGTTTATAGCGTGTTTACTGATTGCCCGGAAATAGCGGCATCAGGCTTCCACCTTCAGCCTGCCCTGCCCCATCACAAAGCCTATCGCCGCCAGGTAAATACAGCCGCCGACGACAAACACCGTCAGCAAACCCCAGTGATCGACAATACTGCCACCAAAGCCGGAACCGGCCGCAATCGCTACCTGTGCCGTCACTACAAATACGACTGAAGAAGCTTCTTCATTGGGAGTGGGCACTTTGCGGTGGAAAGCGGTCAGGCACAGCGGCAATGAGCCCCAGGCAAACGCCCAGGCGGCAATGGCCAGCACCACAGGCGTGGCAAAATCGGCAAACAGCAGAAAAGACAGTAAGGCAATGGCCGCAGTCAGCATATTGGCGATCAGCAGGCGGTACAGCTTGTCCGGCAGTATCCTGGCGATCATCAGGTTGGCAAAGAAACAGATCAGGCCGAAACCCAGCAGTATCAATGTAATGCCTTCCCCGTTAATGCCGGCATGGTGTAGCAGCGGTGCTACAAAAGTGTAGGTGGCAAAATGACCGATAAAGGCCAGCACGATCAGCAGGATGCTGATTCTGGCGCGGGACGGGCGGCAGAACGCGACAATATCCGCGACGCTCAACCTGGATTTTGCCGGTAATGAGGGCAGGAAAAAGTATTGTGCGATCACGGTGAGTGCGCCCATGAGCCCGACCACCACAAAAGTGGCGCGCCAGCCCCAGACTTCTGCCACAAAGGTGCCTATGGGCACGCCGACAATCAGTGCCACGCTGAATCCGGCAAAGATGGCGGCGGTGGCTTTGGTGACCATTTCCTTAGGCACCAGCGACGGTGCCAGTGCGATGGCCAGCGACCAGAAGCCGCCCAGGCCGAAGCCGAACAGACAGCGGGAAAACAGCATCCAGCCATATTCGGTAGCGACTGCAGAAATGCCGCAGGCAACCACCAGCAGCGAACATAATGCCAGCACGGCGGTGCGGCGGTTCAGATTACCTGCCAGCAATAACACGCAAGGAGCGCCCAGCGCCGCCAGCAGGCCGGGCATGGTCAGCATCAGGCCGGCATCGCCGGTAGAGATACCAAAACTGCTGGCGATGGCGGGCAATACCCCTACCGGAATAAATTCCGCCGTGACATAGGCAAAACTGCCTACGGTGATGGCCGCGACAGAGGCCCATAACTGCAGGTTGCCATGTGCATGCGGCAACCCGTCCTGGTTTTTAACGGGTGACAATACAACTTCCAGACTGAGGGATGAAACAGGGCCGGGTATTATAAGGGATGAAAGCCTGCAGATACCTGGCCAAATTGCTGGCATATATCCAAATCGGCAAACAATCCCGGATTAAACTGATTGCTTTTACTATTGATTTTCATGTCCAGGCTTTATCATGATGCTGGTCGGTAAAATACTAAAATCAAACTTGAACATTGGCGGGCGCAGTCATGACCTCTTCACAGCACAGCATTATCGGGCGGCAGCCGGTTGTTAATGACAAACAGGAAATCGTAGGCTACGAATTCTTTTTCAGGAAAGAGTCCGACGACAGCAATACGCCGTTTGCCGAAGATATCCAGACCTGCGCCCGGATTCTCTCCACCACCATGGATGAAATGCATGAAAGCTGGCTGCTGGGCCGGCAACTGGCATTTATCAATGTAGACCACGTCATGCTCGGCAGCGATTTTCTGGAGCTGATGCCGGCCGAAAAAACCGTGCTGGAGCTGGTCGGCCAGATGGAGGTGACACCGCAGATGATTGCGCGCTGCCAGGCGCTCAAGGCGAACAAATTCCGGCTGGCGCTGGATAACCCGCAGCGCCATGCGCAACTGGAGGCCCTGCTGCCGCTGGCAGACTATATCAAGCTGGATATGCGCGAAGTCGACACGGCCACTGCGCAGATATGGCTGAAAAAATACCAGACGCCAAGCTGCACCGTGATTGCAGAAAGAGTTGAGCAGAATGCCCAGTTCAGCAGCCTGCAGGCCATCGGTTACCAGCAGTTCCAGGGCTATTTCTACGCCCATCCGGAAAGCCTGAATACCAAAGTAATTAATCCCAGTTTTGAAGGTGTGCTGAACCTGCTCAACCTGGTCAGCCAGGAAGCAGACAACAAAACCATAGAAAATGGTTTCAAGCGCGACACCACACTCAGCTACAAATTACTGCGCTACATTAATTCGGTCGGTTTCGGCCTGTCCTGCGAAGTGCAGTCCATCGGCCATGCCTTGACCATCCTGGGCCGCAACCAGCTCTACCGCTGGCTGACCTTGCTGATGGTCACGGCGGGCAATAACAGCACTTCGCCTGCGCTGATGAAAACCTCCATCACGCGCGGCCGCCTGACCGAATTGCTGGGCGAGCCTTTCTTTGACAAAAAAGACCGCGACAACCTGTTTGTGGTCGGCGTATTTTCCCTGCTGGATGTGATGCTGAAACTGCCTATGGAAGAGGTGCTGGAAAAACTGCAATTGCCGGAATCCATCGTCGAAGCCCTGATCAGGCGCGAAGGCGTGTTCGGGCCTTTCCTCAGGCTGACCGAGGCCTGCGAAGATGCCGACAGTGACCAGATCCTGCATCTGGCGGAGCTGCTGCACCTCGATCCGGACAACGTCAACCAGTGCCATATGCAAGCGCTGGCCTGGACCGAAGCATTAGGTGTTTAAAACGCATATTTACCCTCTTGAAAAATCAAAGCGTATTCCCATCTTGAAATTACAGAGGCTTGCAGTCTGAGATCTGTGAATCATGTTAATCGCTTAATTTTGAAAGGATAAACGTATGCGTACTTATGACTTAACTCCCTTCTACAGAACCGCTATTGGCTTTGACCGCCTGGCAAAAATGCTCAACGAAAGCCAGCGTAACGAAAACGAAATCAGTTACCCACCCTATAACATCGAACTGGTTGACGAAAATGCCTACAAAATTGTGATGGCCGTTGCCGGTTTCCAGCAAAACGAACTGGAGATAGAGACCGAACAGCAGTCCCTGCGTGTCGTGGGCCGCAAAGAGAAAAAAGAGCAGGAAAGCACTTTCCTGCACCGCGGTATTGCCACCCGTGATTTCGAGCACAAATTCCAGCTGGCCGACCATGTCAAAGTGACCGGCGCCAATCTGGAAAACGGTTTGCTGACCATTGCCCTGGTGCGCGAAGTGCCTGAAGCACTGAAGCCACGCAAAATCGAAATCGGTACGCAGGTGCCCACCGTGGTACCTACCCTGGTCGAGCAAAAAGCAGTGGAACAGAAAGCCGCTTAACCGGCATATCGTCAAAAAAGGGCCGCGCAGGCCCTTTTTCATTGCTGTTGCCCAGCACAGCTGGCGTTTAATCGTACGCACCAGTGCGATGCGTATTAAAATACGCTTTTCACATCTACAACAGCAGAGAGTGTCATGGCGCAATATGTAATGTCCATGCTCCGCGTGAGCAAAATCGTGCCGCCCAAACGGCAAATCATCAAGAATATTTCCCTGTCATTTTTCCCCGGTGCCAAGATCGGCCTGCTGGGCCTGAACGGTTCCGGTAAATCCACCGTGCTGCGTATCATGGCCGGTGCCGACAAAGAGTTTGAAGGCGAAGTGCAATGGCAGCCAAATGTCTCCATCGGCTATTTGCCGCAGGAACCGGAACTGGACCCGGAAAAAACCGTGCGCCAGGAAGTCGAAGCCGGTCTGGGTGCCATTATGGAAGCCAAGCAGAAGCTGGAAGAAATCTACGCTGCTTATGCCGAGCCGGATGCCGATTTTGACAAACTGGCCGAAGAGCAGGCCAAATATGAAAATATCCTGGCTGCCAGCGGCAGTGATACCGAACAGCAACTGGAAATCGCCGCCGATGCGCTACGCCTGCCACCCTGGGATGCCAAAATCGGCCCCTTGTCCGGTGGTGAAAAACGCCGGGTTGCCCTGTGCAAATTGCTGCTGTCCAAACCGGATATGCTGTTGCTGGACGAACCGACCAACCACCTGGATGCAGAATCTGTCGATTGGCTGGAACAATTCCTGGTGCGCTTCCCCGGCACCGTAGTGGCCGTCACGCATGACCGTTACTTCCTCGATAACGCCGCCGAATGGATACTGGAACTGGATCGCGGCGAAGGCATCCCGTGGAAAGGCAACTATTCCAGCTGGCTGGAGCAGAAAGAAGACCGCCTGGCGCAGGAGCAGAAACAGGAAGACGCCCACCGCAAAGCCATGAAGCAGGAGCTGGAATGGGTGCGTCAGGGTGCCAAGGCACGCCAGTCCAAAAGCAAGGCGCGTCTGGCCCGTTACGAAGAAATGTCCAGCGTCGAATACCAGCGCCGTAACGAAACCCAGGAAATCTTTATTCCACCAGGTGAACGTCTGGGCAACCAGGTCATTGAGTTCAACAACGTCTCCAAAGGCTTTGGCGACCGCCTGCTGATTGATAACCTGTCATTCAGCATCCCGCCCGGCGCGATTGTCGGCGTGATCGGCCCTAACGGTGCCGGTAAATCCACGCTGTTCCGCATGCTGCAAGGCCAGGAGCAACCAGACAGCGGTGAAATCATCACCGGCCCTACCGTCAAACTGGCTGCGGTTGACCAGAGCCGTGCAGGCCTGGATAACGATAAAACCGTATTCGAAGCCATTTCCGGTGGCCTGGATGTATTGAGCGTAGGCAAATTCGAAATGCCTAGCCGCGCCTATATCGGACGCTTCAACTTCAAAGGTGGCGACCAGCAGAAAATCGTTGGTCAACTGTCCGGCGGTGAACGTGGCCGTCTGCACCTGGCCAAAACCCTGATCTCTGGCGCCAACGTCCTGCTGCTGGATGAACCCTCAAACGACCTCGATGTGGAAACCCTGCGTGCCTTGGAAGACGCCCTGCTGGAATTCTCCGGCTGCGTACTGGTGACCTCGCACGACCGCTGGTTCCTGGACCGTATCGCCACCCATATCCTGGCCGCAGAAGGCGATTCGCAATGGACGTTCTTTAACGGCAACTATCAGGAATACGAAGCCGACAAGAAAAAACGCCTGGGTGAAGAAGGCGCCAAACCCAAACGGATTCGCTATAAACCGATTGCACGATAAGATGAAAGCCCATTCAGTTGAATGGGCTTTTTTTCACATTGTCTATTGTCACCCTGGCGATCAGGTCAGAACTCTTCTTAATTTACGCTGACCATATTTTCGATAATTGTTCAGCTTGCTTCAGGACCAGTTCAATAGCTGCCTCTTCACCTACTGGAGGATATTTCCATTTCTTCAGGGTACGCCGTACCAGAATTCGCAGCTTGGCCCGTACACTCTCGCGTACTTGCCAGTCTACCGTGGTGCTGTTGCGTAATTTCTCCGTGATCTCAACAGCGATTTTTTTAAGAGTATCATCGCCCAGCTCCCGCACGGCACTTTCATTGTTGGCCAGCGCATCATAGAAGGCTATTTCATCCGGATTTAATCCGAGTGCCAGTTCACGCTCCAATGCCGCCTGAAAGTCCTTGGCCATCTGGATCAATTCTTCGATAATCTGTGCCGTTTCAACTGCCCGATTGTGGTATTTGCGCAGGGTTTCCAGCAGGCGATCACCGTATTTCTTCTCTTGCACGACGTTATTGCGTGCACGCGCCTTGATTTCGTCACGTAGTAGCTTCTCCAGCAATTCCACCGCCAGATTACGGCTCTTCATCTGGCGTACATCTTCCAGAAACTCTTCTGATAGCAGACCAATATTCGGTTTATCCAAACCAGCCAGTGCAAAAATGTCTGCTACGCCGTCAGCTACAATGGCGTTATCAAGTATTTGTTTTAGCGCACTATGTTTGTCTGCATCGGAACGCTTGCGGTCTACCGTAGTGAACTTGACGATAGCTGCCTTGACGGCGGCGAAGAAGGCAATCTCGGTGCGCAACGCGGCGGCTTCATCGAGCGTGCTGCACAGAGAGAATGCCTTGCTCACGGCCAGCATGGCGTCCAGAAAACGCTGCTTGCCATCCTTCAGCCCCAGAACGTGATTGGCCACCGGCACCAGCAGCTTCATCGCATCGGTCTCGAACCCGCCGTAGTCGAAGCCGTGCATCAGCCCACGCACGATGTCCAACTTTTCAAGCAGCACCGCAAAAGCTTCCGCCGCGTTGTGCGTTGGGTCGCCCTTGCCTTGGGATTCTGTATAAACTTTGAGCGCTGCTTTAAGTTCGTTGGCAATGCCGATGTAATCCACCACTAAGCCGCCCGGTTTGTTACGGAACACACGATTGACGCGGGCAATGGCCTGCATCAGGTTGTGACCTTTCATGGGCTTGTCCACATACATGGTGTGGCAGCAGGGCGCATCGAATCCGGTCAACCACATATCGCGCACGATCACCAGTTTCAACGGGTCTGCTGGGTTCTTGAAGCGTTTTTCCAGACGCTTCTTCACCTGCTGGCTGTAGAGATGCGGTTGCAGCAAGGGCTTGTCTGCTGCCGAACCGGTCATCATCACCTTGATCGCCCCTTTTTCGGGGTCGGTGTCGTTCCAATCCGGGCGCAGAGCAACGATGGCGTTGTACAACTCGGCGCAGATATCGCGACTCATGCAAACGATCATCGCCTTGCCTTCCAGCGAGGCATTACGTGTTTCGAAATGCTGTATCAGGTCAGCCGCAACTTGCTCCAGGCGCGGCTGCGCACCCACCAACTTGGTCAGCGCAGCCCAGTCGCTTTTGGTTTTTTCTCGTGCAGTGATATCTTCCTCGTCCTCAATAACTTCATCTACCTGAGCGTTGAGGGCATCAATTTCAGCTTGGTTCACATCCAGCTTGGCCAGACGGCTTTCATAGAAGATAGGCACGGTGGCACCATCGTCCACCGCATCCTGAATGTCGTAGATGCTGACGTAGTCGCCGAACACCGCCCGTGTATCTTTGTCTTCCAAGGCGATGGGCGTGCCGGTGAAGCCGATGAAAGTAGCGTTGGCCAGTGCATCACGCATGTGCTTGGCATAGCCGAACACGTACTTGCCGGTCTTGGTATCCAACCGTCCCTTCATGCCGTATTGGCTGCGGTGTGCTTCGTCGGAGATCACCACGATGTTGCTGCGACCCGATAGCAGTGGGTGCTGCTCCTCATCGTCCAGAAGAGCGAACTTCTGCACCGTGGTGAAAATGATGCCTCCGGCCTCACGCGAGGCCAGCATGTCGCGCAGCTCCTCGCGGCTACCGGCTTGCACTGGCGTCTGCCGAAGCAGATCTTCAGCGGCGCAGAAGGTGCCGTACAACTGCCCGTCCAAATCGTTGCGGTCGGTCACCACCACCAATGTGGGGTTCTTCATCTCCGGCTGCTGCAACAGCTTGCCCGCGTAGCAGGCCATGGTGATGCTCTTGCCCGAACCCTGCGTATGCCATATCACACCAGCCTTCCGGCTGCCAGGTTGTACCTTTTTGCCATAAGTGGCACGTGGCTCTTGTACTTCCAATAAACCTTTAGTTGGGTTGCTGGCAGCAATCACTGTCGCTTTGACTGCCTCGCGCACTGCATGGAACTGATGGTAACCCGCGATTTTCTTGACGACCTGATCGGCGTCCTGCTCGAACAACACGAAGTGGCGCACGTAATCCAGAAACAACGTAGGCTCGAAGAAACCGCGCACCAGCGTTTCCAGTTCAAACTCCAACAACGGCCTGTCGTCTTCATTGGCGATTGCCCGCCAAGGCTGCATGCGCTCCTGATTTGCCGTGAGTGATCCCAGTCGAGCAGTGAAACCGTCGCTGATCACCACCGCCACATTGGTGTTGAACAGATTGCTGATTTCCTCTTTGTAGGTCTGAATCTGGTTGAAGGCATCCCAGATGTCGGTCTGCTCGTTAGTTGGGTTCTTCAGCTCGATCACAGCCAGCGGCAAGCCGTTGACGAAAGCCACTAAGTCCGGGCGGCGCGGCTGTTTGGTGCCTGTCACGGTGAATTGACTCACCAGTAAGAAGTCGTTGTTGCGAGGATTGGCAAAGTCGATGAACTGTACCAGATCACTGTGCTTTTCTTCGTCTATGGAGAACTCAATCGAAATACCAGTCAGTAGCAGCAGGTGTATGCGACGGTTGCGGGCGATCAATAGTGGCTCGCTGACTGTCAGAATCTCGTGTGCAGCCTGTTCCAGCGCGGAGGTGGGGATATGTGGATTGATACGAGATAGCGCAATTAGTAGGCGCTCTTGCAATGTCACTTGATGGTAATCTGCGCGCGCTGGACTATCACTATCCGGCGCAATGTTTGAGCCTTCGCTATATACCCAGCCCAGATCACGAAACCAGTCAATGGAAGAATTTTCGAGTTGTTGTTCAGTGATCATGAACAGTCCTGCTTTTTGCTCATAAGGATATCTTTGAAAAATTTTTTTAGCTTGGGCTCGGCTAAGTCGGTCCAGTTTTTTATTTCACACTCCCAGAGGAGGAGAACATTCCAGCCATGCTCACAAAGAAGCTGTACATTTTTCTTATCTCGTTTTACGTTCTCTGAAAATTTTTTAGTCCAGAAGTCCTTTCGAGTTGATGGCATGGTTGCATATCGGCAATTATGTCTGTGCCAGAAGCATCCATGTACAAATATGGCCGCTTTTCTACTACTGAAAACAATATCGGGTTTTCCTGGTAAATACTTGGTATGAAGTCTGTATCTGTATCCGTTCGCCCACAGCCACTTTCGCACTAAAATTTCTGGTTTGGTATCGTTTCCCTTAATTCTCGACATATTAAAGGTGCGCTGCTCAGGAGTGTGAACATCCATATTCAGCTCTGTATCTTGACTTTTTCATGATCGATATCGGGCTGCCCTTGCCTAGCGTAGTAAGAAGAAAATCGTGAGACCATATCTTTTATAAAAGCTGGAGATATCTGAATCTCTGTACTTTCAAACATTTTATCAAGCTCGTTTTCTGTGTAAGTTGAAATTCTTCTAAAATTTACGAGGCCACCATTAAAGAAATTAACTTTTGGTAACCAGTGATAGTATGCAGATTTGTTGTTTTTATATGCCTTTTCAAGATCTTTGTTGTTATTGTTAGAAAGATTAACCCAATTAAAATTAGGAAATACATCTGCCAACTCTTGGATTTCAACAAGAAGTGCTCGATCAGTATTGCAACCACCATTTTTACGTTCGGCAAGATCGCATGCAGGGTTCATGACAACATAAAAGCTGGTCGTATCTTTTTTATTTAAAATACATCCAGTATTAATCCCCGTTGAAATAGATGGATATATATACATTTCTTCCGGATAGCATGTATCCAAATCTCCATCCAGCAGTTGAATTAGATGATTTAATGCGTGTCTGAGAAGAGCTTTTTCTGATTTTTGATAATCTTCTTTACCATATGTGATCCAGCTCTCTCTCTGCGGGAGAAGGTTTTTAACAAAAATTTGACTGAGTTTCTCCTCTATTTCTCCTCTTCCTCCCATTATTCTGGTCAATCCTGTTCTGTATATTCCATATAATTCAGCAATAATCTCTGAGTAAGAGGACTCACCTTTTTTGTAAATATTCACTAACGGGAAACCCTCTGTTTCTGTTGCATCTGGCGTACCTGTCATAATTGCGACAGGTATTCGCTTGAATGTATCTTTTATCCGGTCTATAACTTGATTACCTTCGTTACCTTGATCAGCCAGTCGCATATCAATAATGGCACCGTCATAATACGAATCACTTAATGCTTTCAAGGCATCATCGACATTGGAGCATATTTTTATGTTTATCTGGCATCGATTGTCTTCTTGAAAATCCTTAATCGCATTCACGCAAGAGTCTTGATCTTGCTTATCATCCTCTACAAAGAGAAAATTCATCTCAGTCATTATTAACTTCCTTTGTTTGAAGTCTGAAATAGGCGCCCGTCGGAGACTCTAGAGCTTTTAACTCCAAATTATTTCTTTCAGAAGCCTCACCTGCAATGGCAAGTCCAATACCACTGCCGGATGGTTTAGTACTGAATTGCGGTTCAAAAATAACGCCATCGGCGATCAGAGCAGGCTCTATACCTGGACCGGTATCACGGAAATCAACGTATGCCAGATTTCCTTCTTCTACAATAATATCTACAGTAATGTTTCTGACAGATGATTTCTCTTTCATCCAGAAAATACTGTTATCTATCAAATTCGCAAAAACAGCATGAATATCCTGACTCCACGCTGGAAAGGTTAGAGTTTCACTACCATTAACTTCAAACGTAATAGCATTGTCCTGCATTTCTTGGCGAAATATTGCAAAGGTACTTAGAATTTCATTTTTGATTACCAATGACTTTCGAGCGGCTCTTCTTCCTGTAGCTAAGGGGTCCAGTCTTTTAAAAAGGTCTGATAAAATTGCGGCATTGGATTCAACGCCCTGCGTAATTCCCACAATTTCCTCGATATTCTTCGGATTTCCCGTCTCAGCTAGTTTTTTTCTGAACCGAGAAATGCGAGGCACTTCATTTCGGAAGTAATTTAAGGGGCGTCGCCCTTCATGGAGAACAACATTAATAATTTTTCCAAGTGTCGCCTGTCCCTGATAAGTGGCAACAGCTTGGCGGATATCTTCAGCAGTCTTGGTTTTTTCTTCTTCTTCCCGCGTAATCAAGGCAAGCACCTCGCTCGCTGTCTTTTCCGTCATGCCACCGTTGATCAACTTTTTCTGGATTTCCTTTTTCAGGTTATCAAAAGAAAAAAGTCTTTCCAGCTCCCTCTCGACCTTTAAAGTGGGTTTACTCAAGCCAGCTTTACGGCGATAACTGAAACGTCGTTCCTCGAGTTTTCCAATCACTTTCCTAGTAATTGCTTTTAGCTGCTCATATGCTGTATTTTCGCGCAAACCATCACGAGCACTTTTTTCTATCAGACCGGATTGCTCTTCAGATTGAATTTGTACATAACCAATTGCCTGATTGCTACCGATGCGTAGAGAAGGGTTCTGAACACGCTGTTCGTTTAGCTTCAGCCAGTCAAAGTCAGCGTCCCCTAATGGCCGAATTCTGAACCCATTGCGGTAAACACCAATACCATTGGATTCATTTAGAAGCTGTCTGGCTTGAAGTTTGTCAACATAGTTTCCGTATTCATCTTTTAGTCCACGACCAATCAGAGAGTCAATAGATTCAGCTTCTCGGTCATAAACCCGGATGTCGAATATCAGATCGCCGCATTCTGTCGAGTTACCGAGATCGATAGAGACAACTTCTTCAACTGTGTTCCGTGCCTTTTGAAGTGAATAAGTCAGTTTTCCTTTCCCATCTGAACTAATATTCCCCGAAACTCTATAATCAAACAACTCGAAAATAGGGTAAGATTCAACGGATTCATTAATGTCAGGAATATCCAGAAAACCTGAGACTTTCAGATTTATTTTAAAATCCTGATCGTCCTTACCTATGACACTACCTGTCGGAGATATAAGTTTTTTTAATTCAAACCTGAGTTTATCGAACTGCTTTTTATTCCACTCTGCCAGATACTCTGTATTACCCGTGATGGTCAGTTTTGTTCCTGTACTTTCAATTGATGTCTGACTTTCCACCAGTATTTCAACATCATCTAAGTATTCAGCACTCTCAAAACTATCCCATTCGACAAATACAGTGGTTTTTTCTCTGTATGTATCAACTGTTTCCAGTAGTAGATCCGAACCAAGCACAGAAGCCGCATAACGCCCAACACCTTTTCTGCCTTGCATTACTCGACCGCCAGGGCTGGTTTTGCGATTCAGTTTATCCCTTGTGGAAGGTACCATCCATTTATTGATAACCGTATCTCTGGACATGCCATGACCATGATCTTCAATTTTAACCGTATAACCTGACTGGTCTAATTTGGCAGTAAAGTAGATGCTCACTAGAGGTGAATCTGCGTCGTAAGCATTTTTGACCAGTTCGACAACCGCAGCATAACTATCTTGTATAAGATCGCGGCCAATTGTCAGAAGGTGGCGACCAGCGGGCCGTATTCGATAGCTTCCACTTTCGTTCATATCCATATTTCCTTCAGTTTTTCTGCAATTTTTCTGGCCAGAAGAACCGGGACTGCATTTCCAATCTGTCGGAATGCTGCTGTTCTTCCAGGAGTTGATTTGACGCTTTCAAAATAGTAGTCATCTGGAAAAGTTTGCAATCTGGCAGCCTCTCTGGGGGTTATTGAACGATTCTGATTGATATCCGGATGAATATAGTAATGTCCATCTTTTGATAAATGGGCAACCACTGTATGAGAAGCAGGAAGATCGGCAGCGACCACTTTAAACCTGTCAACAAAAGCGGTTCTGTTGGTATGGGTCTTTAAATGCTCTGGAAGATCATCATATTCCAATCGTTTTTTTTGCCTATTCCACAGCTCCACAACTCTGCGATAGATTTCCAGATCCTGTTTTGTATTCGGGCGAGACTGGTGCCAAGTTACTGGCATTAAATCATTCCGTATTCCAGTCTCATATAGCCATTTTCCCATGTAAGGCTTTAGTTTACAGGGAGAGGTTTGACCTTCTCCTGCTTTTATCGACGGGAGATCATTAAATACCTCGTCCACTTTAACCCCTGGGCACCATTTGTCTGGATCAGGATAAAAGTTTGTCAGATCCCCTTTCCTGCCAACCAGAATGATTCGCTTCCGAGTCTGTAGGACGCCATAATTGTCTGCACTAAGTATTCGATATTCTGTTTCGTAACCAGCTTCACGAAAAATCTGGCGCATATCTTCAAAGTAACTTTTGCCATCGCTATCTTTGGCTGACAATAAACCAAGAACATTTTCAAAAACAAAATATTCTGGTTGATAGCGCTTTAGAAAGGTTGTGTAGAAAATATATAGATAATTTCTTTTATCCCCAACCATCCGTTTAGTATCACGTGAGCGACCAACTAATGAATATGCCTGACATGGAGGCCCACCTATGATCAAGTTCAGCTTTCTTCCCTGCAGCTGTTCATCAATTGCTTGAAAAATTCCCGTCAAGGACTCTTCCGCAATTTCTTTGTTTATCACAGATTTTCTGACAAAGTCGGGTATAGTTGCATACAACTCGTCTCGGGAAATTTTTCCATTAAGGTAATCGGCATAAGCCTCTTCTTTTCCAGCAGATTTCAGCCAGTGATAGGCGGTTCTTGTTTTCAAGGTAAAACAAGCTGCCTGATCTGCTTCAACATGAGCAATAGGTGAAAAGCCGGCTTGGATAAAACCCTCAGACAGGCCACCTGCTCCTGCAAACAGATCAAGAAAGTATAAGTTTTCATTCATAGCGCAATTTTCTTGGATAATGAGTCTGTAAGCAACTCACCAGAAAGAAGTTTTGGAAGTAGAGTGTTGCGCAATTCTCGTAGTCCTTGCATTTGTCGTTCGTTCGCTTCCATTTGCAGATGAATATTCGAAATTCTTTTTGAAAATTCACAGCATAGATTACTAGTTGCGACGATAGTGTCCTTTGAGATTAATTCCATCCAGTGGCGCCGATATTCTTGGAATCTTTGCTTTTCTTTGATGGCGTAATAAACCCATGTCGTGGCACGATCTCGCCCTCGAAGCGGGATTACATTCTGTGAAATATCAAAGGGTTGGCATGACAATCTGGTGACACATGTATGATCACCAAAAATGAACGCAGGCTCATCGACAGATACTTGATAGACAGCTATTTTATTGTGATAGCCCAAAATTACTGATGCACCTTGTTCGAAAACAGGTATTTGACCACACGCTGAAACTTGTTCTTTCGTATATCGAGTTTTCGCTGGGAGTCGCAATAAAAGCGTTTCTACCTTTGAGACATTCCATCCTTTCGGAATCTCCCCCAACTCCGACTCTTCCATTGCATCGGGAAACAGCGCGGCGGTCGCGGCGAGTTGATCGTGGTGTTCGCGGGGCATCTGGTCGAGTTCGGCGTCGGTTTTACCGCTGATGGCGCGCATGGCGGCGCGTAGAGGGTCTTCGCCTTGTTCGATGGCGGCGATCTTGGCCTTGACCGGGTCGAAATCGACAAACCAGGATTTGAAGATGGCTTGCGCCATGGCTTCGAGGGTTTGGTTGATGCGGCGGTTGAGGTCGATCTTGTCGTCAATCGTCTGAAGAACAGCACTAATCCTCTTCTGAGCTTCAAGATTCGGAAGAAATATTTCTGCGCGCTTGAAGTCTCGCAATACCACACGCGGGATCGCAGCCCCGGAAATGAAGTTGCTCTTCAGATACGCCACTGTATCCGGTGAACAAAGGTAGAACTTCAGAAAATTAGAATCCAAAACATCTGGATTTGGCCTCAGGATAGCAACGGACGATAGCAAAACTGCATCAAGTGGTTTATCAACAGTGCAAACCGTATCGAGTGCACTATTGCCATCCTTCGCGATCAAAACATCACCAACTTGGGGCTGGCATCCTTGTTTGACCAGATTTTCGAAATCTTCAGGAGCGATGTGTCGTGCGTCGCTGAGGTCAACACCGAACCTTGTCAAATCCTTGACAGAAGCCATGGGTTTACCGCTTGCTACGGTCTTGGGACTTTGGTGAGCTCCGTCTGTAATGACTGAGCACACATCCACAAGTGTCAACGTCTGCCAATCACTCATACCCCAGCCCCGCCAAATTCTTCTTAATCTCCGCTTCCAGCTTCGCACTCTCCGCAAACTGTTCCGCCAGTTGCGCCGTCAGCCGCTGCATCTTGTCAGCAAAGGGCTCGCTGTCTTCTTCCTGCTCTGCCGCGCCCACATAGCGCCCCGGCGTCAGCACATGCTCATGCTTGCGCACTTCTTCCAGTGACGCGGATTTGCAGAATCCAGGCACATCCTCATACCCCTCTCCCTGCTGCCAGGCATGGAAGGTGTCGGCGATTTTCTGGATGTCGTCAGGCGTAAAGTCACGCAGCACGCGGTCTTTCATGTAGCCCAACTGGCGGGCGTCGATGAACAGAAATTCGCCGCGCCGGTCGCGCTTTTTCTTGTCCAGCGCAAAGCCGTTTTGCTTGTCGCGGGTCAGGAACCAGATGCAGGCCGGAATCTGGGTGTTGGTGAACAACTGGCCGGGCAGCGCGACCATGCACTCCACGTGGTCGTCTTCGACCAGCCGCTTGCGGATTTCGCCTTCGTTGTTGGTGTTGGAACTCATGGAGCCGTTGGCCAGCAGCAGCGCCATGCTGCCGGTGGGCGCCAGGTGCCAGAGCATGTGTTGCAGCCAGGCGAAGTTGGCGTTGCCCTGCGGCGGCGTGCCGGCGACCCAGCGGGGGTCGGCGGCCAGCTTTTCGTTCCACCATTCCTTCATATTGAAGGGCGGGTTGGCCATGACGAAATCGGCGCGCAGGTCCGGGTGCAGGTCGTTGAGCAGGGTGTCGGCCGGGCCGGGGCCGAAGTTGAAGTCGATGCCGCGGATGGCCATGTTCATCGCGGCCAGCCGCCAGGTGGTGGGGTTGCTCTCTTGGCCGTAAACGCTGATTTGGCCGCTGCCGCCATTGGTGGGTTTGCCGCCGTGTTGCTCAATGAACTCTTCGCTTTGTACAAAGAAGCCACCGGAGCCCATGGCCGGGTCGTAGACGCGGCCCTTAAATGGTTGAAGCATTTCCACGATCAGTGTGACGATGCTCTTGGGCGTGTAGTATTGGCCGCCCTTTTTGCCTTCGGCCAAGGCGAACTGGCCGAGGAAGTATTCGTAGACATGGCCCAGGATGTCCTTGGACTTCAGGTCCAGTGGCTGGCCCTTGAATTCCTTTGCACTGAAATCGGTATCCGAGAAGTGGCCAATGAGTTCGGCCAGCTTGCTGGACTCCAGCTGCACACGGGCGAAATCCTTGTTGAGCACGTTCTTCAGCCGGGCATTCTCGCGCTCGACGGCTTCCATGGCGTTGTCGATCAGCCAGCCGACCGAGCGCATCTTGTCCGGAACCATGATTAGCTCGCCTGCCTCATCACGTACGTAGCGATTTTCGCTGTCGCGCTTTGGCACTAGCCATGGAAGATCACTACCTGGCGGCAATTGTGCTAAATCGCGTAGAGTTTCCCAGCGTGCTTGAGGAGGAACCCAAAACACGTTTTGCTCGGTGTAGTAGTCGCGTACTTCCAGCTCGGTGACGATGTTTTCTTCGTAATCCTGCGTGCCCACGCCACCGTATTCGTCCGGGACCATGTAGTAGTCATGGTCTGGATTGGTGAACTGTCCACGCAGTTCCCGCTGCCGCTCTTCGAAGGCATCGGAAACATATTTGAGGAAAATCAGCCCGAGTACGACGTGCTTGTAAACAGCAGCATCCAAGTTGGAGCGTAGCTTGTCTGCGGCGGTCCAGAGCTTTTTTTCCAGGTCGTTGAAGAATTGTTGTTCGATGGGGCGCATACTTTAAATCTACTATATTTAGTTTGGTATTTTCGTTTTTTGCAACCTTACAGCACTGCTTGTATTGCAGGCAATCAATTTGCCTCAAATTCTGGTTAAAAGTCATGACTTGTCAGTTAGTGAATGTTATTGATAACCTGACTTTTGTAAACATTAAAGCCTCGCAGGCAACATGATTTCAAAGTTATGTAAAACCTCTATGGTGAGCCTATTCTCAAGAGTGAGCAGTACACGACCAAGGCTGCGGTCTCTCAGCCTTAACCGCCGCATAGGCGGCTTAGAAATAGATGCCGAGGTACAGGATGAGCCTTTAACTATTTCAGTGGTGTTATGCCACACTGATCTGTAAATGTTTACCAAATGCACCTAATGCCTGGTTGATGGTATCAATTTTTGTAGCGTGATTAATATCCATCACGCGGTTAAAGTTTTGTGGTGTCATACCGATTTTCCGGCTGATCTCTGCGGCGCTTACTTTTTGGTCAACAAATTCATTGAGTAATAAAACCTTTGCCCAGACACTCACTGGCAAGGCTACTAAACGTTCACCCTTTAAAGGTTTGCTGGGTGCAGGCACCTGGCGGCCATCCTCAAAATAAAATGCCATCGCAGTCAACAGGGCATCTGCTGCCATCTCTAGCGCTTCATTAAGATCATCACCCTGGGTGATCGCTTCGGGAATATCTCTAAACGTTACTATATAGCCGCCCTCAGCTGCTTTTTCTAACGTTGCAGGATATAGCATAGTTACTTCCTTTCTCTCGGTTCTTCCGGTTTTCTGTGTTTCTGTAAAACATTTTTCGGTGTGGTGTAGAGAAATCCTTTGCGGGAATCTCTTATTTCAACTTCAGCTGTTTTTTATTGCTTCTACAAGGCCTGTTTTCAGTTCCTTGCTGGGGTGACGCGGAAGGATTGTTTTTTCACCGTTGCAATATACTTTTAAATGCTTTGTACCATCCTCAAATGTTGCACCGTGTTTATCCTTCAGCCATCTGACAAACTCGCTTTGTTTCACCAAAGCCTACCAGTGTTTTTCTTGTTGATGGATAAAATGTAAACAAAAATGTTTATATTTTATGATGCAAATCAGGAGGGGATATATTGAGGTAATTCAGGATAAATTAATCCAGCTTGCTGACCAGACCCTGATCAGACAGATTGTGCGTGACGCAGCGTTTTCACGCTATCGCCAGTGGCTGTAATGGTGCCTACTGATTTTGTTTCGAATTAACTTCCATATAAATGCAAAGCCTTATGAGCAACACGCTTCCAAAGTTATGTAAAACTCCTGTTGTTGAGATAGCCCCCTCTCTATCCCGGTGGTTTAATAAATCATAAGTTTTTAATGTGAATAGGGAGAGAGCGATGGCGGGTTGGTTTGAACTGACAAAAAGTGATGCAAACGGTCAATTCAGTTTTGCATTGAAGGCGGGCAATGGTGAGCCTATCCTCAAGAGTGAGCAGTACACCACCAAGGCTGCGGCACAGAATGGCATTGCGTCTGTACAGAAAAACAGTGGGTTAGATGAGCGTTACCAGAAATTGACGGCCAAGGATGGTCGCCCTTATTTCAATTTGCTGGCGGCGAATAGTCAGGTGATTGGTACCAGCCAGATGTATTCTGCGGAAGCGGGACGTGACAATGGCATTGCTTCGGTGAAAACCAACGGTTCCACCGAAACGATTAAAGATTTAACTTAAGGGTATTTAAAATTTAGTGATTAGAGCCTCGCCTTGTGCGGGGCTTTTTTCATGATGAAGTCCCATACGCAGGCAGGTAGCAGGCGCATGACTCTGGCGACGATGCCCATTTGCCAGGGGATGACGGTGAAACGTTTGTGCTGGTGAATGGCTCGGAGTGCTTTGGTGGCAAAGACCTCCACATCCATTAAAAACGGCATCGGATAGGTATTGATATCCGTCATTGGGGTGCGGATATAACCGGGCGCGATGGTGGTGACGCGGATATTGGACAGTTGCATTTCTACGCGCAGGCTTTCCAGATAGCTGATGGCGGCGGCTTTGCTGGCGCTGTAGGCACCGGCACCGGGCAGGCCGCGAATCCCGGCAACGCTGGCAATGCCGACCAGCTGTGCGGATGCACCCTGCCCTGCGGCGGTTTTCATGGCGGCGATAAACGGCTGGAAGGTATGCACCAGGCCCATGACGTTGGTATCAAACACGGCCTGGAAGGCGGCAATATCCTGCTCGTATTCGGTCAGTGTGCCGCGACTGACGCCGGCATTGGCGATCACAATATTGGGTGCGCCGACTTTGGTGAGGATATCCCGGGCGATGGTTTGCATGTGTGCGGCATCGCGCACATCGGCCACGTAGCTGTAGGCTTGGCCATTCAAGGCACTGACTTGCTGTTGTAATGTGGCCAGCGCAGACTGGTTGCGCGCGATCAGTGACAGCGTGCAGCGGGCGCCGTACTGGCGGGCGTAGGCGAGTGCCAGGGCCTGGCCTATGCCGCTGCTGGCGCCGGTGATGACAATGTGTAAGGGTTTGTTGGATGGGTGCATAAAGCGGGCGAAACAAAAGTGATTGGGTTAGAATGCCACAAAACGAACGAAGGAAACACGGATGAACCTGGAAAAAGTAATCTTTGGCTTTTTTATTATCCTGGCGATGACGCTCAATTTCGGTTTTTTTGTCGGCCAGATTGATAATCCGCAGCACCATTTACACTATGAGCTGTATGTGGCGATTGTGGTCAACCTGATTGCGACCGTGCTGAAATTTGGTGACCGTACCCAGATTGGTGCCATTCACCTGGCGACCAGCCTGGTGGCGGATCTGCAATTGATTGCAGCGGCGATTATCTGGACCATGGCGGGCGACAAGGGCATGCAGCCGGAAGTGATTGTCGGTATTGTGTCGCTGTCTGGCGGGGCTTTCCTGGCCAATATCACCTCGGTAATTCTGCTGATCTACGAAACCGTGACCCTGCGCCGCTAGTACTGGCACCTCCTCCACTTCTGCAGAGACAGCCATGAGTCTCAATCAAATTATCTTCCTTATCCTGCGGCGCATGCGTGCGCCGCTGTTGCTGGTGATTATCAGCTATGCCATTGCGCTGATCGGTTTTGTGCTTATTACCGGCATAGACGATCATGGCAAGCCCTATCACATGGGCTTTTTCGATGCGTTTTATATCCTGAGTTATACCGCGACCACTATTGGTTTTGGCGAGATTCCCTATCCCTTTACGGCACATCAACGCCTGTGGATGACGTTTTCTATCTACCTGACCGTGATTGCCTGGTTTTATGCCATAGGGGCGATTATTGCGCTGTTTCAGGAGACCGCGCTCAAGCAGGCAATTAAAACCGCTAAATTCCAGCGCGATGTATCCAACCTGATGGAACCGTTTTACCTGATTTGCGGCTATGGCGAAACCGGCAGTGAGCTGGTGCGAGCGCTGGATAAAAACGAATTGCGCGTGGTGGTGCTGGAGATTTCGCCGGACCGTGTCAATGAACTGGAAATGACCGATTACCAGTTCTATATTCCGCATTTGTGTGCGGATGCCCAGCTTTCTGAAGTGCTGTTATACGCCGGGATCAAGAACCCGATGTGCCGTGGCGTGGCGGCGCTGACCGATGATGACCATGCCAATCTGGCGATTTCGGTGGCGATCAAGCTGATGACGCCGGAACTGCCGGTGTTGGCGCGGGTGGAAAATGATGTGGTGGCCGCCAATATGGCTTCGTTTGGCACCGACCATATCATCAACCCTTACCAGATTTTTGGCGAGCACCTGGCCATGCGGCTGAATGCGCTGGGCACTTACCTGCTGCATGAGTGGTTGACGCGCGCGCCCGGTGATGCGATTGCCGCACCGGCAGCGATTCCGACCGGCAACTGGATCGCCTGCGGCTTTGGGCGCTTTGGCAAATCGGTCGTGAACAGTTTGAAAAGCAGTGCCATGCATGTGACCGTTATCGAGGCCGATCCGGTGGGGACGCAATGCAATCACTGTATTGTCGGCAGCGGTGTGGAGTCGCATATCCTGCAACAGGCCGGGGTGGACAAGGCCGTCGGTATCGTCGCGGGAACGGATAACGACGTCAACAACCTGTCTATCGTGATGACGGCGCTGGAAGCGAACCCGGAGCTGTTTGTGATTATCCGCAAGAACAAGCGCCACAATGATCCGTTGTTCCAGCACTTTAATGCCGATATCACCATGCAGCCCAGTGACGTGATTGCGCATACCTGTTTGTCCTATATGGTCTCGCCCATGCTGGCGGAGTTTCTGGCTACTGCCAGACACCAGACCAATGCCTGGGCCAATGCGGTGATTGCGCAGCTGGTCTCCAAACTGGGCGAACATGTGCCGGACACCTGGGACCTGACCATTGAGGGCGAGATGGCTTATGCAGTCTGTGCATTAATGGAACAAGGGCTGCAACCGGCCATCAAGCACCTGACCTTGAGTCCCTCCGGCCAGCAGCGCTTTGAAATGCCGGTGGTGCCGTTGATGCTGATGCGGGGTGAAGAGAAACTGCTGTTACCGGAGCTTTCCACGCCCTTGCAGATTGGCGACAAGATCCTGTGTTGCGGCATGGACCAGGCCAAATCCATACAGCGGTATGTCATGCATGATGTTAAAACCCTGCACTATCTGGTGACCGGTAGCGAAATGCCGGAAACCTGGGTAGGACGCTGGTTACGGCGTAGCTGAAGCAACAAAAAAGCCCTGTGAAAACAGGGCTTTTTGCTGGCAGGCGATGCAGCCTTATTTTTTGGCGGCTTTGTCTTTGCGGATATTCTGGATAATGTAATCGGCGGTTTGCAGCGCCGCTTCATTACCACCGGCCATGGAGCTGCCGGTAACAAATTTGCCGTCAATGACCAGGGCAGGCACGCCGGTGGCGCCGGAAGCACGGAACACCTGCATGGCTTTGTTCAGTTGCATATTGGTGGCAAAAGACTTGAAGGCTTTTTCTACCTTGATCTTGTCCAGGCCGGCCTGCTGGGTCACCCAGTTAATCGCCCCGGCTTCGTCGGTCGGGTTCAGGGTTTTGCTCTTGTGGATGGCGGCAAACAGCTGGCTGTGCAGTTTATCCAGCACGCCGAGTTCTTCCATGGCGTAATAGGCTTTGGCCATCGGTGCCCAGCTCGGGTTAGGCAAACCTGGCACGCGCTTGAAGTAGACGTCGGACGGCAGTTTCTTTACCCAGGCATCCAGCGGTTGTTCCATATGGTAGCAATGCGGGCAACCGTACCAGAAAATTTCCATGACTTCGATTTTGGCTGGCTGGTCGGTGGTGATTTGCTGTGCCACCTGTTCGAATTGTTCACCCAATTGCGGTGTGGCGGCCAGGACAGCGCCAGAGGTCAATCCTGCCCAGAGCATCAGACTCAACAACATGTTCTTCATAAAATGGGTTTCCTTGTGAATGGAAAGTGGTTAAGTGGAAAGTGTTGGTTTAACGGGCAACAGCCTGAAAGCGATGACAGTGGCATGCATTCAGGCCTGAATCGAATCCTGCTTTCCGGCGGCCTTCATGCTAGTGGGCAGAGGATTCGATGTTGACCTTGATCAGGCTGGGCTGGAAGCCATTGCTTTCCAGTTCGCGGCTCAGTTTGCTGATCTTGGCCGGGTCATTCAGCGGGCCCATGCGTACCCGGTGCATGGTGCCTTTGTTGGGAATCTCTGCCGTTTGCACAAAAGCTTCAAAGCCGACCAGTGCCAGGCGGGTTTTCAGGTTGTTGGCATCATCTCCCCTGGAAAACGCACCTACCTGGATAAAGTAGCTTTCCTGCTTGATGGGGGTGTTTTTCTTGACCTGCTGTTCGCTGATTTTGCTGTCGGCATCCGGCAGTATAGTGTAGAAATCAAACTTGTTCGGGTCTTCAATGGTCGCACTGCCCGGTTTGATCTCTTCTTCGGTGACTATGCTCTTGATCGGGATTTCCTGCTGGCCTTCGTCTTTTTTGAATGCGCTGGAGAAAGGACTGTGGTCGCCTTTGATATAGATAATCAGGGCCACGGTCATGGCGACGCCGAGGAAAATGCCTACCAGCAGGCCATTGAAAAAAGTGCTGCCACTGCTTTTTGTTTTGGCTTTGGTCTGGGCGGGTTTGTAGTCGCGACTCATGAGTGTGTTTAACCGTTTTGTTTCAAAAAGAACTTACATTTTTTCCGGGGCACTGACACCCAGCAGATCCAGGCCGTTACGCAATACCGTGCGTGTGGCCGTAATCAGTGCCAGGCGAGCCAGTTTGAGCTGTGACTCATCCACCAAAAACTTGGTGTCATTGTAATAACTATGCAGGGCACTGGCTAGCTCTTTGAGGTAGTTGGCCACCATATGCGGTGCCGATGCCTGGCAGGCCGTGGAGACCACTTCGGGATACTGGCTGAGTGCCTGCATCAGTGCGGTTTCTGCCGCACTTTGCAATGGTGACAGGTCTGCGTCTGACAGGCTGGCACTGTCGCCGCCCCACTGGTTCAGCACGCTGCAGATCCGCGCATGGGCATACTGGATATAGTAAACCGGATTGTCATTGGTCTGCGCACGCGCCAGGTCAATGTCGAACACCAGCTGTGAATCCGGGCTGCGTGCGGCCAGGAAATAGCGGGTGGCGTCACAGCCGACTTCTTCAATCAGGTCGCGCAAGGTGACGTAGCTACCGGCGCGCTTGGACAGTTTCACTTCTTCGCCGCCACGCATCACGGTCACCATCTGGTGCAGCACATACTCCGGCCAGCCTTGCGGAATACCGGCATCCAGTGCCTGCAAACCGGCCCGCACGCGGGTAATGGTGCTGTGGTGGTCGGCACCCTGCTCGTTAATCACGCGGGTGAAACCACGGTTCCATTTTTCGCGGTGGTAGGCCACATCCGGCACAAAATAGGTATAACCGCCCTCTTTCTTGCGCATGACGCGGTCTTTGTCATCACCGAAGTCGGTAGTGCGCAGCCACAAGGCGTCATCCTGCTCGTAAGTATGGCCGCTGGCGATCAGGGCCTGTACGGTGTTTTCCACTTTGCCTTCGGTGTAGAGCGCACTTTCCAGCGAAAAGACATCAAATTTGATCTGGAATGCCTGCAAGTCCAGATCCTGCTCATGACGCAGGTAGGCCACGGCAAACTTGCGGATGGATTCGGCATCATTGACATCGCCGCTGGCGGTCACGGCCATATCGTCGGCGGTCACCGTTTCTTTGGCCAGGTAGGCGTTGGCAATATCCATAATGTATTCGCCACGGTAACCATCTTCGGGGAAGCGCGCATCGTCAGGGGCGATACCTTGTGCACGGGCATGCACGGACTTGGTCAGGTTATCAATCTGCGCCCCGGCGTCGTTGTAATAAAACTCGCGTGTCACATCCCAGCCGTTGGCGGCCAGCAGGCGGCACAGGCAATCACCCACTGCCGCGCCGCGGCCATGGCCAACGTGCAATGGGCCGGTCGGGTTGGCAGACACGAATTCCACCTGCACTTTTTGCTGCTGGCCGGAAGTATTGCGGCCAAATGCGGCACCTGCCTGGAAAATTTCCTTGACCACGCCCTGCTTGCTGTCTGCCGACAGGAAAAAGTTGATAAACCCGGCGCCGGCGATTTCCACCTTGCTCAGGATGCTGTTGGCAGGCAGGCCGTCAATAATGCTTTGTGCAATGGCACGCGGGTTCTGTTTGAGTGGCTTGGCCAGTTGCATGGCGATATTGCTGGCAAAGTCGCCATGCTCGGCAGATTTTGGCCGCTCAAGAATAATATTCAGGCCGGAGGTGTCGTCTACCAGCGGTTTTACCGCTTGCAGAATCAGTTCTGTGATCGTTTGTTTCAAGGTTAAAATGCTGCTGAATAATCAAACCGCCATTTTAACCTAATTAGTCATTTTCACCCATGCATGCCGAAGCCCCTGTTCCTGCAGTCCATTCCGCTGCCGCGATTGTGCGCGTGGTGCTGGATGTGCCGCTGGATCGCCAATTTGATTACCTGAATCCCGGACTGCTCATCCGCGAGGGCAACCGCGTGGTGGTGCCGTTTGCCGGGCGCCAGCTGGTGGGTATCGTGATGGCGCTGCCCAGCGAGACCGATATACCGGTACACAAGCTGAAAGCCGTGCTGCAAGTGTTTGATGATGTGCCGTTTGATGCCGCCACGCTCAAATTGCTGCGCTTCTGTGCTGACTACTACCATTACCCGTTCGGCCAGACCGTGCTGTCCAGCCTGCCGCTACGCCTGCGACAAATCAAACCGGCGGTGTCACGCAAAACCTGGCTGTATCAATTGGCGCGACCAGTGCCGGATGATCTGGTCGGCAAGCGCCAGCAAGTACTGGCACGGATTGTTGCGCTGTTGCAACAGCATGCAGAGTGCAGCGAAAGCATGCTGGCTGAAGCATCCGCGACCTGGCGCAAGGCCATGCAGCCCTTGCTGGACAGCGGCCTGGTCACGCGGCGTGAAGTGGTGGCTACGCGCCCTTCCCTGGCGGCTTCCGAGCATGAACCGGTCTTGAATCAGGAACAGGCCCATGCTGTGGCGGCCATTCTTGATACGTTACAGCAATTCCAGCCCTGGCTGCTGTTCGGCGTGACCGGTTCCGGCAAAACCGAAGTCTATATCCGCCTGCTGCAAACCGTGCTGGCCGAACCGCAATCACAGGTTCTGATCATGGTGCCGGAAATCAATTTGACGCCACAACTGGAAGGCCGCTTCCGCAGTCGTCTCAGCCAGTTCCCGCTGGTGACGCTGCACAGTCATTTGAGCGAGAGTGAGCGCTTGCAAAACTGGCAGGCGGCACAGACCGGTGCGGCACGGATTGTGATCGGCACGCGTCTGAGCGTGTTTACGCCTATGCCGCATTTAAAGCTGATGATCCTGGACGAGGAGCATGACAGCTCCTACAAGCAGCAGGACGGCATGCGTTACCATGCGCGCGATGTGGCACTGGTACGCGCCAAGCAATGCGGTATTCCGGTGGTGCTGGGCAGCGCCACGCCTTCGCTGGAAAGCTGGTACAACGCCAACGGCCATACTTTGCAGGCAGCTGGACAGGCCGGCAGGAAACCCGGTTACCGCCTGCTGACCTTGACGCAGCGTGCCGCCGCCCAGGCCAAATTGCCACGCATTTTCTGCATAGATACTACGCATTCGCCGCCGGAAGCCGGGTTGACGCCGCAATTAAAGCAGGCGATTACCCTGCGCCTGCAACGTGGCGAGCAAAGCCTGCTGTTTATTAACCGGCGCGGTTATGCGCCGGTGCTGCACTGCTCCGCCTGCCAGTGGCTGGCAGATTGCCAGCGCTGTTCGGCCAAAATGGTGCTGCATCTGCGGCAACGCGTCTTGCGCTGCCATCATTGTGGTGCCGAGCAGCGAATCCCGGTGCAATGCCCTAGCTGCGGCAATCCCGACCTGCGTCCGGTCGGCCAGGCCACGCAACGCGTTGAAGAGACTTTACAACAACTGTTTCCGCAGGCGCGGGTGGCACGGGTGGACCGCGACACCATACAGGCCAAGAATACGCTGACCGAATTATTGACAGCCGTACATGACGGCAAGGTGGATATCCTGGTCGGCACGCAGATGCTGGCCAAAGGCCATGATTTCCCCAACCTGACGCTGGTCGGCGTGCTGGATACCGACAGCGCCCTGTACAGTCCGGATTATCGCGCCAGTGAGCGCCTGTTTGCCCAGCTCATGCAAGTGGCTGGCCGGGCCGGACGTGGCGATAAGCCGGGGGAAGTGCTGATTCAGACCGCGTTTCCGCAACATGCCCTGTTTGCCGCCTTGCAGGCGCAAAATTACGCCGAATTTGCCGACAGCCTGTTACAGGAGCGTATCGCCCTGCAATTCCCGCCCGCTACCTATATTGCCGTTATCCGGGCCGAAGCGCAGGATTATGCGCTGGTGCAGCAGTTTTTAAGCGAGCTGACCGAAGCCGGACGCGCGTTTCTGCGCCAGCATGCGGCCAGCTTTACTGATCTGCCCCTGATTTACGACCCGGTACGGCCCGGCATTGCCAGACTCAACCGCATGGAGCGTGGCTATGTCATGCTGCAAAGCCAGCAGCGCGGCGCGCTGCAACAATTACTGCATGCCGCCGTAGACTGGGCCTGGCAACATCCGCTACAGGCAAAAATCCGCTGGACCGTGGATGTGGATGCGCTGGAGCAAGGGTAATCATGGCACATGGCAATGTCCTGCGACGTTTTCAGATAACCGCTTTATTGCGCACTTGGTGCCTTAAATCCTCTGGCCTGTGGCAATACAGTTTTTTGCGCAGAGAAAATTTTGTGTTCGGCCATTAGCCAAGTAGAATAACGCCTGTTCGCGGCTGTAGTTCAATGGTAGAACGCCAGCTTCCCAAGCTTGATACGCGGGTTCGATTCCCGTCAGCCGCTCCAAAGGAATTCTCATGGCTAACACTCCCCCAACCGTTCTTACTTTTGCTGCCACAGATCCCAGTAGCGGGGCTGGCGTGCAGGCAGATATCATGGCATTGTCCAGCATAGGCTGTTATCCGCTGTCGGTGATTACCGGCATCACGGTGCAGGACACCGTGGGCGTGGAAAACGTGATGCCGCTGGATCCGGACACGATCAATGACCAGGCGCGCACGATACTGGAAGATGTGTCCGTGAGTGCCTTCAAGCTCGGCTTGCTGGGCAGTGTGGAGAATGTGGCGGTGATTGCCGAGATCGTGGCCGATTATCCCGATGTGCCGCTGATTATCGACCCTATCCTGGCGTCTGGCCGTGGTGACGAGCTGTCCAATGAGGAAATGCAGGCGGCCATGTGTGAGCTGCTGTTCCCGCAGGCGACACTGATTACGCCTAACAGTCTGGAAGCGCGCCGTCTGGCCTATTATGATGAAAATGATGAGGTTAAACACAGTTCGCTGGAAGAATGCGCCTTGCGCCTGATCGACATGGGCAGCGAATATGTGATGATTACCGGCACGCATGAGCGCTCGCATGATGTGGTCAACAGCCTGTATGGTATGCAGATTATTGGCGCTACGCCTGGCCTGATCAAGGATTATCACTGGGAGCGGTTGCCCGGCAGTTATCATGGTTCCGGCTGTACATTGACCAGTGCGATTACTGCCTGCCTGGCGCATGGCCTGAGCATGGAAGAAGCCGTGCATGAGGCGCAGGAGTTCACCTGGCAAACCTTGCGGCATGGTTTCCGTCCCGGCATGGGCCAGTTTATTCCCGACCGTTTCTTCTGGGCGCGTGAATCCGAGGGGCAGGAAAAAGCCAGTGAATTACAGCATTAACGGGCTTTACCTGGTCACGCCGGATTGTGACGACACCGACCTGCTGTGCACCCGGGTAGAACAGGCGCTGCAAGGCCGTGCTGCCATTGTGCAATACCGGCATAAAACGGCCCGCGAGACTTTGCGAGTGGAACAGGCATCTGCCCTGTTAGGCCTGTGCCGTCGTGCTAATATCCCTTTGCTGATTAATGACCATGTGGCGCTGGCTGCTGAACTGGATGCCGATGGCGTGCATGTCGGGCAGGAAGATCAGGCCATTGCTGCTGCCAGGGCCGTGCTGGGTAGCGGCAAAATCATAGGTGCTTCATGCTATAACCGCTTTGAACTGGCCGAGCAGGCGCAGGCTGCCGGGGCCGATTATGTGGCGTTTGGTGCCTGCTACCCTTCCCCGACCAAGCCGCATGCGCCGCGTGCCACGGCAGCGTTATTCACCCGGGCCAGGCAATCACTGGCTGTGCCTGTGGTTGGCATAGGCGGAATTACGCTGGAAAATGCGCCGCCGCTCATCGCCGCTGGTGCTAATGCCCTGGCGGTGATCAGCGATATTTTCCAGGCCGTTGATATTACTGCACGCTGTCGCCAGTACCAGTCCCTGTTTGCAGCAAATTGAATGCAGACAGCTGCCGTTTTGCCAAAGGTTGTTTGGTAAAATGCCCTGATTAAACTGATTCGGTAAATTCTATGCATATTCATATCCTTGGTATTTGCGGTACATTCATGGGCGGCATCGCGGTGCTGGCCAAAGCTGCCGGGCATCGCGTCACCGGCTGTGACGCCAATGTCTATCCGCCCATGAGTACCCAGCTGGAAGCACAAGGCATAGAGCTGATTGAAGGCTTTGACCCTGGCCAGACTTCCCTGAATCCTGATATGTATGTGATCGGCAATGTGGTCACGCGTGGCAATCCGCTGATGGAAGAAATCCTCAATCGTGGCCTGCCGTATATTTCGGGGCCGCAATGGCTGGCCGAACATGTATTGCAAGGCAAATGGGTGCTGGCAGTGGCGGGCACGCATGGCAAGACCACCACTTCTTCCATGCTGGCCTGGGTGTTGGAATATGCCGGCCTGGCACCGGGTTTCCTGATCGGTGGCGTGCCGGAAAACTTCGGGGTTTCTGCCCGTTTGCCGCAGACACCGAGGCAGGACGCCAACTCCGTTTCGCCTTTCTTTGTGATTGAGGCGGATGAGTATGACACGGCATTTTTCGACAAGCGTTCCAAGTTTGTGCATTACCGGCCACGCACGGCGGTGCTGAACAACCTGGAGTTTGACCACGCCGATATTTTTGAAGATTTGCCTGCGATTGAAAAACAGTTCCACCACCTGGTGCGCACCGTGCCGCAACAAGGCCTGGTGGTGGCTAACCAGCAGGATAGCCTGGATCGCGTGCTGGCACGCGGTTGCTGGAGTGGCCTGGAGCGCATAGACAGTGCCGATGGCTGGCAGGTACGCAATGTGGATGCACAGGGTCGCTTTGATGTGTTTTTCAATGGCGAACGCCAGGGGAATGTCAGCTGGGAGCTGCTGGGCGAGCACAACCGCAGCAATGCACTGGCAGTGATTGCTGCCGCACGTCATGTCGGCGTGGCACCATGCATTGCGATTGAGGCTTTAAACGAATTCAAGAACGTCAAACGCCGTATGGAAATCAAAGGCGTGGTCAATGACATCACGGTGTATGACGATTTTGCCCATCACCCGACCGCCATCGCCACGACCGTGGCCGGTTTGCGCGCCAAAGCGGGCAAAGCGCGTATCCTGGCGGTGCTGGAACCACGCTCCAACACCATGAAGCTGGGCGTGATGAAAGAGGCCTTGCCGGACAGTTTGCGCGAGGCCGATGCAGTATTCTGCTACGCCAGTAACCTGGGCTGGGATGCCGCTGCCGCGCTGGCGCCCATGCAGGACAAGGCACAGACCTTTGATGATTTATCCGCACTGGTGCAGGCCGTGACCCAGTTTGCCAGACCCGGTGACCAGGTGCTGGTCATGAGTAATGGCGGCTTTGGTGGCGTACACCAGCAACTGTTGCAGGCGTTGCAGGCATAAGCAGGCGGATACGGCATGCGCTTGCGTGAACGTTCGCCGCTGGTATGGGCTTTATGGTTTTCGCTGCTGGTGCATGTCATCCTCCTGACGCTGCATTTTCAACCTGAACTCAAAGTATTCAAAGACCAGATTCCGTCACTGAATGTGATGCTGGTCAACAGCAAGACCCGGCAGGCCCCGACCAAGGCCGATGCGCTGGCACAGGCCAACCTGGACCGTGGCGGTAATACTGACGAAAAGCGCCAGATGAAAAGCCCGCTGCCCAGCGTGCACAGCCAGCCGGCGTCAAATCCGCAGGCAGCGGAAGCCAGTTTGCAGCCAGTCATGCCAGCCAGCCAGCAGGATGCCGAACTGTTACGCCATCAGCAGCGCGTAGCACAGCTGGAGCAGGAAGCGCATGCGCTGATGACGCAGCTGAAAGCCAGTCAGGCGGTGACTACCTTGCAGACGCCAGTGATGAAAACACAGGCATCAAGTAAAAAAACAGCGCCACAAGCGGCCAGACAGCCCGTGCAAACGCCGCAGGATAAGCTGGCCATGCAGGAAATGGTCAAGCTGGAAGCCCTGATTGCCAAACAGCAGGAAGCGTATGAAACCCGACCCAAACGCCAGTTTATCGGCGCACGTACCCGCGAATACCGTTTTGCCACTTATGTAGAGCAGTGGCGGCAGCAAATCGAGCGTGTGGGTAACCTGAATTACCCGCAAACTGCCCGCACACAGAAGCTGTATGGCCAGTTGCAGCTGACGGTATCCATCCGGGCCGATGGCAATATAGAAAGTATCCGCGTGCAGCAAAGCTCGGGGCATAAATTGCTGGATGATGCTGCGCGTCGTATTGTGCAGCTTGCGGCACCGTTTCCGGTATTTCCTGACGATATCCGGCAGGATACCGATGTGTTGAGCATTACCCGGACCTGGACATTCAGCAGGGAAGATCAACTTTTCACCGAATAGTGCGTCTGATCCGCTATCAGCCATAGAAAGCCATTGTATGAGTCAAAGCCATTTTCAGTATCATGTTTTTTTCTGCCTGAACCAGCGTGCCCCTGGCGAAGACTGCTGCATGAACAAGGGTGCGGAAGCGGCTTTCGACTATATGAAAAAGCAGGTCAAGCAGCATGGCCTGGCAGGCGCAGGCAAGGTGCGCGTGAATCGTGCCGGCTGTCTGGATCGTTGCGCCGTCGGCCCGGTCATGGTGGTGTATCCGGATGCCGTGTGGTACACCTTTGTCGATGAAAGCGATATTGATGACATTATCGAGAGCCATCTGAAACAGGGGAAAATCGTGGAGCGGTTGCTGGTTTAGGACACTTTCGCATGCTGAGATTATGGGCTAAACGGTTGCTGGTGACGCTGCTGGTCATCATGCTGCTGACAATCGGTGGCGTGCTGGGCTGGATCTGGCAGCCGTTTGACCGTACCGCCTGGCGTATCAATCTGCCGGTTGGTAACGGCATACAGGTGCGGGTACTGCCTATCCTGATGCTGGTCACCTCCCCCGCCGGGCGCTGGTGGCTGGATCATAAAGGTTTCAGCCTGCATCAGGGAGAAATCCGCCTCTATGACGCGGATGGCTTGCGCGTGCACTGCCGGAACTGTGCCTTGCAGGCGGCGTCCATCAGTGACCGGCCGGTGATCCTGCCTTCGGTCGAGCTATGGCTAAAACTGGACGGCAAGCAGTTGCAAGGCTATTTACTGGCCGATGCCAGTTATAAGCCATTCAAGGTTTATTTTGATGGCACGGTGAGCATGCGCTCACTGCGCTTGCAATGGCAGTTGCCGACCACGCCACTCGCCAGCCTGCTGGAGCCGTTGCGCAGCCATTCCGCGACGATCGCACAGGCCGGGGTCACCGGCGTACTGGCAGCCACCGGCACCTTGCGCTGGCCGCGGCAAAGCTGGAGTGCCCAGCCGCAACTGGCGCAACTGGAAGTACATGGCCTGGATTTGAGCAAAGTGACGGCGTCGGCATTACATTACGACTGCCCGTTGCTGGATGAGCGCAAGCATCCGGAAAGAGTGCAATGGTTGCCGCACGACAAAATGGGGCGCTGGTTGCCCATGGCCGTGATCATCGCCGAAGATGCCGAGTTCAGGCACCACCCCGGCTACGTGCTGACACAGATGCAGCAACTGCTGGGCAGGGAAAGTGAAGAGAAAGCCGTGGGCGGCAGCACACTGACCCAGCAGGTGGCTAAATACATGTTCACCAATGGCGAACGTACCTGGAAGCGAAAAATCGAAGAGCTGCTGTATGCAGTGCAGCTGGAAAACACGCTGGATAAGACCGGGATTCTTGACCTCTACCTGAATACGGTGGACTGGGGGCCGGGCATATGCGGGGCCTATGCGGCTTCCAGCTATTATTTCGACCGGCCACCGGCACAACTCAATCCGCTGCAGGCAGCCTGGCTGGCCGGGATTATCCGCAATCCGCACCGCGCCTGGAAACAGCAATTCATGGCACAACAGCCGCAGCTGGAGCGGGCTGAATCCATACTGCGCTATATGCCGGAAAGTGCACGCAAGCAACCGGGCGACCTGAATTTTCGTGCGCCGGCAGCCAAATAATTTACAATAGCACCTTGTTTATCTTTCATTAGTGAGAAGACTGTTTTGTCTACGCTCAAACTCAACAAATCCCCCGCCACCGCTGACCAGAAACGCCAGAAACCGCTGCGTCCCCTGTCACCGGAACTGCGTGACCGCACCAAAGCACCGCCGAAAGCGCAGCAGCCTGCTGAGCAGCGGGCGAAGGAGGCACCGGCTAAAGAATCACGTACACCAGACGCCAGAAAAGACCGGCGTACCGGTGCCCGGCAGGAAGACGGTGCGCAGACACGTGCACACCGCCGCGACAAACCGTTTACAGATCAAAACAAGTCTGGCAAACCGGCGCGTTCAGAAGGACGGCCATCTGCTGGCAGACCGGCACGCAATGAAAGATTGCGTGACCAGGAGAGACCATATACGGCAAGAGCAGCGGGCAGACCTGCCAGTCAGCCAGCACAAACTGATAGTGATTTACAGCCGCGCCTGTCCAAGGTGATGGCAGACCGTGGCCTGTGCTCACGCCGTGAAGCCGATGACTGGATAGTGAACGGCTGGGTCAAGGTCAACGGCGAAATCGTGGAGACCCTGGGTACACGTATTGATCCCGATGCCGAGATCGTGATCAGCACCTATGCCAAAGAATACCAGGCTGAGAATGTCACTATTTTGCTGCACAAACCCGTAGGTTACGTCAGCGGCCAGGCAGAAGACGGCTATGAACCGGCCGTGGTGCTGGTTAAACCGGAAAACCAGTGGGCAGAAGATCCCACCCAAAAAACCTTTCACCGGGGATTCCTGCATGGCCTGGCACCGGCCGGACGCCTGGATATTGATTCCACCGGTCTGCTGGTGCTGACGCAGGATGGTCGCATTGCCCGGCATTTGATTGGGGAAGATTCCAGTACCGAAAAAGAATATCTGGTGCGTGTGGAAGGCTCGCTGAGTGCCAATGGCCTGGCCAAACTGAATCATGGCTTGAGCCTGGATGGCGTGCAGCTGAAACCGGCCAAGGTTTCCTGGCAGAATGAGGACCAGTTGCGCTTTGTACTGCGCGAAGGTCGCAAACGGCAGATTCGCAGGATGTGTGAGCTGGTGGGGCTGAAAGTGGTGGGCTTGAAGCGGATTCGCATAGGCAGGATTGCATTGGGGAAATTACCGCCGGGACAGTGGCGCTATCTGGCGGCACATGAGAGGTTTTGATCGGTAACGTAGATATGGTTAAAAGGTGGGCGGGGTAATGTAGGGTTTCTTTTCGCCTTTAAACGAGAGTGTTGACAGTGCTGATTGCTTTCTTGGTATTGATGAATCATTAGTTTCGCTTTGATAGCGAGTTGCTTTCCTTTGCTTGTCCAAAGTAAAGGACACCCCAACTTCCGCTTGATTCCTGCGTTGCTCGCCAAAACAAGCGGTCGCGAAACTCGACCTGGCAGCTCACACAAATCGTGAGCTGCTGCGGGACTCGGGCAAACGCTCCCTTCATCTTGTTTTGGCTGCGCTACTCGGCGCGGCAGATGGGGGCCCCACAACCCCAGTGAATGCCACAGCTTCTGATTTATCCAATCAGGTTTTGAAGTTGAAACAGTGCGAACTTCTACGCCATGAGTTTGGTGAGATAAATCCCATCCCATCACGCTGAGTAGCGGAAACAAAGTAAGAGAAGAGGGAGCGACTGTTCGAATCCCGCAGTGGGCTGCGGTGTGTGCAGGCCACCAGGTTGAGTTTCGTGACCGCTTACTTTGTTGAGCAACGGAGGGAAGCCGAAGGCCGTGGTGGTGGGTGCCCTCCTCTTTGGCTACGACCGCCATTTCATGGCTTAACCTGAAGGTTAGCCTACGCCGCAACACTGCGTTGGTTGTGGTTACTTTCTGGGGGGCAAGCACCAGAAAGTAACTCGCCTAGAGGCGAAAAAACATTTCAAAATGACATCACTATTTAGGAGCAGTCACAGTGGGATTATTCGATAGCATGGCCGGTGCCATGATGAGCAAAATGATGGGCGATAAAGCCCCTATGGCCAAACTGGCCATGGAGTTATTTCAGCAATACGGAGGGTTGCCCGGCATTCTGCAAACCCTGAAAAATGGCGGGTTGTCCGAGCAGGTGGATTCCTGGGTGGGCACGGGTACCAACCTGAATGTGAATGCGCAGCAGATTGGCGCTGCCCTGGGTAGCACTGTACTGGCAGGTATTGCCGGTAAACTGGATATGACGCCTGACGAGTTAAGCGCGAAAGTGGCGGAATATATGCCGGATGTGGTCAATCAGCTGACGCCGAATGGCGTGGTGGAGAATAACCCGGCGTTGATCATGTCCAGGCTGATGGGCATGCTGAAATAACAATAGCGGGCAAATTGCCCGCTATTGTTTGTTTGCCGCAGCGCTTAAAGAATGCAGTATTGTTTGCGATACGCTTCAATTGCCGGAAAGTATTGCGCCAGGCTGTCATTGCCTTGCAGGTAGGCAAACAGGTCAGCCAGCCTGGCAATGCTCACCACCGGCATCTGATTGGTTTGCTCGACTTCCTGCACGGCGGATAATTCGCCCAGCCCTTTTTCCTGTCTGTCCAGCGCAATGCTGACCGCACACGGTGTGGCACCTGCGTTGCGGATCAGCGTGACGGATTCACGGATAGAAGTGCCGGCAGAAATCACGTCATCAATAATCAGCACGCGGCCCTTGAGTGGCGCACCGACCAGCGTGCCGCCTTCGCCGTGATCCTTGGCTTCCTTGCGGTTATAGGCGTAAGGAAAGTTATGCCCCATGCGTGCAAATGCGATGCTGATGGCGGCGACCAGCGGAATGCCTTTGTAAGCAGGCCCAAACAGCATGTCGAATTTCAATCCAGACTGTAAAATGCTGTGTGCGTAAAATTCACCCAGTTTGAGCAGGCTGTCGCCATCGTCAAACAGACCGGCATTAAAGAAATAAGGGCTTAAACGACCGGCTTTGGTTTTGAATTCGCCAAAGCGCAACACCTGTTTCTGGATGGCAAAAGCAATAAAATCGGCACTGAGTGTGTGGGCAGTCATTTTTAAAAAAGCAGAAAGTATTAAAACAATGCGTATTATAACCTTGAACCTGAATGGCATACGGTCAGCCTGTAACAAAGGCTTTTTGCCGTGGCTGGCCAATAGTGGCGGCGATATCGTGTGCCTGCAGGAACTCAAAGCTCAGGCGGCCGATATGCAGCCAGAGATGCTGCAACCGCCCGGTTATCACGGCTATTTCCACTATGCCGAGAAAAAGGGCTATAGCGGCGTGGGCATCTACAGCAAGCAAGCGGCAGATAAAGTGATTATCGGACTGGGGCATGCGCATATCGATGCCGAAGGCCGCTACCTGGAATGTCAGTACGGCAACCTGAGTGTGGTTTCGCTGTATCTGCCCAGTGGATCCAGTGGCGAGGAGCGTCAGCAATTCAAATTCCAGGTCATGGCGTTATTCCTGCCGCACCTGGAGCAGCTGGTGGCCTGCGGGCGTGACGTGGTGATTTGCGGTGACTGGAACATTGCCCATCAGGAGATAGACCTCAAAAACTACAAAGGCAATCGCAAGAATTCCGGCTTCCTGCCCGAAGAGCGGGCCTGGATGACCGATGTGCTGGGACGTGTGGGCTGGGTGGATACCTATCGTGGCCTGTATCCGGAAACCACCGACGAATGTTATACCTGGTGGAGCAATCGTGGCCAGGCATGGGCGAAGAACGTGGGGTGGCGGATTGATTACCAGCTGGCGACCCCGGCGTTAGGCGCCAAAGTGCAGGCGGCCAGTGTGTACAAGGCGGAACGGTTTAGTGACCATGCGCCGCTGATTGTGGATTATGCGGACTGAGAAATTGCAGGCGGGCAGCGAACAGACGGTCACTTTCTGGTGCAACTCTCCGGGAAGTAACCGCCAGCGAAAAGCCCGCTATTCCTTTAGCCACTTCGCGATTTCCATCGCATAGTAAGTCAGCACGCCATCCGCGCCGGCGCGTTTGAAACCCAGCATCGCTTCCAGTACACAGGCTTTCTCATCCAGCCAGCCATTCTGGGCAGCCGCTTTCAGCATGGCGTATTCGCCACTCACATGATAGGCATAAGTCGGGACACCGAACTCGTCTTTGACGCGGCGCACAATATCCAGGTATGGCATGCCCGGTTTGACCATGACCATGTCGGCACCTTCTTCCAGGTCCAGCGCGACTTCTTTCAGGGCTTCATCAGAATTGGCAGGATCCATCTGGTAGCTGTATTTATTGCTTTTACCCAGGTTGGCAGCGGAGCCCACGGCATCGCGGAACGGGCCGTAGAAGGCGGAGGCATATTTGGCAGAATAAGCCAGAATGCGGGTATAGATATATCCATGCTCTTCCAGCGCATCACGAATCGCGCCAATGCGGCCATCCATCATGTCGGAAGGCGCAACCACATCGACGCCGGCTTCAGCATGACATAAAGCCTGTTTGATCAGCACTTCAACGGTTTCATCGTTTAGCACATAACCGGTATCATCAATCAGGCCATCCTGGCCGTGGGTGGTATAAGGGTCCAGCGCGCCATCGGTAATCACGCCAAGCTCGGGAAAAGCTTTTTTCAATGCGCGCACCGTGCGCGGCACCAGCCCATCCGGGTTGTACGCTTCTTTCGCATCCAGGCTTTTGAATTCCTGCGGCACCACCGGAAATAACGCTAGGGCAGGAATGCCCAGCCTGACGCATTCTTCGGCGGTTTTCAGCAGGATATCCATGCTCTGGCGCTGTACGCCGGGCATGGAGGCCACTTCCTCGATCCTGTTCTCGCCTTCGAGCACAAATACCGGATAAATCAGGTCGTTGACGGTCAGTACATTTTCACGCATCAGGCGACGGGAAAAGTCGTCCTTGCGCATGCGGCGGGGGCGGATAGCTAAAAATTGACTCAAGATAATCTCCATATGGGCGCAGCATCAGGAATGCCGGGCGTAAGGTTGAAGACAGGGTGCTGCCAGCGACAGCTTAAATCATGCAAATACTGTAGCCAGTTCGGCGCCGGGGTTTTCCTGGCGCATAAAGGCTTCACCGACCAGGAAGGTATGGACTGCATGGTCGCGCATCAGTTTCACATCGTCCGCAGTGAAAATACCACTTTCGGTGACCACGATCTTGTCGCCGGAAATCCTGTCCAGCAAGCCCAGTGTGGTGTCCAGGGTGACTTCGAAGGTGCGCAGGTTACGGTTATTGATGCCCAGCAAGGGTGTGGCCAGTTGCAATGCCTGCGTCAGCTCTTCACCGTTATGCACTTCCACCAGCACCGCCATGCCTAACGCATGTGCAACCGTTTCCAGTTGTTGCATCTGCGGCAGTGTTAATGCCGCAGCAATCAGCAGAATGCAGTCCGCACCCATGGCACGTGCTTCGTACACCTGGTACGGATCTATCATGAAATCCTTGCGCAGGACTGGCAGGTTACAAGCGGCACGGGCCTGTTTCAGGTAATCGGCACAGCCCTGGAAATACTGTTCATCAGTGAGTACGGACAGGCAGGCCGCACCACCCTGTTCATAGCTCGCCGCGATTTCTGCCGGTCTGAAATCTTCGCGAATCACGCCTTTGGAAGGACTGGCTTTCTTGATTTCGGCAATCACGGCGGCTTTGCCAGCGGCAATCTTGTTGCGAATCGCAGCGACGAAATCACGCGCGGGTGGTTGTTGTGCTGCCAGTTGCTGCACCTCGCTCAGCGGCAGTTTTGCTTGTGCCGCTGCAATCTCTTCCGCTTTGGTTGCCAGGATTTTATTTAAAATATCGCTCATGATTGATTATCCAGAAATTAAACTTTTCAAACCAGACCAGGCGTACATTAAAAAATAATGTCGCCGCACATATGAATATATCAGGCAGAATTTTTTGAATGACAACTGACGTATCGTGACCAAAGTTGCGTGTTTACTCGTATGTCTGTCCGTTTACCCTGATCCAGCCACCCTGCCGACCTTGCGGATCATGATGTGTCCAGTGCA
>CBIMYT010000012.1:0-79550 GCA_966248215.1 uncultured Methylophilus sp. | reverse complement strand
ATGCCTGTGATATTGTGCAGCATCGCGTCGCAGCAGCAGCCGACAGCTCACGCAATCTGCAGCCGCGTACTTCCGGCATTCTGTCCGGCCAGGACACATTGACCGTGCCGGATATGCACACCAAATTGCAGGCCCAAATCACGGGGGTAGCCATTGGTTACCTACCCAGGCAAATGGCTCAATCCGCAGCCGATCAGGGATTGCTGGTGATCAAGCAGGTGGCTGAACCCAAACCTATTACCCCAACCTTTATTGCCTGGCGGCAACAGCGCCCGTCCGAAATGGGCAAAGCCATGCAATGGCTGCTCAAGCGACTTTCGCAGCTGTCACTGACGCAATTGCTGATTAAATGATTTATCATTTAGCCTCAATTAGCGGATGGAAACCTGAATGTCACAAGAACAACTGCCGGAAGAATTTGAACCATTAAACCGAATCGCCATCAAGGCCATGCTATGGCTGAACGGACTGGCCCATATCATTATCGGTCTGGCACTGGCGATTTCCGTGGTCATGTTTACCTGGCTGTTTTTTCTTGACGTCAAGGAAGCCGCTTACGAACATAATCTGGTGCATGGCTTTTTACGTGCCCTGGGTACCCTGATGCTGTTATGGTCCATCTCGGCACTGATTTCTGCTGAAATCCGCTATCTGCGCGGACACAAATTGCTGGTGGAAACCTTTGTCGAGGTGGTGCTGGTGATGTTCCTGCGCAAGCTGATCGTCCTGCCGGTGCAGGATGCCGCGCCCACTTATGAAGAAATCGGCATCTGGCTGGCAGGCGCATTTGTCATGGGCCTGGTGTATATCCTGATCCGCCTTGCCGACAAACCTGCCAAATCATAACAACACATGCAAGACGAAGATTTCATGCGTATGGCCATCGCGCTGGCCCAAACTGCCGCCAGCCAGGGCGAAGTGCCTGTAGGTGCGGTGGTCGTGAAAAATGGCGAAGTAATAGGCCGCGGCAGTAATGCACCTATCAGCCTGAGCGACCCGACCGCGCACGCTGAAATCCGGGCCATGCGTGAAGCGGCGCAATATCTGGGCAACTACAGGCTGGTTGACTGTACCTTATATGTCACACTGGAACCTTGCGCCATGTGCAGCGGCGCCATCCAGCATGCGCGCATTGCCAGACTGGTTTATGGCGCCAGCGATCCGAAAACCGGCTGCTGTGGCAGTGTGGTTGATTTAATGGCCGAGCAGAAGCTCAATCATCATTGCGAAGTAACACAGGCAGTGCTGGCCGAAGAATGCGGCTCGCTGCTGAGCAGTTTCTTCAGGCAGCGCAGGCTGGAAAAAGCCAGGCCTGCAAGCTAACGACAGCTGACGCTTTACACTCTGCAATCCTCTACCCATGGAGGCTTATATCCCCAAAAAAACAAACCCGCCAGCTGGCGGGTTTGTTTTTACTCAGAAGGACTTAGTCACGGTTGCCCAGCAATGACAGCAGAATGTGCAACAAATTCACGAACAGGTTGTACACATCCAGATACAGGTTCAGGGTTGCCATCACATAGTTGGTCTGACCACCGCGGACAATCTGGTTAACATCATACAGAATGTAAGCCGAGAAAATCAGCACCGACACGCCGGAAATCGCCAGTGACAACGCCGGAATCTGGAAGAACATATTGGCCAGGCCAGCCACAATTGCCAGAATCAGGCCTACCATCAGGAATTTGCCCATACCGCTGAAATCACGTGCAGGCGAAGAACCGATACCAGCCAGTGTCAGGAAAGTAATCCCGGTACCGGCAGCAGCCAGGCCGACAATCTCGGCACCGTTACGCAAATGCAGTGCAAATTGCAGGATAGGTCCCAGCATCACGCCGAACACAAATGTCATGGCCAGCAACAGCCATACACCCACACCACTGTTCTGGTTAACGGCGATCAGCTTGAACATGCCGAACATCACGGCCAGGAAACCGATCGCAAACATGAACGGATGCGCGGCCAGCCAGCCAAAATTCATTTGCAAACCGACATAGGCGCCAATGACGGTCGGAACCATGCTCAGGCCGAGCAAGGCATATGTGTTACGCAACACGCGGTTCTGCGTAGCGGAAACATTTCCTTCACGACCTAAAACTTGCATATCAGACATAGATTTTTCCTCTCAAAAAAAATGTAATTACTTTTATATAAATTGTTTATGACTAAGATAATGGCAATAGCACAAAGTTTCAAGCTCCCGTCACTATTTTTACATGTTCGATCAAGCCGGTTAAAGCTTCCATAAACCGTAACACACCAGTGCAATCAGGACGATACGCGTGATCTGGTACACGGTTTTATTCCAGCGCTTGAAACGACGACGATACTGACCGACCACCCAGGCATAATGAAACAGGCGGTTGATCACCCCGGTCTGGTCACCGGCCTCATTGGGAGAACTGGCGGCCGTCACTATGGTATTCGCCAGGAAGCGGTTAACGGCCTGTGCCCAGCGGTAACGCATGGGGCGCTCAATATCACAGAACAGGATAATACGGTCTTCCTGAGTGTTGTTATAGGCTTCATGGATATAAGTCTCATCAAACATCACCGCCTGGCCATCGCGCCAGCTGTAATCCTCCCCGTCCACACGGATAAAGCACTGGTCGTTGTTAGGCGTCACCAGACCCAGGTGATAGCGCAATGAGCCGGCATACGGATCGCGATGCGGATTCAGATGCGCCCCTGGTGGCAACTCGGCAAACATGGCCGCCTTGACGCTGGGGATACTTTGCAGCAAGGCCACGGTTTGCGGGCAATAAATGCTGGCGGAAGGATGATGCGCGTCATACCACTTCAGGTAAAAACGCTTCCAGCCAGTTTTAAAGAACGAGTTAAAACCGGCATCGTTATTGTTCTGTGCGGCGGCAATCCGCTCCTGTTCACGCACATGCAAGGCTTCCTTGCGGATATCCTCCCAGCGGTCGCTGATGGCCTTCAGCTCAGGAAAGTCACTGACCGGCAGATAAGGCGTGGTCGGCACCTTGGAGAACAGGTAAAGAAAAACATTAAACGGCGACACAATGCCGGAGTGATCAAATAGTTGACGGTAAAACTTATGCCGCACTTTACCGCGAAAATGCACATAGCTGACCGATGCCAGAAACACCCCTAAGATAATCCACTTCATAGCTGCAACCGATGTTATAACCTGAAAAATAATTAACTGTTTAGCTTACTGCATCCTTGGCGGATTAGATAGCTTTACGCAAATAAATCCGTCTCCGGCTGCCCGACCAGCGCCATACGCTGTACAGCCTCGACATAAGCAGCCGACTCGCGCAGACTGAGCATATCTGCCGGATGGGCGGCACCATGCATGCGTGCCAGCCGCGCGATGCTTTGAGCAGACATTTTCCACTCCAGGTTCTCCAGCAGTTCATCCGCCAGGTCCGGCCGGTTACACAGCAATACCATATCGCAACCGGCATTCAGTGCCGCCAATGTACGCGCGGTCACATCGCCTGCCACGGTCGCGCCTTCCATGCTCAGGTCATCGCTGAAAATCACGCCGTTAAAGCCCAATCGCTCACGCAATACTTTCTGCAACCAGCGCGGCGAAAATCCGGCCGGCTTGTCATCCACTTTGGGATAAATCACATGCGCAGGCATCACCGCATGCAAGCCTTCATCTATCATGCGTACAAACGGCTGCATGTCATTCTGGGCAATCTGGTCAAACTCGCGTTCGTCCACCGGAATGCTCACATGTGAATCCGCCACCACAAAGCCGTGGCCGGGGAAATGCTTGCCAACCGCCGCCATACCGCCTTTTTTCAGGCCCTGCATCAGGCTGAATGCCAGCTCGTTAATCGCTTGCGGATCGCGGTGAAAAGCCCGGTCGCCTATTACCAGACTATCGCCATAATCCATGTCCAGCACCGGCGTAAAACTGAAGTCCACGCCATGTGCGCGCAACTCGGCAGCCAGGATGTAACCAGCTTCAACTGCCAGTTCTTTCGCCTTGCGCGGATGCTTGTCCCAGATATGGCCGAATGCACGCATGGGCGGAATTTTGGTAAAGCCTTCGCGGAAGCGCTGTACGCGCCCGCCTTCGTGATCGACAGCAATCAGCAACGGTGGCTGGCGCACGGCATGGATACTGGCGGTCAGTGCTTTCAGCTGCGCACAATTATCAAAGTTGCGCGCAAACAGAATCACACCACCTACCAGCGGATGTTGCAAACGGCGGATATCATCGGCAGTGAGTTCCTTGCCAACCACATCCAGCATTACGGGACCTAAAGACATAATATTTCCCAATACCTTCGATTTTTAGACTAAATTACTGCAATTTTAAACGATAAAGACTGGTGGCCTCTTTAGAACGTGCAGCAAATAACGGATCCTGTTCATCGCGTGCTTTACCGTGTTCAGGCCGGGTGTCCAACCGCTGAACAATCTGCAATCCGGCATCGGCAATCCAGCCAGCCAGTTCACCGGGTTTGCGCAGGCCTATCAGTTCGGCCAGATCGGACATAATCAGCCAGGCTTCGCCATCGGGATGCAAATGTGCGCTCACGCCAGTTAAAAACGCTTTCAGCATACGGCTGTCCGGATCATATACCGCATGTTCAATCGCGGATTGCGCCTTGGCAGGCAACCAGGGCGGATTACATACGATCAAATCGGCTGTGCTACCGGCTGGAAACAAATGTGCTTCGACCACACGAATCTTGCCGTGATACCCCAGACGCTGCACATTCTCACGTGCGCATGCCAATGCGCGTGACTGGTTATCGGTGGCGATAATCTCAGCGACGCCCCGTTTTGCCAGGATGGACGCAATCACGCCAGTACCGGTGCCAATATCCATGGCAGTTCTGGCCTGCAATGGCGCCAGGGCAATCAGTTCCAGATACTCGCCGCGCACCGGGGAATACACACCGTAATCGGCATGGATATTTTTGCCGAGTGCCGGAATCAGCACGCCTTTTTTGCGCCACTCATACGCACCTACCATGCCTTGCAGCATTTGCAGTGGCATCAATAATGAATCCGGCACGTGACCATCCAGCGCATGTGCCAACGCCTCGCTGGCATCAGGTGCGCGCTTGAGGTTGCTACGTCCGTGTTCCAGATGCAGCATGACCTTGTTCAGGATATTCGCACGCTGGATCTGGCGGGCGCGATGCAAATGAAAGGTCTCCAGCAATGTCGGCGCCGCTTTCAACGGCTTCTTATTCATGCGCCGCGCGAGTGCCTGCAACAATTGCCGTGCATTCTGGTAATCACCGGCATAGACCAGTCCGCATCCTTCCGAGGCCAGGCGGTAAGCCGTATCGGCATTGGTCTGGTCACCAATCACTTCCAGCCATTTGGGCGGATTGGTCTGTAATGCAGACAGCCACTCTGCCTCACGGGTGACGCCTTGCTGCACCCAGGCAATGGTCTGTGTTTCACTCATTTGGCGTTATCCAGTGTAAACGGGTTAAAGTTGGTATGGGTATCGTAGTAATCTTCATGTTCGGCACGCTTGAGAAATGCCACCACTTTGTACACCACCGGTGTGAATACGACTTCAACCAGGATTTTGGCAACAATCTGCGCGCCTATCACCAGCGGAATTTTATCATTGGGAATGATACCGGTATTCCAGAAAGCCAATGGCACAAACATCACGGTATCAACCGCCTCACCAAAAACAGTGCTGGTAATGGTGCGTTGCCATAAATGCCTGCCCGCGCTCCATACTTTCATTTTGGCCATAACAAAACTGTTCACAAACTCGCCGACCGCAAAAGCAATCAGGCCTGCCAGCGAAATACGCCAGGTGCTGCCGAAAGCAACTTCATATTCATGCTGGTTCTCCCAGAAAGGCGCCGGTGGCAAGGCCACTATCATCCACGCCATCAGGCTGGCGAACGCCAGTCCGGCAAATCCAGCCCAGATCACGCGGCGGCTGGCGGCATAACCGTAGACCTCGGTCAGGATATCGCCAAAAATAAAACTGATGGGGAAAAACAGCACACCGGCACCAAAAGTCAGCGTGCCGAATAGTGGCACGTCGATTTGCGTGACCTTGGCCGGACCGATCAGATTGGAACAGACCAGCACCGTGACAAACGCGGCCATGATCAGGTCGTAATAGCGGTAATGTTTTCTCATGGCTGCAGTTCGCTACGCACATCCAGTTTGTCACGCAGCACATCCCCGCCCAGGTTGATCGCCAGGATCAGGCTCATCATGCACAGCCCGACCGCCAGCACATAATGTGGTGCCACCAGCATAAACCGCACGGCATCCCGTAACATGGCACCCCAGGAAGCCTCCGGCGCCTGTATGCCCAGACCGAGAAAAGACAGCGAGGCTTCGGCAATCATGACGCTGGCCATGCTGTAGGCGGCTTCCACCAGCAGGATGGACATCAGCAACGGCAAAATATGCATGGTCATCACCCGCCATGTGCTGGCACCCAGTGATTCCGCCGCCAGCACATGCAAGCGCTCGCGCAACACCAGGGTTTGCCCGCGTGCCAGACGGGCGTAAGTCACCCAGCCGGTCAGGCACAATGCCAGTATCAGGTTGTTGATACCCGCGCCCAGTACCGCCGCAAAAGCAATGGCCAGCAATATGCCGGGAAAGGCCAGGAAAATACTGGTGATTTGCATCAGCAGCCTGTCCAGCCGGCCACCGTAATAACCGGCGAACACTCCGATCGCGATACCGGTCAGCATGGTCACTACTGTCACCACCACCGTCACCAGAAAAGACACCTGCACGCCATGCAGCACGCGCGCCAGGATATCGCGTCCCAGGTCATCCGTGCCCAGCCAGTGCCGGGCACTGGGCCATTGCAGGATAGCATCAAGGTCGATATGGTCGGGCTCCAGCCCGGCATAATGTGCCACCAGCACAGCAAGCAGCCAGAATGCCAGTGTCAGCAATGAAAATGTTTTCATCGCACGCTCCTGGTACGTGGATCCAGCCAGCGATAAACCAGATCGGTTGCCTGGTTTATCAGTACATAACTGAGCGCCACCACCAGCACACAGGCCTGTGTTACCGGATAATCGCGCTTTTCTATGCTGTCCACCAGCAGACGGCCTATGCCATTCCAGCTGAAAATGGTTTCGGTAATCACCGCACCCGCCAGCAGGCTGCCCATCTGCAAGCCGACAATGGTCACCAGAGGCAGCAAGGCAGCGCGCAAGGCATGTGTCAATATCACTCGCCGCTCGCTCAGGCCTTTGGCGCGCGCCGTACGGATATAGTCTTCGTTCAGGACTTCAAGCAGGCTGGTACGCGTCATGCGTGTCAATATCGCACTCAACCCCAGCCCCAGCGTCAGTGCCGGTAACAGGATACTGGCAGCACTCTCCATGCCGCTCACCGGCAGCCAGCCCAGCCAGACGGCAAACACCAGCATCAATACCGGCCCCAGCCAGAACGCAGGCATGGCCGCCAGACGTATGCTGACCAGCGTGACCATGACATCCTGCCAGTGCCCGGCTTTCAATGCCGACCATATGCCCAGCGGAATGCCGACCAGCAAACCGATAAGCAGTGCGATGACGGCCAGCAGCAATGTTGCCGGGTAAGTCTGTGCCAGCAACTGTGTAATCGGCGTTTGGCTATGGATGGAAACGCCGAAGTCGCCATGCAGCAGATTGAGCAGATAGTGTCCGAACTGGACAAGCAGCGGCTGATCCAGCCCGAGCTGGGCCTTCAGGGCGATGCGGTCTGCCGTGCTGGCAGACTCACCCAGCATCACATCCACCGGATCACCTGGCACCATATGCAACAGGGCAAAGGTCAGGCACAGCACCCCGAATACCACCGGCAGGATGGAAACAATGCGTTTAATAATCACTGCCGGACCCGGAATCAGCTGCCTGGTCGTGAATATTGACCGTAGTGCCGACCGGCACCTGGTCGAACAGGGCAATCAGATCGGCATTGCGCATGCGGATACAGCCATGCGAGCCTGGTGCGCCCATGGCCACGCTGTCAGGCGTGCCGTGAATGTAAATATAGCGCTGCATGGTATCCACATTACCCAGACGGTTTTTACCTGTCTCTGTGCCGCTCAGCCACAGAATACGGGTGAGTATCCAGTCACGTTGCGGAAATTCCGCCATCAGCTCGGGGGTGAAGATTTCCCCGGTAGGCCTGCGTCCGACAAACACGGTGTTTTCAGGCGCGGCATCACCGATCTTGGCGCGGATAATATGTGTGCCCAGTGGCGTGCAGCCGCTATCCTTCACACATCCCACGCCGTTGGCAGCCGTAGACACCGCGTAACGGTTTAGCTGCACACCCTGGTCATCAAACACGGTGAGCGATTGTTCGGGAATGGAAATTTCAATATGCATAGCCGCTATTCTAAGCGATTTGGCTGCCATTGGACTCAACATCCGCCATCAAATGCCCACAGCATGAGCTCACATGCCAGCCCTGTGCAATATCAGGAATTCCATTACAATCTCCAGCCATTCCATTCATGCTTCACGGGGCTTGTTTATGTCACACCATGAAATTCATTTCTTACACCGTAGTGGCTGGTTGCGCGCCGCAGTACTGGGCGCCAACGACGGCATTATTTCTACTGCCAGTTTATTGATGGGCGTAGCGGCGGCAGGCACCAGCAGTGCCGGACTGCTGGTCACAGGCATGGCCGGGTTGGCGGCAGGCGCCCTGTCCATGGCAGCGGGGGAATATGTGTCGGTCAGTTCGCAAACCGATATGGAGCAGGCCGACCTGGCGCGTGAAGCCCGGGAGCTGAAAAACAATCCAGACAGCGAACTGCGTGAACTGACCGGTATTTATATTCAGCGCGGCCTGTCACCGCAACTGGCCAGACAGGTGGCGCAAGCCTTGTCACAGCACGACTCTCTGGCTGCGCATGCGCGTGATGAACTGGGTTTGAACGAGATTAACCGCGCCTATCCATTACAGGCGGCCATGGCGTCTGCGCTGGCATTTGCCAGTGGTGCAATCCTGCCATTACTCACAGCCTGGCTGGCACCGCACGCCCAGGTTCAAGCCTGGCTCATTGGCAGTACCTTGCCGTTTCTGGCCTTATTGGGTGCGATTGCCGCCAGGGCAGGTGGCGCGAGCGTATGGCACAGTGCCGGACGCATTGTGGTATGGGGCGCACTGGCGCTGGTCACGACCGCCCTGATCGGCAGCTGGTTTGGCGTCAGCGCCTGACCTCATGGCGTCGCAGGGCGAAAAATCACTTGCGCCAGCCCATCCCAGTTACCATCCGGTGCAGGCTGATAGGATGCGATTGTGGTGCGATACGCCGCGAACTGCCCTTCATACCAGAGCGGAATATAAGGCAGCTGGGCGTGAATGTGGCGAGTGACAGCCGGCCAGTCCTCCTTCTGCAGCAAACCATCCAGCACTTCATCATGATAACCGCCGCGATTGAAACCGGCAGGCGGCCGGTTATCTGAAGCAAACACTTTGCTGTAAATTTCCGGCGTTTTAATGCCTACCCAGGTCAGGCCATACAACTGGAACTGGCCTTTTTGCACATCGGCAAAAAACGTGCCCCAGTCCAGGCTTTTAATCTGCAAATCAATGCCAGCAGCCTGCATCTGTGCCTGCAGTATGGTCGCCAGCCGCACGCGTTGCGGGTCGGTGCTGGTTTTATAGACCAGCGTTAACGGCAATTTAACCCCGGCCTCCTGCAGCAACTGGCGGGCCAGCGCAGGCTGGTAATCATAAGCCTGCAAGGCCGCATTGCCGGCATAGTGTTCCGGCGGCAAAATGGCGCTGGCCTGGCGGCTATGCCCCACCATGACCTTGTCAATAATCGCCTGCGTATCAATCGCATGCACAATCGCGCGCCTGACGCGTACATCACGCAGAAAATCAGCCTGGGTATTCAATCCCAGGTAAGAATAATTAACACCCGGGCCGGTTTGTACTGTGATGCCAGCCTGGGCTTGCAGATATTTGACCAGCTCAGGCGGTAAATCGCCCTGGATCAGGTCGACTTCACCACGTTTGAGTTTCAGCACGCGTACATTCGGGTCTTTGACTTCATCCACATGGACCGGCAAACCGTCACTCAGCCGCAGCAATTGCAGGCGACTGTGCCAGCGCTCAAATTTGAACGGGCCGCTGCCTATAGGCGCATGGCTGAAATCATGCCTGACGGCAATCTGGTCAGCCGGCAGGATGCCTATGATCAGCCGCGCCGGGAAATGCGGATCCGGCTGGTTCAAGGTAAATTCTATAGTCTGTGCATCCGGCGTCGTAATCTGTTTGATGTGTCTGAATTCAGCCGTATGCGGGGAGTTTTTAAGTTGCAACAGGCTGTCGTAAGTCGCTTTGACGTCAGCCGCAGTCAGCAGCTTGCCATGGTGGAAGCTGGCGACGGGCTGACGCAGGTGGAAGCGGTAATGCAGGCTATCCGGCATTTCCCAGGTCGCGATGCCAGGCACTACATGGGATGCCTGGTCAAATTCAACCAGGCGCTGATAAATCAGGCGATTGACACGTTCAGAAGCGGCATCGCTGGCATAGCGCGGATCCAGGTTGACCGGTGCCTGCGCCACGGCAAACACCAGCGCACGTGGTTCGCTATCCTGCTGGCAAGCCGCCAGCAATATCGCCAGTCCGCATCCATACAGGGCATGCGTAAGCAGCTTGCGCAGCGACACCGCAGTATCTTTTAACACCAGGGTCTTTCCAGCAGTGCAATTGACTCCACATGTGCCGTGTGCGGAAACATATTCATCACGCCCGCCGCTTTGAGCTGGTAGCCTTTGACATGGGCAAGTATGGCCACATCGCGGGCCAGCGTTGACGGATTGCACGACACGTACACAATGCGTTTTGGCGCACCAACGCCATCATCAGGCAAGGACTTGATCAGTTCCATGGCACCATCGCGTGGCGGGTCAATCAGCCATTTGTCGAAATAGCCCAGTTCCTGCAACAGTTCCGGCGTCATATCAAACAGGTCGGATTCGGCAAATTCGACATTGTGCACACCGTTCAGGCCAGCGTTCTCAATCGCACGCCTGACCAGTGCCTGTGATCCTTCCACGCCGTATACCTGCGCCCCGCTGCGTGCAATCGGCAATGTGAAGTTGCCCAGGCCGCAGAAGAAATCGGCAATGCGCTCGTTGGCCTGCGGTTGTAATAACTGCATGGCACGACGAATCATGACGCGGTTGATACCCGGATTGACCTGCGTGAACTCGATCGGGCTGAACGGATATTCCAGGTTATATTCCGGCAGGCTGTAATGCAGGCGGTCGCCATGGTCAAACAAAGGCTTGGCCGTGTCCGGGCCCTTGGTCTGTGTCCACAGTTGCACGCCATATTGCGCTTCAAACGCTTGCAGCAATGGCAAGTCACGCTCGTCCAGCGCTTCGAGTATGCGCAACAGCAATACTGTGGCGTCCTCGCCCACTGCCAGTTCAATCTGCGGCAGGGACTGCTTGATAGTCAGCTGGCCTATCAGTGTTTTCAGCGGCACGATCAGGTCGGAAATATATTTGGGCAGCACTTCGCAGCTATCCATAAATGTGACATAGCTGCTGGCTTTTTCGTTGAAACCGACCAGCACCCCGCCCTTTTTCTCCACATAACGCACCCGCAGGCGCGCCTTGTGGCGGTAATGCCAGGGGGTACCCTGGATAGGTGGCAGGATTTTTTCCGGGCGTATGCGACCGATATGCCACAAATCGGCTTCCAGCATGCGCTGCTTGGCTGCGACCTGTGCGGAAAACTCCAGGTGCTGCATGGCACAGCCACCACAGGTGCCGAAATACTGGCAACCTGGCGTGACACGCTGGCTGGAGGCTTTCAGCACTTCAGTCGTGGTGGCAATTTCATAGGTGGATTTGACGTGGTGCGACAAAAACTGCACCCGCTCAAATGGCAATGCGCCTTCAATAAAAATGACTTTGCCATCGACATGGGCGACACCACGACCTTCCTGGTCCAGTGACTCAATGTCGGCAATACGGGGAGTTTGTTTCGCCATTGACGCTGGCGACATGCGGTTTCTTTGACGGTTGCTTCTCATAGGGTGTTATTTTACCTGAATTGGGCATACAATCCCTCAAGAAGCTCAGCAAACCAAGGAGACCAGAATATGTTCAAAAAATGGCGTCTAATGATAGCACTGGCAACCGCACTCTGCGTTCCCGTTGCCGCTTTTGCCGATGACCTGCTGGCGATACAGCAGGATGAACACGGCGTGGATTATGTGACCGGTGGCATAGGCTCGGAAGAAGTCGAAGCCATGGAAGCGTTTAAGTCACAATTCAATATGTATTTCCTGTTTTCTGAAGGCAAAGCCGGACGACTGGTGGATGATGTCAGTGTCAGTATCCTGGACAGCAAAAAACAGCCTGTCTTCAATGTGGAGCATGCTGCGCCCAGGTTACTGCTGAATTTACCCAACGGGACATATACCGTGGTTGCCACTTATCTGGGCAATACCCAGCAATATGGTTTCAGTAGCAGCAAAAAACACCAGCGCATTATCCTGAACTGGAAGACTGCCACACCAGATGAAGAGACCATCCGTGGTCAGGACGAAGGCAGCAGCGAGCCACAAGCCGACACGGCTGAATAAACCGCCACTACTCCCAGGCAGCAACAAACTGCTGCCAGTGCGCGCCACTGTACGTGGATAAGGTTTCGCGAACCAGGCGGATTTCTTCTTCGTAAGCCGTTGCGGTCAGGTGGCCGCGCATTTTCAGGTAACGCAGGTATACCAGGTGCGTATTGGCGACATCGGTTTCACAATAATCGCGTATCGCCCCGATTTCACCACCCAGGTAGGCCTGCCACACCTTGCTGCCATCCATGCCCAGCTTGCCGGGAAAGCCGCATAACTGCGCCATTTCATCGAGCGGTGCATTGGCGCGGCCGCCATACATGGCCAGCACATCCATCAGGTCCAGGTGACGCATATGGTAGCGGCTGATGTAGTTATTCCACTTGAATTCCTTGTCATCCTCGCCCAGGTCCCAGTAGCGCGGTGCAGCAATGCCATGCACCATGGCACGATAATGCAGCACCGGCAGGTCAAAACCGCCACCGTTCCAGCTGACCAGATTGGGCGTATATTTTTCGATGCCATCAAAAAAGCGCTGGATAATTTCGGCTTCGCCGGATTGCTCATCCCCCAGGCTCCAGACGCGGAACTGGTTGCCTTCACGCAAGGCGCAGGAAATGGCACACACGCGCTGCAAATGATGCTGCAAAAACTCGGTGCCGTTGTGCTGGCGACGCTGATGAAAAGCAATATTGGCCACTTCCGCGTCACTCAGGCTGGCTGGCAGGTCATGCAGACGGCGTATGCCGTCCACATCAGGAATGGTTTCGATATCAAACACCAGGCTGGGAATCATACACACAACAGTCCGCCAGGACTGCCCGTCAAATAGAGATGCCCGTCACCATACCACAGGGCGAGCCCACCTCACCAGCCGAAAATAAACACAGGAAAATCCGCACCCAGACAGGCGCGGCACATGCCGCCAGCGTCAGGCCATTTCCAGTTGCAGGATATCAGCCTCGCTGTCCTGGTCCAGCCATTCATCAGGCGCTTTATGCAGGCGCACTGCCTTTTGCATGTCTTCCCCGTCAAACGTCAGGATGGCATAACTGACGTCGTGCGGCGCTTCCATGGGCGTGAATTTGCCGAAGCCGAAATCGGCATTGCGCAGTACCTGCCAGGCACCGGCAGGCTCAGCATATTCAGGGTGGGAAAAATAATGGGCGATCTGTTTATCCGTCGCAGCCTGCAGTGCGCAATCGTTTTCACGCGACAACACCGACCAGCGGTAATCCAGTCCGTCCGCAATCGGTTGCAACTGCAACATGTACCAGTGCAGATTTTCGCACGCCAGCTGGATCAATGAGCGCACGCGGCCAGTGTGTCGATTCAGGATGTAGTAAATACCGGAATCTTCCTGACGGATCGCCTGGCCCAGACGAGGTAACACGAAAAGATTATTTGCCACAACAAACTCCTTTCATAACAACATGCAGTTGAATGGCATGCAATGACCATGCCTGAAACTGAAAGCCGGTTGTGTTACCGCGTTGTTCTTCTATTTGCCAGCATACTCGCCGCTTTCAGCCATCACTCATCCTGTTGCAAATCAGGTAGTAAAAAACGCTGATAGATGCCATCAAAACAATGTGTTGCACGCTATTTACGCAGCCATTGCCCATCACGTTGCACAAACCAGCCGGTTTGCGCCTTATCCACCCAGCGCTGGGCAAAGGTGCGCTGTATCTCACCCTCCCATTCCGGGTGACCATTTGCGGCAGCCATGCCCTGATACAGTTTTGCGCGGTCTGCATTTTCGTCTTTCACCAGGGTCGTCAATGCACCACGCTGGGACAAAGGCACCAAACCGGCTTCCTTGACCGCAACAAAGCCATCCTCGGTCAACCCTATCGCACCGGACTGGTAATGCGGCAGCAACTGCTGATGCCGGCTTTGCATGCTGGCTTTCACTGCCGCCACTGCCGGCGTATTCACATCCAGGTCAGCCGCCGCCTGCACAGGCAGGCTCAACAGCCCGGTGGCACACAGGGCCAGCAGCAATGCCTTAAAGATGTGATAAGCCGCATGCAGAAATAGTTGCAATGACTTACCGGGACGATCAATGAACTTCATCAGCATACTCATGGTGCAGGCTCCGGATTACTGGCAGGGGCGGCAGGCGGATCAGCTGCGGGTGCTTGCCCGGCTGGTGTTTGCCAGATTTCATCAATGACTTTATCCGCGGCTTTTTCCGCCGCGGCAGCCGGAAAATAAATATTGATGGTGACACAGGCGCTCAGGCCCAGGCCGGCGATGATGCATAATCCGCCCGGCAGCCAGCGCTGACATGTAATGCTGCTCTTACTCATCCGGTGACTTTCCTTTCACAATACAGCTAGTCAACAATGATTTTACTATTATGATCAGTGATGCGCTGCATTCTGCCCAGCACATCTTTCCAGCTGACATATTCGGTATACCCGTTCACATTGACTGCGGGCACCCCCTGGCCTTTGACAATCACAAAGCCATCCGGCAGTTTCTCCACGCCGCCCATTTTGCAGATATCACCACGCAACTCACAGCTGAGACCGATTTTTTCATAACCGAACTCCTTGAAGAAGCGCAGAAAAGTGCGTTGCAAGGCCGCTGCCGTGCCCTCGCCACCCAGCGCTGTAATGTTCTCTACCGCGCGTTGCGAGATTTTTTTCCTGAATGGCCCGTCTGCGGTACGCACCGACGCCTGCATGGAGACCGGTTTCCAGTTTTGCAACCGCAAATCTTTCACATCGCCTTCCAGCTTGCCGGTGATGGAGCCAAAATTGAACGTCCGGGTAATTTCACCCAGGTCTATGTCACGCATGGTGAAATTGGCATATAGCCTGGGAACGGCTCCCAGAGGGTCATCAATTTCCAGGTCCGACATGCCTATACTGCCATCAAACAGCGTGAACTGCATATCCCCGGCCATACGCAAAGTATGGTTGGCATAGGTAATCAGCGGGATTTCCCCGTCCACCTGGCCACGCATGGGCGGCCAGTCCAGTGCCTGGCTGAAACTGGCCATACTGATAGGCTGCATGTCCATTTTGACATGCCAGACCATGCTCTGGTTAATCCAGGCGGCAGACACATCCTGGAAATCCAGCACGCCATCCAGAATAGGCAGACGCAGGCTGGGCGCAGTAATCGCATAGCGGTTCACTTCGGCCTGCCAGCGTGTTTCACCGAGCGGGATTTTCAAGATATGACCGGACTGATAACCCATGGCAATCTGCCTGGGCTGCTCGTAGTCCCACGGGATATCGGCATTGAAATGCGCAAAACCGAACTTGCCGGCCTGGTCTTCCACACTGGCATCCGTAATCTTCAGGTGAAAATTCAGCGGCTGCAAGCCTTCGGCTTCGAACGACCAGTCGGCCTTGCCGGAAACCTTCAGTTGCCCGAATGCAGAGTTTGGCACCAGCGGCTGGATAAACGCCTGGTAAACGCCATTAAAATCCACCTCGCTGGCATCCACTTTCAGGAATTCAAACGACTTGTTACCCAGGTTGAGCCGGCTCTGGCTATGCAAGGTTCCCACACCGGGCAGACGCAATGTCGCCTGCTCTATGTCCAGATAAGGCTGGCGGTAGAAACCACGAATGTCGAACTGTTTATTGCCATCGGCAAAATAGAACGGCTGCCAGAATAACTCGCCCTGCTGCCAGTCAAACACGCCCTGCCAGCGCCAGCCGCCTGCCTGCTCATGCGCAGACAGCATCACTTTGCCGGTCAGCTTGTCCCCGGCATGCAAACCGGCAGCATCGCTGAATGTGGCTTGCCGGACAGCCAGCGCCACATCCACACCCCTGGTCACCTGCGCATGATTATCGACGGTTTTCCAGGTCGGCGTGACCTGCAGGCTGAACGGCACATGCGAGCGGCTGTCGGCATACAGCCCATCATCACAAGACCAGGGTTGACTGCCGGCCAGTTCCGGCACCAGGCACTTGAGGTGGAATGTGCCCCATGTTTCATCGCCGGATGTTTTGACTTCGGCATCCAGAGACAAAGCCGGTTGCAGGGTTTTCTGGCGATAATCCAGGAATATCCTCGGATGCCGCACCTGGTAAAGCGGCATCTGCAGCTGGTCTGAGGTCACCAGCAAGGTCGGGCGCTGGCTGAGGTTAAGTTTGATGGTCGGTTTATCCAGTCTGGCATCGCCGACCTGTATACGTTCGGCAGCAACCTGCACCCGTTGCCTGTCACGCAGATTCAGGCTAGCGCGTGGCTGTTCCAGCTGAAACAGGTCACTGCCTATGCTGTCTGCACTCAGGCTGAGCTCAGTGATCGCACATGCCTGTGCTGACCATAACAGCAACCCCAGGCAGCAGGCACGCATCAGTCTGGAAACACTCCGCTGGACAGATAGCGGTCGCCGCGGTCGCACACGATGGAAACAATCACGGCATCGTTCACTTCTCTGGATAATTGCAGCGCGGCATACAAGGCACCACCACTGGAAATCCCGGCAAAAATCCCTTCCTTGCTGGCCAGTTTGCGCGTGGTGTCTTCGGCCTGTTTCTGATTGACATAGCGTAACTGGTCCACGCGGCCAGGCTCATAAATGCCGGGCAGGTAAGCTTCCGGCCATTTGCGGATACCGGGAATCTGCGAGCCTTCTTCCGGTTGCACACCGATAATCTGAATCGCCGGATTCTGCTCTTTCAGGTAACGTGAAGTCCCCATGATGGTGCCTGTGGTGCCCATGCTGGAGACAAAGTGCGTCACCTTGCCTGCAGTATCACGCCAGATTTCCGGCCCGGTGCTTTCATAATGTGCCAGCGGGTTATCCGGATTGCCGAACTGGTCCAGCACAATGCCTTCGCCCTCGGCCTGCAGTTTCATGGCCACATCTCGCGCCAGTTCCATACTGCCATCCTTGGGCGTCAGCACCAGCTCCGCACCATAGGCTTTCATGCTTTGCTTGCGCTCGGCGGTCTGGTTTTCCGGCATCACCAGCACCATCTTGTAGCCACGCATCGCCGCCACCATGGCCAGTGCAATACCGGTGTTGCCGCTGGTCGCTTCAATCAGTGTATCGCCAGGCTTGATCTGTCCGCGTTTTTCCGCCTGCAGAATCATGTTGTAAGCCGGCCTGTCCTTGACCGACCCGGCCGGGTTATTACCTTCCAGCTTGAGCAGAATGGTATTGCTGGGATTAGGGTTCAGGCGTTGCAAGGCGACCAGTGGCGTATTGCCCACAAAGTCCGATAAAGTTTTATATGGTTTCATAACAGGCCGACAGGGATGGATGCTCCGGACGTCAGTTCATTCGTCTGGAGCATGATGCACTATTTAACTTCACCGGTAGCAGCCATGCAAATCCTGCAGCCACTGCCAGCCAAGCTGACGAAGTGTCCATTTTACATAAACTGGCCGCACGACAACAAAATAATTAGCCTGCAAAGCCGACCATCACCCACGGCAACAGATTTATGCATGCCATGCCTGCAAGCCTGTGTATACTGCCGCTATTGCATTTTCCCGCCGCCTTTTCATGCCATTCAGCCGTGCTGCCGTTATTCTTGCCCTGACCTGCCTGCCAGCAGTATTCAGCACCGGTTTACATGCCGAACAATGGCAAACGGTAGCGGGACGGGAAAAATTCCTGACGGTGGCAGTAGACCTGGACTCGCTGGAAGTCGGACAGCAGGACGATATCATCCGCTTCCGGCTCAGGGCCGATGACCATAACGACAGCATTGCAACCAGGTTTGTGCAGGCATCCTGCAGTGAGTTTTCCCTGGAAACCGAACAGGAAGTGCTGTTTCATCCGGCCAGCCAGTCTTCCGAGACACTGGACTGGCAGAACAACCCCGCCTTGCGCACCCACCCGCAGTTTGCACAGGCCAGGCTGTCTTTCTGGGGCATGACACAAGCTTATGGCCAGGCCATTGCACTGGCCTGCCAGCGGGTGGGCAACCGTGCGCCGGAGCGGCTACAGAACAGATCACTGGAAAGCTGCGCACAGACCAATCCCTTGCGCAAAATCGCCTGTGCCAGCCATGCCAGCTGGCGTGCCAACTACAAGCTGTACATGTCACGTTCGCATGACGTGATACATAACTGCGGTATTTCGGAAGACCGTATGACCAGGCAGGCAGCATGGCTGCTGAAAAGCGTGATGCAATGCCAGGAGGAAAACTGCGGTAACGAAATCCTGGAAAACTGGATACACAAACGCGGCCAGGATATCGCCAGCGTGATTCATCTGTCGGACTATCGCCGGTCATCGACACCTTTATGCCAGTCACTTAACCAGGCCGACCAGGCGATTGCCAGCATGAAAACCGAAGAGATTTACGCCAAAGCCAGATACCTGGGTTGCCTGAAACGCGAAACTGCCAGGTTGCGGGAAGTCATTCCTGCCGGGCCTGCGCTATCGCAGCAGGCGGAACAGTTATGCGACAGCCAGTTCAAAGCGTGGCAGGAGGTGATTGTCAGGCAGTCGGCCATGCTGGGCGACTGATACATCGCCGGGATGCGCGACTGACGTCATGCACCCCGGAAACAGTTAGCGTGTGCAGCGACGCGCACGCCACAGGAAGATGGCATACAGGCCGAACAGCAGGAAGCTGATTAATCCCAGCTGCGGCAAGGTCAGGCCGAGAAAAGTCCAGTCTATCGCCGCACAGTCGCCTGTCCCCCGGAATACCAGCGTCAGTGCTTTTTTCAGCGGGAAGTTTTCAAACATATAATCAAAACCGACACCGCAGTCGGCAATGATTTCATCCTTGTGTACCTGCAGCCACCAGTGACGGATGGCCACGCCGGCACCACCCAGCGCGGTCAGCACTTCCAGCAGCGTCAAGCCGCAGTTTAACCACGTTCTGCCCTGAGCAGGCCTGGCCGGGACAAAGGCATGGATTAAAAACAGCAGGCCCAGACTCATGAAAATAATGCGTTGCGAAATACACAGCGGACATGGTTCCAGGTGGTAGTGCACCTGGATCGCCAGCGCCAGCGCCACAATGCCGAAACAGGCCAGAAAGCCCGCTACATAACCACCCCGCCCTTTAAACCATTCGCACATTGTTCTCTCCTGTTCTATATGAATTGCGCACCTGATGCATTGCCAACTTGCTCAAGCTTTTCTTTATCAAGCCTGGATTGTAATGGATAATGCGCAATATGATAGCCCGCCCTGAAACATCGTTGCCGAAAATGTGGAGCGTCAGCGACCTCAACCGCCTGACCAAAGAGTTACTGGAAAGCCGTTTTCCGCTGTTCTGGATCAGCGGGGAAATTTCCAATTTCACGCGTGCCGCCAGCGGCCACTGGTATTTTTCCCTCAAGGATGCCAGGGCCCAGGTGCGCTGCGTCATGTTCAAGGGACGCAACAGCCTGGTAGAACACATGCCGCGTGAAGGCGACCTGATTGAAGCACGCGCCACCGTCACGCTGTATGAGGCGCGCGGTGATTTCCAGCTCACGCTGGAATACCTGCAACCGGCAGGCATGGGACGGCTGTATGAAGCCTACGAACAACTGAAACAGCGCTTGCAGGCAGAAAGCCTGTTCGACCAGACGCGTAAAAAAGTCATTCCTGCCGAACCGCAGAAAATCGGCATAGTAACCTCGCCCGATGCCGCCGCCCTGCGCGATGTGCTGACCGCCTTGCGCCGCCGTTATCCCGGCATACAGGTGATTATTTATCCCACGCCGGTACAGGGCAAAGGCTCAGCCGAGCTGATTGCCCAGGCCATTCACCAGGCCGGACAGCGCCAGGAAGTGGATACCCTGCTGATCTGCCGCGGTGGTGGCAGCATTGAGGATTTATGGTCATTCAATGAAGAAATCGTCGCGCGCGCCATTGCCGCCTGCCCGCTGCCGACCATCAGCGGCGTCGGCCATGAAACCGACTTTACCATCGCCGATTTTGTCGCCGACCTGCGCGCGGCCACGCCGACCGCAGCGGCAGAACTGGCCTGCCCTGACCAGTCGCACCTGCGCCAGCAGGTCAGCCAGTGGCAGTTGCGACTGATGCGCGCCATGCAATCGCTGCTGCAAAAACAGGCGCAAACCCTGGATTACCTGTCGCGCCGGCTGGTGTCACCCGCACAGCAATTGCAGCAACAGTCTCTGGCTTTGCAACAATGGCAGCATCGCCTGCAGTTAGCCATGCAGCATGTCCTGACTGCCCATCAGCGCAGACTGGAACAATTATCCTCTAGCCTGCAGCAACTGAGCCCGCACCAGGTGCTGGCACGCGGCTATGCCATTGTGCAGCAGCCGGATGGTCATGCCGTCACCGACAGTGGCCAGTTGCAGCCACAGGAAGCCTTGCGGCTGACCCTGCATCGTGGCACGGCAGAAGTCATCGTGACGCAGATTTCCCGGCCCGGCGATTAATACTTTTACGTCCTCATGTCCCATGTGACAGCCCGTCTGCCGGATTCTGGTGCCAGCCACGGTTCAAGTGGCAGTATAATGCGCCAACCACCAACCTTGCTTCCTTAAGTCGTTCACACAATGGACCATACAAAAAGTCAGCCCGCGGCACTCCATACCATGGCACTTGCCGCCCTGGGCGTCGTTTTTGGTGATATCGGCACCAGCCCGCTCTACACCATGAAGGAAATCTTTGCAGTCGGGCATCATCCGCTATTGCTGACCCAGGCGAATGTTTACGGCATTCTGTCCATGATTACCTGGGCCCTGCTGCTGATCGTGTCATTCAAATATGTAGCGTTTATCATGCGCGCCGACAACCGCGGTGAAGGCGGCATCATGGCCCTGCTGTCGCTGGCCAGCCGTTATGCCGGCGGCAATCCTGAACAGCGCAAACGCATCATGCTGCTGGGCATTATCGGTGCCTGCATGTTTTACGCCGATGGCGTGATCACCCCGGCCATTTCGGTACTGTCGGCGGTCGAAGGCCTGGAAGTGGCCGCCCCGCAACTTGACCAGTGGATAGTGCCAATCACCTTGTGCGTGCTGTTCCTGCTGTTCTGGGCGCAAAGCAAAGGCACCGCGGTCATGGGCGCATTTTTCGGCCCCGTCATGCTGGCCTGGTTCACGATCCTGGGCACGCTGGGTGTTATCAATATCACGCACCATCCCGAAATCCTGCATGCCCTCAACCCGTTTTACGCCATCCTGTTTTTCAGCACCCAGCCGAAAATTGCCTTTATTGCGTTAGGCGCAGTGGTACTGGCCGTGACCGGCGCTGAAGCCCTGTATGCGGATATGGGGCATTTTGGCCGCAAACCGATACGGCTGGCCTGGTTCCTGTTCGTCCTGCCTGCGCTGATTTGCAATTATTTCGGCCAGGGTGCGCTGATCCTGGCCGAACCCGAATCCATCCAGAACCCGTTTTACCACCTCGCTCCCGAATGGGCACTGTTTCCGCTGATTATTCTGGCCACACTGGCTACCGTGATTGCCTCGCAAGCCGTGATTACCGGCGCTTTCTCGGTCTCGCGCCAGGCGCTGCAACTGGGTTTTATCCCGCGCATGCATGTCGCCCATACTTCCGAGAAAACCGAAGGGCAAGTGTATATGCCGCGCGTCAACTGGGGCCTGATGATAGCGGTGATGGGGCTGGTGATCGTATTTGGCAGTTCGGGCGACCTGGCGGCAGCCTACGGGATTGCCGTGACCGGTGACATGGTGATCACCACTTTGCTGGCTGCCGTGGTATTCCATCACCTGTGGGGCTGGAGCAAGCGCAGGACGGCCTGCCTGATCGCCCTGTTCCTGGTCATAGACCTGTCGTTCTTTACTGCCAATATCCTGAAAATACCGGATGGCGGCTGGGTACCTTTATTGATGGGCCTGGTGATTTTCACACTGATGCGCACCTGGAAAACCGGACGCGCCATGCTCTATGACACGCTGAAAACAGAATCCATGGAACTGGTGCCGTTTATCCAGGCCATAGGCATGCACCCGCCCGCCCGTGTCAACGGCGCCGGTGTATTCATGACGCCTGACCCGGACGGCGTGCCGCATGCGCTGCTGCATAACCTCAAGCACAACAAGGTCCTGCATGACAGCGTGGTTATCCTGACCGTGCGTTTCGAGGACTATCCGTATACCAGCGCGGAAGAACGCGTCGCCGTAGAAACCCTGCCCTACGGGTTTTACCGCGTGACCCTGCGCTACGGCTATATGGACGAACCTGATCTGCCACGCGACCTGGTACTGACCGAAGCGCAGGGCCTGACGCTGGATACCATGGATACCTCGTTCTTTATCGGCAAGGAAAACCTGATCGTATCGGACAAGCCCGGCATGGCCTTCTGGCGCAAAAAGATTTTCATTGGCCTGTTCCGTACTGCGGAAACCATTACCAACCAGTTCAAGCTGCCGCCTAATCGCGTGGTTGAACTGGGTGCACAGGTAAAAATCTAGGCCGGTTTTTATTTGCTGCATGCGACAGTTGCAACAAACTCCGTCCGCAAGCGCTACAATAAAACCATTGTGCTTTTTATGACTCATATTGACGCATTCCCGAGCGAGGAGCTATTGGGGAACATAGTGAGGGAAATATAGTGAGGAAAACATCATGATGAAAAAAACACTGCTTTGTACGCTGGCAACCGCCAGCCTGTTGCAACTGTCCGGCTGTGCCACCACCAGCACGACCCAGGCTGGCGCCGTCGGCGTCGAGCGCAAACAATATGTAGGACTGGTGTCCGAGCAGGAAGCGGAAGAACAGTCCGCACTGGCCTACCAGCAGACAGTCAAGGAAGCCCAGGGCAAGAAAATCCTTAATACAGACAGCCAGGAAACCCAGCGCGTACGCAATATTGCCAACCGCCTGATTGCCCAGGTAGGCGTGTTCCGTCCGGATGCGCTGAAGTGGAAATGGGAAGTCAATGTCATGGAAAGCGAAGAGGTCAATGCCTACTGCATGGCGGGAGGAAAAATCATGGTGTATACCGGCCTGCTTGAGCAAATCAAACCGAGCGATGATGAGCTGGCAGCCGTAATGGGCCATGAAATCTCGCACGCGTTGCGCGAGCATGTACGTGAGCAAATGTCGCGTGCCAAGGCGCAGCAATATGGCCTGCTCGGCCTGGCGGCCGCCGTTGGCGTTGCCACCAAGAATGCCGATAACGCCAGCACCGCACTGGCACTGGGAGGGACCGTGGCTTCGGTGGCGCTCACCCTGCCCAATAGCCGGACCGCAGAACATGAAGCCGATGAAATCGGCCTGGAACTGGCGGCGCGCGCAGCTTACAACCCGCAGGCCGCGATTTCGCTGTGGAATAAAATGAACGCGCTCGGCGGCTCCAAACCGCCCGAATTCCTGAGCACCCACCCGTCCGGTGAAAGCCGCATCGCCGATCTGCAGGCCATGATGCCTAAAGTGATGCCGCTGTACCAGGCGGCCATCAAAGCCAAATAAGCTCCCCGTCAAACCGTCACCTGGGCCGTTTTGGTCCCAAAAGCCCGAAATTAGGTTAAAATTTCGGGCTTTTAGTCCCACTAAATCAAGTAGAGATATCATGGATCCACGTCAAAGCATTATTGAAGCGGCTTTTGAAGACCGCGCCAACATTACGCCTGCCAACGCACCGGCAGATATCAAGCAAACCGTTGCTTCCATCCTGGATGACCTGGACGCAGGCAAACTGCGCGTGGCCAGCCGTATCGGTGATAGCCAGCAATGGGAAACCCACCAGTGGATCAAGAAAGCCGTATTGCTGTCTTTCCGCCTGAAAGACAACTATCTGATGGATGACGGCGTGACCCGCTACTTCGACAAAGTGGACCCGAAATTCGCCAATTACACAGAAGAAGATTTCAAGGCTGGCGGTTTCCGCGTCGTGCCTAACGCCATCGTGCGCAAAGGTTCTTTCATTGCCAGAAATGCAGTGCTGATGCCTTCCTACGTCAACATCGGCGCTTATGTCGGTGAAGGCACCATGGTAGACACCTGGGCCACCGTTGGCTCCTGCGCACAAATCGGCAAGAACGTACACCTGTCCGGCGGCGTAGGCATTGGCGGCGTACTGGAACCGGTACAGGCCGGCCCGACCATCATTGGTGACAACTGCTTTATCGGTGCCCGTTCCGAAGTGGTGGAAGGCGTGGTTGTGGAAGACAACTGCGTGATTTCCATGGGCGTATACATCGGCCAGTCCACCAAGATTTATGACCGTGAAACCGGTGAAATCCACTTTGGCCGCGTCCCTGCAGGTTCTGTGGTCGTGTCTGGCAACCTGCCATCCAGCGATGGCAAATACAGCCTGTACTGTGCCGTGATCGTGAAAAAAGTCGATGCCAAAACCCTGGGTAAAGTAGGCATCAACGAGTTGTTGCGCGGCATTTAATGCATTAACTGACGGGATCACTGTCATCGCAAACGGCTAAAGTTAAGGGGGAAGCCGTCCGATATAACAGTGTTACCCGTCATTCCTGGACATATCACGCCGGAGTTTGGAGAAAATAGTCATACGCAGTTAAGCAGTCACAAGCAGTACCAGTAATTCATCGTAGTAGTGCCACACCACAGACAATAAATAGTGCAATTACTTATGACAACCACACAGATACTGATCCTGTTACTGTTCACACTCAGTGTGACCGGCTGCTATTTTGCATTTGGCCTGGTGGACCGTTTGCGCAAGTTCACGGCCAGGCAACATACCAGACTGCTGAAAAAAAACGCGCTGCTCATTGCACTCGGTATTTTTCTGCTGCATTGCGGCTACCAGATAGCTGCCGGCAACTTCCCCAAACCCCTGCAACATCCGGTCGAACTGACAGGCAGCCTGCTTTGTGCCTATATCCTCTCGCTGGCCCTGCTCAGCACCGTCAACAAGAAAACCCTGCCGCTGCGCGAGCTGATGTACGCCTCCGTCACTGCCGGCCTCAGCGGCTACCTGCTGTCCTACTTTTACCAGGTCAGTGCCGGTGCCATCAACCTGCGCATGGATACCTGGACTGCCTTATTCGCCTTTTTCCTGACCTGCCTGACCTCCGCACTGGCGATTGTCACCATGCTGTGGATCAAGGGCTACGAAGGCAAGGCGCTGCAACGCCTGAAAATCATGTTCTCGGTGGAAATCGCGCTGGGCTTTCTGGCCTCGCACACCGCCATCAACCTGAGCATACTGCACAACAATGTGTTTATCAGCCAGCCCAGCGACCAGGCCGGCAACTACCTGGCCCTGCTGCTGACCCTGGCACCGGTACTGCTGTTTATCACCTCATTTATCCTGGTGATTTTCTACGAACGCAATGTAGACCTCACCCAGAGCAAGCTGAGTTTCCGCAACACCCAGGCAACCAGCAAAAAATTTCTGGCTTTCGACCCGCTCACCCGTCTGCCCAATCGCGCCGCCCTGAACCAGCACCTCGCCATCAATGCCAAGCGCTGCGACCGCAATGGCGAATCGCTGGCACTGGCCTATATAGACCTGGATCACTTCAAGCCGGTCAATGACCAGTTCGGCCACCATATCGGTGACCTGCTGCTGATAGAAGTGGCCAAACGCATCAGCAACGCCATCCGTAATTGTGATTACGTGGCTCGTGCCGGCGGTGATGAATTCATTGCCGTCCTCAGTGAAATCGAGAATCACCAGAGCGCCGTGGCCGTGATACAGCGCATTATTGATGCCTTGCGCGACACGTTTGTGATTGAAAACCACGTCATTGAAATCTCCTGCTCCATCGGCATTGCCATGTATCCGCAGGATGGCAACCTGAAAAAACTGCACCTGAATGCCGATGCCGCCATGTACAAGGCCAAGGAAAACGGCAAAAACCAGTACCGCTTCTTTGATGCCGAAATTGAACAGGCATCCGATGAAATGCAGCAGATCCGCCTCGAACTGAAAAAAGCCATTGCCGGACAGGAGTTCAGGTTATTGTTCCAGCCCAAGGTGGATGCCGTGACCCGTCTGGTCTACGGCGCGGAAGCCCTGCTGCGCTGGCAGCATCCAAGCCGTGGCCTGTTGTCTCCCAGCAGTTTTATCGAGGCGGCGGAACGGTTCGGCATGATAGAGGAAATCAATGCCTGGGTGATTTCCCAGACCTGCCACACCATCAGCCAGGCCAGGACACACGGCCTGGACCTGAACATCTCCGTCAACTTGTCCAGCCAGCAATTCAGAAACAGGCAGCTGGGCACGCATATCCAGTCCATCCTGCAGACGCACCAGGTAGAAGCCTGCAACCTGATTCTAGAAGTTTCCGCCACCAATGTGACGCACCCGCAAGCCCCGTTCAAGGAAATATTGCGTGACTTTAACCAGCAGGGCCTGAAAATCTCGCTGGATGACTTCGGCCTGCACCCGGTTAATCTGACCAATTTGCAGGAGCTTGACGTCAGCGAAGTAAAGCTGGACAGGTCACTCACCAGACATGTAGCCACCTCGGCTCCGGCCCTGGCCATTGTGGAAGCCATGGTCAAACTGGCGCATGCGCTGGGATTGAATGTGGTCGCCGAAGGCGTGGAAGACGAAGCCCAGCGCAAGGCACTGACCAGCGCAGGCTGCGACCAGATGCAAGGCTACCTGTTTTCACACCCGGTAGAGCAGCACTTCCTGTTTGACGTCTTCGGTCAGTTGCACCTGAAATCCACCACGCCCAGCCTGTTTTAACCCTGCCGTATTCCCGGCACGGATTTGCCGAAAAATTGCGCCAGCCCCGACATCGGCTGGTAAAATGACCGTTTGAATCAGGAAATGATGGTCATGAAACTATACGGCATTCCCAACTGCAGCACGGTCAAAAAAGCACGCACCTGGCTGGAACAGCACGCGATCGCTTATGAATTCCACGACTTCAAGAAACTGGGGCTGGACAGCACCACCGGCCACGCCTGGCTCACACAGCAACCGTGGGAAAAACTGGTCAATCGCAGTGGCATGACCTGGCGCAACCTCAGCGATAGCGAAAAGAATGCCGTGGTCGATGCTGCCAGCGCACTGGCGCTGATGCAGGAAAAAACCTCGGTCATCAAACGTCCCGTACTGGTCGATAACGACCGGATTCTCGCCCTCGGTTTTAACGAAACCGAGTATGCCAACCTGTTTGCCAAAGAATAATCGCCATGTCAAAAACACTGGAACTTGCCATTGATTTACTCAAGCGCCGCTCACTGACCCCGGAAGATGCGGACTGCCAGGAAACCATGATCGCCAGGCTGGAGCCACTGGGCTTCAGGATAGAGCGCATGCGCTTCGGTGAAGTGGATAACTTTTACGCCCGTCGCGGCAACAGCGGCCCGCTGATCGTCTTTGCCGGTCATACCGATGTGGTGCCCACCGGCCCGCTGGATCAATGGCATACACCGCCATTTGAGCCCACCATCAAGGACGGCATGCTGTATGCACGCGGTGCGGCCGACATGAAAACCTCGCTGGCAGCCTTTATCACCAGCATAGAGGAGTTTATTGCCGAACACCCGGACCACCCCGGTTCCATCGGCCTGCTGATTACCTCGGACGAGGAAGGCATTGCCATTGAAGGTACCGTCAAAGTGGTGGAAGCGCTGCAGGCACGTGGCGAAACCTTTGATTACTGCATCGTCGGCGAACCGACCAGCAACAAGTTCGTCGGCGACATGATTAAAAATGGCCGCCGTGGCTCATTATCCGGCGCCCTCACGGTCAAAGGCATACAAGGCCATATCGCCTATCCGCACCTGGTGAAAAACCCGATCCACCTGGTCGCACCAGCGATCAAGGACATGGTGGAAACCGTCTGGGATAACGGCAACGAATACTTCCCGCCCACCTCCTGGCAAATTTCCAATATGAACGGCGGCACCGGCGCCACCAATGTGGTCCCCGGCGAAGTCGAGATCCTGTTCAACTTCCGCTACTGCCCTGAAGTGGATGGCCAGGGCAGCTCGGAAGCCAGCCTGCGTTCGCGCGTACACGCCATCCTGGACAAGCACGGCCTGGACTATGTGCTGGACTGGGAACATAACCAGTCCTACATCACGCCACGCGGCAAGCTGGTTGAAGCCATCAGCCAGGCAATAGAGAAAAGCTACGGCATCACCCCGGAACTCTCCACCACCGGCGGCACCTCCGACGGCCGCTTTATCGCCGACATCTGCAAAGAAGTGATCGAGTTCGGTCCCCTCAACGCCACCATCCACAAACTCAACGAATGCGTAGCGGTGGCTGATATCGAACCGCTGAAAGAAACTTACAAGCGAACCATGGAATTGTTGTTACTGAAGTGAGTTCCAGGGGTGTATCCGCAGATAAATGGATAATCAAATGCTTTTGGAATAGTCCGCCGATAAACGCAGATGAACGCCGATAAAGGCAAAACAAAACACTTAAAAACTGAATCAATAGATTTAAAAAATCATTGAGAATCACGCATTAAAGCCTTTCCATCGGCGTTTATCGGCGTGCATCGGCGGATAATAAATGCTTTTGAAATAGTCCGCCGATAAGGGCAAAACAAAAACACTTAAAACCTGGATCAATAGATTTAAAATCATTAAAAAACATGCATTAAAGCCTTTGCATCGGCGTTTATCGGCGTACATCGGCGGATAATAAAAATGCTTTTGAATTACCCCACCGCTTAAAAACAAACTGGAACACTTGAATTATGACGACAAACTTGCACTCTATCCGCGACTGGCTGCGTTATGCGGTCAGCCGTTTTGAAGACTCCGATATTTTCTACGGTCATGGCACTGACAACAGTTATGACGAAGCGGTGTGGCTGATCATGAGTGCGCTGCACTTGCCGCATGACACGCTGGATAACTTTCTGGATGCCAGGCTGACCGCTGAAGAAAGCCAGCACCTGGCAACACTGATTGAAAAACGTGTCACCGAACACACGCCTACCGCCTACCTGGTCAACGAAGCCTGGTTGCGTGGCTATAAATTCTATGTCGATGAGCGCGTGATTGTGCCGCGCTCGTTTATTGCCGAGCTGCTGGAAAACGGGCTGCAGCCCTGGGTGGAATTTCCGGAAATGGTGGAGTCGGCGGCCGATATCTGCACCGGTTCCGGCTGCCTGGGTATATTGCTGGCAGAGGCCTTTCCTAACGCGCATATTGATGTGGTGGATATTTCCACCGATGCGATAGACGTCTGCAATATCAATATTCAGCGATATGGTCTGGAGCATCAGGTACAGGCGGTGCAGTCGGATATGTTTACGGCACTCAAGGGCCGCAAGTACGATGTGATTATCAGCAACCCGCCTTATGTCGATGCGCCCAGCATGGCCGAGTTACCGGCGGAGTACCGTCAGGAGCCGCAGCTGGCATTAGGCAGCGGCATTGCCGGGCTGGATCATACCCATACCCTGCTGACCCAGGCCGCAGAATACCTGAACGATGGCGGCGTGCTGGTGGTGGAAATCGGTCATAACCGTGATGCCTTACATGAAGCGTATCCCGACCTGCCCTTTGTCTGGCTGGATACCAGTGGTGGCGACCAGTTTGTGTTTATGCTGACTAAAGAAGATCTGGTCGAAGCCGGTCTGCATGCCGGCTAAGGGCTGACTAAGCCAGGTCATTCAAGCCTGGCGCCTAGCTGGCCCTTACCTTCATGGCTTGCGGAGCAAAGCCGTGATTGAGCGGGCCTATGCCCTGGCCTGTGCGGATAGTCGCACCGGCGTGCAGGGCGGAACGCACATATGCCCTGGCGGCCTGTACGGCTTGCGGCAGTTTTTCTCCCAGTGCGAGATAGGCGGCAATGGCTGAAGACAGGGTGCAGCCAGTGCCGTGCAGGTTATGGGTGGAAATCCGTAGCGAATGCAGTTTCTGCAGGGCATGCGCTGACCCATCCTGTGGCGCCTGCACCAGAATATCCAGCACCTCATGCCCAGGCAAATGCCCGCCCTTGAGCAATACCGCCTGTGCGCCCTGCGCCAGCAGGGCCTGTGCGGCTGCGGCCAGTTCATCGTTTGCCGTCAGCGGACGTCCCAATAACAGTGCCGCTTCGTCCAGGTTGGGCGTCACCACCAGCGCACGCGGGAATAGTTCGCGCACCAGCACCGAAATCGCTTCATCGGAAATCAGTTTGGCGCCATTGGCTGCCACCATCACCGGGTCCAGCACCACCTGTTTCAGTCCATGTGCATCCAGTGCTTCTGCCACCGTCATCACCACTTCCGGCGAATGCAGCATGCCGATCTTGACCGCATCCACGCCGATATCTTCCACCACGGCATCGATCTGGTCACGCAACATGCTGGCAGGCACGCTATGAATGGCGCGCACGCCCTGGGTATTCTGCGCCGTCAGCGCGGTAATGGCGGTCATGCCATAGCATCCCAGTGCGGAGAAAGTCTTGAGGTCGGCCTGTATGCCTGCGCCACCGCTGCTATCCGAACCGGCAATGGTCAGGACACGCGGATAGCGCTGCGTCACAGCGGAGGATGGTTCACGGGAAAGGCTCATGCCCGGACTGCTTTCAGTGGACTAGCCGCGGCCACGATTGCGGTCGCTGCGTTTTTTGGCACCACTGTTCACGCGTGCATTCTCGCGCGAAGCCTGTTTCAAATCCGATTCCTGGCGGATACGGCGTTTGCCACCTGGCGCTGCAGGACGGGCAGGTTTGTCAGTCGCTGGCGCATTGGCGCTGTCCAGCAGGCTGCGGCGCTGTTTGCGCACCTTGGGCACAAATACGCGGGTGGCATGATCTTTTTCGCGCGGACTGAGTTGTTTCAGCGGCTTGCGTGGCACCGGCAGACCAGCCCATTCCAGTAAACCAACTACCTGTTTCTGTTCCAGTTTAAGCATGGTGCCGCGCTTCAGACGTGGCGGCAGGTTGATCGGGCCGAAACGCACGCGCATCAAACGGCTCACCGGCAGGTGAAAGGCTTCAAACAGGCGGCGCACCTCGCGATTACGGCCTTCCTTGATCACCACCTGATACCATTTGTTGGCGCCTTCGCCGCCTTGCGCAAAAATACTTTCAAAATTGGCCGGGCCGTCTTCCAGTTCTATGCCGTGCTTGAGTTGCGCCATCTGGTCTTCGGTCAGCTCGCCCAGGATACGCACGGCGTACTCACGTTCGACTTCATAGCGCGGGTGCATAAAGCGGTTAGCCAGCTCGCCCGAATTGGTAAAAATCAGCAGGCCGCTGGTGTTCATGTCCAGGCGACCAATCGCCAGCCATTTGCCCTGCTTGATACGCGGCAGCTTGTCAAACACCGTGGCACGGCCTTCCGGGTCATCCTGGCTGACAATCTCACCTTCCGGCTTGTGATACAGCAACACCTGCGGCAGTTCGGCTTCAAACGGCAGGTGCAGGATACGGCTATCCAGCCGCACGATGTCATACTCGTCCACCACCGCGCCGACCTGGGCCATCTGGCCGTTAATGGTGATGCGGCCACTGGCCACCAGCGTTTCCATATCGCGGCGGGAACCGAAGCCAGCCAGTGCCAGCAATTTATGCAGTCGCTGACCGGTGCGTGGTGCGGCCTCAGCGCCGTCCACCTGTGCTTCCGCTTCAGGTGTGCGTTCCTTCGCTGGGCGTGGCGGACGGATAGGTGATGCAGTTTTGGGTGTTTTGAACGGACGGGCCATGTTAACCTCTTGAATGAAGGCTGTATTTTACCGTAATTAAGGCATTCGCCCTAAAGCTAAATCCGGCATTTCTGCCCCTGAAATCATGATCGCTGCTTCAGGTAGCGCTGGCATGCACCACCTGCAACTGCAGGTTTCTGGCGCCATTGAATTCATTGACCTGCAAGGCATAGGCCAGCGTCACCTGTTCAGGCAGCAAATCGGCATGGCGGAAATAAATCGCTTCAAATTGCTGGCCCTGTTTCTGCAGACGCAGTTTGAGATGCTTTTCACCGAGGATACGCTGTTGCACCACTTCAAACACATCATAAAACAGCGGCGGCGGAAATCCCTGGCCCCACACCTGCTGCCCCAGCATTTCCGCAGTTTGCAAAGTCATGTCCTGTACGGCCAGCGTACCATCGGTATCCAGCACCTGCTGCAAGGTGTCGGCATCAATCAGGCTTTGTACCACCTGCTCAAACACCTGCCGGAAGCGCGGAAAATCCTCTGCGCGTATGCTCAGACCTGCCGCCATGGCATGACCGCCAAACTTGATAATCAGGTCCGGCTGCTGCTTGGTCACCAGGTCCAGTGCGTCACGCAGGTGTAAACCCGCAATCGAACGGCCCGACCCTTTGATCAGGCCGTCCCCGGCATCGGCAAAAGCAATCACCGGCCGGTGAAACTGCTCCTTGATACGTGAAGCCAGAATACCGATCACACCCTGGTGCCAGTCCGGCTGGAACACACTGATCGTGTACTGGTCTTCATGAAAATCCTGCGTCAGGTCGGCCATGGCATCCCACTGCATTTCCGCTTCTATCTGCTTGCGTTCGGCATTCAGCACATGCAGCTGCTGCGCATAATGCATGGCCTCCTGTGGCGTGGTCGCCAGCAGGCAGCGTATGCCTATGGTCATATCATCCAGCCGCCCGGCCGCGTTCAGACGCGGACCGACATAAAAGCCCATATCCTGCGCATTGGCCTGTGTGTGGTCACGCCCGGCCAGCTTGAGAATCGCCAGAATACCGGGGCAAGCCTGGCCCTGGCGTATGCGTTTCAAGCCCTGCCGCACCAGAATGCGGTTGTTGGCATCCAGCTTGACCAGGTCAGCCACCGTGCCCAGCGCCACCAGATCCAGCAGGCTGCCCAGATGTACCGCTTCTTCGGCCAATGCTCCGCGCTGTTTCAGCTCCGCGCGCAAGGCGATCAGCACATAAAACATCACGCCCACCCCGGCCAGATGCTTGCTGGGGAAAGTGCAGCCACGCTGGTTGGGATTCACGATGCAATCTGCGGCCGGTGTCTGCTCGGCAGGCAAATGGTGGTCGGTAATCAGCACCTGCATGCCCAACGCCTTGGCGGCCTGCACCCCGTCAATACTGGCAATGCCGTTATCCACGGTCAGGATCACATCCGGTTGCTGCTGTGCCGCCAGCGCCACGATTTCCGGCGTCAGGCCATAGCCGTACTCAAACCGGTTAGGCACCAGGAAGTCGACTGTTGCGCCCATCATGGTCAGGCCACGCATGGCGACACTGGTGGCGGTCGCGCCATCGGCATCATAGTCGCCGATAATCAGGATGCGTTTGCCAGCCTGTATGGCATCCGCCAGCAATACCGCCATCTCGGTACAGCCTGTCATGGCCTGCGGCTTGAGCAGATGCGGCATCTCCTGCATGGCCCAGTCATCGGGTGAAACCGTCCTGGCCGCCAGCAGGCGTGCCAGCAGTTCCGGCAGGCCCTGCGCCTGCAAAGCCTGCAATGAAGTATCCGAATAAGGTCGTTGCTGGATTTTCATAAACGTTGATTATTTCCTGGTTGCCGCTGCTGCGGCGATTATCTGGTGCCTGGCAGTGCCGCTTCCAGCTGTTGCAGCAAGGCGGACACAGGCGTCACTTTGCGCCAGAACTGCCAGCGGATACGTTTGTGCCAGGTCACGCGTACACTGCGCTCGGCAAAAGGCAGCACGATCTCCAGGCTGGCTATTCGTCCGTCCTGCATGGCAGCGGCCAGGGCAGGCCAGTCCACCTGTTCCGGGCTATCCACCACCATGCAGGCATGCCTGACCATGCGGTCTGCCATCACTTCTCCCGGCGCGCGCGCAGTCAGGCCAGGCAGCTGGCAGGCCTGCAAACCGTCAAACACGGCACCGCTGCCGGTGAGCAAAAACGGCTCAGGCTGCCATACCGGCAAGTCCGGCACACTGGCAAACCACAGGCTGTTTAACGCTGACGGCCAGTCCGGCAACTCTGTTTCAGCGGCCAGCTGGTGCAGCAGCATCTGGATTTCATTACTCCATTGCCGGATCAGCGTGGCATGCTGTCCCTGCGGCTGCCACTGCATGGCCTGCTGGTACAGACAGTCCTGCGGCCAGGGGCATTGCACGTCCATGGGCTGTAACGGCTGTATCCACCAGTAGCGCTGTTCCGGGCTGGCATGCACGATAAAATCCTGCGCAAAATGCTGTTGCAGTCTGGCGGTCAGGCTGGCATACACAGTGGCTGGTAATGGCACGGTACCCTGCAGCGAAAACGTGTCGCGCTGCAGGTTAAGATGCACCGGCAGCAGGCATAAGGCTGGCGGGATATCCCATGGCTGGCGGGCGCGCAACACTGCAGCCACCGGCGAGGCGCTCGCCTGATCCGTGCCCTGCAATACCTGGAACAGGGCCGCCAGCGGCGTGGCAGGCATGAGCTGCCAGTCGGCCTGCAGCAACGACGGACATTGGGCTGTCAGCGCCTGTAACACAGCGGCGGGCCAGGCTGCCGTTTCCGACAGGTAATCCGTGATATAAATTTGCTGTATCATGCAAAAACCAATACACTATTTTTATAATTCGCCGGTTTGATTAAACCGGATATAAAACACCGTTTCACTGCTAAGATTTTTGGACTTATACACGAAATCCGGGGGGATGTCATGACATCAGCAACCGTTCCTGATCCTGCTGTAAGCACACCTTGGTCACTGCTGTGAATTAACCGATTGCCTGGCGCCATGCATTTTTTCCAGAACCTCAACATCCAGTCCAGATTGCTGTTATTCGTCATCGGGCCGGTATTTGCACTCTCCTGTACCCTGTTGCTGTTCGATTTCAAGGCACAGCTGCAACGTGAACAGGACAAGCTCGGCCAGCACGCGCTGACCACGGCAAAATTCCTGTCCGCGGTCGTTCACAACCAGTCAGAACTGCATGACCAGCCCTATATAGAACGCCTGCTCAAAGCCAGCCAGCTGGACCGCGAACCTTACCTGTCACTGATGATTGCCAATGCAGACCGGCATCCGCTGGCCAGGCTGGGCAGTTCGTTTGCCGTCAGCGACACGCTGCCGCAGCAGGACACCATGGTCATGCAGCAGACCGCACATGACGTCACCATGGTCAAGGTATTCACCAGCGAACCCGCACACGCCCTGCTCGGTTTCGTGTTTGTTGCCATCGACAAGGCCGCCCTGCTCGAAGATCACAGGCAGGCCTTTATCCGCAATGTCGGTTACATCACGCTGGCTCTGATGCTCTGCTCCATCCTGGTGTACTGGGTCAGCCGTTCGATCAGCCAGCCCATCCGCGAGATGACAGCAGCGCTGAAACGTTTTATGGGCGGCGGGCAAGCGGTCAGCCCGACGGCAAAACAGGCCAGAAACAGCCTGCCGGAAATCAAGTCCCTGCAATCCACCATCCATGAAATCTCGCTGGAAATGCAGCATGTCCAAGCCGACATGCGCCACCGCATCCAGGATGCCCAGGCACAGCTGCGCTACCAGGCGCGCCATGACGCGCTGACCGGCCTGGTCAACCGCCAGGAGCTGGAGAGGCGTTTGCAACAGGCGCTGGAAGACGTCAAACAGCACCGGGCCAACCACGTGTTCTGCTACATGGACCTCGACCAGTTCCGCGTCATTAACGACACCTGCGGCCACCTGGCCGGTGATGAAATGCTGCGCCAGATCAGCATGATCCTGAGCCAGCGCATCCGCGCCGAAGATACGTTTGCCAGGCTGGGCGGCGACGAATTCGGGCTGCTGCTCAGCTACTGCCAGGTCGAAAAAGCCATCGAAATCGCCGTGCAATTGCGCCAGATGGTGGAAGCTTTCCGCTTCATGCACGAAGACCGCCTGTTTCAGACCGGCATCAGCATAGGCATCGTCGAAATCACCCCGGACCTGAAAGATGTCGGCCAGATCACCCGTCATGCCGATGCCGCCTGCTATGTCGCCAAAGACAACGGGCGCAACCAGATTCACCTGTTCCACTCGCAGGATGACGTGCTGCTCAAGCGGCATGTCGAAATGGAATGGGTGTCCCGCATCAACGAAGCCATAGAGCACAACGATTTCGTCCTCTACTGCCAGGGCATTTTCCCCTTGCAGCAGCAGGACCTGCCGCCTTTCTACGAAATCCTGATCCGCAAACGCGACGAACACGGCGGCATCATTCCGCCGGCAGAATTCCTGCCGTCTGCCGAACGCTACCACCTGATGACCAAGGTAGACCGCTGGGTGATCCAGCATGCCTTCATGGCCCTGCAGCCACTGTTCAAGGCCCAGGCCAACAGCGCCAGACCGTTTATCGTCAGCATCAACCTGTCCGGCATGTCACTGGGGGATGCCAGCCTGCTGCCCTATATCCAGAACTGTTTCGCCACCTACCAGATTCCGCCGCAGCACGTCTGTTTCGAAGTGACCGAAACCTCCGCCATCATCAACATAGACAACACCATCAAACTGATCAATGAACTCAGGCAGATGGGCGTCCGCTTCATGCTGGACGACTTCGGCAGCGGCATGTCCTCGTTCAGCTACCTGAAACACCTGCCGGTAGACTTCCTCAAAATGGATGGTGCCTACGTCAGGGACATCACCAGCAACAAAGTGGACCTGGCCATGGCCAAAGCCATCCAGAGCGTGGCGCAATCCATGGAAATCAAAACCATTGCCGAATACGTAGAAGACCAGGCCACCCTGGATTGCCTGAAAGAGATGGGCGTCGCCTATGCGCAGGGTTTCTACCTGAACAAACCCATGCCGCTGAACGAAGTGCTGTCCCGCCATCAGACACCCGGCCAGCAGACACCGGCGAGACTCAGTCCTGCCGCGATTGCCACGGATATCGGTGCATAGAATCAGTTACCCGACAATCAAAAAACCCGCATTTAAATGGCTGATCAGCGCTCGTAGATTGACCGGTTGCACCAGCAAATTCGTCATATTCGAATGGATATGTGGGGTTTGATATTGCACTAGCTGCTTCTACGAGGCGTATGCCCAGTCCTGCAAAGCGTATGGGTTCAGAAACTGCCTTCCCCACAGAAAATTGCGGTTAACTTCATTCAGTCCGGCTTCGTCGCATACGGCTTGCCAGTGAGACCGAATGGTCTCCAGCTGTGCATTAATCATCGCTTTTGCCGCGTCCTCTCCCAGCAGAAAGTGAGAGGCGGCCTCCAGGCAGGTGGTCAACCTGCTAAATCTGTTGTTTCCCGTGATAAACATGGCTTGCGTAGCTTCTCCACCGGTACGTCCCTGCGGGCAAATATCATAAGCCGGGGTTAGCGTGAGTGCCTGACCATCCCAGAAAGCCGCATGATTACGTGCGTGGTCATCTGTATTTCCACAGAGAATATTAAATACCATTCTTCCAAATAACTCTTTGAGCGTTTGAACAGGCTCTGTAAAACGATGCCTGATTAATGTCGCCAATTCCTGATAACTGGCATAGGGCGCTTCCATTTCATCCAGCTCCAGTAATGTCAGTGCCGACACTAAAGGACGGCGCTGCCATCCGCCCTGTGCAGCAATGCGATCAAATCGTTCCACCAGCAATACATCTTTACCGAGTGCCTGCGTAAGCGTCACAGGCGCCACATCCAGCCCCGCAATCGCCGCCAGTCTCATGGCGATAAACTCTGCTTTCACCATATCGTAAAGATCATTACTCGTTGAAAATTTGGCAATGTATTTTTGATGATTGTCCATCAGCAGCGCCTTGGGGCGTGCCCCCCCCAGTGCAGTACCATGCTGCAGAGCCAGATCAAGCTCAGGAGTAAGCGGAATACCTTTTTCAACGCGCTCTGCCGACGCCATCAGCTCATCAAGCGTCGCACTCTGGTACTCTCTGGCAATATACGCTGTCGCCGACGATTGAAAATCCAGCGCACCGATCCGATCAGAGCCGGATTCCAGAAGATAGGTCAGTTCATCAAGCGCCACAGTCGCGGCATCTTTTCCGCTCAACCCAAGTGTACGATTGATAATGACACGACGTCCCCATGCATCAGGAGAGGCATCCCGTATACAGCCGGGTAATTGCATATTTTCGCGTAACGGCATCGCACCGGCTTGCAATGGCAGCTCCGGTGCATAAATGGCAATGGCATTACGGCGACCCAGATAGCTTCGGCCATAGTTAAATATCAGCCTCCCATCGTCCTGTCTGGCCAGTCTTCCGGCAACGACAGGTTCAGTCTCGCCAGGCAACCAGATCCATACATAAGCCTCATCAATACGTGCATTAGAAGTCATCTTTTATCACCGCTCTTGCGTTGTGAACCGCTTTTGGCAGCAGACGCAACTTGTATTCCTGCTCTCTGCCCAGCATAGCCAGCCTGTTGCTGTGGTCTGCATCAAACAAGGCAACCCCGACCACTGCCGCAGCCTCCATCACAAGGCCAATACCACAGCGTGGATCACCTTTTTCAATTCTCTGCATCATATCCCGGGAAATCCCAACGCGCTCAGCCAGCGCCTGAACACTGAGCTTACGCTCAATTCTATGAATGCGAATAAGGTTGCCCAGCATAGTCACAGCCTCGCGACTATAGCGGGAATAGGTGCGTACATTGGCAGAACGTTGACTGGCAGGCATGGGCGTAATCCACTGGTATGAGTGGTTTATCATAGATAATAAATTCAAAAAAATCAACAACAATGACTTACATATAAGTCACAATACGATTTATGACTTACGTGTAAGTCATTTAAAGATTGGCATCTATATCATGGCTGCCTTGTGGGAAAGCAGGCATCCAGTCTGGCCAGAGCTAAAAATTTAGTTATTTTTATTTATATATAATTAAGTATGAAAAAATTGGAATTTTTGGGCGATTCACTCAAGTGCTTAAGGGATTTTCCTATCGATGCCCGTCAGGATGCTGGCTATCAATTGGATAAAGTTCAAAGAGGGGAGGCACCCGACGATTGCAAGCCTATGCCAACGATTGGTAAAGGTGTTCAGGAGCTTCGAATTTGGGATGCGTCCGGCACTTACCGTGTTGTCTACACGGCTAAATTTGATGACGTTGTTTATGTGCTGCATGCATTTCAGAAAAAAACAGAGCAGACCTCGAAGCATGCAATTGACTTGTGCCGTGATCGCTATAAGGATTTGATAAGGAGTTTAAAACATGGCTAACGAACGATTTGACAGTGTATGGGACGCTTTGGCAGATACGCCTGAGGAGGCGGCCAATCTCAAGACTCGTGCAGAGCTGATGCAGCAAGTAGTGGCTATTATCAAAAAATCCGGCTGGAGCCAGGCAGAGGCCGCTGCACAATGTGGAATTACACAACCACGTGTTAGTGATCTACTGCGTGGACATATTGCCAAGTTTTCAATTGATGCGCTGGTCAACATTGCGGCAGCTTTAAAAATGCGCGTGCATATCGCGCTTGAGGCTGCTTAATGTATTTTCAGCACAGAAAGAGCAATGCAGAAAATCTGCTACTTCTGCCAGACAGCTTTTCTGCCTAACAATGCCTTCAGCCTTTCACCAGGTGCTGGCGGATGATCCAGCGCGCTTATAAAAGCGTCAAAACTTTCATCAGCAAGTATCCGCAAACGCTGATCCAGCAGTACATCCATGGCCTGCTGCCGGGCGCTGTCTATCATAAAGGCCGTGCGTGTTTTACCAGCAACCGCAGCGGCATCATCAATTAACTGGCGAACACAGGGTTCAATACGCAAGCGGATACGTGCTTTACTGCCGGTTTTCCCTGAGATCATTATTTATGCTCCCAATCGCAATACAACATTGTTTGCTACTGCGCTGGTTCAGGGCAAGGCTCACCCTGCTCCCGCATATCTGCAACCACCTGCGCCACCACAGCCCTGATACCGTTCAGGGCATCTTCAGGCGCTTCGGCAAGAAACGACAGTGAAGGAAACTCCGCGCATAAGCCAACATGCGCATGATCTTCAGCTGACCATGTCACTCTGTAAGCATAGTGATCCATATTCATCTTTCAAATCCTCAGCTTTCAAAAAGCAAACAATCTAAAGAGAAACAGCCGCAGGCACCCACCCAAGCGCACCCGCCGCAATAAAAGAAGGGTTCAGTATCTCGGCCTGACCGGCGCTGTCGGTTTTACCGTAGCGCAGGGGTTGCATCTGCGTATCCACCAGCACACCGCCAGCGGCCTTCAGCACAGCGTGTGCGGCGGCGGTATCCCATTCGCTGGTCGGGCCCAGCCTGGGGTAGATATCCGCTTCGCCTTCCGCCACCCGGCAGATTTTCAGTGAACTGCCCGCCTGCACCAGCACGGTGTCGCCCAGCTGTTCGATAAAGGCGCGGGTTGCCTGGTTGAGGTGGTTTTTGCTGGCGACCACGCGGCAAGGTGATGGACGTACAGCAGGCGCTTCCAGCTGCAAATGCGTCACCTGTCCGTCCTGTATTCGCACCGCGCCCTCGCCCGCCAATGCGTCGCCCGCCGCACCGCAGTACAGCAAATCCAGCGCCGGGGCGAACACCACACCCAGCACCGGCTGGCCATGGTCTATCAGCGCGATATTCACTGTAAACTCGTCACTGCGCGCGACGAACTCCCTGGTGCCATCCAGCGGATCTATCAGCCAGTAGCGGTCGCCATGCGACCCAATATGCGAAGCAGCATCTTCTTCCGAGACCACAGGATACGGTTGCGGCAAACGGCCCAGACCCTCGACTATGCAATGATGTGCCGCCAGGTCAGCCTGCGTTAACGGACTCTGGTCCGACTTCAGCATCACTTCAAAATCATCCGCGCGATACACCGCCATCACCGCCTGCCCGGCCTGGCACTCGGCGACGATTTTCTCAATACTGTCAGGGCGGCCACTGGGAATCAGTGCGCTATGCTCGCCCATCCTGTAATAATTGATGCGGCTCATGGGCGTATGGCCGTTTTTACCGAAACTTTGCGGGTGCACGGCCACCACATGATAGTCATCCAGTGTGATTTCCAGCATGAATTTCCAGTGCGAATCCACCAGTTGTGACACTTCGCCATCCTTGACCGCTGCCCTGGTCAGGTACTGCATGATATCGAAACTCCCGGCCAACCACTCGCGCAGGCCCGGGCCGCTGCCAAAGCGGGCAAAGATCAGGCTGCCACAGGTATCCACCTCCAGCGTATTCAGGCGCATCTGCAAGGCATCCGGCGTACAGCCGAACATTTCCCTGCATTTGGGCACCATGGCCGCCTGACCTTCCTGGTCGTACTGCCAGCCATGGAAGCCGCAACGCAACGGGCCGTTGCCCCTGGGCGCGACGTGTATGGGGTGGAAGCGATGCTGGCAGACATTTTCGAATGCCCGGATAGTCGTACCGAACCGTTGCACGATCACCGAACGGCCCGCCAGGTCTACGCGCATCCAGTCATTGTTGTCCGGGATATCCTGCACATAGCCGACAAAGGTCCAGACCTGGCTTAACTGCGCCTGCTCCAGCAAGAAATCCTGTTCGGTGACGGCCGCCCTGACCCAGTCGGGAGATGCGTGTTTGCTCTCGGTATTTAACATTCTTATTGATGGCTTTCATCTGACATACAATGTTCAGGCAGGTGGCCGGATAGCCATGCTTGAGTATGCAAACTGCCTGATTAAAGTATTAAAGCACAATTTTCCGGTGCTGCCAGTTGCGCGGCTGCAATTTCGCAGGAATTTTCTGCACCCTTATGCCGATGCTGGAAATGATCATCATGCCTATCCGGCAGAAAAAAGCGAGGGCTGCGCCAGCCCGTCAAGCCAGGCCATTTGTCGCCTGCACCGCTTAGCTGTTAGACTATAAAACGCTTATACACGCACAAGTTCGTAACACTAACGTTGTATCGGCCTTCGCGGGGCGATGCTCAAGGAGTATGTTGATGGCAGAGCAGCCAGGCAAGAAAGACCCGATGATTCCTGATGGCAGGGTCAACCCCATAGATACCGACTACAAGGTCGGACAGGACAATATCATCGTCAACATCGGCCCGCTGGGGCTGGATATACATAACCCGGTTTTCGGTATTGCAGGCGGACTGGTGATTCTGTTCGTGGCCCTGACGCTGGGATTTCATGACCAGGTCGAAACACTGTTCAGCGGCATCAAGCACTGGCTGACTTCCAGCCTGGACAATTTTTTCCTCGTTACAGGCAATATTTTTGTACTGGTCTGCCTGCTGATCGTGGTCTCGCCACTGGGCAAGGTGCGCCTGGGCGGCACCGAAGCCAGGCCCGACTATACCTATGTCGGCTGGTTTTCCATGCTGTTTGCCACCGGCATGGGCATAGGGCTGATGTTCTTCGGCGTCTCCGAACCGCTGACGCATTTCGGCACCGCGTTTGGCGGCATCCAGATGGAAAACGGCGTGCGTACCGACTGGGCGCCACTCGGTGCCGCTGCCGGTGATGCCATGGCCGCTACCCGCCTGGGCATGGCCGCCACCATTTATCACTGGGCACTGCACCCGTGGGCCATTTATGCGGTACTGGCCTTAGGGCTGGCACTGTTTTCATTCAACAAGGGCCTGCCGCTGACCGTGCGCTCGGTGTTCTACCCTATCCTGGGCGAGCGCGTGTGGGGCTGGCCAGGCCATATCATTGATATCCTGGCGGTACTGGCGACGCTGTTTGGCCTGGCCACTTCGCTGGGGTTCGGGGTCGCGCAAGCCAGCTCGGGCCTGCATTTCGTATTCGGCCTGCCTGAGGGGCTGCTCCCCCAGATTGTGCTGGCGATTGTCATCATAGGGATCACGCTGTTTTCTGTGGTGGCCGGACTGGATGCCGGAGTCAAGCGCCTGTCCGAACTCAATATGGTGCTGGCATTGCTGTTGATGCTGTTTATCATGGCAGTCGGGCCTACGCTGGATATCGTGCGCGGCTTTTTCGCCAACCTGGCGGCCTACGTTGAATATTTTCCGGCCCTGTCCAACCCGGTGGGGCGTGAGGATTTGAATTTCGTGCAAGGCTGGACAGCCTTTTACTGGGCCTGGTGGATTTCCTGGTCACCTTTTGTCGGCATGTTTATCGCCCGTGTCTCGCGCGGACGCACCGTGCGCGAGTTCCTGATCTCAGTCCTGATTGTGCCTTCACTGGCCTGCGTATTGTGGATGACGGTATTTGGCCAGACGGCCATAGGCCAGGTGGTCAATGAAGGTTATACCGCTGCGCGTGATGCCGACCTGCCGCTGCAGCTGTTCCTGATGTTCAGGGACTTGCCGCTGGAACAGATCACCTCGCTGCTGGGCGTGATTCTGGTGGTGGTATTTTTCGTCACTTCGTCCGATTCCGGTTCACTGGTGATTGACGTGATTTCGGCGGGTGGCAAATTCGATGCGCCGATTCCGCAACGAGTGTTCTGGACCATCTTTGCCGGGCTGGTTGCCATCGCGCTGATACTCAGCGGCGGCCTCACCGCCTTGCAGGCCATGGCCGTCTCGACCGGTTTCCCGTTTGCGCTGGTCCTGCTGGTCGCCTGCCTGGCCATCTTCAAGGGCCTGGCCTCGGAGCCGAGACGCTAGCCGATGACAACGCTTTTTCCGGGCCGGGATCATGCAAGTCGAACAGCTTGAAATCATTGATTTCCTGCGCGCCCACCCGCCTTTTGACGAACTGCCGCAAGAGGCCGTGGAGCGGGCGGCCACCTCCATAGATGTACGCTATTACAAGGCAGGAGAGCCGATTGTCGAGCACGGCGTCTCGTCCGAATTCTGGTATATCGTGCGTAGCGGCGCGGTGGAAGTGTTTCGCCGCACCGACGGCACGCTGTACAACCGCCTGACGCCTGGCGGCTATTTCGGCGAATTCGGCCTGTTGCGCTATGGCCGGGCACGTCCTGTGCAGGCGCTGGAAGACTCGCTGATTTACCTGGTACCCAAACAGGTGTTCCTGGAACTGTTCGACACTTACGAAACGTTCGCGGATATTCTGGAAGTACAGAACCACACCCGCCTGCGGCAGGTGGTCTCGCGCCGCGAAGATGCCAACGACCTGCTGTCGGCCACTATCGACACCCTGGTCGGGCGCGATGCCGTCACGCTGGACAGCCATGCCACTGCCGCAGATGCGGCCCGGCTGATGACGCAGGAAGGTGTATCGTCGCTGCTGATTGTGGATGACAACCCTGACGTGCCCGAACTGCCGCTGTTGTCCGGCATCCTGACCGACAGGGATTTGCGCACGCGCCTGCTGGCAGCCGGGCTGGGTTACGAGACGCCGCTGGCCAGCATCATGACGCCACAAGTGGTCACCGTCGCGCACAACCAGCTGGTGTTTGAAGCCATGCTGATCATGATACGCCACAATGTGCACCACCTGCCGGTGATGAAACACCAGCGACCGACAGGCATTGTCGCGCTGTCGGATATCATTCACTATGAGTCGCGCAACAGCCTGTTTGTGGTCGGTGGTATTTTCCGTGCCCAGTCGGTGGAGGAGCTGGCGGCACTGGTGCCGAATGTACGCGCGAGCTTCAGCCGCATGGTCAACGAAGAGGCCAGTGCACACATGATAGGCAGTGCCATGTCAGCCATAGGACGCGGCTTCAAGCAGCGCCTGATAGAACTCGCCGAAGTCGAACTCGGCCCGCCACCGGTGCCCTACTGCTTCCTGGCCATGGGGTCCATGGCGCGCCAGGAACAGCTGATTGTCACCGACCAGGATCATGCGCTGATCCTGGATAACCGTTATGACCCGGCACAGCACGGCGCCTGGTTCCAGGCGCTGGGCGAGTTTGTCTCTGACGGCTTGGCACGCTGCGGCTACACGCTCTGCACGGGCGGCATCATGGCCAGCAACGAACAATGGCGCCTGCCCCTGAAAACCTGGGAGCAACTGTTTACGCAATGGATAGAACGCCCGACGCCGGAAACCCTGCTGCATGCCAATATCTTTTTTGACCTGGACGGCGTATGGGGTCGCACCGAATGGGCCGCGCGCCTGCGCGAGCTGATTGCGCGCAAAGCCAGGGGCAATTCGCGCTTTCTCGCCTGCATGGCGCGCAATGCGTTGTTACGCACACCGCCACTGGGTTTCTTCAAGGACTTTGTGGTGGAATCAGACGGTCGGCATACGCATGCCATCAATCTCAAGCGCCGTGGCACCGCCCCGCTGGTGGACCTGATCCGGGTGCATGCACTGGCCATAGGTTCGGAAGCGCTGACTTCGTTTGACCGGCTGCGCGAGATCATAGATGCCGCCATCCTGCCGCTGGGGCGCGGGCAGGATATGCAGGATGCCCTGGAATTTATCATGTCAGTGCGCGCACGCCGCCAGGCCGAAGACCTGGCCGCCGGTAACGAGCCGGATAACAGCCTGGACCCCGAAACACTGTCGCAATTTGAGCGCAACAGCCTGCGCGATGCCTTCCTGATCCTCAGCGATTCGCAGACGTTTCTCAAATACCGCTACCAGCCGGGCCGCGCCAACTGATCGCGCCAGCTAATTGCTCATCCGCATGCTGCACCTGACCGATTTATCACCCCGCAACAACCGCACCGCCGCTTCCCCGGCTGACTGGCAGCAGCACTTCGCCACGCTGGCCGCAGCGGCACGCGATCCGCGCCTGCAGGCGTTTTATGCCCAAGGCGCACCTGCGGGCGACAGCCCGCTGCACGAGGTGCCCATGGCGGCGCTGGATGTGGAAACCACCGGCCTGAACCCGCTGCAGGATGGCATCGTCAGCATAGGCATCGTGCCCATGACCATGACAAATATCCAGTCCAGCCTGTCGCGCTACTGGGTGGTGCGCCCGCCTGTGGAACTGACGCCGGAGTCAGTCACCATTCACGCCATCACGCATGCCCAGATTGAAACAGCCCCCACATTGGAAACCGTCCTGGATGAGGTGTTGCAGGCCATGGCCGGACGTATCATTGTCGTGCATTGCCGCGACATAGAACGCCGTTTTCTCAATGCTTATCTCAAGAACCGCCTGGGCGAAGGCATACAGTTCCCGGTCATAGACACCATGGAACTGGAAGCCAGGCTATATCGCAAACCGCCAGGCTTCTGGGCGCGCCTGTTCGGTCCACGCACCCCGCCGACCTCAATCCGCCTGAATGCCAGCCGGGCGCGCTACGGCCTGCCGCGCTACCGTTCCCATCATGCGCTGACTGATGCGCTGGCCTGCGCCGAGCTGCTACAGGCACAAGTCGCCCACCGCTTTTCCATGCAGACGCCGTTGCGTGAGCTGTGGTCCTGAATCAGCTGGCATCAGTCATACCGCGTCAAGCGGGAACTCGTTAACGTGCCGTGTTGAACGGCTGAAATGCATACCAGCCTGAAACCTTACTTTTTTGCATTAGCCCAGGCGATGGCAATGTTCCAGTCAGGGTCGGCAGCCAATAAAGGTGCCAGCACCAGTTCTGTGGTCTTTTTCGCATCATTGAAGTAATCCTGGCTGGCACAATGCTGCTCGATATCCTGTTGCGCAATCGCATAAGCCTGATTGATGATAGCGTTTGTACGTGCGCTATCAGGCATGATGCCTGACAAGCCGTTAGCATCTACGGAATAAAGATAAGAGCCCTGATGATTGGGATCATGATGGACAGAAACAGAAATGATCGCCGGCTGCTGCAACACCAGGCTGGCGGTCCTGTTTTCAAGATCTATGTTTTCGTACCTTGCCAGTTTGAGGTCTGTACCAATCAGGCAGCTTCCTTTGGCAATCAGCAGCACCCGCGTATTGCCAAACGTCAGCTTCCAGTTGGTAAGCGGGAATTTTTTAGCCATGGGCTTGTTTAAATCAATCACGTTGGCGTAGGAAACCTTAAGTACCGCCAGCGCGCCCATTTCCTGGACCTCCAGAATCGCGGGCCCCTGCACGGCAATTGCATCGGGCCCTTCGGTGTTCCAGAGGACGGAGACTATCACGACAGCAATAATTGCTGATGCCACGGCTTTAAGCATACGCGCTCCTTGGTATTTTTAATGCACTGCAACAGATGCAAATATCCCTGAACTGGTCCGGACCAGGACACCCTCTTCTACAAAGTCACTCAAAATAAAAGATTACCGAAACTTTACCGGTCACGCTTACTCGATCATTCATATGGCGCGATTAACGTGCCATTCCATCACTGTTAATATCCGGAGGTGAAATGCTTGCGCTTAAATTATTTCTGGCAGTTGCTTTAGTGGGCTCAATTATCTGGGCATTCATGGAGCCGGGTTACAAGCCGGTCACCGCCATCATCATCACCGGTGGCTCCCTGCTGGCGATCCGCACCAATGCACGTGCGCAAAAAGACAAACGGACCTTCAAGCCAAAATAACCCGGATTCCAGGGCAAACAGAGTCGTCCTGGATATTCATGCATAGACCAGCACATGGCCACGCTGTTTATGCGCAGCGCCTGTCATCTCTGCTGCCTCGGCGCTGTTCACCCCCATGATGTGGAAAACCGGATAACCGTCCGCAATCAGGTAATCGGCGATAATCCGCCGGTGACAGCGCCACCATACCGCCTCGGCACACATGATCGCACTGCGCTTTTCCGCCGCAATCGCATTCAGTTCAGCCAGCCCGTTGCGGAAGCCTTCCGTCATCGCATAGTCGGCATAATTCCTGAATGACAGATTTTCCCAGAAGGTATTGGGAGACGCTGCCGATTGCCTGCGGGAACGTAAACCGCCCAGCCCGGCGATATGCTGGTAGGAGATATTTACCTGCGCCAGAGAATCCGGGAAACAATCCTTGTTGAATTGCGGATTGGTGCGTGAACGCGGAATGCTGCGCACATCGATCAGCATCTCGATGTGATGGCTTTGCAGCATCTCTATGAGCGCCTGCAAAGGATGGGTGGAATGACCAATCGTGTAAATGGCAGGTTTTTTCATTCTTCTCCAGCGCCCCCGTCTTGCGCGCCTGCCCCGCTACTTGCCGGGGAAAAGCGCGGCCTATATTCTTAACAGATTGATATGCCTGCATTAAATTCCCTCAATGCCGCCAGGCAGAAAATAAATTATCAGCTCATAACGGCGCTGATGGAGGATTGACCCGGCTTTTCAACTGAACGAAACGACGCAGGCAGGCAGCCTGCATCTGAGGTAAAAAGCGTGTCCGCTACATGAATTCATCATGAAACTATTGAATGCAGGAGCATTTTTGATATACCTTATGCTCATTGACAACTTTGCATCATCCTCAAGGAGTCCGCATGAAACGATATCCCGCACCCAAAACCCTCACACTCCTGGCATTGTCACTGACGCTGGGCTTTGCCGGAAATCTGCTGGCTGGCGACTTTGCAGGCAAGTGGAACCTGAGTGACACGCTGGGCGACCCTTATACCGCCATCCTGGATAAAAACGGTACCGCTTCCGGCACCCATGGCGACTCCATGAAACACGGCACCTGGACGGAAGAAAACGGCGCTGCGGTGATTCACTGGAAAACCGGCTGGACCACCCGCATTGAAAAGCAAGGAGATGGGTTTGTGAAGAAAGCCTACAGGCCTGGCACTGCGCTGACCAGCAAACCTGACAGTATGGCACCGGCGACAAAACAGGAATAATTGGGTCGTATTTCTTTTCCCTGCTACTCCAAAGATCGCAACTACCGCATTAGATATAGCGGATCATATCTAATGCACGGTCTGCTGTGATCGGGAGAGTCGGTTCTGATTGGCTGGCAGCAGTCGCGGGAGCTAAGCTTTACGGTTGATTGCCCGGCTAATCATTTGCTTCACTTCTTTTGTAGTATGTAGTGGTATAAGTTCTGTTTCCGGATGATTATTTGCAAACACCCTGAAAATTTCGTCAGCGAATGCCTGCCCAATTTCCTCAACAGCATCAAAATCCAGGATCACTGTTTTGAACTTCTCGAATCTCGCAACCAGTCTTTTTGCCTGTGAGCGCGACACCAGTTTCTCGCCCTCATGAGTAGCCAGCCTGACAGGCACAGTGGTTTTGCTGAAAGTAAACTCATCAGGAGCAGCATAAAAATCCATGACTTCATTGAGCGTTTTAGTCGTGTTATTTGCTAGCGTCAATTTAATTGTGGTGCCGGGACGATCACTTTCATACTGAATAAGCCAATCCCTTTTTTCAGCTTCATGAGAAAAATACAAATTCCTGGAAAGGATTTCGAAGTGATCGAAAACTCTGGAGGTAAAGAAAATGCCTTCCCCTGAGTGATTTGCAGGGTCTGTAGTCAACTTGCCTTTGGCAAGCTCCAGAATTGACTCTTTCGGATCATATAAGCCAAGTAACCTTTGTATTCTATGAAAGATCCCTTCACCATCATCTGCAATCCAGACGGTGATATCTAAAGCAGTTCTTTCAAAATAAACACTGACGGTCTTGCCTTCAGAATGATCAACCGCATTGTTAACCATTTCAGTCACTCCATAATGCCAGGTGTCCCTGACATTTTCAGGCAAGCCATCAAGCAAAGGCTGTATTTTCTCTCGCCATACAGCATCCTCTCGCAATCCCTCTCTATCAAACATCCACTCTAAAACTTCGATATTCGCGAGAGCGTATTTTTTCAAACGTCCACCACCAGTGGTTGTAATTAACCCCTCCTGTTCGGCCTTTTTTACATGTCTTATTGCCGCCTGAACTGACATATGGAAATGTTCAGCGGCTTTAGTTGCCAAAGCCGGAGTGTTCTCTTTTGCCAGCTGCAGAATATAATCGCGAATGGATTTAGATTTCTCTCTCATGCTTCACCCTTAGTAAACATTTCACCACCGTATAGTAAACATTTTGTTTAAAAATACTAAACAAAATGTATAACCCAGGGTTTCAGTGCCACTGACGAGATCGTGCCTATCGCTGAAAATAGTCGATAAGGATCAGACTTCATTCCTCAATGCTAATTGAGGCTGTTCCCAACAAGAAAACCGGAATTTCTCATCGCATGTTTGATGTGATAGGCGGGTTTTGGACTACTTTGAATTTGATTTGGTCGGGACGGTGTGATTCGAACACACGACCCCTTGCACCCCATGCAAGTGCGCTACCAGGCTGCGCTACGCCCCGACATTTGACTCAAGCGGTGATCGCTTGAAAAAGAAGCTGGCATTATAAAACAAAACCGCATATTCACTAAGGAGAATATGCGGTTTTGTGTTGCCAGATTGATTTAAACCGCGATTTTCAGCAAGCCTATTACCTGCTGTATCTGTTCTCTCAAGGCGGCAATATCCACGGCAGGGCTTGTGGTTGTTTCGTTGACGGTTTTACCGGTATTTTGAGTAGTGCCGCTGGCAGTTTCTGCTACCTGGCGACCGGTTTTATCGGCTTTCTCTTCCACGCCGTCCAGGCGGTTACGCGCACCGCTGATGGTGAATCCCTGTTCATACAGCAGTTCGCGGATCTTGCGGATCAGCAGGACTTCGTGATGCTGGTAATAGCGGCGGTTACCGCGGCGCTTGACTGGCTTGAGCTGGGTGAATTCCTGCTCCCAGTAACGCAAAACGTGAGGTTTGACGCCGCACAGCTCGCTGACTTCACCGATAGTGAAATAGCGTTTGGCGGGAATTGGCGGTAACGTGACTTTTTGCGCTTCTACCATGTCAGGAATTCAGATCAGGCTTGTGCTTGTAAGGGAGCTTGCTGGGCGTAGTGTTCTTCCACCCGCAATTTGAGTTTCTGGCTGGCGTGGAAAGTCACGACCCTGCGTGCAGAAATCGGAATTTCTTCGCCGGTTTTGGGATTGCGGCCCGGCCGCTCGGATTTGGTACGCAATTCAAAATTACCGAATCCGGACAATTTAACGCTATCCCCTTGTTCCAGCGCATTGCGCACTTCTTCAAAAAACGCTTCCACCATGTCTTTGGCTTCGCGCTTGTTCAGTCCGACTTGTTCAAACAACAAATCAGCCAAGTCAGCTTTTGTGAGTGTCATTAACGATCCCCTGAACCTTCTTATTTATTATATGACCCTAGCTTGTGTATCCATGGATACCCCTGATTTACCAAGGGGCATACAAGGATTATCTGAGTGTTGCTGCAAAATTGGATGACCAGTTATGGAGGATTTTTGCCACGATATCATCCACTTCACCGTCGACCATAGTTTTGCAAGTATCTTGCATAAGTACAAGAAATGCAAGGCTTTTTTTGCCTTCAGGCACCCCTTTACCCTGGTACACATCGAACAGTTTCAGCTGTTTCAGTTGAGAGATATTCTCATTCATCACCGCATCTATCATCGCTTGTGCGGACACGGATTGATCGACCACCATCGCCAAGTCGCGACGTACCGGCAGGAACTTGCTGACTTCTTCATACGCAGGTACACGGCTGTTTTGTATTGCGACAGCATCTATTTCAAACAGGAAGCAGGCCTGGTTCAACTGGTATTGCTGCTGCCATTGCGGATGCAATTTACCCAGCCAGCCTACGGCCTGGTCTGCCACATAAATGCGTGCAGACTGGCCAGGATGCAGTGCAGGATGTGTTTCGGCCACAAAGCGTACCGGTTGCGCAAACAGCGCTTCCACATGCGCTTTGACGTCATAGAAATCAAATGCACGTGTTGCACTGCCCCACTGTTCGGGCAGAACACTGCCATAACACAGGCCGGACAGCGTCAGCGTTTCCGCATAGCCTTGTGCCTGACGCAGGTAACGGCTGCCGATTTCAAACAGCATGGCGCGTGATTGCTGGCGGTTCAGATTGTAACTCAAGGTATCCAGCAAACCGCCCCACAAACCGGAACGCATCACGCTCAGGTTGCTGGCAATCGGGTTTTTCAGGGTGATGGGCTGCTGGTTGCCATACAGGTCACGTTCCCAGGCCGCATCCACAAAACTGTAGGTCACGACTTCCTGATAGCCTTGCCGCACCATGACATCACTGATCCAGGCATTGCTGCGCTGTGCTTCCGGCGCGGCCAGCATGCCCTGCATGGCAACTGGCGTCAGGGCCGGGATATGCTCGTAGCCGTGCAAGCGCGCGACTTCTTCAATCAGATCTTCTTCACGCGCAATATCGAAACGGAAGCTGGGTGCGCTGACCTTGAAGACGCCATTCGTTTCGTTAAATACAAACCCCAGCTGCGTCAGCAACTGACCGACCTGGGCTACGCTGATGGCTATGCCCAGCACGGAAACCAGACGCTCATGGCGCAATGTGACTTGCTGGCGCACAGGCAAAGAACCGGTCACTGCCGTAATCGGGCCAGCGTTACCACCACAGATTTCCTGTACCAGCGCCGTTGCGCGTTCAATGGCCTGTTGCGTGTTACCGAAATCCACGCCGCGCTCGAAACGGTAGGAGGAATCTGTACTCAGGCTCAGGCGACGCGCCTTGCCTGCCATCACATCCGGCGTGAAGAATGCACTTTCCAGGAAAATCGTTTGTGTGGCATCAGTCACCGAAGTCGGTTTGCCACCCATGATGCCTGCCAGCGCCACAGGGCCATTGTCATCGGCAATCACCAGGTCATCTGCTTTCAGTGTGATTTCCGTGTCGTTCAGCAAAGCCAGTTTTTCGCCCGCCTGTGCAAAACGTACCTGAATATCACCATTCAGCAGGTTCAGGTCAAAAGCATGCAAAGGCTGCCCCTGCTCCAGCAGAACATAATTGGTGATATCCACCAGCGCGCTGATACTACGGATACCGCTACGCTCCAGACGGCGGACCATCCAGTCTGGTGTCGCGGCCTGTGCATTGACGCCCTCAATCACGCGACCATAATAAGCCGGACAGGCATCGCTCGCCGTGACCGTTACTGTTTTGCTCAGCGTACTTGCGACTGTCGCTGGCTGGATAGCCGGGACCTGTACGGGTGCACCCGTCATGGCCACCACATCACGCGCAATGCCCAGAATACTCAGGCAATCCGCACGGTTGGGTGTCAGTTTCAAAGTATAGGTATGATCGTTCAGATCCAGGTATTCACGGATATCCTGTCCGACCGGCGCATCAGCAGGCAACTCCAGGATGCCATTAGCTTCAGTAGCAATGCCCAGCTCTTTGGCAGAACACATCATGCCAAAAGACTCCACGCCGCGTACTTTGGCCTGCTTGATATTGAATCCTGGCAACTCTGCACCCACCAGCGCACACGGCGCTTTCAGGCCGGCACGCGCGTTGGGCGCACCACAGACAATTTGCAGCACTTCGCCGCCTACATTCACTTTGCAGACCTGCAAGCGGTCTGCATCCGGATGCTTGGCCGCTTGCAGGATTTCGGCGACGACAATGCGCTGAAAAGCCGGTGCAACCGGCGTCAGCTCTTCCACTTCCAGACCGGCCATGGTCAATGCGTGACCAAGTTGCGCGGTATCCAGCGCCGGGTTGACCATGGAACGTAACCATTGTTCTGAGAACTGCATATCTTGTCTGTACCTATCTAATCAGGTTTAAAAGTGACCAGGAATTACTTGATGAACTGCTGCAAAAAGCGCAGGTCATTATTGAAGAAGTGGCGCAAATCATTGACGCCGTAACGCAGCATGGCCAGGCGCTCTACCCCCAGGCCGAAGGCAAAGCCACGATATTTTTCACTGTCGATATTGACGTGTCTGAGCACTTCCGGATGCACCATGCCGCAGCCGCCGATTTCCAGCCAGCCGCCGTTCCAGCTCATGTCCATTTCGGCGGAAGGCTCGGTGAACGGGAAGAAAGAAGGACGGAAACGCACGGTCAGGTCGTCACGCTCAAAGAATTTCTGCAGGAAGTCCTGCACCACGCCTTTCAGGTTGGCAAAGCTGATCTGCTCATCCACCCACAAGCCTTCCACCTGGTGGAACATCGGCGAATGCGTGGCATCTGAATCGACACGATACACGCGGCCTGGCGCGATAATCTTGAGCGGCGGCGTATTGTTTTCCATGTAATGCACTTGTACCGGTGAGGTGTGCGTACGCAGCACGTGCTCCATGTTGTCAGTACCGTTATCGACATAGAAAGTATCGTGCATGGCGCGCGCCGGATGGTTATCCGGGATATTCAGCGCAGTAAAGTTGTAAAAATCGGTTTCGATTTCCGGGCCATTGGCCACGCTGAAGCCGATGGAATGAAACAGTGCTTCCACGCGACGCAACGTCAATGTCACCGGATGCAGGCCGCCAGCTGATTGCGCGCGGGCGGGCAAAGTGACATCTATGCTTTCGCTGGCCAGCTGTTTGGCCTGTTCGGCCGCCAGTATGGTATCCCGGCGTGCATTCAGTGCCTGCTCTACCGCCTGTTTGACCACATTGATCGCAGCACCTGCTGCCGGACGCTCCTCTGCGGATAACTTGCCCAGGCCCTTCAAAGCCTCAGTCAGCGCTCCGGATTTACCCAGGTATCTGGCTTTGGCATTCTCCAGCGCAGGAACATCCTGACAGTTGGCAAAGTCTTGCTGAGCTTCTGCGATTAAGTGATTCAGATCGGCCATAGTATGTTTTCTTGCAATTGTTTTTCTGTTGCAGCGGTTGAAATAAAAAAAGAGGCCGCAGCCTCTTTTTTTGGTAGGTCAGATTAGGCGCCTAAACCTGTTTTTGCCAGTTCAACGAATTTAGCAAAAGCAGCTTTATCAAATACAGCCAGATCAGCCAGAACTTTACGGTCAACTTCCACCGCAGATTTTTTCAGGCCGTTCATAAAACGGCTGTATGTCAAACCTGCTTCACGGGCTGCCGCGTTGATACGGGCAATCCACAGTGCGCGGAATTGACGTTTTTTCTGACGACGGTCACGGTATGCGTATTGACCGGCTTTCATCACCGCCTGTTTGGCAACGCGGTAAACGTTCTTGCGACGACCACGATAACCTTTGGCAGCGTTTAATACTTTTTTATGTTTTGCGCGTGCAATGACGCCACGTTTTACTCTAGGCATGTCGGTCTCCTTATTGTGTTGGCATCATTGCGCGAACGCGTTTGACGTCAGTTGCAGAAATAATGGAAGTACCGCGCAGCTTGCGTTTTTGCTTGGTGGTTTTCTTGGTCAGGATGTGGCGCAAGTGAGAGTGTGTACGCTTCACTTTGCCGTTACCCAAGAACTTGAAGCGCTTTTTGGCGCTGCTCTTTGTTTTCATCTTTGGCATTTTTTTCTCCTTAGAGGTTGAATAAAGAGTAACTGGGCAGCCAATTTAGCCGTATTACTCCAAAAAACTTTTACTGCTGCTATCTTATTCCGAGCCTGAGGCAGATTTTTCTGCCGGCTTGTCAGCCTTTTTAGCTGCTGGCGGCGCTTTTTTCGCCGGGGCCAGCACCATCACCATCTGGCGGCCTTCCATTTTCGGATACTGCTCGACCTGTGCATGCTCGGTTAAATCCGCTTCCAGACGTTTCAGTAACGCCAGGCCAAATTCCTGGTGCGTAATTTCACGACCACGGAAGCGTAATGTAATCTTTGCCTTGTCGCCATCACCCAGGAAACGGATGATATTGCGCAATTTAATATTGTAATCACCATCGTCGGTGCCGGGTCTGAACTTGACCTCTTTGATCTGCACCTGTTTTTGCTTAAGCTTTTGCTCGTGTAAACGTTTGCTTTCAGCGTATTTGAACTTGCCATAATCCATCAAACGGCACACTGGCGGTGCTGCATTTGGTGCAATTTCAACAATATCAATATCGGCTTCTTCCGCTTTGGCAAAAGCCTCTTTCAGGCTCATGATGCCTAACGGTTCGCCATCTACACCTAACAAACGCACCTGTGGCGCAGTAATATCGCCATTGATGCGTGTTTCTTTATCCTGAGCTATAACAATCCCCTAAACAATAAACAAAGCCGCACGGCACCTTGAAAATCAGACCCGGTTTTGAATGTCTTCCTGCACACGCGCCACAAACGCGTCTACCGTCATCACACCCAGATCTTCACCTTTTCTGGTACGTACGGCCACTTGACCATTCTGCATTTCCTTGTCGCCCACCACAATCAGGTATGGCAACTTCTGCAAACTATGTTCGCGTATTTTATAGGTAATCTTCTCATTTCTCAAGTCAAAATCGCAGCGTATGCCATTTTTCTTCAGATTTTCAATCACTTGGCGCACATAATCCGCCTGACTATCGGAAATATTCAGCACCATGGCCTGCACCGGCGCCAGCCAGGTTGGCATCGCACCGGCAAAGTTTTCAATCAGGATGCCCAGGAAACGCTCCATGGAACCGACAATGGCACGGTGCAACATCACCGGATGTTTACGCGTATTGTCTTCATCCACATATTCAGCACCCAGGCGCACTGGCAGGTTGAAATCCAGCTGTATGGTGCCGCATTGCCACAACCGGCCCAGCGAATCCTTCAAGGTGAATTCGATTTTCGGACCATAGAAAGCGCCCTCACCTGGCTGCAAATCATATTGCAGGCCGTTCTGGTCCAGCGCCGCGGCCAAGGCTGCCTCGGCTTTATCCCACACCTCATCACTACCTACACGCTTTTCCGGGCGGGTGGATAATTTCACCAGCACATCGTTAAAACCAAAATCCTGGTAGACCGAATACAGCATCTTGATGAAATCGGCCACTTCGGCTTCGACCTGATTTTCGGTACAGAAAATATGCGCATCGTCCTGGGTAAAACCACGTACGCGCATCAGGCCATGCAGAGAACCGGAAGGTTCGTTACGGTGGCAGGAACCAAACTCCGCCAGGCGCAATGGCAGGTCGCGGTAGCTGTGCAATGTGCTGTTAAAAATCTGGATATGGCCAGGACAGTTCATCGGCTTGACCGCGTAATCACGGTTTTCCGACTTGGTGGTGAACATATTGTCATGATAGTTCTGCCAGTGACCTGACTTTTCCCACAGGGTTTTGTCCATCACGGTCGGGGTACGCACTTCATCGTAGCCATACTCCCTGAATTTAGCGCGCATGTACTGTTCGACTTCCTGCCAGATGCTCCAGCCCTTGGGATGCCAGAACACCATGCCAGGCGCATCGTCCTGCATATGGAAGAAATCCAGCTGCTTGCCCAGTTTGCGGTGGTCGCGCTTTTCAGCCTCTTCCAGCATATGCAGATAAGCTTCCAGCTCATCCTTGTTGCGCCAGGCGGTACCGTACACACGCTGCAGCATTTCATTATTGCTGTCGCCGCGCCAGTAAGCGCCGGCCAGCTTCATCAGCTTAAATGCTTTCAGTTTGCCGGTGTTAGGGACGTGCGGGCCACGGCACAGATCGGTAAAATTACCTTCCGAATACAATGACACATCCTCATTGCTGGGGATGCTGGCGATAATTTCGGCCTTGTAATGCTCGTTAATGCCATTGAAGTAAGCAACAGCTTCATCACGCGGCAAGACCTTGCGCTCGACCTTCTCGTCTTTTTTGGTCAGCTCGGCCATTTTCTTTTCAATGGCCAGCAGGTCTTCCGGTGTAAACGGGCGCTTGTAGCTGAAGTCGTAGTAGAAACCGTTTTCAATCACCGGGCCTATGGTCACCTGCGCATCGGGGAACAGCTCTTTCACGGCATAAGCCAGCAAGTGCGCGGTGGAGTGACGGATAATGTCCAGACCTTCTTCGTTTTTATCGGTAATGATGGCGAGCTCGACATCCTGCTCTATCAGATAGCTGGTATCCACCAGTTTGGCATTCTGGCCGGGATGCGTGACTTTGCCGGCCAGGGCGGCCTTGGCTAACCCGGCACCAATATTCGCGGCCACATCTGCCACGGTGACTGCTTGTTCAAACTGTCTTACAGACCCATCAGGTAATCGAATATTCGGCATGCACTATCCGTCAAATGTTCATGAGAACGTGCCGCACAGGCGGCACAAACAATAAAAGCCGTTAATTATAACGGCTTTTTTGTGATTGGTAGTCGCGAATGGACTCGAACCATCGACCCCCACCATGTCAAGGTGGTGCTCTAACCAGCTGAGCTACGCGACTATTGCATTTGCTTGACTGCAAATCAATAAGGTTGCGCATTCTATCCGAAAGACCAGCAATAGGCAATGGGATACGGATATAATGTCGCATGAACCAACCGCTCGTTTTACCTGCTCTGCTGCCTGATGACACCATTGCGTCATTGCTGGACACGCTCACCCGTCAACACTATTGCGTGATCGACCAGTTTATCCCCGACGCCCTCGTGCTCTCCCTGCGGGAACTGGCGCTGGAGCGGCAGCGAAACGGCCTGATGCGCCAGGCCGGCGTCAGCCAGGCCGCAATCGCCAACCCAGCCCTGCGGGCCGACCAGATTGCGTGGCTGGAAGAAAATGATACCCATCCGTCAGTCCTGCACTACTTTGCCCTGCTGGCAGAGCTGCAACACGCTATTAACCGGCATTTGATGATGGGACTGGACAGTCTGGAAGCGCATTTTGCCATTTACCCTGAAGGATCTGCCGGTTATACCACACACCTCGATCAGTTCAGCCATCATCGCCAGTTAGTGGCGCCAGGCAGCAGGGCCTTGACTGCAACGCTTTATTTAAATGATCATTGGTCCACAGATACCGGCGGTGAATTACGCCTTTACCTGGATGAATACACGCGGGCACCAGACCGGCAGGCGCCCCACCTGGACATCGCCCCCATAGGCGGCAGGCTGGTATTGTTTTTATCCGCAAGATTCTGGCATGAAGTGCTCCCGGCAAAGCAGGCACGTATCAGCGTCACCGGCTGGTTCAAGACACGCAGCTAAACCACCATGAAAAAATCCGCGTATCACGCGGATTTCCTATGAGTCACAGAGTAATATGATCAGGCAGTTTTTTTGTTTTTCCGGCGCACCATCGCGCCTACCAGCCCCAAACCAGCCAGCATCATTGATACCGTCTCAGGCTCGGGAACCGCTGCAACATTCACCCGCATGGTAAGCACCATATCGTTGTAATCCCTGTCCGTTTTTTTGAAGGTATCTTCGAAAGCAATGGCGTAATCACCATTTTTGTTCACAAACAGCTTGTACTGGTTAAGCTGCTTGCCGTCTGTTTTAAAGAAGATGCCGGACAACTCATCCTGCAATACATGAGATACACTGGCTGAAGAAGTCGTATCACTGCCGGCAAAAATTGTATGCACCCCGTCGTCCTTGATGCCGAACGAATTGACATTAGATAAATCGGCATTTTCGGAAATAAGGGAGAACGTTAATGTCGTGCCTTCCGTATTCCAGGATTGCCCGGCCAGATCACTAAAGGACAGCTGATGCCAGTGCCCGTCATACTCCGTTTTTAAAATTGACTTTAAGGTAGGCTCCGGGCTCGCATGCGCGGACCAGGAAAGCATACCCATCACCAGGCAAGACATCAGTAAACAAGTATTTTTAACAGCCATTACAGCCTCTCTTTCTTTGAGAATAATCAAATAACTTTTTAAAGATTCATCCTGGGAAACGGCTGTATTTTCATGCCTGGACGGCATCAGGCGCAACAAAATTCAACGCAATTTATAATTGATTTACACCCGTCATGCGTGAGTTACAACAAAAGCCCGTTTACTGGTCAGCCAGCTGTGTATAAAGCGCAAAGCCGGCATAACCATCCTGCGGGAGGTCCTGGCTGGCCTGGTAACGACGGATGGCCGACTGGGTTTTTGCGCCGGGGAAACCATCCGGCGGACCGCAGTCAAACCCCTTGGCATTCAAAGCCTCCTGCAATGTCCATACTTGCTGATAACTGAGCGCCGGCGGTTCCGGAGGCATCATCAGTGTATAGGTATCCTGTCGCAGTTGCTGGCTCAACATGCTCACACTGAGCGCATAATTGACCGAGCGATTCCATTGCATAATGACATCAAAATTGGGAAAAACCATGTAAGCCGGTCCATCGAAGCCCTGCGGTAACAGAATCGCCGCCTGCGATATCCCCACCACACTCTCCGGTATGCCAATCACGCCTGCCTTGACCCACTCGCTGACCGGCTTTCTGATCTGTAGCTGCGCCTGGCTGTAATCAAAGTCCGGCGGCAGCACCACGGTCATACTGACAGGCTGTTCTGGCTGCCATCCTGCCTGGGACAGGTAATTGGCTGCTGAACTGAACACATCCGGATAGGAGTTCCAGATATCCACCCTGCCATCAGCATCTCCGTCCACGCCATATTTCAGCAAGGTTGTCGGCATGAACTGCATATGCCCGGTCGCGCCTGCCCATGAACCGGTAATCGGGCTGTCATAGCGCTGCTCGCGCTCGACCACTCGCATCAGGTTAAGCAACTCCCGCCTGAAAAAATCGGCACGCCGCCCTTCATAAGACAAGGTCGCCAGCGCAGAAGCCAGCGGGATATCTCCCATATAGCCGCCAAAATTGGTTTCCATGCCCCAAAATGCCACCAGTATTTCCCTGGGCACCTGGTAAGTCTCTTCAGACACATACAGCACTCCCGGATAGTCCTGTAGCATCTGTTTGCCTTTTGCCACAATGCGCGGATTGATGCGACGATTCACATAAGCGGAAAAACTGGTCACGAACTCCGGCTGCTTGCGGTCCAGTTCCACCACCCTGGGCAGGTAAGCCACCTGATCCAGCGTAGCATCCACCGCCTGCGGTGCAATCTGCAGATCAAGTGCTTCCTGCCGCAGTGCGGAGACCCATAACCGGAACCCTTCATCATCCTCTGCGTTTGCCATCATGCCAGCGAGCATCAATGCGAAGGCGAGTATTACATTCAGCATAAGGTCATTTCTCCTGCGTACATCTAAAAAAATCACTGCATCCCTGCCAGAATGGCCTGATAGCCGGTCCGGTAATCGGCAAATTGCAACCGGAAGCCGCTTTGCGCCAAGTATTGGCCGGTGATGCGTTTGCCAGTCTGTGGTTGCAATGGCGGCGTATCCGGCAATGGTAACTGCATACGTGTTGCCAGCCACTGCAGCACCTCATGCTGCAATGCTGGCACACCATCACTCACCAGGCAATGGGCTGGCAATGCCACGCCTTCCATCACCTGCCGGTATAAGTGCACTACGGCCCTGGCCACATCCAGTTCGTGAATCCGGTTAGTCCAGTGTGCCTGCGTCGGCCAGCGGGTCTGATCCTGCACCGCGCGCACCAGCGAAAGCCGCTGCGGGCCATAGATGCCGGACACGCGCAAGGCCGTATGCCCGCAAGGCAAGGCGTCCAGCAAGCGTTCTGCATCCCGCAGGCTCTGCCCGGAAGCACTGGCAGGTACTGCCGGTGACTGGTCATCAATCCATTCGCCCTGCTGCTCGCCATACACACTGGTACTGGAAATAAAGAATACGTGTCGCAATGCAGCGTATGAGACATGCTGCAATACGTTGTGAAGACCTTGCACATAAGTCTGCTGGTAAGACTGCCCTTGCACGGGGGCCAGGCAATACAGCAAAATCTCTGGTCGCAGTGCTGCCAGTCCGGATAAGCCATCACCCGCAACCACATCCAGGTAAAGCACCTCTGCTCCCGCAGGCACCGCCTGCCTGGAACGACGGGCTATGGTGACAGCATATTGCTGTGCCAGCGACTGGCGGGCGATCAATGCACCCAAACCGCCACACCCTATTTGCAGTACCTGCATGCACTCAATCCTGTCAAATACTGATGCCTGCCACGGGATGGCTGCGCAGATACCGCTCTGCCAGCAGCATGGCTGCCATGGTTTTGCTGTCGGTGATTTCACCGCGCTCTATGGCCTGCATCACACGTTCAAACGGCCAGACAAATACATCCATGGCCTCATCTACATCCCTGGCGTGCTGCCCTGTCTCCAGTCCGTATGCCAAGTAAATATGGATTATTTCGTTGGAATAACCTATGCAAGGGTGCTGAACACCCAGCTTGACCCACTCTCTGGCCTGATATCCCGTCTCTTCCAGCAATTCACGCTGGCCGGTGGTCAACACCGGTTCTCCCGGATCAATTTTGCCAGCAGGCAACTCTATGAACACCTGCCTGAGCGGATAGCGGAACTGCCTCTCCAGCACCACGCCGCCTTCTGCTGTCAATGCCACCACGGCCACGGCACCAGGGTGCATGACATATTCGCGCCCGCTGATGGTGCCATTGGGCAAACGTGCCTCGTCATAGCGTACGGTCAACATCTTGCCTTGTGCCAGCACCGCACTGGAAACCATGGTTTCAGTCAAGTGCCGGTCAGGTTGATGTGCGGATAAAGAAACGGGTTGCTGCGCATTACTGTTTTCTGTCATGCCTGAACTTCCATACTACCTATACTGAAACTGACAACTAGCTGAAGGTATTGCAGTCGTTCACATTACCGGCTTGCAACCCCTGTTTAAACCATTGCACCCGCTGTGCCGAACTGCCATGCGTGAAACTGTCCGGCACGGCATAGCCCTGTGCCTGCTTCTGCAAGGTATCGTCTCCTATCGCAGTCGCAGCGGTCAGGGCTTCTTCAATATCGCCATCTTCCAGGATACGGAACTGCTGGTTGGCATGATGTGCCCAGACACCGGCATAACAATCCGCCTGCAACTCCAGCCTGACCGAGTAGGCATTGGCAATGGCTTCCGACTGCGCCTGCTGTCTGGCCTGCTGGACTTTATCCGAGGTCCCCAGCAAGTTCTGCACATGATGGCCGACTTCATGCGCAATCACATAGGCCTGGGCAAAATCACCGGGCGCTTTGAATCTATCCTGAAGCTCCTGGTAAAAACTCAGGTCTATATATACTTTCTGGTCTGCGGGACAATAAAACGGTCCCATGGCAGACTGGCCCTGACCACACGCCGTCGCTGTCGCACCGCTGAAAATTTCCAGTGCCGGCGGTGTATATTGCCGTCCTGCTCCGGACAGCAGCCCCTGCCAGACTTGCTCGGTACTCCACAATACCCTGGACACAAACTTGACCTTGGGATCATTGCTATCGGCTGGCACTGAAGCAGATTGCGTGGGCTGTACCTGCCCGGCAATGTTCAGCACCAGGTTGGGGTCCACACCGAAATACATGGCCACCAGCGCAATCGCAATGGTACCTATGCCTATGCTGCGGCCGCCCAGTCCGCCACGACCCCGGCTATCTTCTACATGCTGACTTTCTTCCAGATCATCCAGGCGCATCGGTGTCTCCCGTGTAGCGATGAAAAATGTTGAGGGAATGTGATTACTTTAGCATGCAGCACTGATAAAATCACACCATGTTCACTGGGATTATTCAAACCGTCGGCAGGATTGCCGACGTCATACCACATGGCGAAGATGCCGCCTTACGTATAGAAGCTTCCGATTTAGGCCTGGACGATGTGCAGCTGGGTGACAGCATTGCCGTCAACGGTGTCTGCCTGACCGTCACCAGACTGGCACCTGACAGTTTTGACGTGATGGTGTCCAAAGTCACGCTGGATGTCACCACCGGTCTCGGCAAGCCCGGTCCCGTCAACCTGGAAAAAGCCCTGCGCCTGGCTGACCGGCTGGGCGGCCATCTGGTCACCGGCCATGTGGATGGCATAGGCACTATTACCGCCCTGGAGCCGGTCGGCGAATGCTGGCTGCTTAAAATACGCGCCCCGCATGCACTGAGCAAGTATATCGCCCGGAAAGGCTCGCTGTGTGTCAATGGTATCAGTCTGACCGTTAACGCCATTGTGCGCGACGAAGTCAGCATCAACCTGATTCCGCACACCATGCAGCACACCATGATGCAGCATGCCAGAGCCGGAGATGCCGTGAACCTGGAAATCGATTTAATCGCGCGCTATGTAGAGCGCATGCAAGCCTGGGAGCAGGAATAATGTCGGCACAGATCAGCCCTATTGAAGCCATAATCACAGACATACGCGCCGGCAAAATGGTCATCCTGGTGGATGACGAACATCGCGAAAACGAAGGCGACTTCGTGATTGCTGCCGAGTTTGTCACCGCGGAACACATCAATTTCATGGCGAAATATGGCCGCGGCCTGATTTGCCTGACGCTGACCGAGCAACGCTGCCGCCAGCTGGCTTTGCCACCCATGGTGCAGAAAAACGGCACCCGACTGGGTACCAATTTCACCGTGTCGATTGAAGCTGCCGAAGGCGTCACTACCGGTATTTCAGCCGCTGACCGTGCCACCACTATCCGTGCGGCCATCGCAAAAAATGCCAGTGCCAGCCATATTGTCAGCCCCGGCCATATTTTCCCTTTATCCGCCATGAACGGTGGTGTACTGGTGCGGGCCGGCCATACCGAAGCCGGTTGCGACCTGGCACAACTGGCCGGGTGTGAACCAGCCAGTGTGATCTGCGAAATCCTCAAGGACGATGGTGAAATGGCGCGCCTGCCGGATTTAATGCAGGTGGCAGCCGAACATGACATCAAAATCGGCACCATTGCCGACCTGATTCACTATCGTGCAGCCAACGAAACCCTGATCGAGCGCAGCGCTGAACGCAAGATTGAAACCGTGTTCGGCCCCATGCAGCTGATTGCCTATCGTGACAATATCGCACAGGAAACCCACCTGGCCCTGGTAAAAGGCGATCCGCGTACCGCTGCGGAAGCGCTGGTACGCGTGCACGAACCCTTGTCCCTGATTGATTTGTTGGACAGCAGCCAGCAGTCCCACAGCTGGAATCTGTTGCATGCCATGCGTACCGTCAGTACTGCGGATTGTGGCGTGATCGTGCTGATCAACCATGATGAAGATGGCCTGGGACTGACTGACCGCATCCTGCGTGCAGACCAGAAAATGGTGGTGAACCAGGAGCTGCGCAATTACGGCATAGGCTCGCAGATTCTGCTGGATCTGGGCGTCAGGAAAATGCGCCTGATGGCGACACCACGCAAAATGCCAAGCATGGATGGCTTTGGCCTGGAAATTACCGGCTACCTCAGCGCTGAAGAGGCATCACGTTCATGAGTACAGCATTACCATCCGCAGCAAGCACAAGCAGCGAACGCATGGACCTGACCGGTCAGATACTGATCGCCATGCCGGCCATGCAGGATCCCTATTTCAGCAAAAGTGTCATCCTGGTATGCAATCACGACGATGACGGTGCCATGGGCATGATTCTCAATCACCCGCTGGATCTCAATGCCGGCGACCTGTTTGACCAGCTGCAAATGGAATGTGAGGTTGCTCACCAGCAAACCCGCCAGGTATATTTTGGCGGACCGGTACAGGTCGAGCGCGGTTTTGTCCTGCATACGCCGACCACTGAATTCAACACCACCATGGAGTTATCCGACGGCCTGGCAATGACTTCCTCCAAGGATATCCTGGAAGCAGCCGCGCGTGACGAAGCGCCGCAGGAAATGTTTATCGCCCTGGGTTATGCCGGCTGGACCGCCGGGCAACTGGAAGATGAAATCCAGTCCAATGCCTGGCTGACATTGCCGCTGGCGGATGTGCAGCACCTGCACACCCTGATTTTCAAACTGCCGAATGATGACAAGCTGCAGTGGGCCATGCGGCAACTGGGCGTTGATTACGCCACACTGTCCGAGGTAGCAGGCCATGCCTGATGCCTCCCCGCATGGCAAGCAGCCGCTCAACCAGAGCCACCTTCCCATTACCCAGCGCCGCTATCCGGATGTCAGCGGCACCGTGCTGGCGTTTGATTTCGGCGAGAAACGCATAGGCGTCGCCGTCGGCGACACCCTGCTCAGACTGGCGCACCCGCTGCTCACCATAGAAGCCGAAGACAACGCCGGCAAGTTTGCCCGAATCGAGGCTCTGCTGCGCGAATGGCAACCGGCCTTGCTGGTGGTTGGATTACCCATGTCCCTGCAGGGAGAAGCGCACGCGATGACCGCACTGGCGCAAAAGTTTGCCCAGCGCCTGGAAGGCCGTTTCAACCTGCCGGTGGTGATGGTGGATGAGCGCCTGTCTTCTGCCGAAGCCGCCCAGTCCCTGCGCGAAGCCGGTATCCGTGGCCGGGCGCAAAAAGCACATTTGGACCAGGTTGCCGCTCAAACTATATTACAATCCTATTTTGACGCTTATCATTCACGTTCATAGCACAGGACCCTCATGATACTGCCTGACCCCGAACAGTTACTGGATCAGCTCTATAGCCAATTAAAACCGCGCATTCATGATGACATCACACTGGTTGGCATCTATACCGGCGGCGTCTGGCTGATGGAGAAATTATTACACCGCCTGCAAAGCGAACTGGACCGCGAGATTCCGCACGGCAAACTCAATGCGGCCTTGTACCGTGATGACTATGCCACACGCGGCATGAAAACCGCGGCACAACCTGCGCATATCCCGTTTGATGTCACCGATAAACACATCATCCTGATTGATGATATTTTTTACACCGGCCGTACCACACGGGCAGCTATCAATGAGCTGTTTGATTATGGCCGGCCGGCCTCCGTGCAACTGGCGGTGCTGATCAACCGTGGCGGTGCCGAACTGCCGATCCGGCCGGACTTTGTCGGTGCCGAAGTGCCATTACAGCCTCATCAGGCATTTGAGCTGTCCGTTAACACGCAGGGGCGCCTGAGCCTCAGCGTCATCGAACCTTCTCCGTCCGCAACCCATGGAACTGACGACCATGCATAACCCGCAACTGAATGCACAAGGGCAGCTGCAACACCTGCTCAGTATCGAAGGCCTGCCCAGGCGCATCCTGACGGATATCCTGGACACCGCCGAGAATTTTGTCAGCGTGACTGAGCGCGAAGTCAAAAAAGTGCCGCTGTTACGTGGCAAAACGGTGTGCAATATCTTTTTTGAAAACAGTACCCGCACCCGCACCACATTTGAAATCGCAGCAAAACGGCTGTCTGCCGACGTGCTCAACCTCAACGTCAGCACGTCCTCCCAATCCAAGGGCGAGTCGATTCTGGATACCGTCAACAACCTGATTGCCATGCATGCCGACATGTTCGTGGTACGTCACCAGCAAAGTGGCGCGGCGCACTTTATTGCGCAACATGTGCCGCCACATATCAGTGTGATCAATGCCGGTGATGGCCGCCATGCCCATCCCACCCAGGGCTTGCTGGATGTTTTCACCATCCGCAAATACAAGCCGGAAATGCACAATCTGCGTGTCGCCATTGTCGGTGATGTGCTGCACTCGCGTGTGGCCCGCAGTGAAATTCATGCGCTGACCACTCTGGGCGTGCCTGAAATTCGCGTCATTGCCCCGCGTACCTTATTGCCTGAGGGTGTGGAAAAACTCGGTGTGCAGGTGTTTCACAATATTGAGGAAGGCCTCAAGGATGTCGATGTCATCATGATGCTGCGCCTGCAGAACGAACGCATGTCCGGTGCCCTGCTGCCCAGCACCCAGGAATTTTTCCAGACCTTCGGACTGACGCCGGAACGCCTGGCGCGTGCCAAAGCTGATGCCATTGTCATGCACCCAGGCCCGATGAACCGTGGCGTGGAAATTGATTCTGCGGTGGCAGATGGCAAGCAGTCCGTGATTCTGCCACAGGTCACCTATGGTATCGCGGTACGTATGGCAGTGATGGCGATTCTGGGAGGGGGCAACGCCGCATGAATATTCTGATTAAAAACGGCCATGTCATGGATGCCAGCCAGCAGCTGGATCAGGTCAGTGACCTCTACATCAGCCAGGGCAAGATTCTCGCCATCGGCGATGCGCCGCCAGGTTTCAGTGCCGACCAGACCCTGGATGCCAGCGGCAAATGGGTATTGCCCGGCCTGGTGGATTTATGTGTCCGCCTGCGCGAACCCGGCAGTGAATACAAGGCAACGCTGTTAAGCGAGTTGCGCGCTGCCATGGCCGGTGGCGTCACCAGCCTGGCCTGCCCGCCGGATACCGATCCGGTGCTGGATGAGCCTGGTCTGGTGGAAATGCTCAAGCACAGGGCCAAATCCCACGCACTGGCCCACGTTTACCCGCTGGGTGCAGTCACGCGCCAGTTGCAAGGCCAGTTGCTCACCGAAATGTTTGCGCTGACCTCGGCCGGCTGTGTCGGCTTTTCACAGGCAGACGCGACGATTGTAGATACCCAGGTGCTGTGGCGCGCCTTTGAATATGCGGCCACCTTCGGTTACACCCTGTTTATGCGTGCAGAAGATCCTTATCTGGCCAAGAATGGCGTAGCTCATGATGGCGAAGTGGCTTCCAGGCTGGGCCTGAAAGGCATCCCAGCCGCCGCAGAAACCATCGCGCTGCAAACCATGCTGCATATCGCCAGGGCGACCGGCGTGTCGCTGCATATCGCCAGGGTATCTACCGCGGAATCTGTCGAATTAATCCGTCAGGCCAAGCAGTCGGGCATGACGCTGACTGCCGATGTCAGCATACAGCATTTGCACCTGACCGAAATGGATATAGGCTTCTTTGACAGCATGGCCCGCCTGACCCCGCCGTTGCGCACCCAGCGTGACCGTGACGCCTTGCGCGCCGGCTTGCTGGATGGCACGCTGGACGCTATCTGTTCCGACCACACACCAGTCGATGAAGACGGTAAAGCCCTGCCATTTGGTGAAGCGCACCCCGGTGCCTCCGCAGTGGAGTTGCTGTTACCTCTCACACTGAAATGGGCGGCACAAGCCAGACTGTCCCCGGCCCAGGCGCTAGTCAGAATCACGCAGACACCGGCAGGAATCCTGGGCATACCTGCAGGCAACCTGCAGCCAGGTGCCAATGCAGATGTCGTGATTTATGACCCGCAAATAGAATGGCGCGTGGATAGCCAGGCCCTGGTCAGCCAGGGCAAGAATACGCCCTTCATGCATCAGCCCGTGACCGGCAAAGTGACGGCGACAATCACCAATGGCACGCTGGTATTTCAGCAGGAAATATTGCAGTTGAATAACTAAGCTGCTGCGCTGCGGCACCCACCAATAAAAAAGCCATCGCATGCGATGGCTTCTTTACTGGCAGAACCCTACAGAATATCCAGATCGGAAATCCGGCTCGGCGCCTGGCTTTCCGGATTAGGTATCTTGCTATTCAGCTTGATTTTCAGGCGCAGGTCATTGATGGAATCGGCATTGCGCAAGGCATCGTCATAAGTGATGCGCCCAGCTTCAAACAGCTCAAATAACGCCTGGTCAAACGTCTGCATGCCCAGCTCGCGTGATTTGGCCATGATTTCCTTGATGGCGTGCACATCACCTTTATAAATAAGATCTGAAATCAATGGGGAGTGCAGCAATATTTCTACCGCAGCAACACGCCCTGAGCCGTCCACCTTGGGAATCAGGCGTTGCGACGCAATACAGCGCAGGTTCAATGATAAATCCATCAGCAATTGCTGGCGCCGCTCTTCAGGAAAGAAGTTGATAATACGATCCAGTGCCTGGTTTGTGCTGTTGGCGTGCAAGGTCGCCAGGCACAAGTGGCCGGTTTCAGAGAAGGCAATCGCATAATCCATGGTTTCACGGTCACGGATCTCGCCTATCATGATCACATCCGGCGCCTGGCGCAGGGTATTCTTTAACGCAGATTGCCAGCTTTCAGTATCCATGCCGATTTCACGCTGGGTCACAATACAGTTTTTATGACTGTGAATAAACTCCACCGGATCCTCAATGGTGATGATATGGCCAAAGCTACTTTCATTACGATGACCAAGCATGGCCGCCAGCGATGTCGATTTGCCGGAGCCGGTGCCACCGACAAAAATAATCAGGCCGCGTTTGGCCATGACCACATCCTTGAGTACAGGCGGCAGGTTCAGGTCATCAAACCTGGGAATATTGGTATTAATGACGCGGAACACCAATCCTACGGCACTGCGCTGTATAAAAGCGTTGACGCGGAAGCGGCCAACGCTGGACATACTGATCGCAAAATTGCATTCCAGGGTTTCCTTGAACTCCTGTGCCTGCTTGCTGCTCATCACCGCCTGTGCAATCTCGGCAGTCTGCTGCGGACTGAGTGTTTGTGTCGATACCGGTGTCAGTTTGCCGTCAATTTTCATGGCAGGCGGGAAACCGGCCGTAATAAACAAATCTGACGCCTTGCGGGTAATCATCAGCTTCAGCAAGTCATTAACAAACTTCTCCGTCTGACCCTGGTCGGCTTCTGTCTGCATATTTTCCATCCTGCGCCTTATCCCATAATCGCGTCGCGATTGGCGGCTTTTGTACGCGCTTCATTGGCGCTGATGATGTTACGTTTAACCAGATCCTGCAGATTCTGGTCCAGGGTCTGCATGCCTACACTCTGGCCGGTCTGGATGGCAGAATACATCTGGGCAATCTTGTTTTCGCGGATCAGGTTACGGATGGCCGGTGTCCCTATCATGATCTCATGCGCAGCCACCCTGCCCTGTTCATCCCTGGTTTTACACAGGGTTTGCGAAATCACTGCCCGCAGCGATTCCGACAACATGGAACGCACCATTTCCTTTTCTGCCGCCGGGAACACATCGACCACACGGTCTATGGTTTTGGCCGCAGAACTGGTGTGCAGGGTCCCGAACACCAGGTGGCCGGTTTCTGCCGCTGTCAGCGCCAAGCGTATGGTTTCCAGGTCACGCATCTCGCCGACCAGGATCACATCCGGGTCTTCACGCAAGGCCGAACGCAAGGCATTGTCAAACGACTGGGTATGCGGGCCGACTTCACGCTGGTTGACCAGCGACTTTTTGGAAGTGTGCACAAATTCGATCGGGTCTTCCACGGTCAGAATATGCGACATCTGGGTGTCATTAATGTAATCTATCATGGCCGCCAGTGTGGTCGATTTGCCCGAACCGGTCGGGCCGGTCACCAGCACAATGCCGCGCGGCGTATCGGCCAGATCCTTGAATACCTTGGGCGCATTCAGCTCCTCCAGTGTCAGCACCTTGCTCGGAATGGTACGGAATACCGCACCGGCACCGCGCTGCTGGTTAAAGGCATTGACCCGGAAACGGGCCAGGTCAGGAATTTCAAACGAAAAATCGCATTCCAGCTTTTCTTCATACAGTTTGCGCTGGCTGTCATTCATGATGTCGTACAGCATGCGGTGTACTTCAGCATGCTCCATGGCCGGCAGGTTGATTTTGCGTACGTCGCCATGCACACGGATCATCGGTGGCAAACCGGCTGACAAATGCAGGTCTGACGCTTTGTTTTTAACGGAAAATGCCAATAAATCTGAAATATCCACGATTGACTCCAGTGATTATTTATATAATGTTGTTTTGTTAATCCTGCTGTAATTCTACGTTCACGCCTGCAACATGAGCACATTGACCGACAATCTTGCCCGTACACAGCAACAGATCGCACAAGCCAGGGCCCGTTTCCAGGCCCCACAGGACATCACGCTGTGTGCAGTCAGCAAGGCACAGCCTGCTGCTGCCATTCGTGAGGCCTTTCAGGCCGGCCAGACCGTCTTCGGTGAAAACTACCTGCAGGAAGCACTGAAAAAACAGGCAGAGCTACAGGACTGTGCAATAGCATGGCACTTTATTGGCCCGATTCAAAGCAATAAAACGCAACCTATTGCCCTTCAATTCGACTGGGTGCACTCGGTGGACCGCCTGAAAATCGCCCAGCGCCTGTCGGCTGCCCGCCCACCTGAACGGGAACCACTGAATATTTGCCTGCAGGTGAACATTAGCGAAGAGGCAAGCAAGAGTGGTGCCAGCGCCCCGGAAGTGCTGGAACTTGCCTTAAATATCAAGCAATTGCCGCAGCTGCGTCTGCGCGGGCTGATGGCGATTCCGGCACCGCAACAGGATTTCGACGCGCAGCGTGACCAATTCCGGCAGGTACGTGTGCTGTTTGAGCATTTAAATGCACACGGCCTGCAACTGGACACGCTTTCCATAGGCATGAGCGGTGATTACGAAGCCGCCATTGCCGAAGGCGCCACACTGGTCCGCATAGGCACTGCCATATTCGGCAATCGACCGACCAAACCGGATTCAAATCCGGACTCAGATTCAACGACTCAAGGAGTGCTTTAACCATGGACAATCTCGCTTCGCCCCGCATCGCATTTATCGGTGGCGGCAATATGGCACAAGCCCTGATGACCGGCTTGCAGCAACGTGCATTTCCGATGCAGCAGATTACAGTGATAGACCCTGATACAGGCAAACATGCAGGCTTGCAAACTACGCTGGGCGTAAACACCAGCCAGTCATTATCGACGGAAACCTTGCAGGTCGATGTGATTGTACTGGCGGTCAAACCACAGCAACTGAAAACCGTGGCCCAGGCGCTGGCCCCTTACCTGCAGTCGCAACTGGTGATTTCAGTAGCCGCCGGCATCCGTACCGCCGATTTAAGCCGCTGGCTGAATGGCTACCAGACCCTGATACGCACCATGCCGAATACGCCGGCACAAATCCAGGCAGGGATTACCGGTGTTTATGCACTGCCCGGTGTCAGCGAAACGCAGCGCCAACTGGCAGACAAGCTGCTCAAAGCCGTAGGTGAGGTGGTTTGGCTGACCGAAGAAACACAACTGGATGCCGTCACCGCCATTTCCGGCAGTGGTCCGGCTTATGTATTCCTGCTGATTGAAGCGCTGACTGAAGCTGGCATTGCACTGGGCCTGGAGGCTGCGCAGGCGCAACAACTGAGCATCGCCACGTTCAAAGGTGCCAGCCTGCTGGCTTCTGCCAGCAGCACACCGGTCGCCACCTTGCGCGAACAGGTGACGTCCAAGGGCGGCACTACGGAACAGGGCTTGCTGTGCCTGACTCAGCACAATATTCATGCCATTATGCAACATGCGGCACAACAGGCCGCAAACCGGGCCAAAACCCTGGGTGACGAATTGGGAGGACAATAAAACATGTTAGGTGAGATGACTTTATTTCTGCTGAAAACAATCTTCGGCATTCTGACGTTTCTGCTGGTATTGCGTTTCCTGATGCAATGGACGCGCACGTCATTCCAGAATCCGCTGGGTCAGATGACCATGGCGCTGACCGACTTTATCGTCAAACCCGCACGCAAGCTTATACGTCCGGTGCGGCAATGGGATATGTCCACGCTGCTGCTGGCCTTGCTGACGCAAGTGATTCTGTTTGGTCTGCTCTCTACCCTGATAGGCGCAGCACCTGCGCCATTGTTATGGCTGTGGCAGGCGATTTTCGGCGTGCTGGGGCTCATGGTGGATGTATTCTTTTACGGGATACTGTTGATGGCAATTCTGAGCTGGGTGAACCCTTACAGCCCGATTTACGGTGTATTGAACCAGCTCACTGCACCGGTGCTGGATCCACTGCGCCGTATACTGCCAGCGATTCAGGGCTTTGATTTCTCGGCGCTGGTGGCGCTGATTCTGTTACAGATGGTCAGTCATATCGTGTTGCCAGGATTGGCCGGCAGCATTTACTAAATCATCCCGGGCGGCAGTTGCCGCCCGTCCTGTGCATCCAGCCTGCTACATCCAGACAATATCGAACGCTTCGCGCCCATACTGGGTATCCGGATGCAGCGATACCGGCCGCTTGATAAAGTCTGACAGGCTGGCCAGGCTTTGCGATTCTTCGTCATTCAGCATATTGATGACTTCTGGTGACGCCAGTATCTTGAATTCATTGGCATTTTTGAACTGTTTGGATTCACGCAGCAGTTCCCGCATGATTTCATAACAAATGGTTTGCGCTGTTTTCAGCTCACCCCGACCCTGACACACCTTGCAGGTTTCGCACAGCAAATGCGCCAGGCTTTCGCGCGTACGCTTGCGCGTCAGTTCCACCAGCCCCAGTCCGGAAAAACCGTTCACATTGATGCGCGCCCGGTCCAGCATCACCGCCTTGCGCAGCTCTTCCAGCACCGCCTCACGCTGTGCATCTTCGTCCATATCAATAAAGTCGACGATGATGATGCCACCCAGGTTACGCAAACGCAGTTGCCGTGCAATGGCCTGTGCCGCCTCAAGATTGGTTTTGAAAATGGTATCCGACAAGTTTTTGCCGCTGACAAAACTGCCGGTATTCACATCCACCGTGGTCAGCGCTTCGGTCTGGTCAAAAATCAGATAGCCGCCTGATTTCAGCTCCACCTTGCGTGCCAGCGCTTTTTCGATTTCATTTTCAATATCATAGAACTCAAACAGCGAGCGTTCGCCCTTGTAATGGCTCAATGGCTTCACCGCATGCGAAACATACAACTCGGCAAACTCTTTCAGCCGTTCGAACATTTCACGCGAATCCACGCGGATACTGGTGGTTTCCTTGCATACCACGTCGCGCAAAATACGGCGCGGCAGGCTCAGGTCATAAAAAATCAGCGAACGCTCGTCGACTTTGGTGCTTTCAGTCTGTATCTTGCTCCAGACTTTGCGCAGATATTCGATATCGGCCAGCAACTCCTCATCGGTGGCATTTTCTGACATGGTGCGTATGATATAGCCGCCTTCGCGCGTTTCCGGCAGCAAGCCCAGCAGGCGGTTGCGCAAGAACTCGCGTTCTTCCTCGATATCAATGCGCTGCGAAACACCGATATGTTTCTGGTAAGGCAGGTACACCAGGAAACGTCCGGCAATACTGATTTCGGTGGTCAGGCGCGCACCTTTGGTGCCGATTGCTTCCTTGATTACCTGCACAATAATCGACTGGCCTTCATGCAGCACTTCCTGAATCGGGCGGTCAATTTTAATATCGCCCGCTTCCGCATGACATTCCATAATGTCGGCCGCATGCAGGAAAGCCGCGCGTGGCAAACCGATCTCGACAAAGGCGGACTGCATGCCAGGCAGCACCCGCACCACCGTACCACGGTAAATATTGCCGACGATACCCAGCGAGGAGGCGCGTTCAATATGCAACTCCTGTACGACGCCCTGCTCCAGAATCGCCACCCGCGTTTCCTGCGGTGTGACGTTAATCAATACTTCTTGCGCCAATGACATGACTCTACCTGATCCCTGCTAATACTGTTTTGATGGAGTTTACCACGCGTGTAACAACTGCGCCGTTTCATGTAGCGGCAAGCCCATCACGCCGCTATAACTGCCGTCTATACGCGCAATCCATGCCCCGGCACGTCCCTGTATGCCATAGGCACCGGCTTTATCCATAGGCTCGCCGCTGGCCACATAATCGCGCAATGCTTCAACCGGCACCTGCATCATTTCGACCTGCGTGCTATTGAGCAAACAGCGCACCTCTCCATTATGATAGACAGCAACTGCCGTATGCACCCAATGGGTACCGCCACTCAGCCGCGACAGCATACCCAAAGCCTCATTGGCATCAGCTGGCTTGCCGAGAATCTCCTGTCCCAGTGCCACCGTGGTATCTGCCGCCAGAATCGCCAGTCCACGTGTACCATGGACGGCGGCAACTGCCAGCGCCTTGGCTTTGGCCAGTCGCTGCACATACAGCGCCGGGTCTTCTCCCGGCAGACAAGATTCATCAATATCCGCCGGGACAATCTCGCATTGCACACTTAATTGCGCCAGCAGCTCCACCCGGCGCGGACTGCGCGAGGCCAGAATAATGGTTTGTGATTGCATAAAATAAACCTGTTCTGCATAAAACTGAAATGTTATCCAGCCCGAAAGGTAACACAAAATCCGACCAGGTTTGCGGCCAGCGAGACGCCCGTTGCACTGACAGCCTCGGACAGCATTGTGTACAATATCCCTCCACTCCATGATGTAAAGAAAACCGCATGAATCCGATTGAACATCTGTTGCAGCGTGCCGAGGACCTGATCACGCGCCTGGAAACCCTGCTCCCTGCACCTCTCGCCGAACCCAACTGGCAAGCCACCGCCTGGCGCTGGGTCAAGCAAGGCAGCCAGGGGCAGTTGCAGGCAGTAGAACATCCGCATACGGTGCTGCTGGATGACATCCGTTTCATAGACCGCCAGAAAACGGAAGTGGTCAGGAACACCCGTCAGTTCCTGCAAGGTCTGCCCGCCAACCACGTATTGCTGACCGGCGCGCGCGGCACCGGCAAATCATCCCTGGTAAAAGCACTGCTCAATAGCTATGCCGCAGAGGGTTTGCGCCTGATTGAAGTCGAAAAACAGGATTTAACCGACCTGCCGCAAATCACCCAGCTTATCCGCAACCGCCCGGAAAAATTCATTATTTTCTGCGACGACCTGACCTTTGAAGCCAATGACATGGGTTACAAAGCATTGAAAGTCATCCTGGATGGTTCGATTGAAAATGCTTCCTCCAACCTGCTGGTCTACGCCACTTCCAACCGCAAAAACCTGATGCCGGAATATATGGCAGATAACCAGCCAATCATGGATAAAGGCGGCGAAATCCGCCCCAACGATACTGTGGATGAAAAAACTTCGCTGTCCGAGCGCTTTGGTTTATGGCTGTCGTTCTACAGTTTTGACCAGGATGAATACCTGACCATCGCCGCGCACTGGCTGCAAACCTTCGGCGTCGCCATGGATGACGTGGCCCGTCATGCCGCCTTGCAGTTCTACCACACCCGTGGCGCCCGCAGTGGCCGTGTTGCCTATCAGTTTGCCAAAGACTACGCCGGTAAACTGCAATTGAAGTCCGAATAAATCATGACAAAACTGGTACAAGTCGCGGTCGCCATCCTGACTCGCCCTAACGGTGAATACCTGCTCGCCAGCCGCCCGCAAGGCAAAGGCTGGGCAGGCTGGTGGGAATTTCCCGGTGGCAAAATCGAAGCTGGCGAAACACCCGAACACGCATTGATCCGCGAAGCGCAGGAAGAACTGGGTATCACGCCCACCAAAATCCAGCCGTGGATCAAACGCCGTTACGACTACCCGGCCACGCATGATGCCGAAGCCAAAACCGTCCTGCTGCATTTCTTTTTCGTCAGTGCCTGGCAAGGCGAACTCAGCGCCCGCGAAGGCCAGCAACTTGCCTGGCAACACCCGCGCCTGCTGAACGTCAGCCCGGTACTCCCCGCCAACGCACCCATCATGCACGCCCTCAACCTGCCACCGGTTTACGCCATCAGCAACCTGGCAGAAATGGGGCAGGACAACTTCCTGCGCGCACTGGCAACCCAACTGGACCAAGGCCTGCAACTGCTGCAAATCCGCGAACCGCAACTGGACACTGACGCACTGGCAACGCTCAGCGAACAAGTACTGAACCTCTGCGCCAGCTACGACTGCCGCTGCCTGCTCAACGGTGACCCCGCACAAGCCCGCGCATTTGGTTATCACGGCGTACACCTCAACAGCCAGCGCCTGATGGCACTCAGCCAGAAACCCGAAAACCTGCTGACAGGTGCGTCCTGCCACGACAAAGCCCAGCTGCAAAAAGCACAGGCATTACAGTGTGACTTCGCCCTGCTCTCGCCTGTACTACCCACTCCAAGCCACCCCAAAGCCGCCGGACTAGGCTGGCAAACATTTGCAGAAATACTGGATGGCCTGGAAATCCCGGTGTATGGTTTAGGGGGCATGCGCCTGGAACATTTACCCCAGGCACAAACCTGCGGCGCACGCGGTATAGCCATGCAAAGAGCCTGCTGGCAAATGTAACAACATTCGCGTGTAGGCTCCCAAAACTCCCAATATCAACGGAGGAAAACATGAGCGTACAACTTAAACGCGTTTACGAATCACCCGCCCCTACAGACGGCCAGCGCATCCTCGTAGACCGCATCTGGCCTCGCGGCATCAGCAAAGAGCAGGCAAAACTCAACCTGTGGCTGAAAGAAGTCGCCCCCTCAACCGCATTACGCAAATGGTTTGGACACGACCCTGAAAAATGGGAAAAATTCAGGGCAAAATACCTTGCTGAACTTGAAAGTAATCCGGCGGTGGCAACGTTAAAAGAATTGGTATGTAAATCCAAAGTGACGTTGGTGTATGCGACTAAAGATGATAAACATAATCATGTGATTGTGTTGCGTGAGTATATTGGCGGCTGATGCTGATTTGAACTGGAAAGCACCTCAATTCATTTCCTTTCACTCATAATAAACCCATCGAAGATACTGTGTTTTTTTATAGTGATTGGCGCTCACCTTCTCGCATATTATCTTCTTGAAAGGGGCGCTCCTCAAAATACTGTATTGACTTTTAGCAGACAATGCTCCGTGAAAATTTTCCAATCTGGATGATTAAAACCTTGGACAGAGAGACCGGAAAGCTTGAAATCGATCATTAAAATTTTGCTTGCCGAACACCTCGAAAAGCTGCTCTAACCATTAATAGCAAGTCCAATTAAAGCAGTCCGATTATGTCGGACATCAGAAAAAAGAAAAAAGCTGTATCACATGCCTTCAGAAACGTTGCTTGCCTTTTCGATGTTCGCATTCGTAACATCCATAACACCTGGCCCGAACAACTTAATACTCCTGGCTTCAGGCGTAAATTTCGGTTTCAAAGCATCCGTGCCTCACATGCTTGGTATCAGCGCTGGTTTTTTTATTATGGTGGTTGCGGTCGGTTTAGGTCTGGCTGAGGTTTTCTCGCAATTTCCGTGGATATATGATTTCCTCAAGTGGATGGGGGCAATTTATATGCTGTATCTTGCCTGGTGCATCGCAGCATCTGATCCGCTGAAGGATGGAACCGCCAGTACTCGCGTTGCGAAGCCCATGCGCTTTTTAGGGGCGGCGGCTTTTCAATGGGTAAACCCCAAGGCCTGGATCATGGCGGTGGGGGCTTTCAGCACATATGTGCCTGCATCAAGTGGATTACCCGTTATTGCCGCTGTGGCTACGCTCTTTGCCGTCATTAATTTGCCCTGTGTAGGCGTGTGGGCGCTGTTCGGCTCGGGTTTGCGTCACGTTCTGGAGGTGAGGCGCAACCTTCTGATATTCAACTACAGCATGGCAGGATTACTGGTGGCATCGCTCTATCCCTTGCTATATGCTTCTTAACCGGCAGCTGTTAATCGCACAGGGGGAGAAATGTTTTCGTCAACCCTTACACTTGCAACATCAGGCTTGGAAAGAGGACTCTGAATGACCGGATTTCGTGGTGGCTGTTTATGTGGTGCCGTACGTTATGAAACGAACGCTGCCCCATTGAACCAGAGAATATGTCATTGCAAGGCGTGCCAGAAAGTGATCGGCGCGGCTTTCAATGCCCGTGTACTCATGCGCATTGAGGATGTTGTGATTTCTGGCCCGGTCAACACATTTCATTCGTCAGCAGACCTTGAACGTGGCTTTTGTTCACGCTGCGGTGCAAGCATTTTTTCACGCCGTGTTTCTGCTGGCGTCATCGGTCTGACAGCTGGCAGCCTTGATGATTCGTCCCTGTTCAACCCTGACATGCACTTTTGGGTATCATCAAAGCAGCCATGGTTAAAAATCACTGATGATCTTCCTCAATATCCTGAAGGTCCGCCATAGGTGGTAAATGGTTCGCTATGCACTGGATTTTCCTGCTTTTGCCCGTATGACAGGGATTGATATCACATGAAACCACGAATCACCGTTATCACGCTTGGTGTTGATGATCTTGAAGCGTCATTGCACTTTTACCGTGATGGTCTTGGCTTTGCCACCGAAGGAATCATTGGTACAGAATTCGAGTACGGAGCCGTTGTATTCATCTCCCTGCAACCCGGTCTTCGTCTGGCGCTCTGGCCGCGCGAGAGCATCGCTCATGACAGCGGGTTGATTGCAAGCCCGGCCAGTCCAACGGAAATGACCCTGGGGCGACGTCCCCCCAATTTTCAGTAGCACTGTGAATTAGAGTCCTTGGTTAATATA
>CBIMYT010000011.1:0-80767 GCA_966248215.1 uncultured Methylophilus sp. | reverse complement strand
GGGGGGGCCGCGTGGCGACAAGGCGGTACCGGTACTGGCCACCAAAGTCACCACGGCCGATATCCCGGTGATTTATACTGCTCTGGGCACAGTTACGCCCTCTGCCGTGGTGACCGTTACCAGCCGCATTGATGGCCAGTTGATACAGGTATTGTTCAAGGAAGGTCAGCTGGTCAAACAGGGAGAGACGCTGGCCAAGATTGATCCGCGCCCGTTTGAAACGGCCCTGGGGCAGATCCAGGGTCAGGCAGCGCGCAACCAGGCATTGCTGAAAAACAGCCAGATTGACCTGGAGCGCTTCAAAACCCTGCAGTCACAGGATTCGATTGCCTCGCAACAAGTAGACTCCCAGGCATCGCTGGTACAGCAATACCAGGGAACCGTACAGGCAGACCGCGCCTCGGTGGAAAGTGCCAAACTGCAACTGGCATTCACCAATGTGACGGCGCCCATCAGCGGCCGTATCGGTTTGCGCCAGGTGGATTCCGGCAACAACATCACCAGCGCCACCCCGATTGCCATCATCAATGCCGTCCACCCTATCCACGTGGTATTCACCTTGCCGGATGACAAGATTGCCAGCCTGATCACGCATACGCAGAATGACGGAAACCCGCGCAAACTCACCGTCGAAGCCTGGGACAAGTCCAATACCAGGTTGCTGGCCACAGGCACGTTGGCCAGTATTGATAACCAGATTGACACCACCTCGGGCACCATCAAACTCAAGGCTGCATTTTCCAACCAGGATAACCAGCTGTTTCCCAACCAGTTTGTCAATGTCAGGCTGCACAGTGACACCCTGAAAAATGCCAGCGTGATCCCGGTCAATGCCGTCCAGCATGGCAACCAGGGCGCTTTTGTTTACCTGATCAATCGCAGTGACAAAGGAGATGATGAAGTGGTCCTGCAACCGGTGACAGTCGCTTACAGTGACGGCGAACGCGCTGCCATCACGCAAGGACTGGCAGCGGGAGCACGTGTCGTCAGCGGCGGCACGGACAAGCTGAAAGACCACGCCAAAGTCACAGTCCAGAATCCGACCCGGAAGTCAGGTGCGGACGCGGATGCAGGAAAAGAAGCAACAACACAGGTGCAGGCAAACCAGCCCTCAGGTCGCCAGCATCGTCGTGCTGCCGCTGAATAATTGAGGCTAAATTCGCTGTCATGAATCCTTCACGCATTTTCATTATGCGCCCGGTAGCGACTTCGCTGCTGATGATTGCCATTTTCCTGGCCGGTATCCTGGCGTATACGCTATTGCCCAAGGCCGCTTTGCCACAAGTCGATTACCCGACGATTCAGGTAGTGACCTTGTATCCGGGCGCCAGCGCCGAAGTCATGGCCATGAATGTTTCCTCCCCGCTGGAACGCCAGTTTGGCTCCATGGCAGGACTGGCGCACATGTCATCAGCCAGCTCGGGTGGCGTTTCGGTGATTACGCTGCAATTCACGCTGAAAAACAGCCTGGATGTGGCTGTACAGTCGGTACAGGCGGCTATTAACGCTGCCAGCAGCTTTCTGCCGGCTGACCTGCCCATGCCGCCTATCTACAACAAGGTCAATCCGGCAGATGCGCCTGTCCTGACACTGGCCGTCACCTCCTCAACACTAGCCCTGCCCAAACTGAGGGATCTGGTGGATACCCATATGGCGCAGAAAATCGCCCAGGTCAACGGCGTAGGCCAGGTCAGTGTCGATGGCGGCCAGAAACCGGCCATTCGCATCCAGGTCAATCCGGCAGCACTGGCTGCTTATGGCCTGGGCTTTGAAGATATCCGTACCGTCATCAGCAATGCCAACTCCAACCAGGCCAAAGGCAATATCGACGGACCCTTGCTGGCTTATGAGCTGGAAGCCAACAGCCAGCTCAGCTCACCGGAAGAATATCGCGACCTGATTATTGCCAATGTCGCCGACCATCCGGTGCGCCTGCGCGACATTGCCGACGTCAGGGAAGCACAGGAAGATAAATACCTGGCGGCCTGGGCCAATCGCAGCCCGGCCATTCTGGTCAATATCAAGCGCCAGCCAGGCGCCAATGTCATTGAGGTCGTCGAAGAAATTCGTAACCGCCTGCCCTCCCTCACCGCCGGACTACCGGCGGATGTGGCGGTGACCGAACTGACCAACCGCACTCATACCATACGCAGCGCGCTGGAAGATGTGCAGTTTGAAATGATGCTGGCCATCGCCCTGGTGGTGATGGTGATTTTCCTGTTTCTGCGCACCGCAGCCGGTACCATTATCCCCAGCCTGACTGTGCCGCTCTCGCTGGTGGGGACATTCACTATCATGTATGCCGCCGGTTTCAGCATCAACAACCTGACGCTGATGGCACTGACCATTGCCACCGGCTTTGTCGTCGATGATGCCATTGTCATGATCGAGAATATCGCCCGCCATATCGAGGAAGGCGAAACGCCCATGAATGCAGCGCTGAAAGGGGCGCGCCAGATAGGCTTCACCATTATCTCGCTGACCTTCTCGCTGATTGCGGTGCTGATTCCGCTGCTGTTTATGGGGGATGTCATTGGCAGGCTGTTCCGTGAATTTGCCGTCACGCTGGCCGTGGCCATCCTGATTTCGGCCTTTGTATCGCTGACCCTGACCCCCATGCTGTGCGCCCGGTTGCTCAAGCCGCACGTCGAACCGCCGGCCAACGCCAGAAAAGCCAGCCTGATGGATCGTGTGGTACAACTGTATAGCCAGGGGCTGACCGTGGCATTAAAACACCAGCCGCTGGTATTACTGATTGCTGCCGGTTCGCTGGTGCTGACGATATTGCTCGCCGCGATGATTCCCAAGAGCCTGTTTCCGGTTCAGGATACCGGCCTTATACAGGTGATGACCGAAGCATCCGGTGCCGCATCTTTTCAACAGGTCAGTTCGGCACAGCAGAAAGTGGTGCGCAAAATACTGCGCGACCCGGATGTTGCCAGCGTGTCATCGGTGGCAGGCGTGGATGGCGTCAATACCACGCACAACAGCGGCCGCCTGCTGATTAACCTGAAGCCGTATCCGCAGCGTGCCATCACGGCTGAAGCGGTTATTGCACGCCTGCAACAGACGCTGGCAGATAGCGCGGATATCAGGCTATATATGCAACCAGTACAGGATCTGACGCTCTCTGACCGCATCAGCAGCACGCAATACCAGTATTTGCTGACCGGCACTGATCTCACTGCCCTGAACGAACTGTTACCGGCCTTCCTGGAAAAAATGCATGCATTGCCCGAGCTCAGCGACGTTGTCAGCAATCAGCATGATGACGGCTTGCGCGCGGCCATTGAAGTTGACCGCGACAATGCCGGCCGCCTGGGCATTACCATGGCCGATGTCGATAATGCCCTCTACAGCGCATTCGGCCAGCGCATGATTTCCACCATTTTTACCCAGGCCAGCCAGTATCGCGTCATTCTGGAAGCACAATTGCCACAGACATCCGGCCTGTCGGCGCTGCAGCAGGTCTATGTCAGCAGTAGCAACGGCAAGCAGGTGCCGCTTGCCGCCATTGCCAGCATTACGGAAAAGCCGGCCTCGCTGGTACTGCACCGCGAGGACCAGCTGCCTGCGGTGGAAATCGGTTTCAATCTCGCCCCCGGTTACGCGCTGGGTGATGCGGTCAGCGCCATAGACCGGATCAAGCAGACACTGGATGTGCCGCCTACCGTGATTACACGTTTCCAGGGCGCAGCCTCGGCATTTGAATCAGCGCTCAATAATGAACTGTTCCTGATGATGGCCGCCGTGCTCACCATGTATATCGTGCTGGGCATCCTGTATGAAAGCTATATCCATCCGCTGACCATTCTCTCTACCCTGCCCTCTGCCGGCATAGGCGCCCTGCTGGGCCTGATGCTGACCCAGCATCCGCTCAGTGTGATTGCCATTATCGGCATCATCCTGCTGATCGGCATTGTGCAGAAAAATGCCATCATGATGATAGATTTTGCACTGGAAGCAGAGCGAACACGTGGCATGCCCCCGCAGGAAGCCATTTACCAGGCCTGTTTGTTGCGTTTCCGCCCCATCCTGATGACCACGCTGGCGGCACTGTTAAGCGCCATTCCGCTGGTCACCGGCGACGGCCCTGGCTCGGAACTGCGTGCGCCGCTGGGCATCGCCATGATAGGGGGCTTACTGGTCAGCCAGTTGCTGACACTGTTTACCACCCCTGTCATTTACCTGGCTTTTGACAAGCTGGCACGCCGCCCGCAAACGGCTGCCGCCAGCCCGGAGGCCAGCCACTGATGATGTCCTGGTACACCATCTTTATCAGTCGCCCGGTCGCAACCTCTCTGCTGGCGCTGGCGATTGCGTTGACGGGTGTAGGCGCCTATTTCGGGCTGCCGATTGCTTCCCTGCCCCAGGTGGAAATGCCCAGTATCAGTGTCAGCGCCCGCCTGCCTGGGGCCAGTGCCGAAACCATGGCCTCATCAGTAGCCGCACCACTGGAACGCTCGCTGGGCACCATTGCCGGTGTCAATGAAATGACCTCGAACAGCAGCAAGGGACAAACGCGCATCAGCCTGCAATTTGACCTGAACCGCAACGCGGATGGTGCCGCCCGCGACGTACAGGCGGCCATCAATGCTGCCATTCCCCTGCTGCCTTCAGGCATGCAGAGTAACCCGACCTGGCGTAAAGCCGGACCGACCATGATCATGCATATTGCACTGACCTCCAGCCGCTATAGCCAGCTGGAACTGTATGACGTGGCATTCAGCCTGCTGGGGCAACGCATTGCCCAGGTGGATGGCGTTGGCCAGGTCAATGTCAATGGCAGTTCGCTGCGCTCGGTCAGAGTGGAGGTCAACCCGACCATTGCTAATCAGTACAATGTCACCATGGAGCAGATCCGCAGCGTGATTGCCAACACCAATGCGCACTTGCCCAAGGGATTTATTGAAAGCCCGCAGAAACGCTGGCAGATTGATGTCAATGACACCGGTACACGTGCAGCGGACTTTAAAGACCTGATTGTCGCCTGGCGCAATGGCGCTCCTATCCGCCTGCACGATCTCGCAGAAATCAAGGATTCGGTGCAGGAGCTGCGCAGTATGGGTACCGTCAACGGTAAACCCGGTGTGGTTATTTCGGTCAACAATATTCCCGGTAGCAATATCGTCGCCACCGTGGATGGCATCAAGGCCTTGCTGCCGCAACTGAAACCGTTGTTGCCGCCTGGTATCGAGATGGAAGTACTGATAGACAGGAGCACCATCGTCAGGAAGTCCCTGCAGGAAGTGGAACACACCCTGTTCATCTCCATAGGCCTGGTCATTCTGGTCACCTATGTTTTCCTGCGCAGCGGGCGTGCCGCACTGATTCCCAGCATTGCCATTCCGGTGTCCCTACTGGGTACCCTGGCGGTTATTTACCTGTGCGGATTCAGCCTGAACAACCTGACACTGATGGCCCTGATCATTTCCACCGGTTTTGTGGTGGATGATGCGATTGTCATTGTCGAAAACACCACCCGCCATATTGAAGAGGGCCTGGCACCATTAGCGGCAGCATTGCAGGCCATGCGCGAAGTGTCGTTCACGGTCATTGCCATGAGCGTCTCACTGGTAGCCGTGTTTATCCCGCTGCTGTTCATGGATGGCGTGGTGGGCCGCATGTTCAGTGAATTTTCCATTACGCTGGCCAGTGCCGTGCTGATTTCATTATTTATCACGCTGACCCTGACACCCATGCTGTCTTCGCGCTTGCTCAAGGCCTACCAGCCACCATCAGGCCTGACCGCCTGGCTGGAGCGTGGTTTTGCCTGGCCACAACGGCATTATCGTACTGCACTGCATATCGCCTTGCGCCACCGTTTTATCGTGCTGCTACTGTTTTTGGCGGCCATCGGCTGCAATGTCTATTTATACTCCATTGTCCCCAAAGGCTTTTTCCCCTTGCAGGACACCGGCCGCCTGCAAGGCAGCTTTGAAGGCGACCAGAACATGTCTTTCTGGGCCATGCGCACCAAGGTAGACCAGTTCATGCGTATCATTGCCGAAGACCCCGATATTGAAGCCTATTATGAATACACCGGTGGCTTTGGTGGCGGACAGTCCAACAGCGGCTCCATGAATGCCCGCCTGAAACCGCGTGCAGAGCGCCAGGCATCGGCACAGGAGATTGTGGACAGGCTGCGGCCAAAACTGGATGAAGTGGCCGGTGCCTCGCTGCGCCTGCGTCCGCAGCAGGAATTTAATATGGGGCTGCGTGCCAGCTCGGCAGAGTTCCAGTACACCATGCTCTCCACCAGTATAGAAGACTTGCGCAGCTTCTCGCCCAAACTGCGCGAAGCCATGTCCAGGCTGCCGGAGCTCACCGATGTCAGCACCGATGCTCAGGACAAAGGCCTGCAGACCAATCTGATCATAGATCGCGCAGCGGCTGCCCGTTTTGGCATCACTCAGCGCCAGATTGATACTGCCCTCAATGATGCTTTTGGCCAGCGCACGGTATCGACCATTTATGAGCCGCTCAATCAGTATTATGTGGTGCTGAGCGTGGCGGCACGCTTTGCCGAAGGGCCTGAATCGCTGGCGCAGGTATATGTCACCGGCAGTAATAACCAGCGCATTCCGCTGGCCAGCTTTTCACGCTGGGAATTACAGAATACGCCGCTCGCCGTCAACCACCAGGGGCAATTTGCCGCCGCAACCGTTTCGTTCAACCTGGCACAGGGCGTATCACTGGAAGCTGCCAGTCAGGCCATAGAAACCGCCTTTGCCAAGCTGGACCCGCCCGCTACCATTCATGGCACCTTTGCCGGCAAGGCCAAAGCTTTCCAGGATTCCATGAACAGCCAGCCCTGGCTGATCCTGACCGCGCTGATTACCATTTATATCGTACTGGGCATGCTGTATGAAAGCCTGATGCACCCTGTCACCATCCTGTCCACCCTGCCCTCTGCCGGCATAGGCGCCTTGCTGGCCCTGCTGTGGTTTGGCAGTGAGCTTTCCATCATTGCCATGATAGGCATCATCCTGATGATCGGCATTGTCATGAAAAATGCCATCATGATGATTGATGCCGCGCGCTATATTGAACAAACCCAAGGCCAGACACCGGAACAGGCTATTGTAGAAGCCTGCCTGCAGCGTTTCCGCCCTATCCTGATGACCACTTTTGCTGCCGTGCTGGGTGCCACGCCCTTGCTGTTCGGCGTAGGCGATGGCGCAGAAATCCGGCAGCCGCTGGGTGTCTCGATTGTCGGTGGCCTGCTGGTCGGCCAGATACTCACCCTGTTTACCACACCGGTGGTTTATATTTACCTGGATAAACTCAGCCAGCGCAGCCACCAGTGGCTGCGCCGCCTGCCTTTGACATTACCCGCAAAAACACACACGTATGAGCATGATTAAACCGCTAAGCCTGATAATTGCCAGCCTGCTGCTCAGCAGTTGCAGCGTCTGGGAGGCCTACACCCGCCCGTCCATGACCCTGCCTGACCACTTCAAGGAGGCAGAACAATTTGCCGGCTGGAAAACCGCCACACCGGGTACGCCGGAAATTTCGGGGCGCTGGTGGCAGCGTTACCAGGATCCGCTGTTAATCTCCCTGCTGGAAGAAGTGAATAAGGCCAACTACACCATCCAGATTGCCGAAGCCAATTACCGCCAGGGACTGGCGCTGGCCAGGGCCAGCCGTGCCCCCTTGCTGCCGGCCGTGAATGGCCAGTCCTCCATCACCCGTGCCGAAAGCGGCCGTGATGGCGCCGATACCGAATATGCTCTTGGGCTCAATGCCAGCTGGGAAATCGACCTGTGGGGGCGTATCCGCAACAGTATTGCTTCCGGTGAAGCGACTGCAGAGGCTGCGGCGGCCGACCTGAACAATGCCAGGCTATCGGTGCAGTCCGCGCTGGCGCAAACTTATTTCCAGCTGCGCATCCTGGACTCGCAGAAACTGCTGCTGGATACCACGGCACAAAACTTCCAGCGCTCACTGACACTGACCACCAATCGCTACAACGTCGGCCTGGCTTCACGCACCGAAATTGCCCAGGCTGAAACCCAGTTACGCAATACACGTGCACAGGCAATTGATATCACGGCTGCCAGGGCACAGCTGGAGCATGCCATAGCCGTGCTGCTGGGCAAAACCCCGGCAGAGCTTTCCATTCCTGATAGCGCTTATCCGCAAACCAGCGGCATTGTACTGCCGATTGCCAGTGCCAGCCTGCCCGCATCGCTGCTGGAACGCAGGCCGGACATTGCCGCGGCAGAACGTCGCGTTGCCGCTGCCAATGCGCAAATCGGCATAGCGCGTGCAGCACTGTTCCCCACCCTGACACTGGGCGCCGGACTGGGCTACAGCAACAGCAGCGTGGGTAACCTGCTTTCCCTGCCGGGACGGGTGTGGTCGATCGGGCCGGCGCTGGCTGGGCCTATTTTTGATAACCAGTTGCGCAAATCGCAGACAGAAGCGGCCATTGCACGTTATGACGCAGCAGTTTCCACCTATAAGCAGACCGTGATTAACGGCGTACGTGAAGTGGAAGACAACCTGGCGTTGCTACGCATTCTGCAGGCCGAGGCCGCAGAGCAGGAAATCGCGGTTAAATTTGCCAAAGAAGCGGTGGAACAGACTGAAAATCGCTATCGTGCCGGCATCAGTGAATACCAGAGTGTAGTGATTGTACAATCCGCCCTGCTGAGTGCGGAGCGTAACCTGCTTTCCATCATGGGCAGGCGGCTGAATGCCAGTGTGGCATTAATGGTGGCGCTGGGCGGCAGTTACTAAGGCTGCCAGTCAGGCTGGCGGGCAATCCGGAGATCACGAATCGCCCGCCAATAAAAAAGCTGCGTCATCCCGACACAGCTTTTTTATTGGCAACTGCAGAATTATGCAGAATTAACGGTTATTGAAATAGCCGATATTCATGACCTTGTCGTTCACAAACGTCACTTCGGTTTCCTTGTAAGTGTGCTTGTCATCATATCTGACCAGGTTTTTGTAGTACCACATTTCCACCTTCACAGGTTTGGCGTTCTTTTCCTGCCTGGCGATGCCAGGTACCATATTATTGGCATTGCTGGGCTTGACCGACTGCTGCTTCCTGACAGGTTCGCCAAGTTTCTCCAGCACCAGTTTTTTCGGTTTGCCGCTGAAGTTGTTAATAAACTCGTCTTCGGTATATGTCTTGCCGGCAAACGCGGGAGCCGTGCCAGCCAGCATGACCAATGCCACAATCGCAGCTGATATTTGTGAATAAAGCTTCATCATTCCTGTGATCCTAAATCAATTGTTTAATAATGCCTGTAGGCACAAGTATAACTGTTTATATGTCTGTCCGGTTGACTGATGGGGAACTGCCGCCGGCCTGCTGCTGTTTGTAATGGCTCACAGCTGCAATTGCAGGCCATCGTAGCCAGCGATCACATGCGCAGGCAATCTGGCCTGCAAGCCGTGATATTCCAGCTCGTGCGTCATATGAATCAGCACATTGCGTTTGGCAGCGATACGTTCAATCAGCGCCAGTGACTGATCCAGACTGACATGGGTAGGATGCGGGGTTTCACGCAGGCAGTCAATCAGCAGCACATCCACGTCCTGCAGTAATTCAAATGAGGATTCCGGAATCTCCGACACATCGGTCATGTACACCAGATTGCCTATCCGGTAAGCATAAATGCGCATTTTGCCATGCATGACCGGTACCGGAATCACCATCTGTCCGCAAACCTCAAACGGCGATTCGACCACATGCGCGGCCAGCACCGGCAAGTCCCAGAAATCACAGGGTTGGCGCAAGGTATAGCCAAACTTTTCGCGGATATGCTGTATGGCCTCCGGATAACTGTAAAGCGGAATCTGGCAACGATTGAGCTGGCAGAATGCGCGCAAGTCATCAATGCCATGCAGGTGGTCAGCATGCGTATGCGTATACAGCACGGCATCGACGCGTCGCATGTGCTCGCGCAGGGCCTGCTGACGCAAGTCCGGCGAAGTGTCAATCAGGATCACGCGTCCGTCATCCAGCGTCACCATGCTGGAACAGCGACTGCGTTTGTTACGCGCATCCGTGGATACACAGGTGGCGCAATGGCAGCCGACTGCCGGCGTACCGGCGCTGGAACCTGCGCCCAGAATCGTTAATTGCATGGCTGCGCGTGCCTGAACAATGTGAAAAAGTTACGCGTGGTCGCATCCATCACCTGTTGCAACGGAATATCGCGCAAGCGGGCGATTTCTTCGGCCACATGCCGCACATAGGCCGGCTGGTTGGTTTTGCCACGGAAAGGAATAGGTGCCAGGTAAGGCGAATCCGTTTCAACCAGCATGGACTCCAGCGGCACTTTCTGTGCCACTTCCTTGAGTGCCTGGGCATTCTTGAACGTCACAATGCCCGAAAACGAGATATAAAACCCCATGTCTATCGCTGCCTGTGCGACTTCCCAGCTTTCGGTAAAACAGTGCATGACGCCGCCCACTTCAGCCGCGCCTTCTTCCCGCATCAGGCGCAGCGTATCTTCTGCCGCATTGCGGGTGTGGATAATCAGCGGCTTGCTGCTTTCCCTGGCCGCACGGATATGCGTGCGGAAACGTTTGCGCTGCCAGTTCAAATCACCGGTCAGCCTGAAATAGTCCAGGCCGGTTTCACCGATGGCCACCACGCGCGCATGATCCGCCAGCGTCACCAGCTCGGCGACGCTTGGTTCCTGGATATCTTCATAATCCGGGTGTACACCGACCGAGGCGTACATATTGGGATATTGCTCGGCAATGGCCAGCACTTCGGGAAACTTGTCCAGTGTCACCGACACGCACAGGGCATGCCCGACCTCGTTAGCCTGCATGCTGGCGCGCACCTGGTCCATATTGGCGGCCAGTTCGGGAAAATTGAGATGGCAATGTGAATCTACAAACATGAAAAAATCTGTCTCTGAAATACTAAATGGTGTGGGTGGGACGGCTGGATTTAAGCGCCGCGCCGAGTATCTGCTCTATGCGTTTTTTCGCCTCTGCGCCGCCATCACGCTCGCTGAACTGTATGCCTATGCCTTGCGGCTTGTTATTCGCCGCTTGCGGGGTAATCCAGATCACCTTGCCGACAATCTTGAGCTTTTGCGCATCATCCAGCAAGGTCAGCAACATGAATATTTCCTCGCCCATCTTGAACGGCTTGCTGGTCGGGATAAACAGGCCACCATTTTTCACAAACGGCATATAGGCCGCAAACAGGGCAGCTTTTTCGCGTATCGCCAGCGATAGCACGCCGGGTTTGGCAGAGATTGTTTGTGGTGCATCACTCATGTCGCAGCTCCTGATAGTCTGGCAATCACCCGTCAGCCAAACAGTTTCTTGTATTGCAACAGCAACTGTTCCAGTTGCAACTCCTGGTTCAGCGGATGCTGCGCAGTCATTTTAAAACGATTCAATTGTTGTTGAAATGCCAGTAGCCTGGCCATATCCAGTTTGCCTGCCAGCGCCTGCAGCGTGTTTGCCTCAGACGGATGATAGCGCAGCGGCTGTGCATGTCGCGCCAGCCAGATATCCAGCACCCATTTCTGCAATACCTGGATCGCATGCGTCATGCCCTGCTTAAGTAAGACCGGCCCGGCCGCCACAATATCCATTGCGCCACCGCGTGCCAGGTGCGGCCCCCATTGCTGGTACCAGGCATGCCAGTCCAGGTCTTCCTGCTCTATCGTGGTAGGCGCACCACCACTATAGTGCCAGACCCATTCCGGCTGGCTGACCGATTGCATTTGCAACCACTGCAAACCCTGCTCGCGCGTGGGCACCGGCATATCCACCTGCATGCAGCGGCTCAGTATGGTTGGCAACAGCGCCTGTCGCTGGTGCGAGACCAGCAGGAACTGTGTGCGCTGCGGCGGTTCTTCGAGCAATTTCAGCAAGGCGTTGGAGGCTGCCACATTCATGGACTCCAGTGGATGAATCAGTACCACACGCGTCCCGTCGACCCTATGACTGCTCAGTGTCAGGTAATCATTCAGGGCCCGGATCTGGTCGATCAGAATCTGCTGGCGTTTGCGCGTTTTTTTCTTGCTGCCGTCTGCACTGTCATCGTCTTCCGGCGTGATTTCCCTGAAATCCGGATGTGCCCCCTCAGACAGCCAGTGACAGGACTCGCATTGCCCGCAGGCCATACCGTCAGTTTGCGGTTGCAGGCACAGCAGGCCGGCTGCCATGGTGCGGGCAAATGCCAGTTTGCCTATGCCTGGCTTACCGTGAAACAGCAAGCCATGATGCCGCGTGGCACCGGCATGCAGCCACTGTGAAAATAAAGCTTCTTGCCAAGGATATACATTATTAATCATAAAGATAGAATAACTTCCTCAACTGATTTCTTCACCTGTTCCAGCGCCCTGTTGGAATCAATGACGCGGAAGCGCTGTGGGTATTCTGCCGCACGTGCCAGGTATTGTGCACGCAGCCTGGCAAAGAACTCTGCCCCTTGTGCTTCGAATTTATCCGGCGTACGCGCACCGGCCAGTCGCGCCAGGCTGACCTCTACCGGCACATCAAACAGCAAGGTCAGATCAGGTTGCAAACTGCCCTGCACCCAGCTTTCCAGCACCTGCATCTTGTCCAGCGGCAGGCCACGCGCCCCGCACTGGTAGGCATACGAGGCATCGGTAAAACGGTCAGACACCACAATGGCATTACGCTGCAATGCCGGCAGGATCACCTGCTGCAAATGCTCGGCACGTGCGGCAAACATCAGCAGGGACTCCGTTTCCACATGCATGTCTTCGTGCAGCAGTAACTCACGTAATGTTTCACCCAGCGGCGTGCCTCCCGGCTCGCGTGTGCTCACAATTTCGCGGCCAGTCCTGCCCAGCAGTTGCAGAATGGCCGGAATATGCGTGCTTTTGCCCGCGCCATCCATGCCTTCCAGTGTGATAAACAATCCTGCCATGAGCTCTTCCCGGTTTTCCAGTCTGTTTGTAATTGATTGTAATTGGCTAGCGCTTTTTCAATTGATAGGTACGCACCGCTTTATTATGTTCTTCCAGCGAATTGGTGAACACATGGCTGCCCTGCCCGTTCGCGACAAAATACAGCGCTTTGGTATTGGCCGGATGCAGGGCCGCCTGTATCGATGCCAGGCCCGGCAAGGCAATTGGCGTGGGCGGCAGGCCGCTGCGTGTGTAGGTATTGTAAGGCGTATCCGCCAGCAGGTCGCGACGGGTAATATTGCCCTGGTAGCGGCTGCCCATGCCGTAAATGACCGTGGGATCAGTCTGCAGGCGCATGCCCAGGCGCAAACGGTTAACAAACACACCGGCAATCTGCGGACGCTCGGACTCCACACCGGTTTCTTTTTCCACAATCGACGCCATAATCAGCGCCTCATAAGGCGAGTGGTAAGGCAGGCCGGGCTGGCGGGTTTCCCAGGCGACAGACAGGTACTGCTGCATTTTCTGGTAAGCGCGCTTGTACAGGTCTATATCGCTGCTTTGCGTATCGACAAAATAGGTATCCGGGAAAAACCAGCCTTCCGGATGCCTTAGCTCGCCGCTGACCAGCTGCATCAGCGCCATGTCCGACATATCCAGCGTGTCATGCCGTATGCCCGGCATTTGTGCCAGTTTCTGCCGGAAATCGGCAAAGGTCTTGCCTTCGGTCAGTTGAAACTTGAACTGGTCGAACGTGCCATGCTGCAACAGGTCTATCAGGCCCAGCACCTGCAATGGCGCGTTCAGCGCGTAATCCCCGGCCTGCAGGCGGCTGCCGCTGCCGGTCAATTTGACGATAAGCAGAAAGCTGTAAGGTTCGCGCAACACCCCGGCAGTCACCAGCTGGTCAGCTATGCTGCGCACACTGGCACCGGCCGGAATCTGCATGCCTATGGTTTCGGAAGTCATGGGGAGCGGCCGTATGGTAAAAATCACCAGCCAGATCGCCAGTGCCAGGCCGGAAATGCCCAGTAACGCTGCCACGTATTTCAAACACTGCTTGATAAAACGCATAATACCTAATGAATGATGTAATGAAGATGCGACCTGAGCGTCTCTGCCCAGTCATCGGCTGCAATCGCATGCGCATCAATCTGCATGACCTGCAACACGCCATACACACTGTTGGCGATGACCACGGCATCTGCCGTCAGCAAGTTTTCCGGTGATATCCTGGTCACTGCCACCGGCTGGCCGTGCGTTCTGTACCAGTCCATGATTTTCTGCCGCATCACGCCAGCCACACCGCACTGATCCAGCAGTGGTGTCATGATGACGCCATCTTTCTGCAAAAACAGATTGCCACTCACGGCTTCAATCACATGCCCGTCATAATCGCACAGCAAGCCATCGAAAAAGCGCGGATCTTTCACTTCTGCCCGCGCCAGCACATTTTCCAGGCGATTCAAATGCTTGATACCGGCCAGCAGAGGCTGCTGTGCCAGCCGCGTCTGGCAGGTATACAGCGCCACGCCCTGATGATAAATCTCTGGCGGATAAACCGGCAACGGACTTTGTACCAGCACCCGCGTCGGTTCACAGATCGCCGGTGGCGCATATCCCCGTGCGCCTTCGCCACGGGTAATGATGACTTTGATGATAGAGGACACAGCTTCACCGCCCGGTCCGGACATCATCAAGGCCCTGAAATCCTGCATCAGCAATTCGGCAGAAGGACAGACAATCTGGATTTTGCTGCAGTCGGCCACCAGTGTCTGGTAATGCTGCGGCCAGTCCTGCAATTGACCGTCCAGCAGGCGCATGGTGCGGAACACGCCATCACCATAGGCAAAGCCCCGATTGGTAGGCGCAACACCACTTACCAGTTTGCCATTAACGCAGTAGCGGACGGTTGTCATCTTGGATAAATCTGAAAAGCCATGGATTCTAACAAGGCTGAAACCTTACCATAAATCGGCCTGCTCCATGCATCCGCATGGCATAAATTGACCGGCAGGCACGCGCCTGACCGGGAAATAACCGGGTTTTCAAAGCCTGTTATCAGGATAGCGTATGCAATCTCAGGCGTATGGTATCAGCATTATTCTGAAGGACGTCCGCATGTCAGTTTCCACTATCCCAGGCAATATCGCCGCCATGTTGAACAAGGCTTATAACACCGATGCCGGCACAGTCACGGCCAGCGGCAATACCAGCCAGCAGGCATCAGACGGCAATAGCCCGCCGGTATCAGCCAGCGCCGAAGTCAGCCTGGGCCAGCGCGGGAATACCACCGAAATCTATACCGCGCAGGGCCTGTTGCAGCAGATGCGCCAGACCCAGCTCAGCAATACCCAGTTATTATTTGGCGACAGTGCATCCAGCAATGATGAAAGCAGCAGCCTGTTCGGCTTGCCTGGCAACGCGGATAATCCTGACCTTGAAAGCATGAGCAAAGACTGGACACAAACGATCAGCCAGCATCCGGCCAAAGCTGTCGTGATGGTGGAAAGTGCCAGAAGCACCTCCCTGGGTACCATCCTGGCCTAAGACGAATCTCGGGCCTGGCCGGTTCAGGCGTCAGTCTTGACGAAATTACCCTGCGTTTTACCTGCCAGCAGTTTGAGCAAATCGGCAGATTTCAGTGCCAGCGCATACCCCAGCACGCCACTGCCGATCACCACATCCTCATAAGCCGCGACACTGTTATCCACCAGTACCTGCAAACTGTCCGGCAAGGCTACCGGCGGCACGGCACCGACCACATACCCGGTCACTTCCGGTACTTCATCATACTCGGCCATGCGGCATTTACGCTCGTTCAAATGTGCGCGTAACAGCGCCCAGTCAGCGCGACCGCCACCGGCCACCGCCAGCAGGCAAAAGCCGGTGTTTTCACCTTTGAATACCACACTGCGTACTACCGAGGCCGGGTCCAGCCCCTGCTCGCTTAACAGTTGTTCCAGGTTACGCACAGGTTTCCGGTCTTCACTTAACGGAATTTCAATGACCTGAAAAGCCATATTGTGCTGCTGCAGTAATTCGGTTACCGGAGAAGTGATTGTCGCCATGATCAAATCCTATAAATAACTTTAAATAATTAAAATAAACTATTGATATTTTGTATATTTATCATTGCTTCCCTTGCACTTTTCCACCGGGTATTTCTGTGCATTCAGGGCGATTTTGGCATTGGTCGCCGCAATCAGGTCTATGCCGCATACTTCGGCAATACGCATCAGGTAGACGAAAGTATCGGCCAGTTCCTGCCCCACCTGCTCCCTGGTGTCAGCATCCAGCTGGCGGCTGTCCGCTTCTGTCATCCACTGGAAATGCTCCACCACTTCGGCAGCTTCGACAATCATGGCCATGGCCAGATTTTTGGGCGAATGAAACTGCGCCCAGTCACGTTCTTCAACAAACTGGTTTACACGGGCGCGCAAGGCATCTATGGAATCGGACATAGGGTTCTTTCTCTACCGTCATTCACTGGTGGCTGACTGGCTGTCTGCCGGTTTGTCACGGCGGTTACTGCCCGCCACCATTTTGATTTCAAACAGGCGACACTCCAGCGGGCCATTAAACAGCGGCGTTTTTTTGCTGGGGCTCAGGCGCATCAGCTTGGGCAGGCGCAAATCATTGGTCAGGAAATAGGTATTCCAGCCACTGAACTTCTGTTTGAGTGCGGCGGCCATCTGCGGATACAGCGCTGCCAGCGTTTCATCCTCGCCTATGCGTACACCATAAGGCGGGTTAGCCACCAGTATGCCACTGTCAGCCGGTGGAATGACCTGGGTAAACTCCCAGTGCGTCAGTTGCACCGCGTCCAGCCAGCCCGCCATTTCCAGATTCTGCCTGGTCACGCGCACTGCACGCAAATCCATATCCGAACCATAAATATTCTGGAAGCTGACCGGTTTTACCGCTTTAGCCGCTGCATTGCGGATCTTGCGGAAAGTATCGGATTCAAAGTTTTTCAGTTTCTCGAAACCAAAATTGCGGTTCAGCCCGGGTGCAATATTCAAGGCCATCATTACTGCTTCCAGCAGGAAAGTCCCGCTGCCACACATGGGGTCGAGCAAGGCCTGCCCCGGTTGCCAGCCAGTCAGCTTCAGGATGCCTGCCGCCAGGTTTTCACGCAAAGGCGCTTCTATGCTGTTTTTACGGTTGCCGCGCTGATAGAGCGGCAGGCCGGAGGTATCCACATACAATTGATAACGGTCACTGGTCAGGTAGACATGCACACGCACGGCCGGTTCACGCGTATCAATATCCGGGCGGCTGCCGACTACCTGGCGGAATTTGTCGCAGATGGCATCCTTGACACGCAGGGTAATGAATTCCAGGCTTTTCAGCGGGCTGCGCACGGCGGTCACCTTGACCATCATGCTGTGCCTGACATCAAACCAGTTCGGCCAGTTGATTTTCAGTGCTCCCTGGTAAATATCGTCTTCCTTGACATACTTGCCGCTGCCGACCTGCATCAGCACCCGGGTCGCCACGCGTGAATGCAGGTTGATGTGGTAGCACACGGCCAGATCACCGCCGAAACTGGCACCGCCGTCAACAGGTTTGATCTCACGCGCACCGCTCTGCTTGAGCTCTTCAACCAGCAAGGCTTCCAGGCCGCGCGGGCAGGTCGCAAAATAATAGTTATGCATAAAGGATAATGTCCTGATCGGGCGGGTTAATCTTTGTCCAGGGTGAATATCTTGCCGTCATTGGCATTGGCACCCTGCAAACGGTCTATCAGATCCGGGAATGGAATATTGTGGGTTTCAGTCGCTTCCTGCGCCCGTTTACGCAAGGTTGCCAGGTCGGGAATCGCCAGTTCCGGCTTGAAGCCGAACACAATGATATTGCCCGGCTTTCCGGTTGGCATCATCAGTACGCGCTGATTAAAACTTTGTTCCATGCGCTGCAGGTAAATATCAAACTTCTTGTCCGAACCCCACAGATTAATCGCCAGCAAGCCATCCGGTGGCAAGGCATCGGCACACTCGTCAAAAAATGCCTGCGTACAGAAATCCGGTGGCAGGCCGTTGCTGCCGAACGCATCCATCATCAGCCAGTCACAGCTGCCGGGATGTTCGCGGATATAAGCCAGACCGTCACCCTCAATAATCGTCAGGCGCTCATCGTTATCAGGCACGTAAAAGTGGCTGCGCGCCACCTGAATCACCTGCGGGTTCAGCTCAATCACGGTCTGCTGGATCTGCGGACAGTATTTCCACACATATTTGGCTATGGAGCCGCCACCCAGCCCCACAAGGATAGTGCTGCGGATGGCCGGTTTGAACAGCAGGCTGCTCAGCATGCCCCAGGAATAAGCCAGCACCAGCGCATAAGGGTCCTTGACCTTCATGCTGCTCTGTATGGTGGGCGAACCCAGGTGCATGGAGCGCACGCCATTGGTTTCTGTGACTTCCACCATCTCGAAATCGGAGACGGCTTTATGTATTTTCCGGTTAAATTTAAACATTATGCACTTTCCACTATCTCTGCAGGCGGCGCACCAGTTTCATCGTCACCCGCAGATATTTCGCTTGTTTCTTCAATCAGGCGCAGGAACTTGCAATCCAGCTCCATCAGCAAAGTATCGACATGCTGGATCGCCAGTTGCACTTTGCTGCCAGGCGCCAGTTCAGGCAGGCTGTATACTTTGGTCATATAAGGCAGATCCTTGAGGCGTACCAGGTTTTCTCGCCACACCGTGCCCTCCACTTCCGTCATGCCTTCCTGGATCAGGTATTGCAAGCACCAGTAGCGTTCCATGCGAGTCTGGAATTCGTTATAGGCATTATAGGTCAGGTCAAACTGGCGCATATGGCCGACGATTTCATCGCCATTGGTCGCATATACCGGTGGCTGCTGTGTCAGCACGCTGATCAGCTGGCGCTGGTTAATCAGATCCACGGCCCGGCGCAACGGTGAAGTACACCAAGCATATTGCGCCACGCCCAGGCCCTGGTGGCCTTCGGCTTTGGTGGTCATATACACCTTGCCACCATTCTGGGCGCGGTAGATGCCAGAAACACCGTGCTCCGCCAGCATGCCTCCCCACTGGCTGTTGGCCACTATCATCAGTTCGGCCACCAGTTTGTCCATGGGCGAGCCACGCTGGCGGTTAATAATGCTGACAATGCCATCCGTGACATAAAAATTGTAATCCACCGGTTGTGGCCGGGTCGGATCATATTTGCCACGCGCTTTTTCCAGGCTTTCGGCAAAGCGGAACAGGAATACCAGTGGCGACCACAAGGGGTGGCCGCTGTCCTTCTCCAGCAGGGTTTCATTGAAATACGGCTCCAGCGTATCGTGGCGCAGGTTATCCGCAATGCGTACACGCTCCAGGCAACTGCGCTGGCTGACAATGCTGAAATCCGCCGCCACTTCCAGGTACATGGACAGGGCAGGTTTGGTTTCACCGGCATCCAGGCTGAATGGCCGGATAGCCACTTCCGGCAGCATGGTGATTTTATGCCCCGGCATATACACCGTGGACAGGCGCTTCATGACCTCCACATCCAGCGCCTCACGCGGCGCCACCCCCAGGGCAGGTGCCGCAATATGGATACCGACCTGTGTATGGCCATTCGGCAATCCAGTGACAGATAAGGCATCATCAATTTCAGTGGTGGTGCTGTCATCAATACTGAACGCCTGCACGTCAGACAAAGGCAGTTCAGCAGGCAAGTCCGCCAGCGAAAATGCCGGAAATTCCGTCCCATGGGTAAAATACTCGCGCAGGAATGCGCCCAGATGATAATCATGAATGGAAGGAATCGCGCCTGCGGCATGCAACACCTGCACCGGCAGTTTTTTCAGCTCACTGGCGGCCTGATCCAGCGCTTTCCATTCCAGGGAATTCTTGTCCGGCGCATACAGCAACTGGTCCAGCCTGGTTGCCATGCTGTCAGGCAGGTGTTTTGCTTTGAGCTGTTCCACCATTTGCGCCACAAACTCGGCCTGCTGGCGTTTTTTCTCCATACCGGCCAGTGCCGCTTTCAGCGTATCGTCAGGCGCCGCCTTGTAGTGACCCTTGCCCTTGCGGTAAAAATACATGGGGGCGCCATGCAGCTTGATGGCAATCGCGGCGGCCTGCTGGCGGCTGGGTTTGCCGCCATAATATTCTTCGGCCAGCGTTTCAAAGCCGAACTCGGCTTCACCGCAGCATTCCCACAGAAAGTCGGTGTCCAGCGTCGCCGCTTCCGCCTGTGCCGCTTCCATAAAACCGGACAAGCTGCCTTCAAACCGCATCAGGACGTTGGCTGTCTTGATTTTGCTGCGCTTGCCGCTGCTGGACTCGACCTGCATGCTGCTATCGGCTTCGGACATGATGGAAGCGATTTTGAAGCCACCGTCTTCTTCGTAAAAAACATTCATTGCGGAAATTACGGCGTGCGACCACACGCCCACAGAATTCAAAAGCGTATTTTACCCGAGAAGCAGATACTTTTCCGGCAGTCCCAGAACTTTCAGGCCGGAATCACGCCCCAATTCACTAATAGGCACTAAAATATCGCTATGCAACCATTAATCTTTGATAACCGTTTTATCCGCGAACTGCCCGGCGACCCGGTCACAGACAATTACACCCGCCAGGTCAGCGACAGCCTGTGGTCTGCCGTGCAGCCCACGCCGGTCAGACAGCCGGCGCTGCTCGCTTACAGCCCGGAAGTCGCCCATATGCTGGGGCTGAGTGAATCTGATATGCACGACCCGGCCATGCTGCAAACCTTGGCTGGCAATGGTGCCTTGGCAGGCATGTTCACCTATGCCACGCGTTATGGCGGCCATCAGTTCGGCCACTGGGCCGGGCAACTGGGCGATGGCCGTGCCATTTACCTGGGCGAGCTGATACACCAGCAGCAACGCTTCGAGCTGCAACTCAAAGGTGCAGGTGAAACCCCCTACTCGCGCTCGGCTGATGGTCGCGCCGTGCTGCGCTCCAGCCTGCGAGAATTTTTGTGTTCGGAAGCCATGCATCACCTGGGCATTCCGACCACGCGCGCCTTGAGCCTGGTGACTACAGGCGAACCGGTGATACGCGACATGTTTTATGACGGCAATCCGCAATTCGAACCCGGTGCCATTGTCTGCCGCGTCGCGCCTTCGTTTACGCGTTTCGGCCACTTTGAATTGCTGGCCAGCCGCGATGAACTGCCCTTGCTCAGGCGCTTTACCGGTTTCACCATAGACCGCGATTTTGCCGACTGGTGGCCCACGACCGGATTCGCACTGGATATCAACCACCCTGAGCAGGCCATGATAGAAGCCTGGTTCAGTGAAATCTGCACCCGCACCGCCGTGATGATCGCGCACTGGATGCGTGTCGGCTTTGTGCATGGCGTGATGAATACCGACAATATGTCCATCCTCGGACTGACCATAGATTACGGCCCTTATGGCTGGATAGACAATTTCGACCCCGGCTGGACCCCCAACACCACCGATGCGCAGGGTCGGCGCTACTGTTATGGCCGCCAGCCGGATATCGCCCGCTGGAACCTGGAGCGCCTGGCGGAAGCACTGGCCACCATCCTGCCCGAGACCCATGGTCTGGCACAGGGACTGAGCCAGTTTGACCAGACCTATATCCGCGAATTAACTACTGCCCTGGCCAGCAAGTTCGGCCTGGAGCGCTGGCTGGCGGACGATGGCGAGCTGGTCAACGAGGTGTTTGAACTGATGCAGCGCGCAGAAGTGGACCAGACCTTGTTCTTTACCTGCCTGAAACAGCTGGATATCCGGCAGCCGCAGCTTTCCAGCTTGCAGGAAGCGTTTTATACCGAACAGGGCTACCAGCAATTTGCGCAGGATTTCCAGGCCTGGCTGCATCGCTACAGTCAGCGCGTGCAGCAGTCTGCCCTGTCACCGGCACAGCGGCTGCAACGCATGACAGACAACAACCCGGTCTATGTATTGCGTAACTACCTGGCGCAGGAAGCGATAGACCTGGCCACACAAGGGGATAACTCACGCCTGCTAACCTTGCTGCAAGTATTGCGTCATCCGTATACCGAACAGCCCGGCATGGCAGACTTTGCCAGGAAACGTCCGGAATGGGCGCGCCAGAAAGCCGGTTGCTCCATGCTGTCCTGCAGTTCATAATTTCATCATGCAAACCGCCGAACAAGTTATCACCGATGCCGGGCTGCGTCCGACCAAAGCCAGAATTGCAGTACTGAACATCCTGCTGCGCTCCAGCACCGCCCTCAGTCACCCGGAAATCCTGGCTGCGCTGCAAGGCCGCAAGGAGATGGACAGAGTGACGGTTTATCGCGTACTGGACTGGCTGCTGGACAATACCCTGATCCATAAAATCTCCAGCGATGATCGTGCCTGGAAATTCCAGGCCAATATGCCGGGACGGCATTTCCGTACTGCCAGTCAGGCAAGTACCGGCAGCAAAACCAGCATTCCCGGGCTGTTAAGCAATCATGGTCATGCCCATTTGCATTGCCAGCACTGCGGAACCGTACTGTGTATCCATGAGCTGGCAGCGCATATTCCGCCATCAATTTTTGATACTTACCAGGTTTCGCAGATCGAGATCAACCTGAAAGGCCTGTGTCCGGCCTGCCAGCAGTCGGAGGCCGTGGCTGCAGCCATATAAACTACGTAAAATCATGAGTGGTTTTTACGTCATGGCCGCAGGGACAAGTTGCAACACCGGCGTATAGTGGGAGTCATACAAGTACATCGCAGTGATGCACTTCAACCAACAACCCAAGGAGATAATTATGTGGACTAAACCAGCTGCTACTGAAATGCGTTTTGGCTTTGAAGTGACCATGTACGTCATGAACAAATAATCAGCCAACGCTGAACAAAAAACCGCCGAAACCGGCGGTTTTTTTATGGCCGTGCGGCATGTACAGCAACGGCCCGTTTTCCCTAGATATCAGGATTACGCCCAGCGTCCATCATGAGTGCCCGTGCGCAAAAGCGTGGCCTGATTGCGCGCCTCCGGCATACCGTGCGCATGCCTGTGCACATGCATGCTGTTCACCGCGACGTGCTTGCGCGCGCCTTCATCTCCCAGCCTGAACGCATTGACCGCCTGCACCAGGCTTTCCGCCTGTTCCACCAGTGATTCCGACGCGGCAGCGGCCTGCTCCACCAGCGCCGCATTCTGTTGGGTCACATCATCCATGGACATCACGGCCTGATTCACCTGGCTGATGCCGGTACTTTGCTCCACCGAAGCCGCTGCGATTTCGCTCATGATGCCGCTGACCTGCTGTACGGCAGTCACCACCTCATTCATCGTTCTGCCCGCCTGTGCCACCAGCGCGCTGCCTTGCGCGGTTTTGCTGGCAGAGTCCTCAATCAGGTCCTTGATTTCCCTGGCTGCAGAAGCAGAGCGCTGGGCCAGGTTACGCACCTCACCCGCCACCACCGCAAATCCCCTGCCCTGTTCGCCGGCGCGGGCGGCTTCCACCGCGGCATTCAACGCCAGGATATTGGTCTGGAAGGCAATACTGTCAATGACGGCGATAATATCTTCAATGCGCTTGCCGCTCTCATTGATCGCGCTCATGGTCGCCACCACCTCACTCACCACGGCACCGCCTTTCTGTGCCACTTCGGCAGCGGAAGCCGCAAGCTGGTTTGCTTCCCTGGCATGCTCCGCATTCTGCTTCACGGTAGATGCCAGCTCTTCCATGCTGGCAGCGGTCTGTTCCAGGCTGGAAGCCTGTTGTTCGGTGCGACTGGACAGGTCATTATTGCCGCCAGAAATCTCGGAAGCCGCCGTATTGATCATGGCAGATGCTTCGCGTACCTGCAGGATCACTGCGGCCATGTTATCCATCAGGGCATTGACGCCATCACACAAGGCCGCAATATCACCGGTTTTGCCGGTCATGACCACGCGGTTGCTTAAATCACCGGCCTTGGCCGCTTCTATCATGGCTCTGGTTTCTTCCACCGCACTGGCCAGTGCCAGCGCACTTTCGTGCTGCTCCGTGATGTCCGTCATATAGCTCACCACTTTGAAAGGCTGGCCATTCATATCCAGGATAGGATTGTAAATTGCCTGCAACCACAGAATGGTGCCATCCTTTCTCACCCGTTTGACCTGGCCGGTCTGCGCCTCACCATGTCGCAAGCCCTCCCAGAAGGCCTGATATTCCAGGCTGGCGCTATAGCCGGACTCCACCAGCATATCGTGATGTTTGCCAGTCAGCTCATGCTCCGCATAACCGGACCATTGCAGGAACAAGGCATTGGCAGACAGGATGCTGCCATCCAGTGCCAGCGATATCACGCCCTGGCTTTGCTGGATGCCTGAAATCTGGCCGGCATTATCGGCAGCGACCAGCTTGGATGCCGTGATATCCATGGTGTAATTCACAATCTTGCAAGGCTGCCCTTTCAGGTCACGGACAGGGTGGTAAGACGCCTGTATCCATACTTCGCGCCCATCTTTGGCAATGCGTTTGTACTGGCCCATGTCAGAGCCGCCATTCACCAGCCTGTCCCACAACGCAGCATGGGCGGTGCTACCGGCAAATGCCGGATCCAGCACTTTGCTTACCGGTTGCCCCACCAGCTCGCTTTCGGTATATCCCAGCATCTCCAGATAAGTCTGGTTAACTTTGAGTACCGTCCCGTCCAGGCCAATCTCTATCACCCCCTGGGACTTGCCTATGGCGGTAATCTGGCTCTCGAAATCAGCATTTCTCAGCTTTTGCTCCGTGACATCCGTGGCATAATTGACCACTTTATATGGCTTGCCATCCGCATCCAGGATAGGGTTATAAGTGGCGTCCAGCCAGACTTCCTTGCCATGCCTGTCTATATACAGCGATTCGCCCTTGATGAATTCGCCACGGTTCAGGCGCTGCCAGAGTGAATGATAGGCCCCGCTTTCGACAAAAGCCGCTTCCACCAGCTGCTGATGCTGCATCCCCAGCAACTCGTCACGGGTATACCCCAGCACGGACAGGAAAATATCATTGACGGCGGTCACCTTGCCATCCAGGCTGAATTCCATCGCCCCCATGGAGCGCTGTATGGCCGCCAGCTCGTTTTCAAACAATGCCGACTGCTGCCTGGTTTCCAGCGCGGATTCTTTCAGGGCATTCTCGTTGACACTCAACAGCGTCTGCATTTTTTTCAGCGCCTGCACCACTTCACTCAGCTCATTGCCGCCCTGCGCCTCAATATAGGTACTGTAATTACCAAGGGTAATCGCCTTGACTGCGCCCATAACGCTTGCCAGTGGCCGCGTGACTGAGCGCGCAACCAGTAATCCTGCGCCCATGACGGCCAGCATGGCCAGCGCGGTGCCGCTATACGCCATGACGGGCGCAGATGTGAACACACCTGTGGCACCTGCTGCCGCCAATCCAGCCAGGCAACTCATCGCCAGTGCTTCCATGCCTGTCAGGCGCTGCCGGATAGTGATATTCCCCAGCCAGTGCATCAATGGCCGCACAGGAGATTTCCTGACCACTTTTCCATCTTCAATCGCCAGGCCGGTGGCCTGACCGGTTTTAAACAGCTGATAAGCGACCGCAGCCTCACTGACCTGTGCGCGGGTCGGCTTTCTGCGGGCGGACAAATAACCTACGACCTGATCGTTTTCGGTTACCGGCGTGATATTGGCCAGCACCCAGTAGTAATCGCCATGCCTGGTGCGGTTTTTCACCATGCCCGTCCAGGGCCGGCCTGCTTTCAGGCTGCGCCACAGGTCGGCAAACGCCTCTTCCGGCATATCCGGATGGCGCACGATATTATGGCTGCTGCCCACCAGCTCCTCGGCGCTGAAACCGCTGACCTGGATAAAGTCCTGGTTGGCATAGGTAATCACGCCCTTGAGATTGGTTCTGGTCAGCATGAACTGATCATCATCAAACTGGATTTCCGTGGTCGTGACTGGCAAATTTAGTTTCATACTCTTCCCTTTATCAAGCGCTCAACTTGCACTGCTATCCTTGTGGCCTGTGGCTGGCGGCATCCGTCCTGCACAGGCCTTTTTTATTGTCAGACAATAGCTTAATCAATGATGATCAGTATTGAGCCAGATCAATAAACCGGACCGGCAACCGGATAAGAGGCGGGAACCACAATGCCATCTCCGCTTACTAACAGACACCCGCCGTCATGACCGGCCAGATGGCGCTATAATGCAGTTATCCCTTTTGTTATCAATTTGATGGAGTTCATGCATGCGCGTACATTCCTTACTGGTTTTATTATTGCTGTCGGCGCTGAGCCAGCCAGCCTTCGCCAGATCCATACTGACCGAACAGAATGATGCCGCCAGGGCACGCGATGCCTATGGCGATGCCATGAGCAAGCTCGATGATATCCGGCAGCGAATCAAATCCCAGCAGGAACTGGTCAACCGCGAACAGGAAAAGCTGAAACAGTACCAGGCAGATGAGGTGCAGGCGCAGCAGGACTTGGAAGCCAAAAAAGCCATCTTTGAACAGAAGTCCCAAATCCTGGATAACGCCTGGAAACAGCGCAACGATTACTAGGCTGATTACCGTCACGCCACTCACCGATACCCGCGCCTGCCGCGGGTATTTTGTTTTTCCCTTCCGGTTTTATATCCCCCTGGTGGTACTCACTACGGAAACGACCCTGAGTTGATGTGCGTCAATACCGGCGTTCAGCCGCCTGCCTACAATGCGCTCACTTTCAAGGCACGGCCTGCCAGTGCCACTCACTTAAAAAAACCGGAGTTAACAACAATGAAAAAAACCGCCATCAGCTTATTACTGGCCGCCCTGCTGCCTGCCATGCACGCACAGGCAGAACAAGGCGACTGGGTAGTCCGCCTGCGCGCCACCCATATCAGCCCGAATGAAAGCAGCCAGCTGGGCAGCACAGTGAACAAGGCCGTAGGCGCCGCCGTGATGACGCCGGGCGCAGACCTCAAGGTCGATAGCAATACCATTCCCGAACTGGATATCAGCTATTACTGGACCAAAAATATCGCCACCGAGCTGATCCTGGCCCTGGGTACCCGGCATGATGTCAGTATCAGCGGCGACAGCGCCGGGGTCGTCGGCAACCAGCGCCTGGGTAGCGTCAACCTGTTGCCGCCGACATTGACCGTGCAGTGGCACTTCAACCCCGACCAGACCTTTGATCCGTATGTCGGCGCCGGCATCAATGCCACCTTTATGCTGGACCGCAACCTGCGCTTTGAATCCGGTGCCACTGCCGGTGAGAAAATCAGGCTAGACCGCAGCAGTTTCGGCCCTGCGCTGCAAGCCGGTATCGATGTCAACCTGAAAGACGGCTGGTTGCTCAATGCGGATGTGAAATATGTCTGGCTGGATAGCGATGTGGAAATGAAGAGTGCGACCACAGGTAATCGCTGGACAAAAATTGACGCGCTGGATATCAACCCATGGGTGGTCAGTGTCGGGATAGGTAAACGCTTCTAATCAGGAAATACATCTCTTCCCTGGGGCATTTTGCTCCACTCGCCTCCGGTATCCCGTGTACCGGGGGCTTTTTTTGCTGTATTGACGACTTCGCCTGTTATCGGCTATCCAGCTAATCCGCCAGGTTAAAACGCTCAGCCAGGCTGGTCAGGTTCAGTTGTTCCAGCAGCTGCTGGCCGCGTTCGCGCGCACTGCGTTTTTTCTGGCCGGTATACCTGGCAATAATCAGCTCGTTTTTCATGGAATGCTCCCAGCCGACCAGCTCGGTTACTGTCACCTGGTAGCCGTGCGCTTCCAGTTCCAGGCAGCGCAACACATTGGTCACATGACTGCCCAGCTCACGCGTATGGATAGGATGCCGCCACAGTTCGCCAAGAAAGGTTTTAGACAAGGAGTCGGCTTTATGCTGGCGCATGGTTTCCGCCACCTCGGCCTGGCAGCACGGCACCAGCACCATGTATTGCGCCTGTTTCTGCAAGCCGAACTGGATGGCATCATCGGTGGCGGTATTACAGGCATGCAGGGCGGTCACAATATCCACCTTGCCAGGCAACTGCGCCGAGTGCATGGCTTCCGCCACGGTTAAATGCTCGAACTGCATGCGCTCAAACCCGCATTCCTCCGCCAGTTGCCGCGACTTTTCAATCAGTTCACCGCGGCTTTCAATCCCCACCACCCGGCCAGCGGCATGCTGTTTCAGCAACAGGTCATACAAAATAAAGCCAAGATAGGATTTGCCGGCACCGTGATCCACCAGCACCGGATCGGGCTGGTCCTTCATGACGGCCTGCATCAGCGGTTCGATAAAATTAACCAGGTGATAAACCTGCTTGAGTTTACGGCGGCTATCCTGGTTGAGCTTGCCGTCGCGCGTCAGGATATGCAGCGCCTGCAACAATGGTAGCGACTGGCCCGGTTTTACTTCAGGCGGCAATGTCGGAGAGGCTGATGTGGAAGAAACTGGGTTGACCATGCGTTTGACTGCTTTAAAATAGCAAAACGCGTAGTTTAGCAGCATACCTCCCTGTCCTGCACCTGCCCCATCAAGCGCCGTCTGCGGGAACTCAGGTATATTTTTGCTGACTACCTATCAGGCCGGTCACGCTGCAATGCCATGATAATGCCATGACCCGGTTGTCCCGGCTGCCTCTGCCAGCCCGGCAACCATGCCTGTATTCAATACGCCGGTAAACGGCGCGAGCTTGTTCCAATGTATCAGGGAGTATGTATGTTATCCAAACCAGCCAGTACGGGGTTTATTCGTCTGGAAAAAATCCGCCGCTATCTTTTACTGACTGTCTCTTTCCTGCTTGCACTGTGCTCCGGCCAGGCGGTTGCAGACAGTGTGCGCATGAAAAATGGCGACAAAATCACCGGCACCCTGGTGCTCAAGGTCACCGACCAGCTGGTGATCAAAACCAGCTATGCCGGAGATATCAAGGTCAACTGGAACGAAATACAGAGCGTGGATGCCGAAAAACCGCTGGTCATGATGCTGGCTGATGGCAGCCTGGTCACCGGCAGGCTTAAACACGGCGAACAGGGCCAGATTATCCTGGATGAGGAAACCAGCGCACCACTGATCGACACCGAACTGGCCGAAATCCAGTATATCAACCCGTCCAAGGACCTGATCGGTGAAGGCTATGTCTGGAGCGGCAACCTCAACCTGGGTGGCACGTTTAACAACGGCAATAGCAAAAACCGCAACATGCAGTTCAATGGCGAATCCATCACGCGTGGCCTGGAAGACAGGTATATCGTGCAGGGCTACTACTACTGGACAGAAGATAACGGCGAGCAAACGCAGAATAACGCCCGCGTCCGTGGCCAGTATGACCACTTTTTCACGCCCAAATGGTTCAGTTACCTCAATACCATCCAGGAAAAAGACCGTTTCCGCGATATCAAGTTACGCAGCACCTACGGTGTCGGTACCGGTTACCAGATGTTTGAAGGCGAAAAACTCAACCTGTCACTGCAAGGCGGTGTGTCCTGGGTAAAGCAGGATTATTACGAGGGGAGTGACGACAATCATGCCGCCTTACGCTGGGCGGTCGATTACAACCAGTTCCTGTTCGATTCATTTGTGCAGGCATTCCACAGGCACGAAGTCATGTACACGCCCAGGTCGCCGTCACAGATCCTGTTTTACAGTTCCACCGGCTTGCGTTTCCCGTTTGTACTGGGGCTGAGTGCCACTACCCAGCTGGATTACAACTACGACAGCCGCCCGGTGGATGACCGCAGGAAAGGTGACACGCGCGCCCTGTTTACATTGGGCTACAGCTGGAAATAATCAGCGCCGCCTCCTGCCATGCAAGCGGGATGCGCGCTTGAATGCTAAAATGGCGCTTTATGGCGAAATTTGAGGTGTAAGGTGGCAATACAATGGTTTCCGGGGCATATGACCTCTGCCCGCAAAAAAGCCGAGGAAACCCTGGAGCATATCGATGTGGTGATTGAAGTGCTGGATGCGCGTGTCCCGGCCGCCAGCCACAATCCCATGATCGAGGAAATGCGCAATTTCCGCCAGCGCCCCAACCTGAAAATCCTCAACAAGGCCGACCTGGCAGACCCGCAGGTCACCCAGGCCTGGCTCAACTATTTCAACAGCCAGCCCAATACCAAAGCCGTGGCACTCTCCTGCAAAAAAGCCGGCGATGCCAAGAAGATTCCCGGCCTGTGCCGCCAGCTGGCCCCACACAGGGGCAGTCCGCTTAAACCGCTGCGCATGATGATTATGGGTATTCCCAATGTCGGCAAATCCACGCTGATGAATGCCCTGCTCAACCGCCGTGCGGCCAAAGTAGGCGACGAACCGGCAGTGACCAAAAGCCAGCAGCGCTTTGAACTGAGTGACAGCCTGAATATCACCGATACCCCCGGCATGATGTGGCCGAAAATCGAGCATGAATCCGACGGCTATCTGCTGGCCGCCAGCCATGCCATTGGCCGCAACGCAGTGATTGATGAAGACGTGGCTGAGTTTCTGGGCAATCTGCTGTTGCAGCAATACCCTGCGCTGATCAATACCCGCTACAAACTCGATGTCATGAAACTGGATGTACAGCAGATGGATGGCATAGACCTGCTGGAAGCCATTGCCAGACGCCGTGCCTATAAACGCACCGATGGTGAATGGGATATGGAGCGCACCGCCATGGCCTTGCTGACCGACTACCGCAGCGGTGCCATCGGCAGGGTCAGCCTGGAATCGCCGAAAAGCCGCGCCGACATGCTGGCAAAGGCCGCCGCGCTGCGTGAGCAGGCATCAAACCCGCCTGATACTGCTTCAGAGACAACTGCTAAAAACGATTAAAAACACCCTCCACCAGCGCAAGACACTCGTCATAAGTCTTGTGCCAGGACAATCTGTGAATCTGCGCGAATGCCTGTGCTGATAATGAAACATTAATACGGTACCGCCCCCTAATGACCAGCGGGGAATCACCACACCATCCTGCTCCAGGCTGGAGAAAAGCCCGTATACCTTATAAAGCAAGGATTGCCAGGCTCCTTCCGGAAAATGCAAGCTACTTTGCGACATGCCACAGCTTTCTTGGAGATTTCATCTGCCGGGCCAGCGCATAAGCCTTGTGCCATATTTCCTTAGGTTTTTTATGTTGCCTGGCCGCCACGCTCCTGATAACGCCAAGAATCGTCGGCACCGGGACTTCATCGATAAAATGCAGGAAGTTACCCTCAAAACCTGCCGGAATCCTGCCCTCCAGCAGCGCCTGCTCAAGCATTTCCTCGCTGATCTGCGTGCGGTAGCTGACATTGGCACTGTTGACAGCCTTCCGCAGATCAGCCGCATCACTGCCGGATTGCCGCTGATGGTTCCAGGACAAGTCTATTCCCAGCAAGGCTGTAATCCCGAACAGCTTGGAAGCCCCCAGCTCTTTTAATTGCCCTTTTTCCAGCGCAATCAGGGTCGCCCTGGAAACAGAAGAAAGCGCAGCCAGTTCGTTTTGCGAGAGCCCGGAGGCGGTCCGGTATGCCTTGATGACTGATCCAAACTCAGTGAGATTCATTGTGACAGTATGAAATACACTATAAAAATGTCAAGTATATTATACTTTTTATAGATAAGACGCAGAAGGTAACCGGCATCTCATCAGCACAAACAGATATTTACTGAAAATACCGGGAGGGCGCTTACCCGATCACGCGCGCATGCCGTTTGGCGGGTTTGATGATTTCACGCGGTAACTGGGTCATCAGCAGTTCCATATTGCTGGCGACCTGGTTACGGCCCTGCTGCTTGGCTTTGTAGAGATTCTGGTCAGCCGCCGCGAACATCACATCCAGCTTGTAGCCCACGGTTTCAGAGCTGACCGCACCTGCACTGACGGTACATTTGATCGCATGGGTATTGTCACGCATGCTCTCCACACCTGCGATACTGACTGGTGTCGTTTCTATGGTGCGGCGTATGCGTTCGGCCAGCACCGCTGCTTCCTGTTCACCGGTATTCGGCAGCAGGATACAGAACTCCTCGCCGCCATACCTGCCTATGACATCACCGCCACGCAAGGCAGAGCGTATGGTGGCCGCGCAGGATTTCAGCACCACGTCACCGATCAGGTGGCCGTAAACATCATTCACTTTCTTGAAATAATCCAGGTCAACAATCAGCAGGCCCATGGGCAGAGCCATGCGCTGCGACACGGCCTGCATGCGGCTGGCCGAATCCTGCAGGCCGCGACGATTCAGTGAACCGGTCAGGCTGTCCAGCGTGGCCATGGCCTGCAGGCCTGCCTGGGTGCGGATATTCATGACCAGCAATAACAGGCTGGTCACCGCCATCAGCACCAGTACGGTAATCAATGCCATATAGGCATGTGCCGGCCAGGACAAAAAGCTGGCCAGTTCGGCCTCATCCGACAGCGCCACGTTCACCATCAGCACCACCAGCCACAGGCTGAGCGCGCCAAACAGGCTGCAGCACAACCAGAACACCTGTGCGACGAAATCGGTGCCATAGCCAGCCAGGCTGCGGCAACCATAGGCCAGCACCCAGACCAGGATAAACAGATTCACCAGGATCAGCCACTTGAACGGCGCATGCAGATTCAGCATCACCGTATTACAGCTCAGCAGTATGGTCATCAGCAGCAGGGAGCGGTAACGGTAAACGCGGTAGCCGCGCAGCATGCGGATACCGTTGACATAAATACTGATACCCAGTGCCACCAGCGTCATCGCCAGCGCAATATAGCCGGGACGTTCGACATTCATATCCACCACGCGCGCCATCATATACAGGCTGTAACCGCCGGCCAGCGTCAGCAGCCCGCCTGCCCAGCGCGTGAGCGGCGCCTTCTGCTGGTAAGCACCAAACACCAGCAGTACCAGTACCAGGGTCAAGGCAAGGCCGATTGATGATAGAATGACGCTATTGAGATCCAGCACAGGGAAGGTCAAAAGTAAATTACCTGAACAGTCATAATACGATAGTGGTGCGACTATACCTCATATAAATAAACCGGTTAAATAGTCCATACAGGCTAATTTCCCTCTCTGTTTGCGTTACCTGACCCCGAAGTTTCATGCAACATCTGTTAAATCCCCCACAACGTGAAGCCATTCATTATCTGGATGGCCCCCTGCTGGTACTGGCCGGTGCCGGTAGCGGCAAAACCCGCGTCATCACGCAGAAGATCGCCTACCTGATCAACCAGGCAGGTTATAAAGCCTCGCAGATTGCCGCCATCACCTTTACCAACAAGGCCGCGCGCGAAATGCAGGAAAGGGTCACGCCATTGCTGGAAGGCAAAAGCGGCAAAGGCCTGACCGTCACCACCTTCCACTCGCTGGGCTTGCAGATCCTGCGCCAGGAAGCCGCCCTGCTCGGTTACAAGCCGCAGTTTTCCATCCTGGATGCGTCTGACAGTTTCAAGATTCTCAGCGATATCCTGGCCACCACCGACAAACAGTTGCTACGCAAAACGCAATGGCAGATCTCGGGCTGGAAAAACGACTTTATCAACCCCGATCAGGCCAAAGCCCAGGCCGATGAAGAGCTGACACATGCCGCCGCACGCGTCTACCAGCTTTACCAGCAAACCCTGCGTGCCTACCAGGCGGTGGATTTTGATGACCTGATTAAACTGCCGGTCGAAATGTTTGACCAGCACAGCGATATGCTGGACCGCTGGCAACGCAAACTGCACTACCTGCTGATAGACGAATACCAGGATACCAACGCCTGCCAGTACAAGCTGATCAAACAGCTGACCGGTCTGCGCGGCCAGTTCACCGCTGTGGGCGACGATGACCAGGCCATTTACGGCTGGCGCGGTGCCGACGTGGAAAACCTGCGCCAGCTGACCGTGGATTTTTCCAAACTGAAAGTCATCAAGCTGGAGCAGAACTACCGTTCCACCGTGAGGATTCTGCGCGCCGCCAACCATGTCATCGCCAATAACCCCAAACTGTTCGAGAAAAAACTCTGGAGCGAGCACGGCACCGGCGACCTGATCCATGTCACCGCCACCCAAAGCGAAGAGCATGAGGCTGAAACCGTGGTCATGAAGTTGCAGGCGCATAAGTTCGAGCACCGCACGACCTATAAAGACTACGCCATCCTGTATCGCAGCAACCACCAGGCGCGCATCATCGAACAGTTCCTGCGCAACCACAAAATCCCCTATACCATTTCCGGCGGGCAATCCTTCTTCGACAAGGCTGAAATCAAGGATATCACCAGCTATCTGCGCCTGATCGCCAACGAAGACGATGACCCGGCATTTATCCGTGCCGCCACCACGCCGAAAAAAGGCATAGGCAACACCACGCTGGAACGGCTGGGCGAATACGCCAGTGCGCACAAAATGTCGCTGTTCGCCGCTGCCTTTGAAGGAGGATTCCAGCATGACATCGGTGCCAAGCAACTGGATGACCTGCTGACGTTCTGCCGCTATATCCAGACCCTGCAAGGCCGCGCCGTCAAAGACCCCGCCAACGAAGTGCTGAACGATTTGTTAACCGCCATCCAGTACGAAACCTATCTGTACGACGGCGAAGAAGCGCGCGCCGCCGAAACACGCTGGGGTAATGTGCAGGAGTTTGTCGCCTGGCTGAGCAAAAAAGGCGAAGCCTCCACCGAATACGGCAACGAGTCAGACGGCAAAAACCTGCTGGAACTGACACAACTGGTGTCACTGATCACCATGCTGGAAGGCCGCGAAGACAGCGAGCCGGACGCAGTCAAACTGTCCACCCTGCACGCATCCAAAGGACTGGAGTATGGACATGTATTCTTAATAGGCTGCGAAGAAGGCATTTTGCCGCACACAAACTCCATAGACGCCGACCAGATCGAAGAAGAACGCCGCCTCATGTACGTGGGTATCACTCGTGCGCAGAAATCACTGAATATTACCTGGTGCAAAAAACGCAAACGCGCCGGTGAAATGCAAGCCTGCGAACCCAGCCGTTTTATCGCTGAAATGCCCAAAGATGACGTCAAACACTTCGGCAACCCGTTCAATGGTGCTGATCAGGCCGTCAGCAAGGAATATGGCAAAAGCAAGATGGCGAATATCAAGGCCATGTTGAATCAGAAACAGGCACAGGAATAAATATCATTGACCTGTCGCCAGAGATGATGAACAAATGAACCGGCAAATTCGAATGCCGATTATCAAGTCCTGTGAGATGTATTTGTCTGAAGTCGTGCGAGTTGCTGTATCAAAATAGGAATATTACGTTCTACAGTTTCCCACACTACATCAAGGTTGATATCAAAATATCCATGAGCAACAGGGTTTCGCATTCCGCGCATGCTACGCCATGGTACTTCCGGATGTGCATGGATGAAATCACTATGCCCATCCATCACCTTCGTAGCAGCTTCGCCAATAATAATCAGGCTCATGATGACAGCCTGCTGAGTTCGTTTGTCTTCACGAAAATCATCTTTAGACAATCCTTCTACGAAACTACATGCATCCGACGCCGCTTGACGCATATGCTCCAGATAGTCAGCCAACCGGTTATCACTCATAGCGGCCTTGCCTCCGCAAGCACTCTCTCCCGGAACTTGAGTGGTAAATCAGCAGGCGTCAGCAGATCAACCTGAACGCCAAGCAGTGTTTCCAGCGCATCCTGCAAGCCACCCAAATCGAATAACGTGGTCTCAGGCAATGCATCCACCAGCAGGTCAAGATCACTGCCATCAATATCCTCTCCATGAAGCACTGAGCCAAATACACGTGCGTTGAACACGCGATGTGACGCAACCATCTCGCGGATGGTTGCTCTATGCATGTTAAGCGCGTCAGATGGCTTCATCATCATTCTTTCCGCTATTGCTATTCGCTACGCTGTTCATTACTGTCTTTATCATTTATAAGCAATAGTAACGGCCCGCCCAGGCATCGTCAACGCCAGCAACACGAGTCCTGTAACCGGGTAAGGTAATGGCAAGATGGCAACTATCAAGCCATACTTCCGAGAAACACACCCTCCCCCCCAACAGATGCAGCCTGCGCATTCGTCTGGTATCATCCTCTCACCAAACTCACAGCCTCCGGCATGCTGGTTAACCGTGTCATATGAATAAGCTTTCCGCGCCATTAGCCTCTCTAAAATACCTGTTCGAGCAACAGTCTGCTCTGGAGCTGGCAGTGCTGGTCGGCAGTCGTGCAAATGGCTCAGCCACGCCGCAGAGTGACTGGGATATTGCCATTCGCTGGCACAAACATATTTCTCCGCTGGATACGCTGGCATTGAGCGCAGCCCTGCAACAGCAGCTTGCACAGGCCCTGGCAACCTCACCAGACAACATAGACCTGATTAAAATTCCACAAGCCAGACTCACCATGCGCGCACTGATTGCGGAAGAAGGCATCTTACTGAAAGGTGACAACACCCTCGCCTGGAGTCATTTCCTTGTTCAAACCTGGGGTGAGCTCGAAGATTATTACTGGAGGGCAGCCCATGCTGTATGACCTGATCACCCGCCAGCAATATCTGTTTATCATTGAATTTCTGCTTAAAAAATATCAGCCAGCCAATGCCCCTTTATAGTGCTCCCAATTCCGCCCTATTCAGGATGATAGTGAGAAAAAATCTTCTCATAACTCATAAAATAAAAGCAATCAACCTATTGATTTTAATGAGAAATACAATCAAATAATCTTCTCATAACTCAGCATTCGATAAGGAAACTACCGACCTGCCACTCAAGGAGTGAGTCTTTTCTCAGCAAAAACCTGCAATAACTTCAGCAGCTCTCAAAACACGTCAACTGAGTAATGAAAATCTTGCTTTGGCACTGCCCCCCTTCGTAAAGCAATACAAAAGTAAGATGGCGAATATCAAAGCCATGCTGACTAAAAATACTTAGTCAGTCTTAACCTTCAAAGTGATTTGCTGTATTCAGCAGCAAAGTCCGGAATAGAAACCTTCGCCTTAAATCCTAATTTTTCAAGTTTTGTAGTGGGATACGCTGTTTGAGAAACCAGTGCATCAATCCTGCTCTCAGTTAATGGCCACCTGCGCATTTTAGCCATCACTTTTGCAATAATTCTCAGACCACTTTCAGGCAGACACCGGAAGCTGGCAGACGCTTTTTGCGCTTCAGCGACACTGGCGACGATATCAGCCAACTTACAATCATTAGAGACATTAAAAATCTGATTAATCGCTTGTGGATGTTCTAAACACAACATCAATGCAGCAACCACATCATCCACATGTATATAAGTGGCCATGGATTCACGCGAACCGATATAGAAAAACAGCCTTTTCTTGATTAACTTCAGCAGTCCAGCAAAGGACTGGTTAGTCATGCTGGCGCCGACCACATTGGAAGGCCGTAGAATGGTGTAGGTAAAAAACTTATCAGCCATACTCATTACCAGTTCATCCGCCAACGTTTTGGTAACTTCATACTCCCCTTGCGGATTAGCAAATGTCTCCTCAGTGACGACTCTTGGCGTTCCTGATTTTAATACCGGACCATAAGCACCCACACTGCTCAACTGTATCCAGTGTTTTTTGACACCTTCTTTTGCTGCACTCTCTTTAAATGCTTGTAGCAACTTGCCCGTTCCATCGACATGTAAACTGCGCATTTTAGTGACGTCCCGTATCTCACCTGCACAGTTAATCACAGCATCACACCCTGCAACTACATGGGAAAAATCCTGTTCAAGGGTTAAATCCGCCTCAATGATTTCAATCTCTTTAACAGGGTATTGTTTAAGTTTGCGGGTCAGAAGTCGAATCGAATGACCGTTTGAAGCCAGGTTTGCAACCAACGCCCGTCCAATAAATCCACTTCCCCCCGTAATCAGTACTTTCATTAATTCAATCCATTCAGTATTTAAATTTGTTGAATATTCAAACAATTAACTTATCGGCCAACGCTCTTCCACGTTCACCAAATGTTATAATTTATTAAAAATCTTACAACAATAAAAAACCCTCTGCTTTTTGATATGCACATTCAGCACTTTCGACTTCCATCCCATAAGCAATTTTTTAGCATTGCCTTTATCTTTTCGCTATTAGTCGCCATTTTCTTTCAGAAAATTGCATTGCCTATGGTGCCAGATATGCATGCGGGGTTTGGCTTACTTAAAAATGATGCGATTGTCTTTCATGACGCAGCTATGGACCTAGCCAAAAGAATCCAGTCCCATGGCTGGTCGGAATGGTCGATCTATCAATCCGGCATGACAGGCAATGTCAGTATTCTAAGTATTTTATATATATTATTTGGGCCCAACCCGATTCTATTTTTACCCATCACGGCATTACTTCATGCATTAAGCGCGACCATAATCTACAGAATCGGTTTTAAACTGACCAATGATGACACTGGTAAACTCGCCGGCTTGATTGCAGGTATTTGCTTTGTAACATTTCCGTCATCATTACAATGGTACGCACAAAATCACAAAGATAGTTTCTCAATTGCTGGCGTTTTAATTTTATTAGAAGTATGGCTGGCTGTTATTTCTCCAAAGGTTAATCTACGTGTGCAAAAGGTAATTAAATACACCTTGCTCAGCACCATAGGAATTTTCTTAATAGGCATGGTAAGACCCCACTTGGTTTTCCTTGTTTCATTAGGATTTATCAGCTCATTTATTATTGTTGTCAGCATGCAATTTTTTGCAAAATCACTGTCATGGCAGCATATGTTGAAAACCAGTGTTTTTGTGGCAGCACTTTTTGCGGTCGGCATAAGCTTCACTCATATCGGCACCGGCGAACAAGTATTTAAGGGGAATAGTAAAAAAGGAGAAAACAGTTATAAGCTATCAAAAAATTTTCATTGGCACTCCAGCGCTTATTTTCCACAGGCGCTCGACGAGAAAATCAAACGCCTCGCTAGCTTACGCATATATTTTGCTGAGTTTAACCTCTCAGTAGGCGCAAGTTCGGATGTAGATAGTGATAGGCTCCCCGACAGTGCAGCAGAGGTTGTCAAATATATGCCAAGAGCATCATTTATAGCTCTTTTCTCTCCCTTCCCGGATACCTGGGATGACCGGGTGACTGCGACAAGACTTGTAGGCGCGATTGAAACTTGCATATGGTATGTATTTTTTGCTGGCATCCTGATCACACTCAAGAAATACGCCAACATCCGCGTCTTTGCTTGTATCGCTTTTGCCTGGCCTATTATGGCCGTTTTAGCGTTTGTGAATCCAAATATCGGCACCTTATATCGGGAACGCTATGGCTTCTGGCAGCTATTTTTACTGATCGGCGCAATTGGCTGGTCAACGCTATTAATGCACTTCCTGAATAAAAGCAATGGTGAAAAGGCAGAAATCAATCATCCGGATCCACAAAATAAACCCGTTTCCTTTTCACTAAGTAAACTGATCTCAGCGGGTTTTATAGTCACTTTGATTACTACGTGTTGCTATCTGGGCTTTTTCGCAAGAGACTTGATCATTATCAGTGAGATAGGATTAACCCAGCGTCTGGATGCTTTTTTCACGGCGATGATGATCCCGATGTTTCTTGTCACTTGTCTTGCTATGCCGATAGGCGATTCAGTGACCAGACTGCTTGCTTCCGAACACTCTCACTTGAGAAAACAGAATTTGATTGATGCATTCGTGAGCTGGGGCTTTGTGTGGCTATTCGCTATTACAACTCTCATCATGCTTCTCGCCCCCAATTTAGTCAGTTTTATCCTTCAAAAAGAATCGGGCAGCCATGAGGCAACCACTCTATTACGCTTATTTTCTCCTGTCTTATTTCTCTCAGCGTGGACAATGATCGGCAATGCGACTTTAAACTCTTTAGGCCAGCAAAAACAAGCCGCCTTAGGTCAACTGATTACACCCGCCATCGTGATCAGCGTTATCTTATTGTCAGACAAGAACACCTTATTATTAACGTCTGTGTTGGGAATGGTTGCAGGTATGACTTTAAATGTGCTGTGGGTCATCAGGCAGGTACAACTTCAGAGATTTCAGTTAATGCCAAAGCTGGTAAGCTTCCAGATAATCCAGCCTTTTCTGCATAACTACGGAAAACTCATTTTATCTGCGCTGCTTCCTGCGCTATTAATTCCCATCAATTATGCATTTGCAGCATCTGTTGGTGAAGGCAGTCTAAGTGCCTGGGCTTTCTCCTCAAAAATTGTGTTGCTTTTTACCAGCATTGCAACTGTCGTAACGACAAGCGTGTTTCTACCCTACTTTTCCAATGCTCACCACCAGCAAGCTCATTCCTCACATTACTTTAAGCTGCCACTGCTAAGTGCACTCATGATTGGAATTTTATTAACACTCATCTGTTTTATTTTTGCGGATCCATTAGTCGCCATGGCAATGGGCAACAATGTGACCGAAGCAAAAATCCATGAACTTATTACCATTGTTCAAATTGGTTTGGTACAAATACCAGTGATGCTAGGTATCACTGTTTTCAGTAAACACGCAATCGCCAATAATCGTGCCTCTGTACTAGTAAACTCATCCCTGATCACATTCACAATTAATCTTTTAGGGAACTGGATAATGGTGTCGAGGTTTGGCGTTACCGGAGTAGCCATTAGTGCCTTAGCTGGCGTTTTGGCTGGCTTTCTATTTTTTTACTCCCAAAAAACTTTCTCAACAAAATAACATTGGCATGTATGCTTTCATTCACAAACGCTCTTGCGCGCTACTTGACTACCTTCCCCTTTGAGTAACCCGCCCGACGCTAGCCGCTGCGCGGCGCATGCTATAATTCAACCACTTTTTAACCAAGCAATTCAAACCATGTCACAAAAAGTCGCATTAATTACCGGCATCACGGGCCAGGATGGTGCCTACCTTGCAGAGCTTTTACTGAATAAAGGCTATGTCGTGCATGGCATCAAGCGTCGCGCATCGTTATTTAATACGGACAGAATCGACCACCTGTACCAAGACCCGCATATCGAGCACCAGAATTTCATTCTGCATTATGGTGACCTGACGGATTCCACCAACCTGATCCGCATTATTCAGCAAGTGCAGCCTGATGAAATCTATAACCTGGCGGCCATGAGTCATGTGGCGGTCAGTTTCGAAACACCGGAATATACGGCCAATGCAGACGGTATCGGCACCTTGCGTATTCTGGAAGCTATACGCATTCTGGGGCTGGAGAAAAAAACCCGTTTCTACCAGGCGTCCACCTCTGAACTCTATGGCCTGGTGCAGGAAATTCCACAGAAAGAAACCACACCTTTCTATCCGCGCAGCCCGTATGCAGTGGCGAAGATGTACGCCTACTGGATTACTGTCAACTATCGTGAAGCTTACGGTATTTATGCCTGTAACGGCATTCTGTTTAACCACGAATCCCCTATTCGCGGTGAAACCTTCGTCACCCGTAAAATCACCCGTGCATTGGCAAGAATCAAACTCGACCTGCAAGATTGCCTGTACCTGGGCAACCTGGACTCACTGCGTGACTGGGGTCATGCCAAGGATTACGTGGAAATGCAGTGGCTGATGCTGCAACAGGAGCAAGCTGAAGACTTTGTCATTGCCACCGGCAAGCAATATAGCGTGCGTGACTTCGTCAATGCCGCAGCCAAAGAGCTGGATATCTCCATCACCTGGCAAGGCACAGGCGTGGAAGAAAAAGGCTATTGGGGCGATAAATGCATTGTGCAGGTAGATCCGCGCTATTTCCGTCCGACTGAGGTTGATACCTTATTGGGCGATCCGACCAAAGCCAAACAGAAACTTGGCTGGGAGCCCAAAACCAGTTTTGAAGACCTGGTTTCTGAAATGGTGCGTGAAGATTATAAATCTGCCCAGCGCGACGAGCTGATCAAACGCCACGGCTACCAGGCCATGGACTACCACGAGTAAACCATGGATAAAAACGCAAAGATTTATATCGCAGGCCACCGCGGCCTGGTAGGTTCTGCATTAATCAAGGCCCTGATCAAGCAAGGCTACAGCAATCTGGTCACGCGCACGCATGCGGAACTGGATCTAACCGACCAGGCTGCCGTGAAGGATTTTTTTGCGTCAGAGAAACCCAAATACGTTTTACTCGCAGCGGCAAAAGTGGGCGGCATTCATGCCAACAACACCTATCCAGCCGAATTTATCCATGAAAACCTGGCGATTCAAACCAACGTGATTCACCAGTCTTATGTGAATGGCGTAAAGCGCTTGCTATTCTTAGGCTCAAGCTGCATTTATCCGCGTGATTGCCCGCAGCCTATCAAAGAAGAATATCTGCTGACAGGCCCGCTGGAGGCGACAAACCGCCCGTATGCGCTGGCAAAAATTGCCGGCATAGAAATGTGCTGGAGCTATAACCGCCAGTACGGCACGCAATACTTAGCCGTCATGCCTACCAACCTTTATGGCCCAGGTGACAACTATCATTCAGAAAACAGCCATGTCATTCCTGCATTGATTCGCAGATTCCATGAAGCAAAAATAAATGGCAGTGCTAATGTCACGATATGGGGCAGTGGCACACCGCATCGAGAATTTCTTTACAGCGAAGACATGGCGAATGCATGCATATTTCTGATGAAACTACCCCACATACAATTCCATAATCTGCTGTCAACAGACCGGCATCAAGACGTCGCTCCTTTGATCAATATCGGAGTTGGTGAAGATATGAGTATCAATGAGCTGGTGACGCACATCAAATCTATCGTTGGTTACGAAGGCGAAATTATTTATGACCGTACTCAACCTGACGGCACCATGCGTAAACTAATGGACATCAGCCGTTTGCACTCATTAGGTTGGCAGGCACACACGCCCTTCACTGAAGGCTTGGTTAACACATATCAAGACTTTTGTACCCAAACTCATGACTAAATCTAAAACAAATAAAAACCTAAATATCCGAACGCTTGGGAGGATATGGTCGATGTTGCCTGATGGTTTCAAGGGAACCGCCTTTCGACTATGGTTATTTATGATTTTAGGAGCCCTACTTGAAATGATGGGCGTTGGTTTAGTTATTCCCGTTATGAGTACGCTTACCCAGCCAGAAATATTATTGCACCAGTCCATTATTCAAAAAACTTACTTACAAACAGGACAGTTAAACCAGCAAACTCTTGTGGTGATAGCTATGATATTGCTGCTGTTAATGTATCTGCTCAAAAACTTATATCTTGGGTTTCTTGCCTGGAAGCAATCTAAATTCATTTTTACGCTGCAACACGCGCTATCTACCAAACTTTTCGCCATTTATCTGCGCCAGCCATATAGTTTTCACCTACAACGAAATTCTGCGCATTTGGTCCGTAATTTACAAGGTGAAATGGCGATGTTTGTTAATGCGGCATTAACCCCCTCAATATACATTCTTGCTGAATTGCTGGTTATAGCCGGTTTATTCTTGATGCTTCTATTGATAGAGCCAATAGGCTCAATTGCGATTTTTGGTGTGCTTTTGGTAGCAGGCTACCTGTATCAAAAAGCAACAAAAAAGCGCATTACTTATTGGGGAAAACAACGTTTGACTCATGAAGGTGCAAGAATCAAGCAGTTGCATCACGGTTTAGGCGGTGTCAAAGATGTGAAGTTATCAGGCAGAGAAGCCGACTTTCTTAATCAATATGACATGCATACTCAGTTGAGCATGCGTATGAATCAAAGGCAGGCAGTCATGCAGCAACTCCCCCGCTTATGGTTGGAATTGCTAACCATCTCAGCGCTGGCAGTTCTCTTGATTAGCATGACTATGCAAGATAAATCAATGCTGGAGATTTTTCCTACGCTGGCATTGTTTGCAGCTGTAAGTTTCCGCCTAATGCCTTCCGCCTATCGTATCATCAGCTCAATTCAGCAGCTACGCTTTGGTTTGCCTGTTGTAGAAATGTTACATAAAGAACTTAATTTGGACACTGAGAAGTCGGATGCTGATGGCGATCCACTTTCATTTCAGCATTCATTAGTTTTGGATCATGTTTCCTATAGCTATCCGACAGCCAAGAAAATTGCGCTCAGCGACATTTCTCTTAGCATTAGCAAAGGTGAAATGATTGGTTTTATCGGCGAAAGCGGGTCAGGTAAAAGTACACTGGTTGATATCATGCTTGGCTTACTTAGACCAAACTCTGGCAGAGTGTTGGTAAATGGCGTCGACATTCAGGTGAGCCTGCGCAGTTGGCAGAACCAGATCGGTTATGTGCCTCAAAGCATTTATCTCACTGATGACACCTTGCGACGTAATGTAGCATTTGGCTTGGCTGAAGAGGATATTGATGACGAAGCTGTCAACCGGGCGCTCAAAGCTGCACAATTACACTCCTTTATCGAATCTCTTCCCGATGGAATGAATACCGTAGTGGGAGAACGCGGTGTGAGACTCTCGGGCGGCCAACGGCAGCGTATTGGAATTGCGCGCGCGCTTTACCATGACCCAACCATCTTAGTGCTTGATGAAGCGACCAGTGCTCTGGATGATGAGACAGAAGCCGAGGTAATGAATGCTGTGCTTGCAATGCAAGGCGAGAAAACGATTTTAATAGTTGCTCATCGATTGTCTACAGTTGCTAAATGCGATCGAATGATCGAACTCAATAAGGGAAAAATCGAGAAAGAAGGCATACCGCTGAATATGCTAACCAACGATGGAAAAGTAACAAGGATAATAAATAGATGAATGAACTAGATCAAAAGCTGCACCAGGCTATTCATCAACACATGATGAAAACTGATCCTGATCTAATATTTTCAGGCCGCGTTAATGTGTTTGAAAAAGTTGAAAATAAACTGGGAATCAAAGTGGAAGGTACTGCACTCGATATCGGTTGTGGGAGTGGATATGCTTCGATTTGGTTAGCAAAAAATCGCCCAATGACGAAAGTTTATGCGCAAGAATCATCAGAGCAAGCTGTGAATGAACTTCTCCCGAGAAACATTAATTATCACAAGGTTACAGATAAGGTAGAGCCGTTAGCTGGAAGTTTCGATGCAATACCATTCAACAATAGCTTAGATTTTGTAGTAAGTTTTGGTGCATTGCATCACTCTCCGTGCCTCTACTCTACAATGCGTTCAGTTGGCAATGCTTTAAAAGACGGAGGTTATTTAATCTGCCAAGAACCCGTTATGCCTAATACAACATCAAATCAGGATTATATTGATAAATACAATATAATCGAGAACCGCTTTGGAATGCAGATTCGTAATGGAGACCGGAATGATAATTTTTTCAGGGAAGCTGAATATATTGCTGCAGCTGCATTCAGTGGTCTTGATTTAGTACTTTACGAGCCTTACAAAGCTAAGAAATCTTTGTTTGATATTTTCAGACCATATCTGAGTAAGGCGGGACTTAGAAAATTTTTAGCATTTGTAGGACTAATAAAAGTTACTGCACCCCAACATAAATATTTAAAAGAGGTCATGCCTATGGTACTGGTCTTTAAGAAACAAAGGACCGAATATATCCCTCATATCTGGCGTGGTTTAAATTGAATTTTCTACAGAATGCGAATAAGTATGAGCCAATTCGAATTTAATGCTGAGAAAGACATTGAGTCGGTATTACACCAACTAAAAAAGCATGGGATTGCATGTGTCCCTGGTTACCTTGCCAACGATATGCTTGTGAGTCTTAATGATGAATTTAAAGATATCCTAACTCGCAAAACACCCGCCATTCTTTCGCAAGGGAAACATCCTGGGAATACTGACGGTCGAGTTTCCAGGATGAATCCCTGGCATGCAGATGCCGAGCATGATTTTCCAAATATCAGCAAGGTATTTAAGGATGACTTTATGCGTGAGATTGCAAATCAGTATTTCTCACCGCATGCGTTTGACTTCAATGATGAGGTTTTCATTACACATGAATTACCCTGTGAAACCCCTAGCCTGCCGTGGCATTTTGATCGGGTGCAGGCCTTAAAATTCTGGTTTAACCTGACCGATACCACAGCACGGGATGGCGCTTTTGAATATTGCCCGGGGACGCATTGGGAAGGGCGATATCGCGTTGGCTATTATCTATCTCAAGGATATGGAATTGAAGATATTCCTAACGACATTGATGAAGATCTGATCCGCAATCCGGTGACATTGGAGTTAAAAGCGGGAGATCTGCTGATATTTGATGCTGATGGCTTTCATAGAAGCAGCCAGGTTTTCGAAGGCGGTGAACAGCGCGTCTTGCGAGCTCATACGCATCCAGCTGGTGGCCGCCGCTACGTAGACAGAAAATTCAGTCCGGGTTGGTGGCTACGCACTAAACTGAACATCAATAAATGGACTGGAAATGCTTCCTCTCGCATATTAGGGGAAAAGATTCAGGATCAAGCGTTGAATCGTAAAAAAAACCCTGCTATTCAAAAAATGATTGATCACTAATAAGTTTTATTCATGACTCTTAGCAATAACAATATTTTTATCATTGCCGAAATCGGTATCAATCATGACGGGCAAACCAGTATTGCACTGGATTTAATTAGAGCAGCTGCTGACAGCGGTTGCCATGGCGTCAAATTCCAATATCGTAACCTGCAAAATGCATATGCTGATGATGCTCGACAGATCGGGGATGAAATCCTTTTAAAGGAAATTACCAGAAACTATCTTGCTCCTGCAGATATATTAAACCTTGTAGATCAGGCGCATGGTTTTGGCATACAGGCTGGCATCAGTTTTTTTGATGTAAACGATATGGCTGATTTCGGTGAGGAAATTGCACGCTTTGATTTTTTCAAGTCCCCTTCTGTAGAGCTCAGCAACATCTGCCTGATCAATCGTATGCTGGCCGAGAAAAAGCCAGTGTATGTTTCATTGGGTTGCCATAATGAGCATGAAATAGAAAAAGCTTTCAGCCAGTTCGAAGGTGACAATTGGGTAGCCATGCACTGTGTATCCAATTATCCGGTGTCACTGGCTAATGCTAGACTTGGCTACCTGCGTCATATGCAAAAAAAATGGCCTCGCTCGTTTGGTTATTCAAGCCACGATGAAAACTGGGAAGTCGCCCTGATTGCGATGTCTATGGGCGCAAGTGTCATTGAGCGACATATTACCTTTGACAAACAGGCTCAAGGCCTTGATCACAGTACGAGCTCTACACCTGACGAATTCAAGCGCATGGCAATATTTGCTGAGCACATGCCTATGCTTATGTCCGGGAACGGGCCTAGAATTCCTAATCAGGGGGAAATGCTTAATTTACAGAATCTGGGACGGTCTTATTATGCAAAATCTTTCATTGACCAAGGCGAAATAGTTACGTTGGAAAAACTGAGTTTCCGTTCGCCACGCGTCGGGCTTGGGCGCAATGAAATGCAAGACTACCTGAACACATCTGCTATCAAACCGATCAAAGCTGGCGCAGTACTTAGTCGCTCTGCTTTTCAAGACACTTCAAAGGTTTCAGACGAGGCATTGGATTTTGCAAGACGAAAGAAAATTGGTATTCCGGTCCGATTACATGATTTAGCCGGGATTGAACAAAAATTCCCTGTCGGCAATTATGAGTTTCACTTGTCCTTCGGTGAAGTAATGTCCGATTTACAGGCAAGTGAATACGACCGGAACAATAATTACAGTATACATTTACCGGACTACATTAACTCAACCCAATTGATGGATCCGTTTTCATCTGACAGCGCCCAGGTTGCAGGCAGTCTTAACATCCTGCAACGCACTGTGAACTTTGCAATGGATTTACAAAATCATACTGGGAAAAAGGTTCCTATCGTTGGCAGTTTTTCCGTCGTCCATCATAGCCTTGAAGAGTTTTATGAGAAACACGCTCTTTTGCTGAGTAGTTATCGCGAACAAGGTATTTCCATCATGCCGCAATGGTTACCACCTATTGCCTGGTATTTTGGCGGTTCCGTTAAACTCAATGCAATGAACCAGAAACAGGATGTAGCGTATATCCAACAGCACAATTTGCCAATTTGCATGGATGTTTGCCATTTATGTATGGGAGACAGTCTGTTTCAATTCGATGCCCAGGCAATGATCGACACATTATCGCCCTATATTGAACACATCCATATTGCAGATGCTGAAGGAATTGATGGCGAAGGCTTGCATTTTGGTGAAGGCGACCCAAAAAATCTTTCGGCCATTGAAGCTGCCATGCAATTCGACTGCATGAAGGTTATTGAGGTATGGCAAGGCCATCTTGATGATGGTGCGGGCTTTGCCAAAGCACTGAACACACTTCCGGAATTATTTGATGACCGCTCATAAAAAAGCTTTGATTCTGGGCGTTACCGGACAAGATGGTGCTCATATTGCACAACATCTACTGGCTGACGGATGGGAAGTTTATGGCGGCTTCAGACGAGGCTCCTCAAACAAAGTCTGGCGACTTGAACATTTAGGCCTGGTAGGCAAGGTTAAGCTCGTTAATATCAATATCGATGAACCGTTCAATCTTATCGATACGTTCAAACAGATACAGCCTGATCATATTTATCACTTTGCTGGGGAAAGTTTTGTCGCTGACTCTTTTGTGCATCCGGTAACGACTTTTGAGGCCAATAGCATTGGAGTGCTTTATGTACTTGAAGCGATGCGACATACTGTGCCCAATGCCAAACTGTTCTTTGCATCAAGCTCGGAGGTTTTTGGGAGTAATTCTGAAGGAGCATTGCTCTATGAGACCAGCCCAATGCGACCATCTAATCCTTATGGTATTTCAAAGATGACGGCGCAGCATATGGTACGCATGTATCGCGAAACTTATGGATTATATGCAAGTGTAGGCATGCTGTTTAACCATGAAGGGCCGCTAAGAGCGCGCAGTTTTGTAACCCGAAAAATCACCTATAATCTTGCACGTTTAAAAACTCAAGGCGGGGCATCAATTGAGCTTGGCCTATTTAGCTCGGCAAGAGACTGGGGGGCTGCAGAGGACTATACACGTGCCATGATCGAAGTATTAGGCCTTGATCAACCAGAAGACTTTATCTTTGCAACGGGTAAACTGACATCAGTACGTGAATTTCTTTCATCGGCAGCAATGGCAATAGGGTTTGACCCTGTGTTTGAAGGCCAGGATAAGAATGAGATTTGCGTCGATAAATCTTCAGGAATGCCGCTAGCTCACGTTTCTGAACGCTACTTCAGGCCATTCGATACCAGCGCACGCGCAGGAGACTCAAGCAAACTTACTCAACATATTGGCTGGCAAGGATCTCGCACCATTAAAGATCTTGCAGCACAAATGGCACAAACTGATATCCATAGATGGGAAAAAGGAATTACAAATGTATGAGAATTTGAAACAACGCCTAGAGGGCTGTGTATATACGGTATTCACACCTTTCGATGAGAACGAGAATATTGATTATGCTTCGCTAGAAAAATATCTGACACATCTTTACAAAGGCGGAGCACGTAAATTCTATGTAATGGCTTATAACTCACGCTACTCACAACTCAAACATGAAGAAATCATGCAACTGAATGAGTTCTCCATCAAAACCGTCAAGAAACTTGACCCTCAAAATTTGGTGGTTGTAGGAGATCCTATTCATTGCTCAACCAAAGAAACCATAGAGTTTACACGTCATGCAAAAGAAACCGGAGCTGACCTGGTATCGTTAATCGTACGAGAAAAATACTTCAATGACGAACAGATTCTGGATCACTTTGCAGAAGTCGGCTCAGCAACAAACATGGCGATTCTCGTGCACGAAATGCCTTTCCTTTCAGGATATGATGGCACTCAAATGCACTGGCCGCATTCCCTGTTCAAAAAACTACCCACTATCCCTCAAATTGTGGCCTTAAAAGAAGATGCTAAAGATTTCGAAACTACATGCCTTGCTTTGGAGCTCGAACCGCGCATTCGTGTAGTCATTGCTGGCCGTAAATCTACCCTGCTGCAGTATCAACCATATGGTGCGATGTCCTATCTGAATGGCATTTCTATGCTTGACGCACGCATCGGCGAAGCTTTCTGGAAAGCCTGGAAAGAAAAAGACCAACAGACTATCCAGTTTATTCTGGATAAGTTGGAAGCCCCATTCTTTGATCAGTGTGCAGCAAAATATGGCTGGCATCGCACTAACAAAGCACTATTACAAGCTGCTGGCTTTATGCACCGCCGTGACCGGATGCCGTTACAGCATCTCAATGATACGGAATACCAGGAAATCGCTGAAGTATATAAAAATACTCAACAATCTATTACGGAGTTCTTCGGTTAATGGCTTATGCTGCATTTGTCCCAGCGCGTTCCGGTTCTAAACGCGTGCCAGGTAAAAATATCAAACTACTTGCGGATAAACCGCTCATTATTTGGACTTTGGAAGCCTTTGAGAAATGCGAGAAGATTGATACCGTTATTTTCTCTACTGATTCAATGGAGTACTGGGAGATTGCCAATCAATATTTGCAATCCTCCAAACTCAGACTTGATTTCAGAACACCAGATGAAGCAGGAGATAAAGTCAAGGTATTTGACTACCTAAAGGAAAATCACACTAAAATCTTTGAGAATTGTGGGACACATTTCGTGATGGGATTGCCCACTCTGCCCTTCCGGAATAGTCATCACATCACAGAGGCTATCAATCTACATGAAATGTCAGGAAAAGCCATCTTCTCTGCGACCGAATATGGGTTCCCGATTTCATTTGCATTTTATCAAGATGAAATACAAGGCTGGAAACCAACATTCCAGCACTCTCCTATGGTAACGGGTAATACACGTAGCCAGGATCAGGCACAAGCTTTCCACCCGAATGGCGCTATTTACGTTCGCAGTATTTCAGACTTGGGGTTACCTGAAGTAAATACGCTTTATCACAATGCGATACCATATTACATGGATCGCACCCATTCAGTCGACATTGATAATGAAACAGACTTCATTGTTGCATCAGCGATGGCATCTTCAGGTTTGATTCAACCAGTCAGTTGAGAATTGGTTGTAGCAGTAATGAGATATCGCCCTGGAATTGATGAAGCAACTATTATGGTGAGTCATTTATTGACTCAACTAGGTCGCTTTATCGAAAGCGACTTCTGATGCTGCCACAAAGTTATGAAGAAAAGCTGACGTACCTTATTTCCACATTAGTGAATTGGGTCGATCATGAAATGCCGGAGGCTTTGGTTTATGGCAACATGCCATTAAAAGAAAGCTTGGAAAGATATTTTTACTTCTCCGCTGTTCAAGAGCCTTCCCAGTTAAACATGCTGCTACTCGCTGCATCGAGATGGAGGCTTTCCACTCCACGCTCATTCCTGACCGATTTCTATGACGAAATGTCTAGTATCAATAATCAAGGTTTATGGCTCGCGAGATCAAAAGCTATTTTGAAAACATTTTTGCGCATGTGCAAATTCATGTGTACTCGCAAGCGTTTACAGGCAACCACAAAACAATTACCCCAAATCGGTCTATTTGCCATCAATGCTAGATTTGTGCGGTTTTTCGCAGAGTATGCAAATGAACTGGGGAAAGAAAAAGTTTTGTTTTTTTGCGTAAATGCGGAAGCAGCTGAGGTTGCATCATCACTTGGATTTCCGGTAGCGATGGAAACGCCGGAAAATATTGACACCCGAAAAATAAAACTTTCGCTTTTGCATCCATTATTTCCTGCTTACTGGGTAACATTACAGAGCTATTTACGCGTGCATGGCACAATAACCAAATATCGTCCTGCAACGATAGCATTTGCTGAGGGCACCTCCATGCAAGATCAAATAGCGGGATGGGTCGCTCGCCTTGAGAACATACCTACCGTTCGGTTACAAAGTGGTCGCGGAGGTATTCTTCACTCCGGATATCGCAATATGGCTTTTGACAAAATGCTTTGCTGGGGGAATGGATTCGTTGAAAGATACAGGCAATACACACCAAATGCAGAATACATAATCACGGGCAGCCCATTGATTCCGGCTTCTACTGATCGCAAAATCTTCGATGCAAACCGTGTCACATGCGTCATATTCACACAACCAATGAACAAATATCTGAGCAGGACACATTATGAAGAGTTAGAGGCGCTTGCAAAGCAGCTGCTCTCAGAATATAAAGGTCTGCATCTGCTCATCCGAAAGCATCCGGTGGATCGATGTGAAATTCTGGACTTGTTGTCCAAAGACTATCCAGACCGGATTACTGTAGCGGACTACAGAACGTGGAGTTTAAAACGTGTCATGGAAGCGGCCGATATTGCAATAGGTTTTTATTCAACCACCCTCTCCGAATCAGCCGCTTGCGGGGTAATTCCTGTTATTCTCAAACTTGAAGATGCGCACTCTGTCTTTCCCTTTCCTGAAAAATTTGGCGCAGCTATAGAAATATCAAGTATAAATGATGCGATAGAAACAGTGGATAGTTTATTAAAAAACCCGACGAAGCAAATGGAGATTAGAGAAAATATGTCTCGTTTTGCTAATGATTTTTTTGGCCCACAAGATGGGAAAGCAATGGAGCGTACGGTGACTCATCTGCTCCAAACAGCAGGACTAAATTGATGTCACATTACGCGCCAATCGCCCTCTTCGTGTACAATCGCGTCGCTCATACACGACAAACATTAGCAGCACTGAAAGCCAACATATACGCCAGTGAAAGTGAGCTATTTATTTTCTCGGATGCGGCTAAAAGTGATGATCATATCTTAGCTGTAGAAGAAGTAAGAGCCGAAATCCGTAATACAAATGGTTTCAAAACTGTTCATATCACGGAACAGGCAGAGAATTTAGGTTTGGCTAACTCTATAATTTCTGGCGTCACGGAACTAACCAGCAAATACGGTCGAGTAATTGTATTGGAAGATGATTTAATTACGTCGAAATATTTTCTTCAATTTATGAATGATGCTTTAAATCACTACTCAGACCATTCTCAAGTCATGCATATTTCAGGTTACATGTTTCCCATTGATAGCGAAGGGTTACCTCCCTCTTATTTTTTACGCACTGCTTCATGCTGGGGCTGGGCCACTTGGCAACGTGCATGGTGCCATTTTGAAAAATCACCAAATACCCTTCTTGCAAACTTTGATAGTCCGACGATTGAGCGATTTAATATGGATGGGACTTATAACTTCTGGAAACAAGTTATTATGAACAAACAAAAAAAGATCAACACTTGGGCGGTTTTTTGGTATGCCTCAATTTTTCAGCGAAATGGCCTCTGCTTACATCCTGCTAAATCTTTGGTAGTTAATATTGGCCATGATGGGAGTGGAGTTAACTGTGGCAAAAATAATTCGTTTAATTCTCAATTATCAGACAGCCCGATCATTGTCTCTGAGTCACCGCAGACAGAAAACAAAATTGCATTGCATAGAACAAAAATTTTTTTCAATTCAATACAGTATTCCTTACCTAGCCGTATTTACAGATATGTAAAGAATTTATTAATAAGGGTCCAGTGAGATGCTTTTAGCAAACATTATTAAAAAAACAACAAGATTGTTAGGCTATGATTTAACACGTATTAATTCCAGAATTTTTAGTCCAGACATTCCCCCTTCTTCCATTGAGACTTATAGGAAAGTCAGTCCTTATACGATGACCTCACCTGAACGAATATTTTCGCTATGTGACGCTGTTCGCTATATTTGTGAAAATAACATTGAAGGTGATATTGTCGAGTGCGGAGTGTGGAAAGGTGGAAGCATGATGGCAATCGCAGATACCTTGCTCCAGCTAGGTAATAGCTCAAGAAATTTACATCTATTCGATACATTTGAGGGCATGTCAACACCAAGCGAAAATGATATAGATATTGATGGCATTAGTGCTGAAAGCCTGCTAAAAATCTCTGACAAAAAACAAGAAAACTCTGTATGGTGTCATGCAGGCCTTGCCACTGTAAAAGAATCGATTGGAACAATTGGTTATCCTGAAAATCGAGTGCATTTTATAAAAGGCCTTGTTGAACAGACTATTCCTGAATATGCTCCTGAAAAAATTGCATTATTGAGACTAGATACTGACTGGTATGAATCAACACGCCATGAAATGGAACATTTATTCCCTCGTCTTGCAAAAGGAGGCATTCTTATCATTGATGATTATGGTCATTGGCAAGGTGCTCGTAAAGCAGTAGATGAATATATAAGATCTCACTCTTTACAACTTTTTCTCAATCGAATCGACTATACGGGCCGTATTGCGGTGAAGCTGGACTGAATCAATATGCCAAATTGCATGATCAATATAGGTTGTGGCAGGATTTATCATTCTGATTGGATAAATCTTGATATAGCATCTGATAACCCATCAGTATTAAAGGTCGATATCACAAAAGGCCTTCCTTTTACCTCATCTTCAGTAACAGCTTGTTATAGCTCTCATGTATTAGAGCATATGGATCGTTCCAGCGCACGATTTATGCTTGATGAATGTTTTCGAGTCCTCATGAGTGGTGGAATTTTGAGACTTGCTGTACCTGATCTAGAGGTTATTGCTCGTGAATATTTAACAATATTGGATCAACTGGTATCTGGAGACACTACACGCGCTCAAGATTATGATTGGATTATTTTAGAGATGTATGACCAGGTAAGTCGCAATCGTTCTGGCGGAGAAATGTTAGAATTTCTTTCTCAGCTTGAGCCAACAGCTAGAAAATATGTGACTTCTCGTATTGGTAGTGAAGCTGACTATATATGGGAGAGGTTGAACGTCAAAAGCAAACCTAAACTTAGTGTAAAAAATATATTAGCTTGGCGTAGATGCTTAAATCGTATTCGCTTTTTAATCGCAAAAAAACTAGTATGGTTAGTAGCAGGTAAACAGGCTCAACTTAATTTTGAGCATGGTATGTTCAGAGGTGGAGGCGAAATTCATCAGCATATGTATGATCGCTACTCGCTGAAACTATTGCTCGAACAGGTGGGATTTACTTCCATTAAAATATGTCGCGCAAATGAAAGTAGCATTCCCAAATTCACATCATATGACCTCGATAGCACCGATGGCAAAGCTCGCAAACCAGACTCACTATTTATCGAAGCTATAAAGCCATGAAACCATTACTTGTGAACGCCTTTGATATCAAAGGCGGTGCCGCTATTGCAACCCATCGTTTGCACAAAGCTCTTTGCGCCTTGGGAGTAGACTCATACATGAGAGTTCAATACAAGGATTCTGGTGAGCATCGTGTCATTGGCCCTGAAACCAAACGAGAAAAAGCCATAGCTCTATTTAGACCTCAAATAGAAAACATTCTTGTGAGTCTTTATGGAAACAAACCAACGTCTACATACTCCCCTGCTTTTCTACCCAATCGATCTATCGCTCAACAAGCAGAGCGATTGAAAATTGACCTAGTGCATTTATTCTGGATTAATGCTGCATTTATGCGTGTTGAGGCTATTGCTGACTTTAAACAACCTATCGTATGGACACTTCATGACATGTGGCCATTTACTGGAGGTTGTCACTATGATGATGGTTGCGGTAAATTCAATAAATCATGTGGCGAATGCCCGGTGCTTCAATCTGGCAAGAAAAATGATTTGTCACGCAAACTATGGACAAGGAAACATCTAGCGTGGGATAAAGTGCCCATGACAATTGTGGCTACTAGTCACTGGCTGAGAGATATGGCACGACAGAGTTCAATTTTCCGTGAAAAGCGAATTGAAGTACTACCCAATCCTATTGATACTGATCGCTACAGACCAATTGATAAGCAACTCGCTCGCTCGGTATGGAACTTGCCCCAAGATAAAAACCTTATATTATTTTCTGCTTTCAGAGCTACGGCCGATAAACGCAAAGGCAATCAATTTCTTATACCGGCTCTGAAAAAACTGGCCCAAGCTGAATGGAAAAAGAACACAGAGCTATTAGTGATCGGAGCTAACCCTCCTGAAAATGATGTAGATTTTGGCATGAAGATAAATTATATGGGTTATCTCAACGACGAAATTAGCCAAGTATTGTTGTATTCAGCTGCTGATATAACTGTAGCACCGTCTATGCAGGAAAATTTATCAAATACCGTAATGGAGTCTCTAGCGTGTGGTACCCCTGTCGTAGCATTCAATATTGGAGGAATGCCGGATCTTATCGATCATAAGCAAAGCGGTTACCTCGCAAAACCGTTTGATTCTGAAGACTTAGCTACAGGCATCGCCTGGATATTAGATGACAATGATAGGCGTCTAGCATTGAGCAAACACGCTCGGCAACAGGTTGAACAAAAATATGCCATGGAAATAGTAGCTAAACAATATCAGCATCTGTATCAAGAATTAATAGCATGAGAACACTATTATTGGGTGGAAGTGGATTCATTGGCTCTCATTTAGCAGACCAACTATTAAGTTCAGGGCATGAGGTAAGCATTTTCCATGCGACTGGGGCTAGTCGGCAAAATATTACGCATTTAGGCCAAGACATTCGGATTGTTGAAGGTGATTTCAACAATGGAGATTTTGCTTCAATTCTGCGAGGGGTAGATGTAGTTGTTCATCTAGTTAACTCAACCTTTCCTGGTAGTTCTCTAGGTAGTCCGATATACGACATTCAGAGTAATGTTATAAGTACAGTCAGATTGCTCGATGCTTGTCGTGATGCAAGCGTGTCAAAAATTGTATTTCTTTCCTCAGGTGGAACAGTCTATGGTATTCCTCAATATGTTCCAATTGATGAACAACACCCCCTAAATCCGATATCTCCTTATGGGATATCAAAGCTAATGATTGAAAAGTACTTAGCTATGTATCATCACCATTATGGATTGGATTACACAATACTGCGACTCTCCAATCCTTACGGAAGCCGTCAGGATCCTTATCGTGGACAAGGAGTACTTGCAGCCTGGATGCATCGATTGATGTTTAACAAGCCAATAGAAATATGGGGGGATGGCTCCGTGATTCGGGATTATATCTATATTAAAGATGCTGTTCGCGCCATCGAATTGGCAATTATCCACATCACTAAAGAGAAAATATTCAATGTAGGTTCAGGGGTTGGACTTTCTCTAACAGAGTTAAGGGAAAAATTGGAATATTGCACCGGAAAACTCATGCAGGTAGATCATAAAGTGATGCAAAAAGTCGATGTGCCTGTAAACGTACTTAATATCGAGTTAATAGAGCGTACTTTAGATTGGAGTCCTCTCACAAGCATTGATCAAGGCACAAGTTTAATGTGGGACGATTTTAATAAACACTACTAGACGTATTCATAACTCATTACTTTAAATAATTTATGCAAATCAGTGTTATTACCGCAACTTACAATTCCCATAATTATCTTCCTTCTTTAATAAGAAGCTTACAAGCACAAACTTACAAAGATTTTGAATGGATAGTTGCCGATGGTGGATCAACAGATGGAACCCTTGATATTCTTAAAAGCGTAAATGATTTGAATATCGTAGTTAGCTCTGAAACGGATTTTGGGATATACGATGCGTTGAATAGAGCTATTAAGATGTGCTCAGGAGAATTTTATGTGGTTATCGGTGCTGATGATGTATTTGAGCCTGATGCGATAGAAAACTTCCAAAATCAGATTGATGATGATCATACTGTTTTCACATGCCCGATAATAATTAATAATAAAGTATCTCAACCTTCATCTTTGCCAATTTTCTTGTCTGGCTCTAAATCTAGAATATGTGGGCACTCCATGGCGACTCTTTTCAAAAAGAATCTTCATGAAAAATATGGGTATTACTCAAAAAAATATCCAATTGCAGCAGATTATGATTTCATGATGAAACTGATAATTAATAATGAAAATATTAAGCTTTGTAATCGTATAGCAGGTAAATATGGTACGAATGGTATTTCTGCAATAGACCACATAGGCTCAGCCTCGGAAGTAATGAGGGTAATGATTTCAAATGGATACTCCATATCAATTCAAGTTGCAATTTTTATTGCTCGCCTAATCTATTCTGCTTTCAAAACAAAAAATAATATTTAATGCTTTCTATAAATACCTCTTACATTTATTCTTAATGTATCTTAATTTAGTATTATCACGCCTGACCTAAATATTTCGCCTTTATGAATATTTGCCGAATTGCCACTGTACCTTTCATGCTGCATAACCATTTGAGTAGCCAAATTACCGCTACAGTGGAAGCCGGCCATCAAGTCACATTGGTATCCAGTGATGGAGAAGAAGTAAAAGATCTGCTAAAAATTTCCAATATTAGATATGAGCTGATAGAAATTCCAAGAAAAATATCACCATTGAAAGACTTGATTGCGTTATACAAACTCACAAAACTGTTCAAGCAAAAGTCATTCGATATCATTCACTCTGTGTCTCCCAAAGCAGGATTACTGTGTGCAATTGCCGGGTTAATTGCGCGTGTACCAGTACGCCTGCACACTTTTACAGGTCAGCCTTGGGTCGAAATGCGCGGATGGATAAAACATGTGGCAATCACTTGCGATAAATTAATAGGTAGATTAAATACGCATTGTTATGCTGACAGTCAGTCGCAAGCACAATTTTTGATCGAAAAAAAAATTGTTGATGCACAAAAAATTAGTGTTATTGGTAAAGGCTCTGTGGCTGGGGTGGATTTACATCGATTTAACCCGGAGCGGTATCAAGCGCAACGTTTAACATTATTAAAAGAATTGGGGCTAAGTCAGCATTCCCGCATTATTACTTTTATTGGGCGAATTACTCGAGACAAAGGAATATTTGAGTTGCTGAGAGCTTTTAAACAAGCACAGGTAAATTGCCCGAATCTCTCTTTAATATTGGTGGGGCCATTAGATGATGAATTATCAGAATGGCCGGAAGATATAGTACATATCTTGCAAAACGATCCAACTATTCATCAGGTTGGTTATTCTCGATTCCCGGAAAAATTTCTCGCTATTTCCGACGTTCTGTGTCTGCCTAGCTACCGAGAAGGGTTTGGTAGTGTAGTGATTGAAGCTGCAGCGATGAAAGTACCTACTATAGGTACGCGCATTGTGGGGCTGACCGACGCGATTATTGACAATCAAACTGGGCTGCTCGTTGATGTTAAAAATGTATCGTCATTAAAGCAGGCAATTGAACGAATATTTAATGAAGCTGGCTTATGGGATTCTTTAACTAAAAACGCCTACCAGCGTGCTGTTCAAGAATTTGATAGTCATGTATTTAATCAGTTAGTGATTAAGGATTATGTAGAATTTCACTCTATCCATGATCCAGTGCCTAATTAAATTATCAATACGACTCCCTGTAGCTCGTGTCATTCAGGCTATATTATTGTCGACCATATGCTTCACTTCAGTTAAAAAATGAAACTTCTAATCACAGGCGCTTCTGGTTTTGTCGGTCAATATTTACATAAGTCGCTGCAGAATGAGCATGAGATCATTAATCTCTCTCGTGAAAACACGGCAGACTTGCTGCAATTAAGGACTTACCCAGATCAATATAAACAAATAGATACCTTGATTCACCTGGCTGGCCGCGCCCATGTCATGCATGACACTGCGGAAGATATCTACCAGGCCTATGCTGCTGTTAATATTGATTACACCCTTAAAATCGCACAGCTGGCCAGGCAACTGAACATCAGACGCTTTATATTTTTAAGCTCCATCAAAGTCAATGGTGAGACATCCACCCACCCTTTCAGCGAGACAGACACTCCTGCACCTCTGGATGCTTACGGGCAGACAAAACTGGCAGCAGAAGTTGCGCTGAAAGAATTCTGTGGCGAACACGGTATAGATCTGGTGATTATCCGCCCTCCTCTGATTTACGGACCTGGTGTGAAAGCCAATTTCAGGCAGCTGATTAAATTATGTTTGCTGCCCGTGCCGCTGCCATTCGCATCCGTGCACAACAAGCGCAGTTTTGTCAGCCTGGAAAACCTGACCGATTTTATAATGCTATGCTGCACACACCCGCAAGCGGCCAATCAGACTTTCCTGATTTCGGATGATGAGGATATGTCACTGGGTGAACTGATCCGCACCATTCGCAGTGCAAAACAACGGCCATTGCTGCTATTCTCCTTGCCATTGTGCCTGCTAAAACTGTTGTTTACCCTGCTAGGTAAATCAGGCATGGCAGCAAGATTATTTGGCACATTGCAAGTCGATATCAGCAAAGCGAAAACCCTGCTCGGCTGGCAACCAAAAATCAGTTTCCGGGATGGCATCCGGCAAACCCTGAAAGAATTCTAATGTTGAAAAGACTGTTCGATATTGTGCTGACGGTGGTTGGCCTGTTTTGTTTATCCCCGCTGATTATACTGACCTGGCTACTGGTAAAACTGACCTCGACTGGTCCGGCTTTATACTGGAGTCAACGCGTAGGCAAACACAACCAATTGTTCAGCATGCCCAAATTCCGTTCCATGCGTATAGGCACGCCACAATTGGCCACGCACCTGATGAATCAGCAAGCTAACCCAAATGCATTTCTCACACCTATAGGCAGTTTTATCCGCAAAACCAGCCTGGATGAGCTGCCGCAATTATGGAGTGTGCTCACTGGTGATATGTCTATCGTCGGACCACGCCCTGCCCTGTTTAACCAGGATGATTTGGTCGCACTGCGCACAGAAAAGGGTGTACATACATTAAGGCCCGGCATTACTGGCTGGGCACAGGTGAATGGCCGTGATGAAATCCCCATTCCGCAAAAAGTAGCGCTGGATGCTTATTATCTTAAGAACCAGTCTCTGTGGCTGGACTTTAAAATCATCTTGCTGACTATAATCAAAGTCATCAAGCGTGATAACATCACGCATTGATCTGATGCAACGCCTTATAAATGCTTAAGTTACCTGCCCGATTTTTATCCCTGTTAGCCTACTTGCATGATGTCACTGTCGTGGCACTGGCTTGGTGGATAGCGTTTCTACTCCGTTTTAATTTCGATGTTCCACATACTTACACCGGCTATTTTGAAGAAAGTTTGCCGGTTATCTTGATCCTCCACAGCATTTGTTTTTACGGTTTTGGACTATATCGCGGCCTGTGGCGCTTTGCCAGCCTACCGGACCTGAAACGTATTGCTCGCGCCATTGCATTCGGTGCCCTGCTAACCGTTACCTTTGCCGTGCTGGTGCATTCCGTGATTATTATTCCGCGCTCAGTACTGTTTATTCACCCCATGTTGCTGGTCATCATGATGGGCGGCAGCCGTTTTGTGTATCGCGCCTGGAAAGAAAGGCGCATGTTCAATACCATGGCGGTTCAGGGCAAGCCGGTGATTGTGATTGGCGTGGAAGACAGTTCGCTTAACCTGATCAAGGAATTGAGCAAAAGCCCGGAATGGCGGGTAGTGGCGATGATAGACCCCAGCCGGAAACTGGTGGGGCGTGAAATCATGCACACCAGAGTCGAAGGTGGCTTGCAGGATATCCCTCGCATTGCCGAACGTTATGGCTGCAAGCACTGCATGATTGCCATGCCGGGCAGCCGCCATGAAAAACGCCGGGCAGCGGTGGAAGCCGCGCGCCAGGTAGAAGGCATGGAAGTACTGACCTTGCCCGCCATGTCGGACCTGATCAGTGGCCGCGTCAGCTTGTCGCAGATCCGCAGGATTGATGTGGAAGACTTGCTGGGACGCGATGTGGTGCAGCTGGATACGCATGGCTTGAGCAGCATGCTGGCCAATAAAGTGGTACTGGTTTCCGGTGCGGCGGGCTCTATCGGCTCCGAACTGTGTCGCCAGATACTGAGTTTTCACCCGGCCCAGCTGATTTGCCTGGATATTTCGGAATATGCCTTGTATACCCTACAGCAGGAATTCAGCCAGCTGGTGACTGAAACCGAACTGGTGTATGTGGTGGCGGATGTCAAAAACCAGGTGCGCATACAGCGCATTTTGCAGAGCCACCAGCCGGATGTGGTGCTGCATGCCGGTGCTTACAAGCATGTGCCCATGATGGAACATTTCAATGTGGTGGAAGCCTTGCAGAACAATGCCTATGGCACCTACCAGATCGCGGCGGCCTGCCAGGCAGCCCATGTGCCAACCTTTGTGCTGGTTTCCACCGACAAGGCGGTCAACCCGACCAATGTCATGGGAGCCAGCAAGCGTCTGGCCGAGCTGATCTGCCAGGGCTTGCAGCACCAGGTCAACTCCCCTACCCGTTTTATCACCGTGCGCTTCGGCAATGTGCTGGGCAGCAGCGGCAGCGTGATTCCCAAGTTCCGCGAACAGATTGCGCACGGTGGGCCGATCACCATCACCCACCCCGAAATTACGCGCTACTTCATGTCTATCCCCGAAGCGGCCCAGCTGGTATTGCAGGCAGCGACCATGGGCAACGGCGGCGAGGTGTTTGTGCTGGATATGGGTACGCCGGTACGCATCATCGACCTGGCACGCGACATGATCAAGCTTTCCGGCCTGCAGGAACAGGACATCCGCATTGAACTCACCGGTTTGCGGCCTGGTGAAAAACTGTATGAAGAGCTGCTGGCCGATGACGAAAACACTTTGCCGACCAGCCATGAAAAACTACGCATCGCACAGGCACGCAGTGCCGACAGCGCCTGGCTGGCCAGCCTGCTGGAATGGCTGACCCAGACGCCCACCATGACGGAAGACCAGATCAAGCAGGGCTTGCAGCGCTGGGTGCAGGAATACCAGCCCGACACGCGCCCGGCGCCGACCATCAGCTTGCGTAACAATATGACTGAAAGCCTGGCCCTGGAATCACTTCCTTCCTCTTCGCAACAGATTCATTAAGCAGTCAACCCCGGCAGTAACGCCGCTTTAATTCGCAACACGGGTAAACCGGCGCTTTCTCAAGCCAGCTGTTGCGCCATCTGTTTAAGCACTGTGTGCACAATGGCCCTGAGGCAGCGCGACTCTCCTGCCATGGTGGCGGACAACTCGGGGCGGGCGCTGACCAGCCGGGCATTTTCGGCTTCAATGTCAGCATATAGCGCTTCCGCCTCCTGCATCACACGGCTGCGCAGGTTTTCCAGCAGACGCCGGGCTGTAGCTTGGGTTAAATTTAACGCTGCACCTGCGTCCAGCATCAGGCCACGGCTGATGTCCGAGAAATGCTGCACGCCCAGAACCGGCCATGCCATCCGGGTGTGTGCGGGCCAGCCTGTCTTGTTAAAGGCAACGGTGTCATAGAGTGCCACACTAAGCAGGTCATAAAACGGTGCCAGCTGAACCCCCTCATGCGAGACCAGAAAGCTCAGGTTTTTCAGGTGAGCATCACTATTGCCGACAAGCACATTGAATACCAGCCAGCTAAACAGACGGGCACGCGCGACCGCCGGGCTTCGACAGGCATTGGCCAGTGCAGCCAGATTTTCCATGCTGCCCTGGCTATATTTGAAAGTGCGATCCAGCCCTAATAGCTGACAGGCGTCAATGACGTGACGGCGTTGCCAGCCTTGCGCATTTTGAAAACGGTCAAAGCGGTTAATCAGATATACAGGGGATGGCACATAGCGACGGTTCACCTCAGGCACATCTAAGCCAAGCCGGCTGGCCAGTCGCATGACAAACCATTCATTGATCACGGAATGACTGTAATCCTCGTCCGGATGATCAGGTTTCAGGATGTGGGTAGAGGGCGTCGCGCCTGCGGGTTCAAACAGCGCGTCCTCCTGGAGAACAACAGCCAGCTTGTGCTGGGCACCCGCCAGCGACATGCGCTTGCTTGCTGCATGCGTCAGCGGTGCTTTTGGCAGCTGCCGTATGCGCGCCTGTAATGCATCGTCGGGCATAGGACGCAAAGGTTCGATCATTTGCAATGCAGCTTCAGGAGGCAGCAAAGTGACCGACCCGGCTGATTCCGCCCCGTACCAGGCCAATAAACCAAAAGCATCTGCTGTATCCAGTCTGGCATCTGCGGCCAGCAGAACGCGCTGGCCTTCTTCTGGCAACAGATTATCGAAATACCATTGCACAGGTCGTTGGCTGGCGCCATCCACCAGCCACCCTTCTGTCAGCGGAAGATGCGGACTGAGTGGGAAAGATGCAGGAGATTTCAGCCAGCCAGCTGCATATCGAAAGCGCCAGAGACCGGACACCTCATGCAAGGTGCCTACTTCCACCTGGTTGATCCATGCCTGCAAGGCGCGTTCGCTCATGATTGCTTCCTGCTGGTCGCTGACGCATTCAGATAATCCGCCACGTTCTCGGGAACATCCACCATGACGCGGATCCCCAGGCCTTCAAGCACTTGAAACAGCTTGCCCCACTGCACCGACTCACTGCCACGCTCGACCTTGCCTAGAAAATTCTCACTGACGCCTATGCTGCCTGCGGCATCGTCCTGGCGTATTTTCTGGGCCTTGCGGCTGGCACGTACCAGCTTGCCGATGGTGGCTGCATTGTTAACAGGTATTTTCATGAATAATCCTCACGTTTGAAAGGATTTTGCACCAGACAGATATATTTTGCAACTAATCCTCACAATCATAAGGATTTTGATGTTTTATCCCCTTTTTATGCCATAAATCCTCACGATTGTAAGGTTTTATAAATGAACTGCTGCTGATTCGCCAGAATAACCCTCTGCGAAAAACAGTCATTGCGCACAGCAAGCAGCGCTTGCCTTGCGATGTCAGCATAGATTTCACACAGCATGCGCGATAAAATAGTCGCCTGAATCAATGCGCCGGGAGTATGCGATGTCAACGAGACCAGACATGGAACGATCACAAGCTGACATGATGGATAAGCACCTGCGCTAGCTGGTGAAGCATGACCAGATGCGTCAATGGCGTGAAGCGCATGCTGATTTTATCGCTGCCTATAACGTCACTATCAACCAAGAAGGTCTGCCACTTGATCAATGGAAAAGCTTTTAATGACCAGCGTTGATGCTGGCGTTACTCCTGATTATCCTGCGCATACTTAAATCACTGCTGCACCGTTTTTTTATTTCAAGGCAATTAGCCTCCTACTTTTTATTACCTTATGCCTTTACTCTCCCTCAAACGGGCCAGCCTGGCCTTCGGCCATGTGCCTTTACTCGACCAGGTGGATTTTCAACTCGACAGCAAGGAATGCGTCGGCATTATTGGCCGCAACGGCACCGGCAAATCCAGCCTGCTCAAAGTGGCCGCCGCCCAGGTCAAACTGGATGACGGCGAGTGCTGGCGCGACCCGCACAGCAAAATTGCCTATGTGCCACAGGAACCTGAGCTGGACCCGGCGCATGACGTGTTTACTGCCGTTTCGCAGGGACTGGGGGCTGTGGTGGACCAGCTGCGCGAATACCATGCTATTTCGCAGCAGCTGGCGCATGCGCAGGATACCGAACCTTTGCTGACCCGGCTGCAACAGTTACAGCACCAGCTGGAAGCAGAACAGGCATGGACGCTGCAATCACGTATTGAAACCATCCTGTCACGGCTGGGACTGGCGGCAGATACACCTGTCTCTACCCTGTCCGGCGGCTGGCGCAAGCGCGTGGCACTGGCACAGGCGCTGGTGCAGGCGCCCGATGTGCTGTTGCTGGACGAACCGACCAACCACCTGGACCTGGAAGCCATTCTCTGGCTGGAAGAATTGCTGCTGGCTTTTCAGGGCAGCGTGCTGCTGATTACGCATGACCGGCGTTTCCTCGACCGGCTGGCGACGCGCATTGTGGAACTGGACCGTGGCCATCTGACTGAATTTATTGGCAATTACAGCCAGTATCAGGTTAAAAAAACCGAACTGCTGGCGGTGGAAGCCCAGCACCAAGCCAGATTTGACAAATTTCTGGCGCAGGAAGAAGTCTGGATACGCAAAGGCGTGGAAGCACGCCGCACGCGTAATGAAGGCCGTGTACGCCGTCTGGAACAATTGCGCCGTGACCGCGCGGCCAGGCGCGATCGCCAGGGACAGGTGCAGTTGCAACTGGACAGCGGCGAGCGCTCGGGCAAGCTGATTGCCGAACTGGAAAACGTGCATATGGCTTATGGCGACAAAGTGTTGATCCAGCGCTTCAGTACGTGCATTATGCGTGGTGACCGCATCGGCCTGCTCGGCCCTAACGGCGTAGGCAAATCCACGCTGCTCAAACTGATCCTCGGTGAATTGCAACCGACACAAGGGCGCATACAGCTGGGCACCAATATCCAGGTCGCCTACTTCGACCAGATGCGTGAACAGCTGGACCCGGAAGCCACGCTGATGGATACCATCAGCCCCGGTTCCGACTATGTGCAGATTGGTGATGAACGCAAACATGTGATCGGCTATCTGGAAGACTTTTTGTTTGCACCGCAACGCGCGCGCTCGCCCGTAAAATCCCTGTCCGGCGGCGAACGCAACCGGCTGCTGCTGGCGCGCCTGTTTGCGCGTCCGGCCAACGTGCTGGTGCTGGATGAGCCGACCAACGACCTGGATATTGATACGCTGGAACTGCTGGAAAACCTGTTGCAGGATTACCCCGGTACGCTGTTCCTGGTCAGCCATGACCGAGCTTTCCTGGAAAACACCGTCACGCATGTGATTGCTTTTGAAGGCCAGGGCAAACTGACCGAATTTGGCGGCGGTTATGACGACTGGCTGCGCTTCAGCCAGGAACGTGCCAGCCAGGCCGCTGCAACACAAAAACCGGCGTCCCCTGCCCCACAAACGGCTGCACCGGCCACCGCACCGCCTGCGGCCAGCCGCAAAAAACTGAGTTACAAGGAAGAACGCGAGCTGGAAGCATTGCCGCAGGACATTGAAGCGCTGGAGCAGGAGCAGGCCGAGATCCAGGCACAGTTCGCGCAAGGTGATATTTACAAACGGGCGCCGGAACAGGTCAAAACCTTGCAGGAACGGCTGGATGAAATTGAAATGCTGATCCTGCAAAAACTGGAACGCTGGGAGGTGCTGGAAAGCTTGCGCTGACCAGCGGTCGGGCCGGCCTTCCAGGGCTGACTTACACCCTTTCTCTACCTGCTCCTCTTTTTTACGCAAACATCATTCAGGCTGTCTGTGCGGAAGCGCACTTGCTTAAATATCTGTTTAATATATATTTACACTTCAAGCTGAAACTGATTAATTCTTGATATTTAAATCAGGATGGGGGTCGCAATGCTTCAAAACAAGGTTTTATTGGTGTGAGCACTCAAGTCAAAGAGCGGTGGACGCTGGAATCCATGATTATTTATGGATTCATCAGCTTTTTCACACTGCTGGTGATCCTTGGCATTACCAGCATCTTCTACCTGCAGCGTTTTTCCGAATCCAACCGCTGGATCACGCATACCAACGAAGTCATTTCCCGGCTGGACAGGGGCCTGGCTTTATTCAACCAGCTGGAAGTTTCCCAGCGTGGCTTTCTGCTTACAGGCGACAGCAGTTCAATCACACGCCGGGACGTAGCTGTGGCAGAGCTGCAGAAAAGCATTTCCGAGCTTGCCGTCCTGACCAGGGATAACAATTACCAGCAGAAGCAGATTTCGCAGCTAAGGCAGCTGATCAACAAACGGCTTATTTACTTTAATGAAATCAATGACCTTGCTGAAGCAATGCCAGCGGAAAAGTTAAGGGAGCTGCTGCGCAAAGATTATCTTCGCCGCGAAGGCATGCTGGAAATTCGCAGCGTATTCAGTGAAATGTCGCTGGAGGAACAAAGCCTGCTTTCCGAGCGCACAGATGCAGAACAGGATCACGCCCAAGACCTGTTGAGGCTATTCAGCATCATGTCTATCGCCATTCTGGTGCTCTTTCCGCTACTGATCTCGCGTATCAAACGCGACCTTAAAATCCGCAAGCAGATTTCCATGGAGCAGAAACGGCTGACAGATATCCTGGATGCCTCGCCCGATCTGATCGCCAATGCCAGCCTGCAAGGTGATTATTTTTACCTTAATTCGGGTGGAAGAAAGCTGCTGGGTATCGGTGAACAGGAGGAGATCGCGAACCAGCCCATCTCGCGCATGCGCCCAGCCTGGGCCATTGATTTAATCCACAACAAAGCCATCCCGACGGCGCTGAATACCGGCATATGGAGCGGTGAAACGGCCTTTATCTCCCGGGCCGGCCAGGAAATTCCTGTTTCCCAGGTTGTGGTGGTGCACAGGGATGCCAAAGGTACCCCTACCCATTTATCGACAGTGGCACGCAATGTGAGTGACTTCAAGCACATTGAGTACGACCTGAAAAATGCAGCCCTTTATGACCAGACACATAGCGAGGTATTACGCCTGTTTAATGCCAACTATGACAGAGCCATGATTTTGTCCGGCATGCTGGATATCCTGGCCAGCAACCATATTTTTCCCGTGTCGGCCATTTATGGCTATGACGAATGGTCCGGGGTCTATCGTCTGGAAAGCACGCACGCCACGCCGGAAGGCATACTCACGGAGTTCAGGCTGGGTCATGGTGTCATTGGCGAAGCATTGCAAAACAATCACCTGCTGGTATTGAACGGGCTGGAGGAACTCGACTCACTGACGATAGAAACAGGATTGCTTTCGTTAAAACCTGCCGCCATTATTATCTGCCCGGTGACTTACAAGGATAAACGCATGGCCGCGCTGGTGCTGGCAGCCAGCCAGGCGGTTACCGAGCGTGACCAGGCTTTTATTGAACTGCTATCGGCCCAGCTGGGCGTTGCCCTGCATAATATCCAGCAATACGGCGACCTGCGGCTGCTGGCAGACCAGCTGCATCTGCGCAGTGAGGAAATCAGCCTGAAGAACAAGCAGTTGCTGGAAACAGACAGAATGAAGTCCGAGTTTCTGGCTACCATGTCGCATGAGCTGCGCACCCCGCTCAATGCCATCATCGGTTTTTCCGAGATTCTGCGCGACGGCCTGATCGGCGAGCTGCAGGAGAAACAGAAAACCTATGTCAATGATATTTTTGAAAGCGGACAGCATCTGCTTTCGCTGATCAATGATGTGCTGGACCTGTCCAAAATAGAGGCTGGCCGCATGATGCTTGAGGCCGAAAATACGGATATCAGGAGTTTGCTGCACAACTGCCTGTCTATTGTGAAGGAAAAGGCCGCTGCCCAGCATATCAAATTGCTGACGGATTTTTCGGATGATTTGACTGAGGCATGGCTGGATCCGCGCAAGGTGAAACAGATCGTATACAACCTGCTTTCCAATGCCGTGAAATTTACGCCTGAAGGTGGCACCGTGGCATTGAAAGCGCATCTGGTTGCACGCGAAAATGTGCTGGAACAGGTCAGACGCCTTCCCGACAGCCACTTTTCAAATATCGGCGTCGCGGAGCAATTTATCCAGATTTCGGTCACGGACACCGGCATAGGCATCGCCGCCGAAGATATCAGCCAGCTGTTCCAGCCGTTTGTACAAGTGGAGAGCACCCTCTCCAGGCGCTTTGAAGGCACCGGCCTGGGGCTGGCCCTGGTGCGCAAACTGGCCGAACTGCATCATGGCGCAGTCACAGTCACCAGCACGCCCGGCACAGGCAGCACATTCACCATCTGGCTGGAATATCACCCTCACCTGCCGAGCGCGCCAGGCACCCCTGCACCGCTGCCTGAAACAAACCTGCGGCAATTATCCGGCACTGATACTCCCCACGTATTAGTACTGGAAGATGATGACCGTGCCGCTGACCTGATCAGGTTGCAGCTGGAGTCAGACAATTGCCGCGTGACGCGGGCCACGACTGCAGAAGTTGCACTATCGATACTGGCCGATGGCACACCACCGGATCTGATTACGCTGGATATTCTGCTGCCGGGCATGGATGGCTGGGAGTTTCTGGCCAGGCTGAAAGCAGATGACAGACTGGCTGACATTCCGGTGGTCATCATCTCCATCGTTGCAGATAGCAGCCGCGGTCTTTCGCTGGGCGCTGCGCAAGTGCTGCAAAAACCTGTGTCTGCGGACGATTTGCAGGCAGCTTTGAGCAAACTGGGCTTTATAAAACCTGCAACCGACCGCGAGGGACTCAAGGTCCTGGTGGTCGATGACGATCCCAAAGCCGTGGAAATCATCTCTTCTTACCTGGAGCATGCCCATCATTCGGTATTGCGCGCCTACGGTGGCAATGAAGCCACGCATATTGCCAAATTGCAGCAACCTGATTTGATTGTACTGGACCTGATGATGCCGGAAACCAACGGCTTTGAAGTGGTGGAAGAACTGAAGCTGGATAAGCGGACCGCCAGGATTCCTATCATTATCGTTACCTCCAAGTTCCTGACACCTGAAGAACGCAACACCCTGAAGGGACATGTACGTGCAGTGCTGGAGAAAGCCGAGTTTAATCATGGCAACTTTTTAAGTGAAGTACACCGTGCCCTGGGCGGTAAACACTCATCTGCATAGCATGCATAAAGACAATAATGGCAAAAATCCTGGTGATTGAAGACAACCCCAACAATATGAAACTGGCCAGTCTCCTGCTGGAAACTGCCGGACATGAAGTGTTACAGGCCGTGGATGCAATAGAAGGTTTGCAAATGGCACGCCAGCACCTGCCTGCACTCATACTCATGGATATACAGTTGCCGGGCATGGATGGCCTGACGGCCACGCAACAGCTCAAACATGACACGCAAACCCGGCATATCAAGGTGATCGCACTGACGGCATTTGCCATGAAGGGAGACGAGGAGAAAATGCGCCAGGCCGGTTGTGACGGCTACATCGCAAAACCCATACGCTATAAAGAATTTCTGCAAACAGTCAATGCCACTTTAAACCTCTGCTGAAGCACCAGAAAAGGAAACAGAATGGATATGAAGGTGACGCGCAAGAAAATCCTTATCGTCGATGATGAAGAGAATAGCCGTACCTACCTGGATGCCCTGCTGACAGCGGAAGGCTATGCCACCTTGCAGGCCCGGGATGGGAGAATGGCGCTGGACCTGATTGCCATCCATCGCCCTGACCTGATTTTGCTGGACGCCATGATGCCTGTCCTGAATGGCTTTGAGCTAGCCGAGCAGCTAAAAAACAACGAGGCCACAAAAATCATCCCCATCATCATGCTGACAGCACTGGCCGACAGAACTTCCAGGATGCGCGCCTTGCAGTGCGGCGTGGAAGAGTTTGTCGCCAAGCCTGTGGACCGGGCGGAGCTCTGGATCAGGGTGCGTAACCTGCTGCGCCTCAAGGAATATAATGATTTTCTTAGTGATTACAGCCGCACATTAGAAGCGCAAGTAGAAGAGCGCACGGCACAATTGCTGGAAAGTTATTTTGACTCCATGTTCAGCATCATGCGTGCTGCTGAATTCCGTGATGAGGAAACCGGTGCCCATATCCACCGCATTGCCTTTTTCTGCCGGGAACTGGCCACTGACCTGGGCATGCCTGCAGACTTCATCAATACCATTTACCATGCCAGCCCCTTGCACGACGTGGGAAAAATTGGCATCCCTGATCACATACTGCTCAAACCCGGCCCGCATACACCGGAAGAGTGGGAAATCATGAAAACACACTCGGCACTGGGCGACAGCATTCTTGGCCATGGCAAAGGCACCTCGCCTTTCATGATGATGGGTGCAGAAATCGCACTGAATCATCATGAGCGCTGGGATGGCAGTGGTTACCCGAACGAGCTCAAAGGCGAGGAAATCCCGTTGTCAGCCCGGATCATGATGCTGAGCGATGTATATGATGCCTTGCGCAGCAAGCGTCCTTACAAACAGGCATTTACGCATGAACATGCCTACCGGATCATCACGGAAGGCGATGGCCGCACTCAGCCCGGGCATTTCGACCCCATGATATTAAACTCTTTCAAAAAGCTCGAAAGCCGCTTTAAGAAAATCTTTGACGAACATGCCGACTCTTTTTAACAGTTAGACACTGTCCTAAACTGCTGACCTTAGCATAGAGAAGCCGTTCTCATGAAAAAAGCCGAACCATATCGGCTCGGCTTTTCTACTTGAAACCTACACTTGCCTAAACAGAGAAGCTGGTGCGTGAATTGCTGGCAGCATGTGCCTGGCCGTTTTTACCGTATAACTGTGTGCTATTGCCTGATGGTTTGCCCTGCAATACATCCAGTTTTTCCTGGTTACGCTGGAAATGCTTGTTGATCAGGATGCCGTTCAGGCGGTTGAGCTCTCTGGCTTGTGCCAGTTGCTTCTGGAAATCTGCCCAGGCGGTGTCTGTCACCTGGCTGGCGCGTAGCTGCAGCCACTTTTCCATCCCGTTTTCATTGGCTTCGAAACCGGCAGCAGCCAGGGCCGCATAGCGCTGGTTGGCGGTTTCACCCAGTGCCTGCAGCAAGCCTGCACGGTGTTCAACCAGTTTTTCTATGGTATCCATATCAGCGGACACCAATGCTGTTTGTTCGTGCTGCAAATCCTGAATCAACTTCGCCACCAACGCGGCATCGGCGTCAAAACTGATCGCCGGCACTGATGTCTGATTTGCAGTACTCATAAGGTCATCCTTTATTGGGTTGTATCAAGTCTTTGACTGTCTGCAGCAAACCGTCCGCCACTTTGGCAGTATCTACCGAGAAGTCGCCACGGGAAATCGCGGCTTTAATCTCTTCCACTTTATTGGCGTCGAAAACTTCGCCACTGGCCAGTCCGGCTTCCAGCGATTGCAACTGCACGGAAGCGGCAGACAAGGTCACATTGTCAGTGCCTGCCTGGCTGGATGTCTGGGCGGTTTTTTCACTGCCTTTGCTGGCGGTGTTTTTGTCCAGTACCGGTTTGTCCACACTGGTAGTACCCAGTTTTTTAATCGAATCTGAAATATTCATGCCGTACCTCTCCTGTTTCTGTGACTCAGGGCGTATAAGCCCTATTTGTTAACAGTACTAACGGCATAGTTTAAGCGAACTTTAACGCTGAAACCACTTTTTATCGCAAGTTTATGATCAGTAAGCATTTTTTACTCTGGAAACCCACGCGGACATATTAAAAGTCTGGGGCCTAAAAACGCACATCCACTTTGCCATTGGCCTGGGCAACACCCTTGACCACCTGACCACTGCTGACCTTGACATTCACCACCTGGCCGACATTGGCGGTCTGCATGGCGGTGCCATCTGCGGTGATGACAAACCCTTCCCCGCTGCTGCTTAACTGCACGGTCTGACCTTGCATGATGACAGGCATCGCCTTGAGCAGATCAGGCCGCAGTACAGTGCCCAGTGGCATGTTCAGCAAGGTTTTCTTGCCTTCCAGCATGGAAAGATCCGTGATGATGCCGGTAGGCAGCTTGGTCAGATCGCCGTTCTGCATCACCACGTCAGTTGGTTGTAGCGGAGAACCCTGGCTTAAAGGCAAGGCAGTCACGGCATAATCGCCCCATACCTGTACATCGGCCTGCACATACAGGGTCCATGGCTTGGTTGCGGATTGCACGCAGCGCACGCCCACATTGGTTTTGCCCCATAAGCGCGCGCCCTGCACCGTAAATCCTTCCATGACATCACATTCGGCAATGCGGATGCGGCTGTCCAGCGGCTGGATTTCGATATTGACCTTGCCGGGATAACCCAGGGTCTGGCTTTCCACATACTGCCTCACCGTCTGGTACACGCGCGTATGAATATCGCTGGCGGGTGCCACCGGCTTCTGGTTGGCCACGACAGGATTCGCCGGAGCATGATCTGCTGCCTGTACAGAACAGGACAGAAGCCAGATCATGCCTGGAATCACTGCAGAAAAAATGTTCAGACGAGGTTTCATGACAGCCATTGTACGCAAGTGCGTAACCGGCAATTGATGAAATAAAGGTGATTTACCCTGCTTAATTCAAAAATCGTTCTCGCCCTCGCGGCGTAGACTAGGCACAGCTAGTAAAAGTCATGTGCGCGTTGGGCCACCTTAGCTGTGGCAACCTGCTTATCCGGGTTAACGACCGTCAATGGCAAAACTTTAAAGAGTCCCTTGAGATTTTTCGGGGAAACCCGGGAAAGGAAAAGACGATGATGAACAAACTGGATGCCTCACTGAATTTTCACCAGACCGCGCTGCGTGTACGCAACCAGCGCCAGGAGCTGCTTGCTTCGAATATTGCCAATGCCGACACGCCGCACTACAAGGCACGTGACATTGATTTCAAATCCGTGATGCAGACCGCCCTGAAATCAGGTCCAGGCGCAATTTCTGCGCAGGCAGCGGCTGGCCAGTTGCAGCAGACCAGCGGCGCCCATCTTGCCGGCAGCGCGAGCAACGGCATCACCAGCAACGGCGACGTGCTGTTCCGCTCGGTAGTGCAAGGCGCCATGGATGGCAATACGGTAGACATGGATGTGGAACGTAATGAATTCGTGGACAACGGTATTCGTTACGAAGCCAGCCTGAACATGATGACAGGCCAGATCAAGAAAATGCTGACGGCCATTAGCGGCCAGTAAGTAAAGGAGTCACACAATGTCTTTATTTAATGTATTCAAGATTTCAGGCTCCGCCATGAGTGCGCAGTCCATGCGCCTGAATACGGTTGCCAGCAACCTGGCCAACGCCGATAGCGTGGTCAGTTCCGATGGCAAGCCCTACCAGTCCAAGCAGGTGGTCTTCAAGGCCATCCAGGATGCGGCCACCAATACCAGCACGGTACAGGTGGATCGCGTGATTGAAGATACCAAGCCGGGCAAAATGGTTTACGACCCGAAAAACCCGATGGCCAACAGCGATGGTTATATCACCATGCCCAATGTCAACGTGACGGAAGAAATGGTCAACATGATCTCGGCCTCGCGTGCCTACCAGAACAACGTGGAAACCATGAATTCGGCCAAATCCATGTTGCTCAAAACCCTCAATATCGGTCAATAACCTTAAGGACGCCTTAACATGACAACCGTGAATACAAACAAGCAGATATCGCAGGACATCCTGGATATGGTGAACACGCGCAAAAATTCGGATAAAAACAGTGTCGATGAAGCGCAGGACCGTTTCATGACCTTGCTGGTGACGCAGATGCAGAACCAGGACCCGCTGAACCCGATGGACAATGCACAGGTGACCAGCCAGATGGCACAGCTGAGTACCGTGACCGGTATCAACAAGCTGAACGAAACCATGAGCAGCATTATCAACAGCGTGCAGGTGGGCCAGTCCTACCAGGCCACCGGCATGATAGGCCATGCGGTACTGGTGCCGGGCAACAACCTGAGTCATACGGAAGAAGGCGGTTACTTCGGCGTGGATGTGCCGAATGGTGCGGACAGCGTGACCGTCAATATCAAGGATGGCGCCGGCCAGGTCATACGTACCCTGACCTTTGGCGAACAGGAAGTCGGCGTCAACGCCCTGGCCTGGGACGGCAAACTGGAAGATGGCACGGTGGCGCCAAGTGGCAATTACAGTTATGAGATCACCGCCAAGCTTGGAGACAGCAAGACCAGCAGCACGGCACTGAGCCTGGCACAGGTACAAAGCGTTTCCAACAAGAATGGCAGTATCAGGCTTAACCTGAGCAATAACACCGACGTCGCCGTCTCTGACGTCGTCGAAATTTTCTAATTCATTGACAGCATTCAGTCTTTCCAGGAGAGAGCATTATGGGTTTTCAACAAGGCTTAAGCGGTTTAAATACAGCATCCAAATCACTGGACGTGATTGGTAACAACGTCTCCAACGCCAATACGGTAGGCTTCAAGCAGTCACGCGCAGAATTTGCCGACGTGTTTGCCGCCTCCCTGGTCGGCAGCGGCGCCCCGCAGATCGGTATCGGTACCAAAATCGCCAATATTGCCCAGCAATTTACCCAGGGCAATATCACTTCTACCGACAACACACTGGATATTGCCATTAACGGTTCAGGCTTTTTCCGCCTCAGCAACAACGGTGCCGTGACCTATACGCGTAACGGCCAGTTCGAGATGGACAAGAATGGTTATATCACCACCAGTGACGGCAAGCGCCTGATGGGCAACAGTCCGGAAAACCTCAACGGCTCCACCCCGGTGGAAATCCAGATTGATACCAGTGACCTGCAGCCTGTGCCTTCGACAAAAATTACCGGCCAGTACAACCTGAACGCCGAGGCGGAGATTATTGACCAGGCCATCACGCCGTTCGATCCGTCGGATCCGACCAGTTATACCAACTCCACTGCGATTACCGTGTATGACTCGCTGGGCAACTCCCATACCGTACAAAGCTATTTTGTGAAAACCGCTGACAACAGCTGGAACGTGTATACCACCGCCGATGGCGCCGATATTACCCCTGCCCCGACACCGGTCATGCAGTTCACCACTACAGCGGCCTATGATACCGCGGCTTCTACCGTAGGCAGTGTCACCTTCACACCGACGGGGGCCAACCCGATCACCCTGTCGCAGGATTACACCAAGTCCACCCAGTATGGCTCGGTATTCAGCATCAACAGGCAGATTCAGGATGGCTATACTTCAGGCCGGATTGCCAGCTTCTCCATCGGCCCCGATGGCATCATCCTGGGCCGCTACACCAACAATGAAACCAAACAGCTAGGCCGCGTCATGCTGGCCAACTTCGGCAATCCGAACGGCCTGGTTTCCCTGGGCGGCAACCAGTGGGCAGCCACCAGTGAATCCGGCGACGAACTGCTGGGTTCCCCCGGTAGCAGCACCATGGGCCTGTTGCAATCCTCGGCACTGGAAGACTCCAACGTAGACCTGACTGCAGAACTGGTCAACATGATTACCGCGCAACGTACTTATCAGGCCAACGCGCAAACCATCAAGACCCAGGATCAGGTCTTGCAGACGCTGGTCAACCTGAGATAAACCACGGATCTGAACATTGATTGAATGACTGAGGAGCTGGTATGGATCGCTTAATTTACACGGCAATGACAGGCGCCAAACATATCCTGGAACAGCAGGCGACGACTGCGCACAACCTGGCCAATGCGACCACTACCGGCTTCAAGGCCCAGGTGGACAGTTTCAGGGCCGTGCCCATCCTGGGCGATGGCATGCCCACGCGAGCCTTTGTGGTCGATGCCACGGTAGGCACCGACTACAGATCCGGCGCGCTGCAGCAAACCGGCCGTGACCTGGATATCGCCGTACGCGGCGAAGGCTGGATTGCCGTGCAGCGCATAGACGGCTCTGAAGGCTATACCCGCAACGGTGACCTGAAAATCAATGAAAACGGCCAGTTGCAAACGGCCACCGGCCTGAATGTAATGGGCGAAGGCGGTCCCATCAGCATTCCGCCGGATGCCACCATCACCATCGCCAAGGATGGCACGGTTTCCACGGTCAGCAGGCTGGCAACACCCAGCCAGACCACCATCATAGGCAGGATCAAACTGGCCAACCCGCCCGCTGCATCATTGAAGCGTGCGGAAGATGGTGTATTCGTGACCAGCAATGGCCAGGCAGCGCCACTGGACCCCAATGTCACCGTGGCCAGCGGCACGCTGGAAACCAGCAATGTCAACGTGGTGGAAACCATGGTCAACATGATAAGCCTGGCACGCCAGTTCGAGATGCAAATGAAGATGCTGGAAAATGCACAGAATAACGCTGGAAAAGCTGCCCAGCTCTTCAGTATGAATGGCTAAGGCCTGGATTACTATTCAAGGTATGAACAGGGGCAACCCCTCAAGGAGTAGACGATGATACGCTCATTATGGATTTCCAAAACCGGCCTGGATGCGCAACAAACGCAAATGGACGTGATTTCGCATAACCTGGCCAACGTCAGTACCAGTGGTTTCAAGAAATCGCGTGCCGTGTTTGAAGATCTGCTCTACCAGAATATCCGCCAGCCAGGCGCACAATCCTCCCAGCAGACCCAATTACCCAGCGGCCTGCAACTGGGGACCGGCGTGCGTCCTGTCGCCACCGAGCGCATGTTTACCCAGGGCAACCTGCAACAGACTGACAACAGCAAGGATGTCGCCATCCAGGGCAACGGTTTTTTCCAGATCATGATGCCGGATGGCAGCACGGCCTACACACGGGATGGCTCTTTCCAGATGGATAACCAGGGCCAGCTGGTGACTTCCAGCGGCTTCCCGCTGCAACCTAACATCACGATTCCGCAGAACGCACAAAGCCTGACAATAGGCCGTGACGGCGTGGTATCCATTACCACTGCGGATTCCACCGCCAGCACCCAGATCGGGCAGATCCAGCTGGCAACCTTTATCAATCCGGCCGGCCTGGAGTCCAAAGGCGAGAACCTGTATGTGGAAACCACCGCTTCCGGCACGCCCAACACCAATATGCCTGGCCTGAATGGCGCAGGCCTGCTGCAACAGAATTACCTGGAAACCTCCAACGTGAACGTGGTCGAGGAACTGGTCAGCATGATACAGACCCAGCGTGCCTATGAAATCAACAGCAAGGCCATTACCACCTCGGACCAGATGTTGCAGAAACTGACCCAGATGTAATGTGAAAGCAGGCATCATGATGCATAAATCCATTTTCAGTTTGCTATTCTGCCTGGCGTTCTCGCAGTTGCTGGGCGGGTGTGCTGTTACACCTTCATCCATAGTGCACACACCGCAAACACCGCGTACTGCCATGGCACAGCCGAATAACCGCACCGAAGGCGCCATCTTCAACAGTGCCGGCTACCGTCCGCTGTTTGAAGACCGCCGTCCGCGTTATGTCGGCGATATCGTGACCGTGCGCATCGCCGAAAATACCAGCGCGAATAAGGCATCCGATAATGCACAAGGCAAAGACGGTTCAGTCGCTGCCTCCGTCACCGGCCTGTTCGGCCACAACGTACCGAAATCGGCCTTTGGCGCCAACTCTGCGATTTCATTCGAAGACAACGGCAGAGCCCAGGCCAGCAACGGCTTCAGTGGCGATGTCACTGCCACCGTTGTCGATGTATTGCCGAATGGCTACCTGGTCATCAGCGGCGAGAAACAGATCGGCTTCGACAAAGGCACCGAATATGTCCGCTTTTCCGGCGTGGTCAACCCGGACATGATTATGCTGGGCAATATCGTACCTTCCACCAAAGTGGCGGATACGCGGGTCGAGTACCGCTCCAGCAGCAAAATTGATGCTGCCGAGGCGTTCTCCATCTTCTCCCGTTTCTTCCTCAGCATGATTCCGTTATAGGAGCGTTGAATATGCCACGCCTGTTTAAGTTATTGATCGCTGCCCTGGTCGCCAGTCTCGGCCTGGTCTCCCCTGTCACACATGCGGAGCGCATCAAGGATATCAGCAATATCCAGGGCGTACGTGCCAACCAGCTGATCGGTTACGGCCTGGTAGTCGGCCTGGACGGTACCGGTGACATGACCACGCAAACCCCGTTCACGGTACAAAGCATCATCAACATGATGAACCAGATGGGCATGACCCTGCCACCCGGCACCAGCCTGCAACTGAGAAACGTGGCGGCGGTGATGGTAACCAGCTCCCTGCCCGCGTTTGCCCAGACCGGCCAGACCCTGGACGTGACCGTTTCCTCCATGGGCAATGCCAGGAGCCTGCGTGGCGGCACCTTGCTGATGACGCCGCTCAAGGGCGCTGATGGCCAGGTATATGCCATGGCCCAGGGCAACCTGGTGGTTGGTGGCGTGGGCGCTGCTGCCAATGGCAGCCAGGCCCAGATCAACCATTTGAGCGTGGGCCGCATTTCGGAAGGGGCCACCGTTGAACGTGCCCTGCCCAACACCCTGCTGGACCAGAACATTGTGCGCCTGGAACTGAAGGATAATGACTTCTCCACTGCCAACAACGTAGTGGATGCCATCAATAAGAAATTCGGTCCGCAGACCGCCCAGGCCGAAAGTGGCCGTGTCATCCAGGTGCGTCCGCCCGAAACCATGAGCCGCGTGTCTTTCCTGGCCAACCTGGAAGCCATTAATGTATCCCTGGCCGCTACCCAGGCCAAAATTATTCTCAATGCACGCACCGGCTCGGTGGTCATGAATAAAGCCGTCACCCTGGATAGCTGCGCCGTATCGCACGGTAACCTGTCCGTGGTGATTAACACTTCACCGGTCATCAGCCAGCCCGGCCCGTTCTCCAATGGCCAGACGGTCTCCACCGCCGTGTCCGAAATCAATATCAACAAGGAGCCTGGCAAAGTGCTCAAGCTGAACAACGGCGCCAACCTGTCCGATGTGGTCAAGGCCCTGAATGCCATAGGCACGACCCCACAGGACTTGCTGGCGATTCTGCAGGCAATGAAAGCCGCCGGTGCGCTCAATGCCGAGCTTGAGGTCATTTAAGCGGGGCAGCCATGCAAGCGCGTGTCGACACCAACAGTCTGGCAATTGATGGCAAGGCGCTCAACAGCCTGAAAAACGCCAGCAGCGACTCTCCGGAAGCCATCCGCGAAGTTGCCCGCCAGTTCGAGGGCATCCTGATGAACATGATGCTCAAGAGCATGCGTGACACCGTACCGCAGGATGGTGTTTTTGATAACGAACAAAGCAAGATGTTCATGGGCATGCTGGACCAGCAGCTCACTACCCAGCTCAGCCAGAAAGGCATGGGCCTGACCGATGTACTGGTCAGGCAACTGAGCAAGTTCAGCCCCAGGCCGCCGCAGGATGACGACAAGGCAAAAGCGCAGGCAGCAGACAGCAAACACAATCTGGTGCATGGCCTGTCTTCCAGCAACCCCGCTGCAGGCAAGGCAGCCCTGATACAGGCAGCACAGAAAATCCGCGATGCCTACCAGCAATGGGAAGCCACCGCGCCAGTGTCTGCCAGTACAGACAATGAGATGGCCGCGATGCGCGAGATTCCGGAACTCCCACCCCTGTTGCAGGAAGCGCGCGAAAATGTGCAGAACTTCACGCTGCCACAGGCACCGCTGGCCAATGCGGTGCGCACGGTTGCCGGTAAAACACAGCAGTTTATCCAGCAGATGCTGCCGCATGCACAAGCCGCCAGCAACGCTTCCGGCATCCCGGCCAGATTCATGCTCGGCCAGGCTGCGCTGGAAAGTGGCTGGGGCAAGCATGAAATCAGGACGGCTAACGGCGTCAACAGCCATAACCTGTTCGGCATCAAGGCGGATGCAGGCTGGAAAGGCAAAGTGGTCAGCAGCACAACTACCGAATACATCAATGGCGTCAAGGAAACCCGTGTGGAAAAATTCCGTGCCTATGACAGTTACAGTGATGCTTTCAAGGATTACGCCAGACTGATCTCACAGAATCCGCGCTACCAGCAAGCCATGAACAGCACCCATGATGCCAGTGCCTACGCCCATGCGCTGCAACGGGCCGGCTATGCCACCGACCCGCAATATGGCAAAAAACTGACCCAGGTGATCAAAAACCTGCAAGGTTGA
>CBIMYT010000010.1:0-91401 GCA_966248215.1 uncultured Methylophilus sp. | reverse complement strand
AGCCTTGTACCACCTTGCAGTCGTAACCTAGTAAATAGTTGGCCTGGGTGACTGTTTCCACGCCTTCGGCGACCAGTTCTTTGTTGAGGCTTTTTGCCATGGAGATAATGGCTTGCACCAGCAAGCGGTGGTCATGGTTGCTGGCCATGCCCTGGATAAAAGATTGATCAATCTTGATTTCGCTGACCGGGAATTTATTCAAATAACTGAGCGCGGAATAACCGGTGCCGAAATCATCCAGGGAAATTCTGAAGCCCATGTTGTCCAGGTTTTTCAGGGCCTTGCGAATGTGGATACTGTCATTCAGCAGCAGGCTTTCGGTAATTTCCAGGGTAATCCATGCCGGATTGCAGCCGGTTTTCTTTATCAGACGCTTGATGGAGGCAAATAAATTGTTGTGGATAAACTGGCGGCTGGATAGATTGATGGCGACGGTGACAGGGTGCTGGCGGCCGGTATTCCAGCGGACGGCATCTTTAAAGGCGCTCAGCAGCACCCATTCTCCTATCTCGACGATACATCCTGAATCTTCGGCGATACCGATAAACCGGTCGGGCGGAATCATTTCCTTGTGATTGCGGTGCCATCTCAGCAAGGCTTCTACGCCTACAATCCGGTCTGCCTGCAGGTCAATCTGCGGCTGGTAGTGCAGCAGGAATTCATCGTTTTTCAGCGCATTGCGCAGAGAGCGCTCAATATCTATGCGGGCAATGGTGGTTTGCGATAAATCGGGCGAGTAAAACTGGTAGTTATTGCGGCCATGCCTCTTGGCCTTGTACATGGCGATATCCGAATATTTCATGATATCGCTGACGTCACTGCTATGGTCGGGGCACATCACGATGCCGATACTGGCGGAAATAAACAGTTCGGTGCCCTGAATCAGCACGGGCTGCTTGATGGATTCCAGCACTTTCCTGGCAACGGTCACTGCATGTTTGGGGTCCTGCACGCCGGCAAGTACGATGGCAAACTCGTCCCCGCCCAGGCGTGCCACGGTATCGGTGGGGCGCACCGCGCATTCAATGCGTCTGGCCGTTTCGTGCAGCAGCAAGTCGCCTTCCGCGTGGCCGAGTAAATCGTTGACGGCTTTAAATCCATCCAGGTCCAGCATCAGGAAAGCAAATGAAAACGCGGACTGCTGGGATTTTTTAATGCATTTATCCAGCACGTCCAGTAATGAAATGCGGTTATGTAGTTTGGTAATGGAGTCAAAGTAAGCCAGGTTATGAATGCGGTCCAGGTTTTCATAAGACTGGGTGACATCCTGGCCAATGGCGATTACGGTTTTTACTTCGTTAATGGCGTTAAATTCCGGCGTCAGCACGGTTTGCATGATTTTGTGCTTGCCGCTTCTGGTGATCAGCTTTAACGTAATATGCCGGTTTTCACCATGCCGGAAGACCTCGCGAATGCCTTGCTCCAGCGTGATGGCGGAAGCGCTACCAGGATATTCTGCCGGCGTTTTGCCCATCAGCTCGCTGGTATCCATTTCATAAAAGGCTGAATTGGCATGGTTGAGGAAAATACGCCGGCAGTCGCGGTTGTATTTAACGATGCAGTTGGGCGAGTTTTCTACGATAGACCTGTATTCGTTTTCTTTCTGGATATATTCGGTGATGTCCCTGGCGTAACCCAGGGAACCGACCACTTCGCCATCTACAATCAGGGCAGATTTATAGGATTCTATCCAGTAAAACTCACCTTCAGCGTTCTTGATGGGCAGGTTAACGGCACTGGGCGAGGTACTTTGCATGGCTTGTTTGTCGCCATCGACATATTCCTGCGCCAGTTCGGGCGGGAAAAAATCAAAATCTGTCTTGCCTGTCAGCTCAGCACTGGAAGCCAGGCCCACCATATTGGCATAGGCCTTATTCGCTGCCAGGATGCGGCTGTCCACATCCTTGAGCCAGACCATAAAGGGGAAGTTATCAATCAGGGTCTGGATATAGGGGTTGTTTTCAATATCCTGATTTTTGATTTTTTTCATAAAATGAAGAAATACTTCTCATTGAGATATCTGCATCTTTTCACGATAAATATTTTAAATAAATTGTTTTCGGTGATATTCGAATTATCTTTAATATCAATATGTTGTTAATTGACATTTATCCATAAACACGCTTCCTTGACAATATTTAACTGTTTGAAAACGCAGATTTCAGGCTCAATACCCCTTTTTCCAATTCTGCAGTGGTCAGGCTGCCGAAGCCCAGCCTGATCGCCTGTATGCTTTGCTGTGATTCCGAAAACAGGGTGCCTGGCAGAATACGCACTTTATGGGTTAAAGCCTGTCTGGCAATGTGCTCCACATCGTAACCTTCCTTCAGGCGTAACCAGATCGCCAGCCCGCCATCCGGTGCATCGAAAGTCACATAATCCTTCAACTCTTTTTCAATCAGCGCAATCAGCAGGTTTCTGCGTTCATTGTAGATTTTGAAGGTTCTGCGAATATGACGCCTGATTTCACCGGAATTCATCAGTTCTGCCACGGCCAGTTCAGTGACGGCATTGCCCTGCCGGTCTATCAGCATGACTTCCTGGGCGCAACGGTCTATCAGGCCGGCTGTGGCAACCAGGTAACCTACCCGCAGACCGGGGGCGAGCACTTTGGAAAGGGAGCCCACATACATGACGCGGCCGCCATGGTTGGTGCTGGCCAGCGGAAAGACCGGATGATGTGAAAAATGGAATTCATGGTCGTAGTCGTCTTCCACAATGGTGAAGTCATATTGCTCGGCCAGCATCAGCAGCTTCAAGCGGCGTTCGGCGGTCATGATCACGGTGGTGGGGAACTGGTGGTGCGGCGTGACATAAATGGCCCGGACAGGATGTTGCTGGCAAAGTTTTTCCAGTGCGACCACATCAATGCCATGTTTGTCCTGTCCGACGGTGAGTATGGTTGCGCCGCAGGACCTGAAAGCTTCTTTGGCGGCCGGGTAACTGAGTTGTTCCACCACAATATAATCATCGGGCCGGGTCAGTACGCGTGCGGCGAGAAAAATGCCCATCTGGCTGCCGCGAGCGATACACACCTGGTCTATATCCACACTCAGGCCTCTTTCCATATTCAGCATGGTGGCGATGGATTGCCGCAAGGCCAGTGTCCCGCGCGGGTCGCCATAGCCCAACTGACTGCCTTTGCTGGAACTGATCAGCGCATGGCGGAAAGCACGCGACAGGATATTGAACGGAATCAGGCGTGAATCCGGGATGCCGTCATTGAAATCGATCACACCATCAACGGGAGATTGATAGCTTAATAAAGGATGTGTGGAGCCTTGCACCACATCGGCAGGTTGTTTGCCGGTTTTGGCAGTTGGCGCTTGTGCGTGAAAGTTGGGCAGATTGGCCGATACAAAGGAGCCGCGTCTTTGTTCGGACACCAGCCAGCCCTGGGCGATCAGCTCGTCATAGGCCAGGATCACTGTCTTGCGATTCACCTTGAGCTTTTCCGCCAGCTCGCGCGTCCCTGGCATGGCCGTGGAAGGCGGCAGGCGACCGCGCTGGATCTCTTCCATAATCTGCTGGGCAATTTGCAGGTAGACCGGCAGGCCGGAAGTCTCGGTAATTGTTAGTTGCAGGCTCCATGAACGCAGCATTTCACTTTCCTCACGCATGACCAGAATGAATATCGGGAAAAATTCCCTTTCTTTTTTGTGGCAAATCTGGATTACCAAAACTTCACTATATATCAAAATTAACTGGACCAGTTAAGTTCTTGAAACTGGAGGATAAGAATATTGTTACATTCAGTTACATTTCTGAAACATTTTAGTGATGCGTCAATCGCTCAGTCTGCCTGCAGGCCGTAGCGTATTTTTAACTGTGGTGAGTAAAGGAAAAGTCATGTCATCTCTTTTGGAATCCCAACTGGCAGACTGGCGTAGCCATGCGCTGGCGCTTGAAAAGCAAGTGAACCAGGTGATTGTTGGTCAAAGCAAAGCGATCCGCTTGATGAATATTGCCATTTTTGCCCGTGGCCATGTGTTGCTGGATGGTGGCGTGGGCGTAGGTAAAACCACCTTGCTGCAATCGATTGCGCGCGGCATAGGCGGTGCGTATGAGCGTATTGAAGGCACGGTAGACCTGATGCCGAATGACCTGATCTACCACACTTTTCTGGGGCCGGATGGCAGACCGCAGATTGATGAAGGCCCGCTGTTGCGTGCCGGTGAAGATTTGTCCGTGTTCTTCTTCAATGAAATCAACCGTGCACGTCCGCAGGTGCATGCCCTGATGTTGCGCGTAATGGCCGAGCGTCATATCAGCGCGTTCAAAAAAGAATACCGCATGCCGCACATGATTGTGTTTGCTGACCGTAACCAGGTGGAAAAGAACGAAACGTTTGAAATTCCGTCTGCCGCGCGTGACCGTTTCATGATGGAAATCCCGATCGAGATTCCGCCGGACCGGGAAATGAAAAAATCACTGGTGTTCAATACCAAGTTCCAGCATGCGGAAAAACTGACCCAGCAGGTGGATAGCAGCATTCTGAAATTCGATCAGCTGAACGCGTTTTCAGACCTGTTGCAAAACCATATCCAGTCCAGCGATGTGCTGGAGGAATACACCATGGATCTGTGGGATGCGACGCAACATCCGGAAAAATTTGGTGTGACCATGGACAGCGTGGATATCAGCCGCCTGATCCAGACCGGTGCCAGCCCGCGCGGCATGGGCATGCTGATGAAAGCAGCGCGCGTGAATGCCTGGATCAATGGCCGCGACAGCCTGTATCCGGAGGATATTCATGCGGTGTTCCACGAAGTGATTTCACATCGCCTGGTGTTTAACTCGGCTTATGAAAACCGCCGCACGGCGCTGGCTCGCGAGCTGACCAACAATATTATCCGTACTGTGGCTGTGCCCAGCCTGTCATTCAGCAAAGCGGCCTGATTATCATCATGCTGCTTTCAATGACTAAAAGGTTTGGGCGCAAGGCTGGCAATAAAGCCATCAAGCATGCCAGCGTGCCTCACGATGAGTCTGGTTATGCACGGCCTTTTGAATATGTGATTGGCTGGAAATCCGACAGCATACAGCTGGGAGATCATCCCGGTACGCAGCGCGGCATCGGTTTTGATTACCGCGGCAACGTCAATCTGGTGGATTACCCGGATGCCAGGCGCATGGATTTGCGCCAGACCATACGCGACCCGTTCGAGCAGGTGCAGGTGCGACAGTTTAACCAGGACAGCACCACGCCTATCTATGCCGTGTGCGATTTATCCAGTTCCATGCAGTTCAGGGGCCGTCAGCGCAAGCTGGACAAGGCGATTGAAATTGCCACGGCAGTGGCCAATTCGGCTTACCGGGCTGGCGACCTGTTTGGTTTCATAGGCTATAACCAGCAAGTGCTGGAAGACTACACCTTGCCGCTGAGCCGCAACCTGCATCAAAGCAAGGAAGCCATCGCCTTGCTGCATGACTACCAGCAAATGCATATCGGTGCGGATGGCATGACCGATGTACCCAATTTTCTCGGCCAGACGCGTGGGCTGGTGTTCTGGATTTCCGATTTTCATATGCCGCTCAGCGTGATTGAAAAAACACTGATGGCGATGTCGGCGCATCAAGTGGTACCCATTGTGCTGTGGGATGACGAGGAATACAAAAAACTGCCCAAATTCGGTTTCGGCACCATGATAGATCCGGAAACCGGGCGTAACCGCACGCTGTTCTTCCGCGCGGAAGTCAAAGCCAAATTCCTGGCGGCTTTCCAGGAACGCAGGCATGCGCTGGAAGCCCTGTTCTGGCGCTTTGACAGCCCGGCGCTGTTTATGCATGGCGACTACCAGCCCGACATCATGACGCATTACTTCGAACAGACGATGTGACCATCCATTTAAATACGCGAAATACACCATCATGTTAAAACTGATTTCCAATATCACAACTCCAGCAGGATTGCAGCGCCTGCTACTGGCAGCCAGCCTGTTACTGGCAGTGGGCGTTGCAGCCGCAGAAGAAACCGTCTCGGCGACCGAAACGCCTGGCGTGCAACCCGCATTGAAAGTGATCAATCCTGCTTCGACTGCAGGTGTGCATATCGGTGATGTGCTGACACGGACAATTGTGCTGAATGCACCGGAAGCGTACCGGCTTGCTGAAAATGTCCTGCCTAAAAAAGGCAGCAAGCACGACGGCATTGAGCTCGTGGATGTGAACCTGCAACAGCAGGAAAAATCCGGGCAGACTGCATACACCTTGCAATTACGCTACCAGGTATTTGCCAGCAGCCAGTTTCCCACCGTCATGCATTTGCCGGCAGAGAAGCTGACATTGAATCATGCGTCCGGTCAGGCAACGCTGGATATCCCGGCATGGGGATTCTGGTTTTCACCGCTGGTCGCCGGTGGCACGCTCACGGCCACAAAGAATATGTTGCCGGAAGTAAAGACCCCCATGATTGATGGCAAACGCGATCAGCAATTACTGGGCGCATTTCTGGTGATTGCGATCAGCAGTCTGCTCGGGTTGCTGTATATCAATGCCGATGGCCACTGGTTACCGTTTATGGGCGGTGCGTTTGCACGGGCGCACAGACAGCTGAAGCGCCTGGCCAGATCATCCAGACCGAAAACCGCTGCTGAAGAGAAAAAGGCACTGGTGTATTTGCACCAGGCATTCAACCAGCATTATGGCGCGAATATTTTTGCACGGGATGTGGAAGAGTTTGTGGCCCTGCGTCCCGGCTTTAAAAAACTGCAGGGCGAGATCACGCAGTTTTTTACTGCATCCAATCAATCACTGTATGACGTTAAACCGCGTGATAGCAGCCAGGTGATTGCGCAACTGCTGCAGTTCAGCAAGCAACTGCGTGATTGCGAGCGGGGCGTGGCATGACAATTCTGAATCCATGGGCATTTGCCTTGCTGCCAATCACCTTGCTGCCATTCTGGCTGAAAGGGCATCAGGGCAAGTTTTACAGCTGGCTGGAGATCATGCCGGAAGATCACTTATCCGACCGGCTGAATCTGGCAGTAAAAGTGATTACGGCCTTGTTGCTGCTGAATATTGTCATTGCGCTGGCCGCACCCAGGGGAGCGGATGAGCAGGTGCAAAGAAGCGGCAAGGGCGCACAGACGGTCATGGTCATAGACCGCAGTGTCAGTATGGACCATCCGTTTGCCGGTGATTCGTCCGGTCATGTGGCCGAAATCAAATCTGCTGCGGCACGCCGCATTATCACCAAATTCATTGACTCACGCCCGAACGACATGATGGGAGTGGTCGGCTTTACCAACTCGGCCTTGTATGGCATCAAGATTACCACCAACCGCGATGCCATTCATGCGGCGATTGTGGCGGCTACCAGCCCCTCGCTGAACCAGACCAATATCGGTGCCGGACTGACGGAAGCGGTGGGGCTGTTCGACAATATCCAGAGCTCGGGCTCCAGAGCGGTGATCCTGCTGTCGGATGGTGCCGGTAAACTGAGTCCGCGCGTGAAGCAACTGCTCAGTGAGCGCCTCAAGAGCCGCAAACTGAGTATTTACTGGATCATGTTGCGTGAGCCTGGCGAGGCCAGCATTTTCTCCAAGGAGGAATATGAAGAAGGCCGCACACCTAACTCTATCGTGCTGCACAAGTATTTCCAGTCACTGGGGCTGAAATACAAAGCTTATGAAGCCGACGATTCCGAGAGTCTGCAATCGGCGATTAACGATATTGATTCCCGCGAGAAAAAAACCATTAAATACCAGGAAACCATCGCCGGGTATGACTATTCCAGGGTGTTTATGATTATTGCGCTGGTGTTGGCGCTATTGCTGCTGGGAATTAAAAACTTGAGGGTGTACGAATGAAAAACCATTTAACGCGCACAAACCAGGGATTGATACTGTTGCTGATCGCGGGTGTGCTGGGCAGTGTGTATGAAGGCTATCAGGTCAGCAAAATAGCGACGGCCAATCATGTATTGCAACGCGGGGAAGTGCTGGAGGGTGAGCAGTTTGCATTTCACCGCAAATTTGCCGATGCCTACCAGCAAGGCAAAACCGGTAATTACAAGCATGCGGTGCAAAACTTCAGCCAGTTGCTGGAAGCACCCAAGGCACACGAGGAGCAAGGGTTCGAACCTGATGCCAGGCTGAAATCGCAAATCCATTTCAATATGGCCAATCATCTGTTCCGTTCCGGTTTGCAGCGCCTGGTGGAGCCGGATGGTGCCCTACAGGAGCAGGCCAAGTTCGATTATTTGCAGGCGAGAACCGCTTATGAACAATCACTCAAGCTGGACCCTGCTAACCAGGCAGCCAAATTCAACCTGAGTTTATTGCATGGTGTGATTCCCAAGCATATTAAAACCGTCGCACAGGATCCGTCCGGGATGGAAATCAGTAACTTGCCACAGGGTTTGCCATGAAAACAATAGCGAACATATTAAAAAACAACTACGAAACCGTATTGCTGGCAGGCGCGGTGGTATTGCTGGTGCTGGCGCTGGTCAAACCGGATATCCAGCTCAAGCAAAATGTGCATAACTATCTGCTGCTGGCCGATATTTCGCAAAGCATGAATGCTGAGGACGTGGAGCTCGACAACAAGCCGGTCAGCCGCCTGGCTTATACCCAGCACCTGATGAAACAGGTGGTGAAAACTTCGCCGTGCGGCACTTATGTCAGCGTGGGCGTATTCGCGGCAGAGAACGTTGCGTTGCTTTTTATGCCACTGGAAGTGTGCGCTAACTTCGATATTATCAATGACAGTATCAATCATCTGGAATGGCGCATGGCCTGGAGTGGTAACAGTCGCATGACGTTTGGCGTGAAAGCCGCCGAAGCGACGTTTGATTACCTGAATATTCCGGCGCAAATGCTGTTTTTCACCGATGGCGATGAAGCGCCCAAGGCCAATGGCATCAACAAACTGGATATCAGTGATGTGCGCATAGGCAAGCACGTGATTTTTGTCGGCGTGGGCGGCAGCGAACCTGCACCGATCAAGCGCTTTAATGCCAATAACAAGTTTGTCGGTTATTGGGGCACGGATGCGGCCGCAGAAAGTTCCGGAGGCGGGGTCAATTATAGCGATGCCAGCAAAGATGACCCGGATCCGCCAGTGGCGTATGCCGAATTTGACCGGTATTTATCCAGCCAGGATGTAACGCATTTGCAAGAGCTGGCAACCGAGATCAAAGGCCAGTACATAGCAGGTAAAGATGACGCGGCATTTTACGAGTTTGTACAGTCGCAGGCGCCGGCAGCCAGGTTTGTGACCAGTTATTCCGTCAAATGGATATTCCTGACGCTGGCGGCGCTGCTGGTGATAGCGACTTACCTGCCGGATGTGTGGTCACGGCGCTGGCAGGCGCGCAGGGCTGCCTGAGTGCAAAGGCCAGGCTCGCTTGCAACTACTCGCATAAATCATCCAGGCTGGTGGGTTCGCAGACTTTGCATTCCTGCTGCGTAGCGTTCTGTTTTTTGCATAGCTCATAGCTCATTTTGCGCAAGCGCATGACCGAGCCCAGCGGCCGGTGGGATTTGATACCGTGCCAAGGCGAGAACAGCATGCCTTCATCCACGATGTGCGAGCGGTAAGGGCTCCAGGCAATTTGCGGCCTGGCGGTAATTCTGGCCACCGGGATATAAGGCGAGAGATCAGGCGACCAGATAACCGAGGCATCTTCAATCGGCATTTGCTCAATATCTGTGCATAGCTGCACGCGCAATTCCCACTCGGCAGTATGCGAGATAAAAAAGTCCACCACGGATTTGCGCAGACTGTCTGCCGCAAATGTCAGATCTATCGGTTTGTTGGTCAGCGCAATCAGCGCCGGGGCGATCGGCACCAGAGCAAACTTGGCCATGAAATCGCCATAAAGGACCGGGTCCTGGCTGAAATAGGTTTCTCCCAGGATATTGGTTTCCGTGACGTTACCCGCGCGATGATCTGGCGTTTTAATCACTGCCTGATAGCCGCTCAGTGATTCGATCAGTTTCGAAGTGGCCTGCAGGATTCTGGACAGGAACTGCCGGAATTCACTGGTGCTGTCTGCGGTGGATGACAGCGACTTCAGATTGGCGAGAAACTTTTGCACGCTGGAAGAAAGGAAGCTGGAGCCGTTTACAAACAGGAAATCCTGGGTAATGGCTTCTTCGCTGCCCGCCAGGCGTTCTCCTTCCACGCCGAGTATTTTCATCGCCAGGCTGCGCGGCGTGCAGGTTTTGTCCTTGAGAATATCTCCAGGTACGGTCGAGAACCGCATGACCAGTGGTAATTTCTTTGCCTGCTTGAATATGCCTTGTGCCAGTGGTGGCGGCAAGTCACTATAAATGTCCATTTCGGCATAGATCAGCCCGTGACTTTTGCCATGCACGCTGCGCGTGGTAAAGGTGGATTGCCGGTAGGTAATTTCCGAAATTTTGCGCAAGGTTTCCTGCAGCGGTGGCCCGCGTCTTGCCTCGTGGTCGTCCAGCACTTCATAAGCGGGATGGTATTTCAGTGGTGTGACGCCATTTATAAGCGGCTGTTGCATAAAAACTCCCACTTTTAACCGGGCTTGCTGCGCCTATGCAAACCCTGTACTTTATTCGGGATCTGCCAGTGCTTCAGAGAGCAATGGCAGTTTTAATTCAGTTCTCTTTGGTTTCGCCCGCTTCTTTTCTTTGCTTGTTGACTATGCGGGCAGCCACTTCTTCCTCGCGACCTTTGTAGCGGTGCTCTTTGTGGAATTTATCCTTGAGATGCTCATATTCATGTTCGCGTTTAGGGCTGGCTCCACGAGGCATGGCAAACTCCTTGTTAAAGATAAAAATGAGTGGAAACGGCAGCACTCAGGCTGCCGTAATGTCTGTTGTGAAACGAATACGTAATTCGGTTTCAACCAAGACAACTGCAGATTACCCCTTAATAAATATTTACTTTATAGGTTTTTCCTTATTGCCTTGTCGGAATTACTTTATGACCACAGCAGACGATATAAGTTTTACTGCCCTGATTCACAATGGAAAAAGGTCCCGCAGGACCTTTTTCTCTGGCAGAAAATACCATTTGCGATGATTCAAGCCGTCGCAAAACGACCCTGGTTATAGTCATTAATCGCCTGGTCGATTTCTTCCCAGCTGTTCATGACAAACGGGCCATGACCTACCACCGGTTCATTCAGCGGTGCACCATTCAGCAATAACAGCGTGGTATCTTCCTGCGCCTGTAATGCCAGCTCCATGCCTTCGCGCTGCATCACCGCCAGCTCGGCCGGGCGTATGGTGTGTACGCTGCCGGTTTTCACTGCGCCATGCAAGACAAAAATGGCGGTAGTGTGACCTTCCGGCAAGGTGAAGGTGGTGCGCGTTCCGGCATTCAGGCGCACATCCCACACATTCATGGGGCTGAATGTTTTTGCCGGGCCGCTTTGCCCGGCATATTCCCCGGCAATCACGCGTACCTTGCCCGCTGCGTCCGGCAATGCCACTTCCGGGATCCGGGCGCTGGTAATGCCCTGATAACCAGGTTTGGTCATTTTGTCTTTGGCAGGCAGGTTGACCCATAACTGGATCATTTCAAACGGACCGCCGCTACGGGCATAATCGTCCCCATGGTATTCCTCATGAATAATGCCTGCGCCTGCAGTCATCCATTGCACGTCACCGGGACCAATAGTACCGCCAGTATTGGTGGAATCGTGATGGGAGACCTGGCCGTCGTAGACGATGGTCACGGTTTCAAAGCCGCGATGCGGGTGCTGGCCCACGCCACGACGTTGTGTGGTCGGCTCGAAACTGGCAGGGCCGGCATAATCCATCAGCAGGAAAGGCGACATTTCTTCCGCAATATCCCGATAGGAAAAAATGCTCTGTACCGGAAAGCCGTCACCTACCCAGTGATTGCCGTTACTGCGTTTGATAAAAGCCAGCTTTTTCATGATGCGCTCCTCGTAAATGAATATTGATGGCTCTCACTATAGCCGGATGACTTTTATGGGACTAGATGGTTAAATGTGAAATCACTTTTCATTTAGTTGAACAATCATGGATCTGAATGAAACCGCAGTGTTCGTCAAAGTCGTGCAGGCCGGCAGTTTCAGTGCTGCGGCACGGCAACTGGGATTACCTACCTCCACCATCAGTACCCGTGTGGCAAGACTGGAACAGCGACTGGGGGTCACCTTGCTGCAGCGTACCACGCGTCGCCTGCACTTAACCGAAGCCGGTAGCCTGTATTACGAGCAGGCGGCACAGGGCCTGGACTATCTGTTACAGGCAGAAGCGGCCCTGAATGAAGCCAGGCAAGTGCCCGCCGGCAAACTGAAAGTGACCGCGCCGGCAGATTTTGGCGATGCCTTGCTGGCAGGGCTGATCAGGCGGGTACAAACGGCATTTCCGGCACTGGCGGTTGAAATGCTGCTGACTGACCGTTACGTGGATCTGGTGGCGGAAGGTGTGGATGTGGCGATACGCATGGGCGAGTTGCGTGATTCCAGCCTGGTGGCAAAAACGCTGGGCACCATTCAATGGGGCTTGTTTGCCAGTCCGGCCTATCTGCAGCAGGCAGCGCCATTAAACACGCCTGCGGATTTGCACGGGCATGCCTGCCTGCAATTCAGCCCTATGGGGCGTGAACACTGGATTCTGCGACAGGCACAGACCGAAATACGCGTGCCACTGAACGGACATACGCTGGTGAACAGCATCAGTGTGGTCAGGACCATGGCGGAAAACGGGCAGGGCATTGCACTGCTGCCCACGTTTATCTGCCAGTCCCCGCAGGTGCGCGATCGCCTGGTCAAGGTGCTGCCTGGCTGGCAGGGGCATGCAGATGTGGTGCACCTGGTATATCCGCAACAGCGGTTCATGCCGCCAAAATTGCGTGCATTTATCGATCTGGCGCTGGAGGAATTAAAACCGCAGTTGCTTGAGACGGCCGTGCCAAATCGTTGAACACATCAGTAGCCGGATATTGAATGCAGGGAATGTGAGTGAGATCACCGAGTCACCGAAGGCTTGTTGCTAATATTTATTTCGGAAAACAAGACGGAATGATGAATTTTCTGCCTTTGCTGATTAAAACAGCATTAAGTAGTGTTTTTATCTGATTTTTTGGTGCAAGATAACAATTACCGTATTAAAGAGTACGCTCCAGTCGCCGTAGAATATTGTATAAGCAATATAGAGGTAACCGCGTGAACACTGCATCAGAATCCGAGGCATTAAACGCAGAAATTGTGGGAATGCTCTATGCCAATAACCGCAGGTCATTGATGGCTGCCGTCGTGACCATGATTGCGTTGTTATTGACGCAACATGCGTTTATTGATCGCACGATTCTCGTTATCTGGACCACTGTTTTTCTGCTGGCTTACGGCGGCCGTGCGTATGTTACCCATCTCTATTACCAGGATACACAACCGGAATTGCATAGCCGGCAGTGGCTGCAATGGTTTCGCGCCAGTGCCGCCTTTTGCGGTTTTGCCTGGGGGCTGGCGGGCGCATTGCTGTTCCCGGTATCGGCGCCTGCCAATCAGGCGTTCCTGATTTTTGCACTGGCTGGCGTGTCCGGTGCCGGTATCATTACTTATTCTGTGGATAGCCTGACTACCAATCTGTTTACCGGTGGCATCATGCTGTTCATTATTCCGCGATTCCTCACCCAGGGCACTTCGGTGTCCATCGCGCTGGCCGTGCTGTTTATAGTCTATGTCGCTTACGTCAGTGTGACTGGTCATGGCCTGGCCAGGAGCCTGCGTGAAAATATCCGGCTGCGGATTACTGCCCATCTTGATAACCAGCAGGTTCATCAGCTGGCCTATTATGATTTTCTAACCAAGCTGCCCAATCGCCGCCTGCTGACCGACAGGTTGCAGCAGGTATTTGCCCGCTGTGCACGTCATCAGGGACACGGTGCCGTACTGTCGCTGGACCTGGATAATTTCAAAGGCCTGAATGACAGCAAGGGCCACCAGGCCGGTGACGAATTGTTGCAACAGGTGGCCGAACGCTTGCTGCAATGCTTGCGCAAAAATGACACGATTGCCCGTACCGGCGGCGATGAATTTATTGCGGTACTGGACGAACTGGGCAGTGACAAGGCGGAGGCCGCGCAGGCGGCGCAGATTGCTGCCGGAAAAATGATGGCGGTATTTGACGAGCCATTTCAGCTCAATAACACCAGATACCGTACCTCAACCAGTATTGGCATCTGCCTGTTTCACGGCGACGATGATACGGAAGCCGAAGTACTGCGACGGGCGGATATTGCCATGTACGAAGCCAAGAAGTCAGATAGCCTGAATGGCATACAGCTGTATGACGAGGTGCTGCATCCGGCCATTGAACGGCGGGCAGCGCTGGAAAATGATCTGGCTTTCGCCTTGCAGGGCAACCAGCTGTTGTTGCATTTTCAGGTGCAGGTGGATGAAACTCACCAGCCGGTAGGAGCGGAGGTGTTATTGCGCTGGCAACATCCTTTACTGGGCATGATTCCGCCAGATCAGTTTATCCCGATTGCCGAGGAAAGCGGCCAGATTGTCGCTATCGGGCAGTGGGTTCTGGAGCAGGCCTGCCAGCAACTCAAAACGTGGAGTGCCGCGTCACGGACCAGTATGCTGAAACTGTCGGTGAATGTCAGTGCCGTGCAGTTCAACCAGCCGGATTTTGTACAGATGGTCACGGAAACCGTGCTGCAAAGCGGCTGTGACCCCCGCCTATTGCGACTGGAACTGACCGAAAGCCTGATTGTGAAAAATGTGGAAGAAATCATAGGCAAAATCCAGGCCCTGAAATCACTGGGCATGACATTCTCGCTGGATGATTTCGGTACCGGCCAGTCTTCATTGTCTGTGCTGAAACGGTTGCCGCTGGATGAGCTGAAAATTGATAAAAGTTTTATCAAGGATATTCTGCACAATACCTATGACAGTTTTATCGTGGAAACCATTATCAATATGGCAAAAAACCTGGGACACAGCGTGATTGCCGAAGGGGTTGAGATGCCGCGGCAGAAAACCCTGTTACAGCGCATGGGCTGTCACCGTTTCCAGGGTTATTTGTTCAGCCGGCCTGTGCCATTGCCTGAATTTGAAGCCGCACTATCTGTACAGCAGGCAACACCGGCTACGGCGAGTGAATCATCAGCGGTTGCAGATTCGCCCAGACCCAAATCCAGGCTCAAACCCAAACCCAGGCCAGCCGCAAGCTGACTCATACCTTTATCCACTCTTCACCATGGCTGAGCCAGCGCTGCAAATGCATTTTTACTGCAACCGGGTCGCGCAGCAGCAACTGTTCGGCGACCTGTCTGGCTTCCAGCAATAATGCGTTATCGCGTTCCAGGTCGGCAATCTTGAGCATGGGGACGCCGCTCTGGCGCGTGCCCAGCAACTCGCCCGGGCCACGGATATGCAGGTCGGCCTGGGCAATCTGGAAACCGTCGTTGCTTTCATAAATCACTTTCAGGCGTGCCCGGCCTATCTGTGAGCATTGCTGCTTGCTATAGAGCAGGATACAGGTGCTTTTGGCGGCACCGCGTCCGACGCGCCCACGCAACTGGTGCAACTGGCTCAGACCCATGCGTTCGGCATGTTCAATCACCATTAAACTGGCATTCGGTACATCGACGCCGACTTCAATGACTGTAGTAGCTACCAGTAACTGGATCTCATTGGTGACAAAAGCCTGCATCACGGCCTGTTTCTCTGCCGGTTTCATGCGCCCATGCACCAGCCCGACTTGCAGCTCCGGGAAAGTAGCCTGCATGTAGGCATAAGTGTCATTGGCAGTTTGCAATTGCAGGGTTTCCGATTCCTCGATCAGCGGACATACCCAGTACGCCTGGTGGCCCAGGGCACAGGCGTCACGCACGCGCTCCAGGATTTCTTCACGCCTGTCATCCGCGACCAGTTTGGTGACCACGGGGGTACGGCCGGGCGGTAATTCATCAATGACCGACACATCCAGGTCGGCGTAATAACTCATGGATAGCGTGCGCGGGATGGGGGTGGCCGACATCATGAGCTGGTGTGGTTCCAGATTGGTGACCTGGCCTTTTTTACGCAAGGCCAGGCGCTGTTCTACCCCGAAGCGATGCTGCTCGTCCACAATGGCCAGACCCAGCTGGTGAAACAGCACATCCTGCTGAAACAGGGCATGTGTACCTACCGCCAGCATGGCTTCACCACTGGCAATCCGTGACAGTGATTGCTCACGCTCTTTCTTGTTCTGGCTGCCGGTCAGCCAGGCAATGGTAATGCCTAGTGGTTGCAGCCAGCTGCTGAGTTTTTTGTAATGCTGTTCGGCCAGGATTTCCGTTGGCGCCATCATGGCCACCTGCCAACCGTGTTCCATCATTTGCAGTGCGGCCAGGCAGGCCACAATGGTTTTTCCGCTGCCGACATCGCCGAGTAACAGGCGTTGCATGGGATGTGGCTGCTGCAGGTCGTGGCTGATTTCGGCCACCACTTTCTGCTGGGCCGCCGTTAATGCAAACGGCAGTTGCGCCAGCAGGCTGGCGGTCAGTGTCCGCGAGGACGGAACAGCAGGGGCACGTGCCTGTTTGCGTCTGGCATAGTGCTGGCGCATGGACAATTGCTGTGCCAGCAATTCGTCATAGGCCAGGCGCTGCCAGGCGGGGTGACTGCGGTCATCCAGGGCAGGCAGTGCTACTTCCGGGCCAGGCTGATGCAGCAGGCGCAAGCTGCTGGCAAAATCGGGTAACTGCAGGGAGGCATACACCCAGTCAGGCAGGGTTTCCTGCAAATGCTCGGGTGTCAGCACCAGGTTCACGGCTTTGCGGATATTGTTCTGGCTTAAGCCTGCCGTTGTCGGGTAGACCGGCGTGAGTGCAGTATTGACCGGCGTTTCTTCCGTGACCTTGCGCTGCTGCGGATGCACCATCTCGTAGCCGAAAAATCCGGAGCGCACTTCCCCGAATGCACGCAGGCGGGTGCCGGTTTGCATGGCCGCAATCTGACTGGGATAAAAATGCAGAAAGCGCAGGTTGATGATGCCGGAAGCATCCTGCACCCGCACATTCAGCATCTTGCGTGGCTTGTAGCTGACTTCGTTGTAGATGACCACACCTTCAATCTGTGCCTGTTCACCCAGCCGTAAATCACGGACGGGCGTGATGCGGGTTTCATCCAGATAGCGCAGCGGCAGATGCAGTAATAAAGCCTGTGACGAATGTATGCCCAGTTTCGCCAGCTGGCTGCACAGGGCCGGGGTGAATCCGCGAAGTTCGCTCAAAGGGCGCATGCCGGTGATTCACCTGACCAGTTACTGGATACGCTGTTCCAGCTGGTTGCCTTTGACCCGGTTGATGCGCACAATCTGCTGGATTTTACGCAGGCTGCGGATCAGGGTCGCCAGGTGGACGCGGTTATGCACTTGCACGGTAAAGTTCACGTTGGAATACTGGCTGCCGTCACTGATTTCAACGCTGACATTGTCAATATTGGCATCAGCATTGGAAATGGTGGCCGCAATTTTGGCCAGCATGCCGCGTTCATCCACCACCGTGATACGCAGGTTGACGCTGAACAGTTTTCTGGGGTCGGCATCCCATTCCACGTCCAGCCATTTCTCGGGATCCAGCTTGAATTTGCGGATGGCAGGGCAATCGTGGGTATGGATGACCAGGCCCTTGTCCTTGTTGATAAAGCCCAGGATAGGGTCACCGGGGATAGGGCGGCAGCATTGCGCAAACTGCACTGCCATGCCTTCCGAACCGCGGATGGTGATGGTATCCAGGATTTTGGTTTTGTCTTCCGACTCGGCCGGGTGTGCCAGTAACTGGTGGGCCACCATCAGGCTGTTACGTTTGCCCATGCCGATATCTGTCAGGATGACCTGGCGGGTTTTGGCGCCATAATCATTCATGACTTTTTGCCACTGCTTGTCGGTAATCTCTACCGGATCAATATGCATGGCGCGCAAAGCCACATTCAGCATGCGTTCGCCGAGCTGGGCGGATTCTTCCACCTTGACGGTTTTCAGGTAATGGCGGATATGCGAACGGGCCTTGCCGGTCACCACATAGTTGAGCCAGGCCGGATTGGGTTTGGCCAATGGTGCGGTAATGATTTCCACATGGTCGCCATTACGCATTTCGGTACGCAGCGGCGCCAGTTCGTTGTTGATTTTCACTGCCACGCAGCTGTTGCCTACATCCGAGTGTACGGCATAGGCAAAATCCACCGCAGTAGAGCCGCGCGGCAGCGCCATGATATTGCCCTTGGGCGTGAACACATATACCTCGTCCGGAAATAGATCGATCTTGAAGTTCTCCAGGAACTCGTGGCTGTCATCACTTTCGGTCTGGATTTCCACCAGGCGCTGCAACCACTGGTGGGTTTGCTGCTGCAGCTTGGTCAGATTTGCATCAGTAGTTTTGTACAACCAGTGGGCTGCCACGCCGGCATCGGCAATATTGTGCATTTCCTGGCTGCGGATCTGTACTTCTATCGGGGTACCGAACGGGCCAAACAGGGTAGTGTGCAATGACTGATAGCCATTGGCTTTGGGAATGGCAATGTAATCTTTGAAGCGGCCGGGAATGGGTTTGTAAAGTGCATGTAATGCCCCCAGGGCCAGGTAGCAGGCAGCGGTATCCTTGACAATGACGCGAAAACCGTAAATATCGCCAATTTGCGATAACTTCATCGATTTTTCGCTCATTTTCTTGTAAACACTGTACAAGTGTTTTTCGCGGCCCTGTACATCAAATTCAATCTGGTACTGGGTCAGCTGATTCTGGATAGCTTCCAGAATTTTCCTGATGACTTCCTTGCGGTTGCCGCGCGCGGTGCGGATGGCTTTATCAATCACGTGGTGGCGATTGGGGAACAGGTATTTGAAACTGAGGTCTTCCAGTTCGCGGTAGATGGGATTCAAACCCAGCCGGTTGGCAATAGGCGCGTAAATATCCACGGTTTCGCGCGCAATGCGTTTCTGCTTTTCCGGGCGCATGGCGTCCATGGTCTGCATATTGTGCAAACGGTCCGCCAGCTTGACCAGAATCACGCGCACATCCTGGCTCATGGCCAGTAGCATTTTACGGAAATTTTCTGCCTGCGCCTGTGTGGCAGTTTGCAGTTCGACCTTGTCCAGTTTGGTCAGGCCATCGACCAGGTCGGCGACCTGTTTGCCGAAGCGCTCGGCGATGGCTGCGCTATCGACTTCGGTATCTTCTACCACATCATGCAGCAATGCAGCCAGCAGGGTGGGCAAATCCAGATGCAGCCTGGCAAGGATGCAGGCGACAGAAACAGGGTGGGTAATATAGGGCTCACCGGTCTTGCGGGTTTGACCGGCATGGGCCTGGTAGGCATAACGATATGCCTCCCAGACCATGATGACTTCTTCTTCGGTGAGATACCTGCGAATCAGTTGCGTGAGGCGGGAATCCTCACGGTCTGCAGGCAGCAAGTCCGCTTCTTCCAAGGGGGGCCTGGACTTGCGAGGGGCATGTTCACCTTGGGCATGCGGCATAACTGCTTATGCCTGTCCTTTCTTTTCCAGTAATTCCACCCCGATTTTACCGGCTGCAATCTCGCGCAGTGCCAGTACGGTGGCCTTGTCCTTGTTGGAATAACCGTTGACCAGCGGATCGGAACCATTGGCCAGTTGTCTGGCGCGATAAGCGGCCACCAGGGTTAATTGAAAACGGTTAGGGATGTTGTCCAGGCAATCATCGACAGTAATACGAGCCATAAAAAAACCTCTTCAGTATTGAGCAACAGAGCGGCGGCGGTTGCGCCGGTTCAGGTGAGTGATTGAATCAATGACGCATGGCAGGCCATCTGGCGATCAAGCTGCAAGCGCTTGGAGCGCACAATGGCGATTAAATCCTGTAATGCCACGTCAAAGTTGTCGTTAATTGTAACATAATCAAACTCATGTACGTGGCGCATCTCCTCGCGCGCAGCGGCCAGCCGGCGCGCGATGACTTCCTCGCTGTCCTGGCCGCGGTTGTTCAGGCGATGGGCCAGGGCCTCTATTGAAGGCGGCAGGATAAAAATCGAAGTGGAGCGGGGATACAGCCTGCGGATCTGTTGTGCACCCTGCCAGTCAATCTCCAGAATCACATCCCGCCCAGCGGCGAGCGCGCCATCAACCTCCTGTTTGGAGGTGCCATAACGGGCGCCGTGTACGTGCGCGCTTTCCAGGAATCCGGCCTGGCCCAGTATATCCAGGAAAGCCGCTTCCGATACAAAGTGATAGTGGATACCGTCTTCTTCACCCGGCCGTGGCGCGCGCGTGGTGTGTGATACGGATAATTTGATCTGCTGGTCCTGCGCCAGCATGGCACGTACCAGGCTGGTTTTACCGGCACCGGAGGCGGCGGAAATTACAAATAAATGCCCGTGGCTCATGAGGCGCTCCAGTGCGGGTTGGGCAAGGCAGAAAACACGTTTTTCAATCCTTGTTCCCAGCCCTTGCGCAGGCTGGTGTAATAAGGGTCATGTTCGGTCAGTCGCTGGCGACAGGTGCTGTTCAGGCTATCAGTACGGTAAATCATCAGATCAATCGGTAAACCTACGGAAATATTACTGCGGATGGTAGAGTCAAACGAAATCAGCGCACATTTAACGGCATCCATCATGTCGGTATGGTAATTTACCACGCGATCTATAATGGGTTTGCCATATTTGGTTTCGCCAATTTGCAGGTAAGGCGTATCCGGTGTCGCTTCAATAAAATTGCCGGCAGCATAGACATTGAACAGGCGCGGTTTTTCACCGCTGATCTGTCCGGCCACCAGGATGCTGGCGCCGAACTCTATGCCGTGCGCATGCATGGCCTCACCATCGCGTGCATGTACATCGCGCATGGCGTCGCCTACGACGCGGGCAGCTTCAAACATCGAATGCACCTGGTATAAATCTGCATTGGTGCCAGGCTCCCTGAGCTGTTCACGCAGTAAATTGACGACCGACTGCGTAATCGCAAGATTGCCCGATGTCAGCAGCACAATGACCCGTTCGCCAGTTTGCTCGAATACATGCATCTTGGGTACGACGGCAATCTGGTCCACGCCTGCATTGGTGCGTGTATCTGCGGCCAGCACCAGACCCTGCTCGAGCAGAATGCCTACACAATATGTCATAACGTTTGGAAGAAAAAGCGGAATCGCCAAAGCGACATCATACCACGGGCTGTTTGCGCTTATTTCGCCATGGGCACTGCCGGTGCTGCAAAAGCGTTACTGATAGCTGAAAGACCGTTCAAATTTTTCCAGCGTGTTGAGGTCCTGGGCCGATGGATTGGCCACGAATACATGCAGGTTGCTCCACTTGTTGCGGTAGGCAAACAGGAAGTGCCAGTGCTTTTGCGTGATAGGTTTGCCCTGGAAACTGTTTTCAAGATCGTAGCTGAGTTTGCAATACCGGTTGTTGCAGCTTTTCTGCACACTGGCCTGGTTAATCAGCGGCTCCTTGCCGGCCCTGGACCAGAAGCAGGTCAGCACATTCTCGTGCGTATCCGTGCCGTCACAGGCCGGTGTGTCCACGTACAGCGCGACTGTAAACAGATTGGCGTTGCCGTAATACATGTAATGATCGTTGGAATCGGCTTCGCGAACCGGCCTCAGGGGCGGCGCATCAAACGTTACGCCCCAGCCCTGGTCAGGAATCATCAGTGTGGTGATTTCCGCCAGCGATGGCACAGGCAACAGGCATGCAAACAGCAGCAGGCTGCGAATAACAACATGACGGGGAAGAGGCATGGTCTTGACCCTATGATGTGACGGGAATGTCCTGACTATACCACTATGGCTCTTATCCCTGTCCATTTCCGGCGGACCAGCTATCTGGGATTCTGCAATCTGTTGTATTTATTCAATATTCTGGATTTGCTCGCGCATCTGTTCAATCAGCACCTTGAGCTGCATGGAAACACGGGTGGTTTCTATGGAGACGGATTTTGAACCCAGCGTATTGGCTTCGCGGTTCATCTCCTGCATCAGAAAATCCAGCTTCTTGCCCATGGCGCCGCCGGCCGCGAGAATACGGTCCATTTCGCTGATATGGGCATGCAGGCGGGCCAGCTCTTCATCCACGTCAATACGCTGGGCATACAGCACCATTTCCTGGCGTACGCGGTCATCGTCTGCTTGCAGGGCTTCGCGCAGTTTGGCCGTGAGCTTATCCTGGTATTGCTGTATCAGTTGCGGCAACAGCGGTTTCACAATCGCGATCTGCTCGCGCACGCCTTGGAGGCGGTCCAGCAATACCTGCTTGAGTTTTTCGCCTTCGCGCTGACGCGCGGCAATCAGCTCGTCAATCGCCTGTGTCAGACCGTTTTGTACGCTTTGTGCCAGTGCCTCGGCCTCCACCGCTTCGGTTTGCAGGACGCCAGGCAACTTGAAAACATCCACCAGGTTAACCGGTTGTGCCTGCGGGAAATACTGGTGCAGGTCTTTCAGCGTTTGCGCAATCTGTCCCACCATGGCCGGATTCAGCGCCAGTGTAGAAGCTGCGGCATCGCTTTTCAGGCTCAGCCTGCATTCCACTTTGCCGCGGCCCAGGCGGCGTTGTAGCAGTTCCCTTACCTGCGGTTCAAACTGGCGCAGACTGTCTTCGATTTTAACGTTCAGCTCCAGGTAGCGATGGTTGACCGCACGCAGTTCTACCAGCAGCAGGCCTGCCGGAAAACGGGTTTCACTGGCGGCAAAGCCGGTCATGCTGAGGATGGGCTGGTGGGCTGTGTTCGGTTTGGCAGTCATCGTTGTCGTCACTATGAGGGTTGCTTGGGCTGGAAGTCGTGCGGGGATTGTATCAAATGCGGTATTGATATGCGAAAATGCCCTCACAAATAAACACTGTCCAGCTTGTGTTGCCCTTAATAAAGCCATGATCCAGTACGTTATAGTTTAAGTGAAACTCGCCCAGAAAATTGATATTGCCTTACCGGTCGGCACCGTGTTGCAGGATTACACCATTACACGTGTGTTGAGTCTGGGCGGATTCAGCTTTGTCTATCTGGCGCAGGATAAACAGAAAAATACTGTCGCCATCAAGGAATACATGCCGGTGTCGCTGGCCGAGCGCGAAGGGCAGACGCATATCCGTTCCAATGGCAAAAACGAGGCCGCTTACAAACATGGCATGAAGTGCTTTTTTGAAGAAGGCCTGGCGCTGGCCAATATCGAGCACAAAAACATCGTGCGCGTGAAAAACTTCTTCCGCGCCAATAATACCGTGTACATGGTGATGAAGTACGAGCGCGGCAAATCGTTGCAGGATTACATCACCGCCCTGTCGCAACCGGTGCCCGAGAACTTCCTGATCCGCATGTTCGTGGAATTGCTCAATGGCTTGCGGGAAGTGCATACGCGCAAGCTGCTGCACCTGGATATCAAACCGGCCAATATCTATATCCGGCTGGATGGTTCGCCGGTATTGCTGGATTTTGGCTCCGCACGCGAGGCTCTTTCCGAAGTTACGCTGGCACCGACCTATACCCCGGGCTTTGCACCGCCCGAACAATACATAGACCGCCAGCACCTGGGGCCATGGAGTGATATCTACAGCATAGGCGCCAGCATGTATGCCTGTCTGCAACGGTCATCGCCGCAGGCGGCCAATCTGCGTCTGAAGGATGATACGCTGGTCCCGGCGCGTACCGTGGGAAAGCAGGTGTACTCGGACAAGCTGCTGGCGATTATTGATGAATGCATGCAGCTGGATTATTTGTCGCGCCCGCAAAGTGTGTTTTCCCTGCAGAAAAAAATGATAGAAGTGCCTTCTGCCGGCGACGCGCGCAATTCACTGGTCGATAAAATCATTAAAGTACTGACCAAGCCATTATGACTATTTCACCACCCTTGAATTGTCCATCTCATGAAATTTTCCATCGCGCAGGGTAGCCGCCAGGGACCGCGTCCCTACAACCAGGACAGGCTGGCGTATTCCTATCACCGGCACGCGATCCTGATGGTGCTGGCCGATGGCATGGGAGGGCACCAGCATGGCGATATTGCCGCCGAAATTGCGGTAAAAACCATGGTGGAAGCATTCCAGCGCGAATCAAAACCCTCAATTTCGCAGCCGGCACGATTCTTACGCGAGCAAATCGGCCAGGTACACCAGGTGATTGAACATGTGCGTACCCGCAGAAAATTGACAGAATCCCCGCGTACCACCATTGTCGTCGCCCTGATTCAGGGCAATAAGCTGTTTTGTGCCCATGTCGGGGATTCGCGCCTGTATCTTTACCGTAACGGCCTGAAAGAATTCCAGACCCAGGATCACTCCGTGGTACAGGCATTGTTGCGCGAGGGCAGAATTACCGAAGCGCAAATTGAACGACACCCGCACCGCAACAAAATTTATAATTGTCTGGGTGGTGACAAGCCGCCCAAGGTTGACCTGGCAGATCCTGTCGCGCTGAAAGAGGGTGATGTGATGTTGCTGTGCTCGGATGGTGTCTGGAACAAAGTGCCGGATATCACTATGGCGCAACATATGCTGGCGGCCAATATCCAGGATAGCATCACGCGTATAATCGATGATGCCGAGGCTGCCAGCGCAACTGTCGGCGATAATATGAGTGCCATTGCCATGCAGTGGGGCGAACGCGTGACGGCGCCCCTGACCGTGTCCACGCTGGATTTGCCTGCCGAGATGACCACGACCATCATGAACCAGCCACACGGGCTGGATCTGACCGACGATGAAATTGAAAAGGCAATTGCCGAAATCCAGGCTGCCCTGGGCAGAACCCAAGAACATGTTAAGAAACAGGAATGAAAAGTATGAACAGACCTAGCCAGCGCGCCAACGACCAGTTGCGCACCATTGAAATGATTCGCCATTACACCAAGCATGCCGAAGGCTCGGTGCTGGTGAAATTTGGTGATACCCACGTGATTTGCACTGCCAGTGTAGAAGAAAAAGTGCCGGGTTTCCTGAAAGGCAAGGGCCAGGGCTGGGTGACGGCCGAGTATGGCATGCTGCCACGCTCCACCGGGTCTCGTATGGACCGTGAAGCTGCACGTGGCAAGCAGACCGGGCGCACTCAGGAAATCCAGCGCCTGATAGGCCGCAGCCTGCGCGCAGTGATTGATCTGCAAAAACTGGGTGAGCGCACCATCCATTTCGACTGTGACGTGATCCAGGCCGATGGCGGTACGCGTACGGCCAGCATTACCGGTGCCTATGTCGCCATGGTGGATGCCGTGAACACATTGCTGCAAAAGGGCTTGTTGACCGAAACGCCTATCAAAGACTCTGTTGCCGCCATTTCCGTCGGTGTGTATCAAGGCACGCCTGTGCTGGATCTGGACTATATCGAAGACTCCGATTGCGATACCGATATGAACGTGGTCATGACCGGTAACGGCGGCTTCGTGGAGATTCAGGGCACGGCCGAAGGCGAGCCATTTGCACGCGAAACCATGAACCAGATGCTGGACCTGGCCGCCAAAGGCATCGGTGAAATTTCCGTCATTCAGCAACAGGCACTGGCGGTTTAATCATGGCACTGCCATTCAACAAACTGGTCATTGCCTCCGGCAACAAAGGCAAAATCCGTGAAATCGCGCATGTGCTGGCACCCTTGAATATCGAGATTGTGTCGCAATCTGAATTCAATGTGCCGGAATGCCCCGAGCCTTATCAGACCTTTGTGGAAAATGCCTTAGCCAAGGCGCGTCACGCCAGCGAACATAGCGGATTGCCCGCACTGGCCGATGATTCCGGTTTGTGTGTCAATGCCTTGCAAGGCGCGCCGGGCGTGATTTCGGCGCGCTATGCCGGACCGCAACCCGCAGGCAGCCTGCTGACGCAGGATGAACGTAACAACGATAAATTACTCACAGTATTGTCACGCGAAAGTGACCGCCGTGCGTATTTTTACAGCGTGCTGGTGCTGGTGCGTTCGCCGCAGGACCCGCAGCCGATTATTGCCGATGGCATGTGGCAGGGCGAAATCTTGCGCGAGTTCCGTGGCTCCGAAGGATTTGGCTACGACCCATTGGTTATGGATCTGGCAACGCGCAAAACCGTGGCCGAACTGCCACTGGAGGTCAAAAGCAAAATGAGTCATCGCGGCCAGGCGCTGGTAAAATTGCTGCAGGCGCTGGAAAAGAGCCTGTAAAAAGTTGGCAATTGAATAGAAGCAAGTGAATAAAAGTTAGTGTGAAAGTAAAAGTGAATGACAAATGAGTGGCCAAAATGGGTACGTGACGATGGTTCGGTGGTTTCCTGCACCGAAAAGGTCAAAGTCATGTCCGAAAATTTTGATGAGCTCAAACAAGTCGCGCAGGATGCCCTGGAAGATGGCCTGCTGATGGAAGTCAGCGAAGAACAGATGCGCAAAGCGCTGCATGCGCTGGTCGATAGCCTGGTGAACCCCTACCAGAAACTCTAGATGGTTGTGTGATTTGGTTAAATTATGTTAACTTAAGGCATGACCACCCTCTCGCCGCAACAAATTCTCCACGACGTATTCGGATACGACCAGTTCCGCCATCAGCAGCAAGCCATTGTTGAACATGTGATCAGTGGACAGGATGCGCTGGTGCTGATGCCTACCGGCGGTGGCAAATCCCTGTGTTACCAGATTCCCGCGCTGGCACGCGATGGTCTGGCCATTGTCGTCTCGCCTTTGATTGCCCTGATGCAGGACCAGGTTGAAGCTCTGCGACAACTGGGCGTCAACGCTGCTTTTTTAAATTCCAGTTTAAGTGCGGAAGATAACAGCCGCATCACACGCCAAGTGATTGCCGGAGAAATCAAACTCTTGTACGTGGCACCGGAACGACTGATGGTCAGCAGCTTCCTCAGTCTGCTGGATGAGGTGCAACAGCATGTCGGTCTGGCGCTGTTTGCTATCGACGAAGCGCATTGCGTATCGCAGTGGGGGCATGATTTCCGGCCTGAATATCGCCAACTGACTGTGCTGCATGACTGTTTTCCAGAAGTACCGCGCATTGCACTGACTGCCACCGCCGATGCACCCACGCGTGCCGAAATCATCAGCCAGCTCAACCTGGAAAACGCCCGCCAGTTTGTCTCCAGTTTTGACAGGCCCAATATCCGTTACCACGTCGGCATCAAAAACAATGCCCGCCAGCAACTGCAGGCATTCCTGGAACGTGAACATCCTAATGACGCTGGCATTATCTATTGCCTGTCCCGCAAAAAAGTCGAAGAAACCGCCGCCTGGCTGGTTGAAAAAGGCTGGTCAGCCTTGCCTTACCACGCCGGTTTACCCGCGCAACTACGCGAACATCACCAGCGTCGCTTTTTGCGTGAAGAAGGCATTATTATGGTGGCGACTATCGCGTTCGGCATGGGCATAGACAAACCTAATGTCCGCTTTGTCGCACATCTGGATCTGCCAAAAAGTATGGAAGGTTATTACCAGGAAACAGGCCGTGCCGGGCGCGATGGCCTGCCGGCCAATGCCTGGATGGTCTACGGCATGGGCGATGTGGTCTCCATGCGACAAATGCTGGATGGCGGCGAAGCCTCCGAAGAACGCAAGCGGCTGGAACGCCTGAAACTGGATGCCTTGCTCGGCTACTGCGAATCCACCGCCTGCCGCCACCAGGCCATTTTGCGCTACTTTGGCGAAAGCCATCCCGGTGCCTGCGAGCAATGTGATAACTGCCTGCACCCGGTCGAAACCTGGCAAGCTACGCAGGTCGCACAAATGGCGCTTTCCTGTGTATTTCGTACCGGCCAAAGATTCGGTGTCGGCCATTTAATTGATGTGCTGATGGGCAAAGTCACACCACAAGTCGAGCGCTTTGGTCACGATAAAGTTAGCACCTTTGGCATAGGCAAAACCCTCAATCAAGCGCAATGGAGCGGTGTCTATCGCCAACTGATCGCAGCTGGCATGCTTGAAGCCGACATGGCTGCCTATGGTGGATTAAAGCTGACAGAAGCTGCACGACCAGTGCTTAAAGGCGAGCAGGAAGTCTGGCTACGCCGCGATGCCGAACCCGAAAAACGCATGAGCAAAGCCGAGCGTAGCGCACGTGCCAAAGAGGCCTTTGAAGGTGCGAATGATGACCCGCTCTGGCAAGCACTGAAAGCCAAACGGCTGGAGCTGGCTAGAGAGCAAGGCGTACCACCGTATGTGATTTTCCACGACAGTACCTTGCTGGAAATCCACAACCGCAAACCGCAAACCTTGGATGAGATGGGGCAGATTAGCGGAATTGGGCAGGCGAAATTGCAGAAATATGGAGATGCGTTTTTGCAGGTGCTTGAAGAAATCGCTTAAATCTAAAAAACACATAGGCGTTAAAACTTCCATTCCACAACTCGTAACAATCAACAGTACTTTTTAGCCTATCATTTGTTAACATATTTTAATAATCGCAGTTAAAATATGTATGAATATTCCATTGACGGAATGTTTCAAGGGGGCTACGATGATATGGTTAGTTGAATATACTGATGAATTCGAAGCTTGGTGGCATTCTCTGAATGAAGATGAACAAGTCTCTGTTGCCGCTTCTGTAGGCCTACTTGAATCGTTGGGCACCCAGCTACCTTTTCCACATTCATCAGCGATTAACCAGTCACGGCACGGTCACATGCGTGAGTTGAGAATACAGCATGGTGGTCGGCCATTGCGGACACTATATGCATTTGATCCTCGACGATCAGCCATATTGCTCATGGAGGTGATAAGACGGGGGATGATCGATGGTATGAAAAATACATTCCTATTGCTGATCGACTCTATGATGAACATCTGGCGGTTTTAATAAATGAAGGACTGATTGATGGCAAAAAACTTTAGTACGCTTAAAGCAACACTCTCGCCAGAAGCGCAAGCCAAGGTTTCTCAGAAAACAGAGCAAATGCTGCAAGAAATGCCTTTACACGAGTTGCGTCAGGCACGCGGCCTGTCTCAAAAAATGATGGCAGAAGCGCTGCATATTCAGCAACCTGCTGTGGCAAAAATTGAAAAACGTACCGACATGTATTTATCAACCCTGCGCAACCATATTCAGGCAATGGGTGGGGAATTGGAGATCATAGCAAGTTTTCCAGAGGGCTCGGTCAAGATTCAGAATTTTTCGGATTTATAAAGCCAAATGCTTGAAAATGGATTTTTGACTCAATGCCATATTCTCTTAAGCGCATACGCTGATAGGCGTTAACACATGGAAGTAAAAGTCAAAAAATTTGGCAAAAGCCTTGCCGCAAGTTTGCCCGCAAGCATCACGAAACAAATGCAAATCCGTCACGGCGACAGCTTGATTGCTCATTTAAATTCTGAAAGCCAATTGATATTGGCTCTCAAACCAACGTTTAATAAAGTTGAATTTATTAAAGAATTACTAGCATTGCAAAAATCACTACCAGAGACAGCTTCAGTTATAGAAGCTATGCGAAATCAGGCGGGATATTAGTTCATTGCAGGCAGGAAAAAAGCAGAGCCCAGGACTTAAAACTTCAATGTGGTTGTATTCATTTGCTCCCGGGTTATATCGTCCAGTCCTCAATTTTCAATCCACTCACTTGGTTAAACGCTTGATCGTTGGTGACTAAAATCGTATTAGCATATTTGGCATGTGCAGCAATGAGTAAATCCAGTGGCGCCAGCATCTTGCCTGTTTGAGACAACTCAGCGAGGATTTGTCCGTATGTTGCGGTGACTTTGGTATCCCAGGGAAGGGTATCAACGCGGCGAAGAAACTCGTTGATGACTAGATGTAACTGTTTAGCTTCCGGCCTTTTTGCCAGCCCGAATTGCAATTCGCCTGCAGTGATTGCAGAAATACACAAACTGGACATTTCTGTTGAAACTACTTTAGCAGTCACTGCCGGATGTTGTTTCAGAAAGTGGCTCACTATATTCGTGTCCAGCATGTATCGCTTCATAATTACAAACCTTCAAGCGGATCGCGCTCTTCCGTTGATTGCTCTCGGTCATCCCTATTCATAAAATCTGCTGGTACGGTATCTGCTGAAAGTATTTGAAAAAAACCATCCCAATCAGAAGGCTTGCTCGAAAGAATCACATTGCCCGTCGCACTATCCCTGCTAATGAAAACCTCTTTAGTTTCAAATCGGTATTCAGCCGGCAAGCGCACTGCCTGACTGCGCCCATTAACAAATATTTTTGCAGTTTGACTCATAATACACCTTTGTTTCGGCATGATAGATACCAAAGTATATACCGCATGACGCATCCATTTCAATCATGACCATGTATTTGCCCATTTTGGGAAATCAATTAATGTCAGCGTAAATTGTCTTAATTTATGAAAGTTATGTGCCACCTGAGTCTTTGACTGAATTGGCAGAGGAAGTATCAATTGGAAATAGCGTCTTCATTCACAAATCCAACGCGAACTATTAGCGACTCTACGGGATGCTGAAACGGAATTCGGATTATTTTGGTACCTTGGTCAGTAATGGTTTTAAAGTCGGCCAAACATTCTCCAATATCTTTCTTTGCGCATTCACATTAGGATGCAGCCCATCTTCCAGCACCAGATCACTATGCCCGCTAATCCCATTCAGAAAAAATGGTATGAAAGGTGTTTTGTATTTCTCTGCTAAATCCAGAAAAGCCGCTTTAAAACCATTGGTGTATTTAGGCCCATAGTTCGGTGGAATCAGCATGCCTAACAAAACAACCTGCGCATTCGCTTGCTTGCTGGCTTGAATCATTTTCTCCAGGTTATTCTTCATGGCATCTACCGGCAAACCGCGCAGGCCATCATTTGCGCCAAGCTCCAGCACGACTATGCTTGGTTTAAACTGTTTGAGTGCTGCGGGCAAGCGGCTGAGGCCACCGGCAGTGGTTTCGCCGCTGACGCTGGCGTTGGCAACTTCGTAGGGTAATTGGTTGTCTTTTACTCGTTGTGATAGCAGATTGACCCAGCCTTGCTCTTTGGGGATGCCGTAGGCGGCGGATAAACTATCGCCGAATACCAGGATCACGGGTTTGGAAGCAGTGTCGGCCATGGCAACATTCGCAAAAAACAAAGTAGTGAATACGCTTAATATTTTTAGAAAACGGAACATCATTAATGCAAGCCTCTTATGCTGTTGAAGCAGTCTCTTTAAGTAAATCTGTCGTCAGTAATGATACAACAATCCAGATTTTGACCAATTTAAACCTGGCTGTGCCCAAAGGCGAGCGGCTGGCGATTATCGGTAGCTCGGGTTCCGGCAAATCCACACTGCTGGGGTTACTGGCAGGGTTGGACACGGCGAGTAGCGGCAAAGTTTTGATTGATGGTGCTGACATTGGTCAGCTGGATGAGGATGGGCGGGCAGCTGTGCGTGCCAGGCATATGGGCTTTGTATTCCAGTCATTCCAGTTGCTGGGATCACTGACGGCTTTTGAGAATGTTATGCTGCCTTTGCAGCTGGCGGGGCGTAATGATGCTTCTTCTGTCGCCATGGCTGCGCTGGAAAGTGTTGGTCTTGCCGCACGTGCCACGCATTACCCGAAACAGTTATCCGGTGGCGAGCAGCAACGGGTAGCGATTGCCAGGGCGTTTGCCGCCAGACCTTCCATTCTGTTTGCCGATGAGCCGACGGGTAATCTGGATGCCACGACTGGGGAAGCCATTATCGAATTGTTGTTTGAGCTGAATGTGAAGAGCGGTACGACTCTGATATTGGTCACTCATGATATGAAACTGGCGAGACGTTGTCAGCGAGTGCTGAATCTGCAGAACGGGGTACTCAATGAGATACAGATGCCCGACCACACAGGAGCGCATTAAATGCTGGCCTTATCCATTGCCTGGCGCCAGTGCCGCAGCTTGTGGTCTTCGGGCGAGATTCGTGTATTGCTGTTTGCGCTGATCCTGGCGGTCACGGCAACCACTTCGGTGAGCTTCTTTACTGACCGCATCAAATCCGGCATGCAAACGCAGGGTAATGTCTTGCTGGGCGGCGATCTGGCGGTGATATCAGATCATGCCATCCCGGCAAGTTATGCTGAGCAGGCGCAACGACGTCAGTTGCAGACTACACAGACCCTGGAATTTCCTAGCATGGTGGTGAAGGGCGAGAGCAGTCAGCTCGCCGAAATCAAGGCAGTGGCATCCGGCTTTCCGTTGCGCGGTCATCTGACCATCAGCAGGCAGACACAGCCCGACAAGCCTGAGTTTGCGACAGACACACCTGCCCGGGGAACGGTCTGGATTGAGCCCGGCCTGGCAAAAAAACTCGCATTGAAGATAGGCGACGATATCAGCATAGGCGATAGTGAATTCAAGGTCGCAGCCCTGTTGCTGCTGGAACCTTCCCGTGGTGGTGACATGTTCAGTATCGCGCCCCGGGTATTGATGAATAGCGCCGATGTCCCTGCGACCGGCCTGGTGCAGTTTGGTAGCCGGGTGAAATATCACTTGCTGATTGCCACTTCGCAGGCTGGTGAAAACCAGCAAGCCATCACAGATTATGCCGAATGGCTGACGCCGCAACTGGGCAGAGGTGAGCGTATTGAGGATGTGCGCAGCGCGCGCCCGGAAATGCGCAATGCGCTGGAGAAGGCGCAACAGTTCCTGGGGATTGCATCTACGGTGGGTGTGATTCTGGCAATGGTCGCCATGCTGCTGGCAAGCATTCCCTATGTGCAAAAAAGCCTGGATACCTATGCCCTGATGCGCTGTTTTGGCGCGACCAGGCAACTGATTACACAAATTCTGCTATACCAGACCTTGCTGCTGGCGCTGGTCGGCAGCGTGATCGGCTGCGTGCTGGGTTTTGCCGCGCAGTATGGCTTATCCATCCTGGCCGAACGCCTGTTTCTGGAGGCATTGCCTGCGCCCGGCCTTTGGCCGCTGGCACTTGGACTCATCACCGGATTCGCCACTTTGCTGACCGTGGTCTGGCCACAACTGATGCGCCTGCAGGCAGTCCCGGCCTTGCGCATTCTGCGGCAGGACCTGGAAGGTAATGTGCGCAGCAATGGCATGCTGTTTGTACCGGCTTTCCTGGTACTGGCTGGCCTGGTTTTCTGGCATTCAGGCGATCTCAGGCTGGCAGGCATAGTGCTGGCTGCTCTGGCAGCACTGGTTGCGGTAGCCAGTTTTCTGGCCCTGGCGGGGATGCGTTTGATAAAGTCATTCTCTGTCCGGAACTTCGGGGTGATCAAACTCGGCCTGATGGGTTTAAGGCGACGTCCGGCGCTGACCGTGGCCCAGGTGGTCGGCTTAAGCATGGGCTTGATGGCGATATTGCTGCTGGCTTTTGTGCGCAACGACCTGTTGAAAAACTGGCAGACTTCTTTACCGGCAGATGCGCCTAACCGTTTTGTGATTAATATCCAGTCAGAGCAGATTGCCGGCATTAATGAATTATTAACATCCTCCTCCATTCAGCATGCCGATATTTTCCCCATGGTGCGTGCACGCCTGGAAGCGATCAATGGCAAGCCGGTAAATGCTGCGGATTATAGCGATGACCGGGCCAAACGCATGGTGGAGCGCGAGTTCAACCTGTCATGGGCAACCCGGATGCAGGCGGATAATGAACTGGTGGCAGGGCAGTGGTGGCGCGCCGAAGATGCCGGGAAGCCGTTGTTGTCGCTGGAGCAGGGGCTGGCTGAAACGCTCAAGTTAAAACTGGGCGACCAGTTGAGCTATGATGTGGCCGGGAGCAAACTGACTCTCACCATCAGCAATTTGCGCAAAGTGGAATGGAGCAGCATGCATGTGAATTTTTTCACCGTGACGCCACCGAAAGTGCTGGATGACTTTGCGGCAAGCCACATCACCAGCTTTCACTTGCCGAAAGGGCAGGAGGAAGTGCTGGACCGTCTGATCAGACAGTTTCCCAATTTAACCATTATCAATGTGTCTGCCCTGATGGAGCAGATACAGGGCCTGATCAGCAAAATGAGTTACGCGATTGAATTTGTGTTCGGCTTCAGTTTGCTGGCGGGCCTGGCGGTGTTGTATGCGGCACTGATGGCGACGCGGGAGGAGCGGGTGCGCGAAAGCACATTGATGCGGGTGCTGGGTGCATCAAGACGGCAGGTGGTCTCGGCCATGCTGGTCGAGTTTTTATGTGTAGGCATACTGGCCAGTATCGTGGCAATTATTTTTACCAATATTGCGGCCTATTACCTGGCCAACCTTATCCTGAAAGTGGACTACCGGTTCAATGCCTGGCTGACCATGGAAGCGTTGCTGGCGGCAGTGGTGCTGGTGCCACTGGCTGCCTGGCTGGTGGCACGCAACCAGTTTAACCAGCCACCCAGGGCATTGTTGCAAAGTGTGTAAATGCCTGCCGCTGAATAGTTACAGGTTAAAATGCCGGTATGATCCCGATTTACCCTGCCAATAGTCTGAGTGCCGCACCGCTGCAAGGGGATGCGACGCTCAGCGGACTGACCAACCCGCCGCCGCTTTCGCTGTATATCCATATCCCGTGGTGCGTGCGCAAATGTCCGTATTGCGACTTTAATTCGCATGAATCGCGGCAGGAGATTCCAGAAGCGGCTTATGTGGATGCACTGATTGCGGATTTTGAGCAGGCTACGCCGCTGGTGTGGGGCCGGAAAGTCCGCAGCATTTTCTTTGGTGGTGGCACGCCCAGTTTGTTTTCCGCTGAATCCATAGACAAGATTCTTAGTCATGTGCGCATGCTGACGCCGCTGGAATATGATGCGGAAGTCACGCTGGAAGCGAATCCGGGCACGGTAGATATTGCGCACTTCAAAGGCTACCGTGAGGCCGGCGTGAACCGTGTCTCGCTGGGCATTCAGAGCTTTCAGCCAAATTACCTGAAATTCCTGGGACGTATTCATGATCGTGATCAGGCGTTGGCCGCAGCTGAACTGGCCTTGAATACGTTTGATAAGGTCAATCTGGATGTGATGTACGCCTTGCCTGAGCAAAGCCTGGAAGATGCATTGCAAGACGCTGCAACCGCCTGTCAGATCAAACCGGCACATTTGTCGTTTTATCACCTGACGCTGGAGCCCAACACGCCATTCCACCGCACACCGCCGAGTTTGCCGGATGACGATACCAGCGCCACCATGCAGGAAGAAATCGAGAAAATACTGGCAAGCCATGGCTACCAGCATTACGAAACATCGGCCTTTGCCCAGCCCGGCCAGCAGTGCATGCATAACCTGAATTACTGGACGTTTGGCGACTACCTGGGCATAGGTGCCGGCGCACATTCCAAGCTGAGCTTTCACGACAAGATCATCCGTCAGAGTCGGCACAAGCATCCTAAGCGTTATCTGGAAGCCGCACCGCAAGGTCAGGCAGTGGATAACGAGTGGCAGATTGGGCGTGAGGATCTGGCGTTTGAATTTATGATGAATGCCTTGCGCCTGGTGGACGGGGTGGAGGCCGCGTTGTTTCAGCAGCGGACGGGATTGCCGTTACGTGCCATTCAGTCACAATTGCTGAAAGCGCAGCAGAAGGGATTGCTGACGCAGGAAGATGGGGTGATTGCACCCACTATGCAGGGGCAGCGGTTCTTGAATGAGTTATTGGGGATGTTTTTGCCGTAACTTTAGCATTTTGGAACGATATTTGAGTTTTGACTCGTTTTGTTCCGCTTTTAGGCGAAACAAACGCTACATCATTTCTACAGCATAATCTAAAGAATTGGTTTAAAAAGGATACTGAAGTCAGCGGTTAATGAGTCCGTCGCCTTTCCAAAACACCCCAAAGCAGGCTCAACAGCAGCAATAACACGGCACTTCCCACAATCAGCGCCAATTGCGGGTGTTGATAGAGCCGTTGCACTGGTGTCCGCGCAATCGCCTGCGTATTGGCCTGATAAGTCTCCGTAATATGTGTGTTGAGCGCTGCAACGCGGCCTGCCAGGTTGGCCATAGAAAAAGAATGCCCTTTTAAAGTCATCCACTCCGGTAAATGCAGTGCAGGCAATGTGAAATCCGGCATATGCCAGCCTGATTCCTGCGCGGCTTGCGTGAGTTGCACACTCATGACCAGCCCTGCGGGCGGGGCAAAAGCGTCGGCGTCGACTTCATCGGCTTTTTTGATACGGTGCGTGACGGTATGCAGGGTTTGGGCATTAGGTACCGCGATCAGTTGCGCAGACGCTGCACGCTGGTCTGCGGTCAGCAGGATGCCGCGACTGCGGCTAAGAGAAATGGCTTGCTGCACAAAGCGCTGCTGCAGTACCGGACTTTGCGGATAGAGCTTGATTGCCAGACTGTTAAGGCTTTCACCGGGTAATAGCGGCCACAGCATGGCCTGTTCGTGTTTGGGATTGGCGATACCAAAAGCAGCGTGTGCTGACTGGCTTGTTAGCACTGTTATCAGGGTGATGCAAAATAGCAGCCCCACCATCATGACCGGGTATGATTTGCGCTTACTCGGTGGATGATGGGGGCGGGTCATCAGCTGCCTAATTGTTGCCTGGCCTGGGCGATGGCACGGCGCACTTGTTCCGGCGCGGTGCCACCGGTGTGGTTGCGGCTGGCGACTGAGCCTTCCAGCGTCAGCACTTCAAAGACATCGTCGCCAATCGTGCTACTGAATGCCTGCAATTCTGCCAGGCTGAATTCGGCCAGATCACGGCCTGATTCCACCCCTGCTTTGACGGCATGGGCGACCACTTCATGCGCATCGCGGAATGGCATGCCTTTTTTCACCAGGTAGTCGGCCAGATCGGTTGCCGTTGCAAAGCCTTCCAGCGCAGCCTGGCGCATATTGCCGGCGTTGACGGTAATGCCACGCAGCATATCGGCATAGATCTGCAAAGTCACCAGCAAGGTATCGGCCACGTCAAACAGCGGCTCCTTGTCTTCCTGGTTATCTTTGTTATAGGCCAGTGGCTGACCTTTCATCAGGGTCAGCAGGCCGATCAAATGACCGTAGACACGGCCGGTTTTACCACGTACCAGTTCGGGCACATCGGGGTTTTTCTTCTGCGGCATGATGGAAGAGCCGGTACAGAAACGGTCGGCGATATCAATAAAGCCGAAACGCGGGCTCATCCATAAAATCAGTTCTTCGGAGAAACGTGACAGGTGCATCATCATCAATGACGCCGCTGCGTTAAATTCAATGGCAAAGTCGCGGTCAGACACGGCATCCAGCGAGTTCTGGCACACGCTGTCAAAGCCCAGCAGTTCGGCGACCCGTTCGCGTTTGATCGGGTAGCTGGTGCCGGCCAGGGCGGCGGCGCCCAAAGGCAGGCGGTTGATACGTTTGCGTGCATCGGCAAAGCGTTCGGCATCGCGGTTGAGCATTTCGAAATAGGCCATCAGGTGATGGCCGAAGGTTACTGGCTGCGCCACTTGCAGATGGGTGAAGCCAGGCATGATGGTCGCAGCATGTTGTTCGGCCAGATCCAGCAATGAGGTTTGCAAAGCACGGATACCGGCAATGCTGTCATCCACCACACTGCGCAACCACAGGCGTACATCAGTCGCAACCTGGTCGTTACGTGAACGGCCGGTATGCAGGCGCTTGCCGGCATCACCGATTTTCTCAGTCAGGCGTCTTTCGATATTCAGATGCACATCCTCGAGGTCCAGCAGCCACTCGAACTGGCCTGCTTCAATCTCGGTCAGGATTTCGCCCAGGCCGCGTTTGATATCTGCCACATCCTGTGTCGAAATAATGCCTTGTTCGCCCAGCATGGTGGCATGCGCAATCGAGCCCTGGATATCGAATGTTGCCAGTCGCTTGTCGAAATCGACGGAAGCTGTGTAGCGTTTAACCAGTTCGGCGACGGGCTCGTTAAAACGGCCGGACCATGCCTGGTCTTTCTGGTGCAAAGATGACTGTGTATTGGGGTTGGATGCTGTCAAAACAAAATTCTTTCTGCCGGAAATGGCCGCCCGGCGCATGCTTGCGCCTGTGGCACTTAATACTTATGATGCTGGCACGCTATTATAAACGAACAACAGACTGTGCGTAAAAGCAACCGCATCCCCAATTTCCGTAATCTGGGCATACACTTACGTGTATTGTTGTGGCATGTCTGCTTGCTGGTTTTGCTGACAATCGTCACTGCCCGGCCTGGCTGGAATGTCTGGCAATGGGGCAGCGAGCTGGCGCAGCTGGGTGGGCAGTGGCTGCCGCCATTGCTGCTGGTGCTGGGGGCGCTGGTGCTGGTTTATCCGCGGCTGGTGCGGTTGCCTTATCGAACCGGGTTGTTAGTTATTGCCGTGCTGGCGCTAATGATTACGCTAGTGAGCACTTACGGTTACGATCACTGGATTGCACCATTGGCATCTGCGCAATACTGGCAGGGCATGGTGTTATGCCTGGGTGACGTTGGATTGTGCCTGTATTACCTGGATTTATTGCAGCGCGCCTATTCGCCCGCCATCGCCGAAGCACGCTTACAGGCACTGCAGGCGCGCATCCGTCCCCATTTCCTGTTTAACAGCCTGAATGCGGTGCTGTCGCTGATACGCAGCCAGCCGCAGCGGGCCGAAGCAGCGCTGGAGGATATGGCTGAGCTGTTCCGGGTCCTGATGGCGGATAACCGTGAGCTGGTGCCGTTATCGCAGGAGATTGCCTTGTGCCGGCAATACCTGAATATCGAAAAACTGCGGCTGGACCAGCGCCTGCAATGCGAGTGGCAGCTGGCTGACATGCCTGCCGATATCATGATCCCGCCGCTGATTCTGCAACCTTTGCTGGAGAACGCGGTTTATCACGGCATAGAACCGCAAGCGCAAGGGGGTGTGATTCATATTGAAATAAAACCCGATGGCAGCAGTTTGCTGTTACGGCTCAGTAACCCCTTACCACCGCGCAGTGACAAGGCGGGTGGCAATAAAATGGCCCTGAACAATATCCGTGAGCGCCTGCGCCTGCATTACGACCTCGAAGCACAGTTGCGGCAATATGAGGTGAACCAGCGTTATATCGTCGAGATTACCATGCCGACCCGCCCCATCCCCGAGGTGACGCATGACTGAACGTTTACTGATCGTGGATGACGAGCCATTGGCGAGGCAGCGCCTGCGGGATCTGGTCGGCGATGTCGGTGGCTATACCGTGGTGGCAGAAGCCGGCAATGGCCTGGAAGCCATGGAAGTATTGCAACAGACGGCCATTGATATTGCGCTGGTGGATATCCGCATGCCGGGCATGGATGGCATAGAGCTGGCCCAGCATATCCGCCAGCTGGCGTCACCGCCCAACCTGATTTTCACTACCGCCTATGACCATCATGCCTTGCAGGCATTTGAACTCAATGCCATTGATTACCTGTTGAAACCGATACGGGTGGAAAGGTTGTCGGCGGCCCTGGCCAAGGCGCGACCGTTGCAAGCGGCACAATCACAAGCCTTGCAGGCGTTGCAGGCAACAGCACGGCATTTGAGCATACACGAACGTGGCAAGGTATTGCTGGTCCCGCTGGCGGAAGTACTGTATTTCCGTGCCGAGCTTAAATACGTGACCGTGCGCACCCGTGACCATAGTTATCTGCTGGAAACTTCATTACATCAGCTGGAGCAGTTATATGCTGACCGGTTTGTGCGAGTGCACAGAAATGCCCTGGTCGCACGGGATGCGATTGCGGGTTATGAAAAGCAGCGGTCGGCACCTGCGGAAGAAACCGCTGAACCTGCATGGGTGGTATTGATTAAGGGAATTCCTGACACGCTGGTGGTCAGCCGCCGGCACCAGCATATGATCAGGGCCGTATAAAACGGCCCTGATCGATGTGTTACTTGTTACTGCGTGTGCTACTTAAGGCTTTTTCTTTTGTTCCGCCTGTTCAATGATACGGGCGGCCCATTCCTTGCCACCCAGGCCGAAGGCAATCGCCAGGGCCAGGAATACGGCACCAAACACGATCACGAACAATGAGTGTATCAGCTGCATGCCTATGCCCAGTTGTTCCAGACCAATGAATATCGCCAGAATCTGGATGCAATATTCTGCAGAAGTACTGATGATCAATGCCTGCTCGAACTTGATGCTGTGCAACCATGCAAACACCAGGCGATTGATAAAGCGTGCAAACAGCGTACCGAAAATCACCACCAGAATGGCGACAATAATGTGTGGCAGGTAGCTGGCAAGTTCACGCAGCAGCATGGCCACTTCAGTCATGCCCAGCGAGTTGGCGCAGGTAATCACAAACAGCAGAATCACCAGCCAGTAAATGACCTGGCTGATAATGCCACTCAGCGTGACCTGAAAATTGGCGCTGTGCATAAATGCTTCCAGGCCTGAGCGTTTGGCAAACGCGTCAAACTGGGTGATCTCCAGCAGGCGCTTGACACCGATACGAACCAGTTTGGCCACCATCCAGCCAAAAAATAAAATGACGATCACGGCCAGTAATTTAGGGACGAAGTTGACCAGCTCTACCCAGAACTGGTTGAGTGACGAAAGAAAAATATTAATTTGATACTGCATGAGCAGCCCTCCTTTTAATCATGAATCCGCCTGTTTTCAGCAGTACGCCTGCCAGGATACTTTACTAGGATAACTCAATCCGGCTGATCTGTGGCGTAAAAGGTTGACCCGTACCGGGGCGCAAAACAGGCAGGGTCTGAGGCTAATCCGCTATGTTAAAATGACGGCATGACTACCGTGACCCCTCCAAAATCCCTGGTGATTGCTTCGCGCGAGAGCGCCCTGGCCATGTGGCAGGCCAGACATATCCAGGCCCGTTTACAGGCGCTTTATCCGCAATGTGATGTCAGTATTCTGGGTATGACTACCACTGGCGACCAGATCCTGGATTCGCCGCTGTCACGCATAGGCGGCAAGGGTTTATTCGTAAAAGAGCTTGAAAGCGCGCTGGCGGACGGTCGTGCCGACCTGGCCGTACACAGCATGAAAGATGTGCCCATGCATTTGCCGGACGGTTTTGCACTGGCGGCGACCGGCGAGCGTGAAGATCCGCGCGACGCTTTTGTTTCCAACCACTATACCTGCCTGGAAGAGTTACCGGCGGGCAGTATTGTAGGCACTTCCAGCCTGCGTCGGCAGAGCCAGATCCAGGCGCGCTTTCCGCAGCTGAAAATCGAGTCTTTGCGCGGTAATGTGCAGACGCGTTTGCGCAAGCTGGATGAAGGGCAATACGCAGCCATCATCCTGGCCGCAGCGGGCTTGATCCGGCTGGAGCTGGGCGACCGTATCAAAGGATTTATTGATCCGGCAGACAGTATTCCTGCGGTTGGCCAGGGGGCACTGGGCATAGAAATCAATGTCAGCCGTACGGATTTAATCGCTATTCTGGCACCGCTGAATCATGTGGATACCCAGTTGTGTGTGGAAGCTGAACGTGGCTTCAGCCGCGCCCTGGCGGGCAGTTGTACCGTGCCGTTAGGTGCTTATGCGACCAAGCAGGGCAATACGATTTCCATGCAGGGCTTTGTGGCCAGCGTGGATGGCCGGCAGATGCTGAAGGAAACAGTGACGGGAGATGCCAGCCAGGCTGAAAAACTGGGCCAGCAACTGGCGCAGCAGCTGGTCGCGCGTGGCGCAGATAAAATCCTGGCCGCGCTGGACGGCGTGAAATGATCCTGCCTCTGGCAGGTGTGCATATCGCGGTCACCCGGCCGCCGGCGCAAGCAGTCAAACTGAATGCTGCCGTGACACAAGCGGGCGGCGAGGTGATTTCTTTTCCGTTGCTGGATATTGCGAGCCTGCCCGACCTGAGTGGCTTTCAGTCGACTATCACACCGCTGACGCAATTCCAGTGGGTGATTTTCATCAGTAGCAATGCCGTGCAATACGGTATGCCTTTGTTACAGCAGGCGTCCATTCCGCGTGCTTTAAAATTTGCAGCCATAGGCCCGACCACGGCCAGTGCCTTGCAGGCATATGGCGTGACCGATGTGCTGATGCCAAAAGACCGGTTCGACAGTGAGTCCTTGCTCTCGTTGCCCGAGTTTCAGCACATGCAGGGTCAGCGCGTATTGATTGTACGCGGTGTCGGTGGTCGCGAGCTGATGGCGGACACGCTGAAGCAGCGTGGCGCTGAAGTCGTGTTTGGTGAATGCTACCGTCGTATCAATCCCCAGGCCAGTGCCGAACCGTTGCAGCATGCGCATGCACAAAACCGCTTGCAGGCCATCATCATCACCAGCACCGAAGCCTTGCGTTTTTTGCTCGACCTGACAGGAAACTCCAGCTGGCTCAAGGCTGTCCCTTTGTTTGTGAACCATGACCGCATTGCAGAGCAGGCGGCCGCGCATGGCCTGACCGTGTTCAGTGCCGGGCAAGCGGGAGATGCTGCCATGGTGCAACTGATCACTGATTATTTTCAAACACGCTGAGCAGCGACGTTAGCCGTTTAAAATACTTGACGGCATATGACACCACGGATAACTTAAGCTTGACCATCTTGCGGATAAAGTGAATGTATGACCAGATAACATGGATGCAGCAGACATTGCAGAATGTCACAATTTATTTAAAAGAAAAGAGATAAAGCAAGGGGATATTCATCACATGGTGGTCAGCATATTAAGAGGCATGTGTCGCCTGCTGTTTGGTGTGCGGGTGACAGGTTTGCAGCATATTCCGCAGGAAGATCGCCTGTTGATTGTTGCCAATCATGAATCCTTTCTTGACGGGTTGCTGCTGGGATTGTTCCTGCCCAAGCGGGCCACTTTTGTCGTGCATAGCGAGGTGCTGGAAAGACGGCTGTTCCGCTGGTTTTTGCGCCTGACGCCCTATGTTGCGGTGAATCCGACCAGTCCGCTGGCCATGAAGAAGGTCCTGCAGCGCCTGAATGCAGGGGAAAATGTAGTGATCTTTCCCGAAGGGCGCATTACCTCTACCGGGGCCTTGATGAAAGTCTACGATGGACCGGGTTTTGTCGCAGCCAGAGCCGGCGTCAAGGTATTGCCGGTGCGGGTGGAAGGCGCGGCACAATCCTATTTCGGGCGCTTGTCCGACGACCGTCCGCGCAAGCTATTGCCCGATGTCAGCCTGACGGTGTTGCCCACCCGCGAAATCCATGTCGAACCCCGCAGTCAGGCATTGACCAGCAAGCAGCGCCGCCGTATGGCGGGAGAAGCCATGCGCAACATCATGCAGAATATGCTGTTTCAGACACAGCAAAGCAATACCCTGTTTGGCGCATTTCTGGATGCCATGCACAAATTTGGCAGCAGTACGCGCATCATTGAAGATCTGAATCAGGTGGAGGAAAGCTACCGGCAATTGCTGAAGAAAAGCCTGGCACTCGGACGCCTGGCCTGTAAAATCAGCCAGCCTGGTGAAGCCATCGGTGTGCTGATGCCCAATATCACCAATACCGCCGCACTGATTCTGGGGATGAGCGCATTCAGGCGTATTCCCGCCATGCTGAATTACACTGCAGGCACCACCGGCATACAGAATGCCTGTACTGCGGCCAGGCTGCATACCGTGATCACATCGCGCCAGTTCCTGGAAACCGCCAAGCTGCAGGATGTGGTGGCGCAGCTGAAAAACCTCAATATCGTTTACCTGGAAGATTTGCGCGCGCAGTTTGGCTGGCTGGACCGCCTCTGGCTGATGGGATTTGCCTTGCACTATCCGCGGGCTGTGATGGCGACTGCACGTGCGGAAGAGACCGCGGTGATCCTGTTCACCTCCGGTTCCGAAGGCAAACCTAAAGGCGTAGTGCATAGCCATAAAAGCATACTGGCCAATATCCACCAGATCATGGCCATGCTGGATTTTAATCCCGCCGACAAATTCATGACCTCGCTACCGGTTTTTCATGCCTTTGGCTTTATGGGCACAATGCTGCCTTTGCTGAATGGCATTCGCATCCTGCTGTTCCCTTCACCGTTGCAATACAAACTGGTGCCGGAAGTGATTTACGAAAAAAACTGCACGGTGTTTTTCTCTACCAATACTTTCCTGGCAAATTATGCACGCTTTGCCCACCCCTATGATTTTTACAAACTGCGTCTGGTGGTGGCCGGTGCGGAAAAACTCAGCGAAGACGTGCGCAAGGTCTACCATGAAAAATTCGGTATCCGTATCCTGGAGGGTTATGGCACGACCGAATGTGCCCCGGTGATTTCGGCCAATACGCCCATGGCTAACAAATATGGCACGGTAGGCCAGTTTTTACCCGGCATTGCCTATAAACTGGAACCGGTACCCGGCATTGAAAATGGAGGTGTACTGCATGTCAAAGGGGACAATATCATGCAGGGGTATTACCTGTATGACCAGCCGGGTCAATTGATTCCACCGCCGGAAGGCTGGTATGACACCGGGGATGTGGTGGAAGTCGACGAAGAGGGTTTCATTCATATCAAGGGCCGCGTCAAGCGTTTTGCCAAAGTCGCGGGAGAAATGGTGTCGCTGGAAATCGTGGAGCATATTGCCAGGACCGCTGCACCCGACTATCAGCACGCCGCGACCACGCAGGCAGATGCCAGCCGTGGCGAAAGCATAGTCCTGTTTACTAACGATGCTGCGCTCAAACGCGAGGATTTGCAGATTGTGGCCAGAAACCTGGGTGCGCCTGAACTGGCGGTTGCCAGGAAAATTATGGTGGTGGAAAAGATACCAGTGCTAGGTACCGGCAAGACAGATTACGTCACATTGAAACAAATGGCAGAGAAGGCATGAATAAACTGGTCGCACTACTCAATCAGCCGCGTTTTGGCCCTTTTTTCTGGACGCAGGCCTTGGGCGCGTTTAATGACAATGTATTTAAAACCGCCTTGATCACGCAGGTGGCATTCAACACTGCCAGCCTGACCACACTGGATGGCGGCATGCTGGTCACCTTGTTGCCGGGCGTGTTTATTCTGCCGTTTTTCCTGTTTTCAGCCTCTGCCGGGCAACTGGCCGACAAATATGACAAGGCCAGGATTATCCGCCTGGTCAAGTTGCTGGAAATCGCCATCATGCTGCTGGCCAGTGCCGGTTTTATGCTGCATAGCCTGGCGATGCTGGCGCTGGCACTGTTTCTGATGGGCATGCATTCCGCCATGTTCGGCCCGGTCAAGTATTCCTATCTGCCGCAGCATCTGCAAGCCGGTGAGCTCACTGCCGGTAACGGGCTGGTGGAAATGGGCACGTTTGTGTCCATTTTGCTGGGACAGGTGCTGGGGGCGTGGCTGGGCAGTTTGTCGCAACATGCCCTGTTTACCAGTCTCAGTGTGTTGCTGATTGCGGTGTCGGGTTTTCATTTCAGCCGTCGTATTCCGTCGGCCCCTGCACCGGTACCGTCACTGACCATCAACTGGAATCCGCTCAGCGAAACGGCAAATAACGTGCGTATTTTCTGGGCGCAACCGGTGTTATGGCTGGGCATTGTCGCGATTTCATGGTTCTGGTTTTTCGGCGCGACCTTGCTGGCGCAGTTTCCCAGTCTGGCCAAAAGCGTGTTGCAAGGCAGCGAACGTGATTTCATTGCCTTGCTGACGATTTTTTCCATAGGGGTGGGCCTGGGTTCCATCCTGTGCGAGAAGCTTTCGCAGGGCCGCCATGAACTGGGACTGGTGTTGCTGGGCGCGCTAGGCATGTCGCTGTTCACTTTTGACTTTGCCAGCACCAGCGCGGCGATTCATGCGCAATTGCAAGCGAATACCGGCCTGACATTACACACATTGGCCGGCTGGGAATACTGGCGCATGCTGGCGGATGTTGCTTTGCTGGGGTTGTGCGGCGGTTTTTATATTGTGCCCCTGTATGTGCTGCTGCAAAGCCGTGCGGAAACCAATTACCAGTCCCGCGTGATTGCGGCGAACAATATCCTCAATGCCTTGTTTATGGTGTTGTCCGCCGGTTTTTCCCTGCTGCTGTTCGGCATGGGCCTGAGTATTCCCCAGCTGTTCATGGCTACCGCAGCTGTGAATCTGCTAATTGCCGGGTATCTCTGTATTCGCCAGCCGGAGTACTGGTTCAGCACGGTGGCATATCTGAAACGCTGTCTGGTGGCTGCCTAGCGTGCGATTTCCAGGCTGGCTGCGACCGGTTTTCTGGCCGGTATTACTCATAGCGCACACCAGTACGCCGGCAAATACCGCTTTTGGGTTATATGATCTGAGCCAGTTCAGGACAGCGACGGCTGACTGCCAGTCCTGTTCGCTATTGCCGCAGGCGCGCTGGTATTTCAATGGCGAAATCTTTGCCGTTCCTGCCGCCGGACAGACGGTTACCACTTATGCCACAGACAAACGCGGTGCAGATGATACCGCGGATTTGCATCCGGATGCCTTACCCGGCCTGGTCTGGACCGGCGCTACGCAGCAGTGGAAACATGTCCGTTTACTTGCCGGTGGCAGGCAGGTGCGATTACCGGATGGCACAGAAACACCATTTTCCATCGTGCCGAAAATTCCCACTAATTTGTCCTACTGGAATCAGGACACGCAAGCTTTCTACAGTCAGCGCCCGTTGAACATCCGTGGCGAGCAGGCCGGGCAACAGATAATTGCACGCAGCCTGTGGCCGGAAGATTTCCGGTTAAATCTGCAAGCCCCTCTTGCCCCGTTGCAGACTCGTGAATCATTGCAGCAACTGGTGCAGTTCGAGCATGGCGGTGCGCGTAGCGCGTATGCCAGCCGCCTGTTGTGGCAAAAAACACCGGCTAGCGCGTCACAACTGGCAGGCAAGCCAGCACTGGGCATTTTGCTGAATGGTGCGCAAGGCGACGATGACGAGGCGCACGGTGGGCATTTCGCGCTGGTGACCGGGGTGATGAATGCCACAGGTGACTACAGTCACTGGCTGGTGAATAACTATTACAACCTGACCTCCCATAGCGAAAAGGGCATTATTTCCGCGGTGACGCCCATGGATAAATACATGGCGGACCTCAACAGCGGACAGGCTTTTTACCGGCCTTCCTATATGCTGGTCGCCGTGTTTTCGCAGCCTGACATTCCGGCATATATCCAGGCACTCAGCAACCGTGTACAGCAACATTACTACCGTAATGATCTGGTGTATGACCTGGCACGCAATAATTGCACCGGAATGAGTGTGGATGTCCTGCGCCAGCTGGGCTGGCAAATTCCGGAGCGCGGAACAGAAAGCCTGCTCAAGGCAAGCGCCTTGTACTGGTATGCCACTATCAGTGAGGGCAGCCTGCAACAAGGCCGTGCCATGTATGATTACCTCAATACTGAAATGACCCGGTTGTTTCCTGCGGTGGCATTCGATGCCATTGGTAACGATTTGCTGCATATTGCCCGCACGGGTGACCGCAACACATTAAGCTCCGGCCTGATGCAGGCCATGCCGCAGCAACTGGAAGCCATTTATTTTGTACGTATCCCGCAGATCCCTTCCAGCCGGGCATCAGGGCAGGCGCCGGTGGACAGTTTTGCGCAATATCTGCAACGGGTGCCGGCAGACAGAAACCAGTGGCAAACCATTCCGGTCACGCCCAATCCCTTACCAGGATATTTGAAAGACGGCCTGGCGCTTACCCCGGAAAAGCCTGCATTAGTGCCTGTGCCGGCCATGCTGTTTTTAATCAGTGTGGCCGGCATTATTGCTTTGTTGCTTGCAGTCGTTTATCACGGTATACAAGCATGGCGTAAATGCAGGCCAGCAGACTGAATATGGGCCCCATGCCAGATAGGGCGGGGTTTCGCCAGCCGCTTCCTACAGCAAAATAAGCATGTTCCTGATAGGGCAGGGTGCCTGACCGTTGTTAAATGAAACCGTGCGCGCTTGCACAGGCGCTAATTCAATTAACCACGGTGAAGGAAAAGAAAATGAACAAACTGCTGATTGCATTATTACTTTCTGCCATTTCCATGTCGTCTTCTTATGCTGCCGAAAGCAAGGATGACGGTGCGACACTGGGGACTTCCAAAAGCCCGCAAGTGGAGAGACAGCAACGCTACACCGACAAAGGCGTTACGCAAAGCCATCAGAATGGCGTTCCTGACGATGCTGGCAACCTGGGCAATGCGGAAAGTCCGCAGGTAAAAGACCAGAGAGACCGCACGGAGCGGGAGTCTGCTGACCGGCCAATGAAAAGATATAAAAACAAAGTGCTGACCAACAAGGATGAAAAAGCCGGCACTACCAAAGGGAACCCGGTGCAGCCCACAGAATATGAAAGTGCACCACCTGCCACTACTCATTAAGTCATCGCATTGACGGGATTGCCTGGCGCAATCCCGTTTCACATTATCAGCTCCACTCAGGCTGCATACACGTTCCATCAATGCCATAGAGTACTGCCATAGAAGGCATATCTGGCTTTGCAGGGGCAGGGTGCTGGCTTGCATTTCCTGCGAGGGCCCTTTATATTTGTCTTCATCTTTAGCTATCTACATCGGGCCTTAACTGAAACGCCGTTATATTTTTATGACACTGGCAACCCATCGCAAACTTATCCTGGCCGCTATTATTTGCCTGTTGCTATATCAGGTAGGCACCTGGATCAGCCTGATAGCCGGTGCCATGTGGGGCGCAGGCTCGGCAGTCGTGGTGGCAGTGGTGTCATATCTGTGTGCCCGGCTGGCCAGGCGCGGCGTGTCCAGTAGCGTCTGGTTTTTAATACCCACCCTGTTATTTACTGTGATTCCGCTGGCGGTCAAATTATGGAGCGCCTGGTCCAGCCAGACCGGCATGGTGGATATGCTGATGGATTTGCTACCGCTGCTGGCAGGATTCGTCATCCCGGTCGTGTTGTTGTCTATCGTGTATCTGCAACTGCGCAAACAGCCTTTTTAGTCAGCAATAAGCAGGCAGTCTGCTGCGGCGAAGCAATAACAATTCGCAATAACCCGTTATAATCACAGGCTTAATTCAACGCCTGGTTAAGCAAACATGCAATCACGACATTACGGTCTATCCAGTTTTACCTCCGGTTTTACTGCTAAATTGTGGGCGATCGGTCATCGTTTCGGTCCGTATGCGCCGCTGATAGTACTGTTTCTGACCGGCCTGCTATTTCTTTCCCTGACCCGCGTCGGGCTGGTGTTATGGAAGTGGGAGCGCGTACAGGCGACGGGCGAACTTTGCCAGATCCTGCTGCAAGGGGTGCGGGTGGACCTGATACAGCTAGGATTGCTGGCCATTATTCCGGTGTTGTTATCGCCACTGCTGGCAAGCCGCCAATTGTTTAAAGTCTGGCGTGCATTCACTTTCTGGTGGGTGTTGCTGTCACTGGTGCTGCTGGTCTTCATGGAAGCGGCGACGCCGGGATTTATCCTCGAATACGATGTGCGACCCAACCGTATTTTTGTGGAATACCTGAAATATCCGCATGAAGTATTCGGCATGTTATGGCAGGGTTTCAAGATCGAATTGTTTTTCGGTCTGCTGATGACGGCCATTGCTGTTGTCCTGGTACGTAAACTGCTGAAACCGTGGTGCAAAACACAGCCTGCCTGGTCAAACGCAAAATTATGGCTGATCTGGCCGCTGGTGCTGGTATTGACCGCGTTTGCCGTGCGTTCAACCCTGACACACAGGCCGGCCAATCCGGCATTGTTTGCCATTACCCAGGACAGCATGGTCAACAGCCTGATTCTGAACTCCACCTATTCCGTTTTCTATGCTGCTTACAGTTTGCAGCATGAATCCAAATCCAGCGAAATGTATGGCAAGCTGCCGCGCGAAAAAATATTCGCCTTAACAGGTGCACAAGACACGGATATTCCAACATTGACGTCGCTGGTGCCTTCCGCCAGACGTGACAAACCATTGAATCTGGTGATCCTGTTACAGGAAAGTCTGGGAGCGGGCTTTGTCGAGTCACTGGGCGGAAAACCGGTCACGCCCAATCTGGAAAAACTGAAATCCGAAGGGATCTGGTTTACACATCTGTATGCAACCGGGACGCGTTCCGTGCGCGGCATTGAAGCCGTGGTGACTGGCTTCCAGCCCACGCCGGCCGACAGTACGGTCAAGCTGGGCTTAAGTCAGCAGAACTTCTTCACGCTGGCCGACTTATTAGGCAGACAGGGCTATCTCACCGAATTTATCTATGGCGGTGAATCGCATTTTGACAATATGCGCAGCTTCTTCATGGGGAACGGTTTCCAGCAGATTACTGACCAGCCGGATTTCAAGAACCCGGCATTTGTCGCAAGCTGGGGCGTGTCGGATGAAGATTTGCTCAATAAAACCCACGAACAGCTGATGGCACATCATGCCAGCGGCAAACCGTTTTTCACGCTGGCATTCAGTTCTTCCAATCACGCGCCTTTTGAATTCCCGGATGGCCGTATCGAGTTGTATGAGCAGCCCAAAGCCACCGATAACAATGCAGTGAAATATGCCGATTACGCCATAGGCGAATTTATCAAGAAAGCCAAGGCCAGCCCTTACTGGCAGGATACGGTGTTCCTGATTGTGGCAGATCATGATGTCCGTGTGCGAGGCGAGTCACTGGTGCCGATTGAGCATTTCCATATTCCGGCCCTGATTCTGGGGGGCGCGGTGCAAGCCAAAACGGTGGATGCGATTGCCAGCCAGATTGATTTGCCGGTCACGGTATTGTCACTGATGGGCATAGAAGCCAGACATCCGATGACAGGGCATGACTTGTCGAATATCGGACCGGATTATCGCGGCCGTGCCATGATGCAATATGCTGATAACTATGGCTGGATGCAGCAGGTCGGGCCGCATGCCGCTGAAAACGAAGTCGTGGTATTGCGCGAAGGCAAGGCACCGGCCTTCGGGCAGTACGAGCCGGTCAGCAAGCAATTGCATAATATCAACGCGCCTGCCGATGCGCAGTCACTGGCAGACCAGGCATTGGCCAATGCCTTGTTGCCGGCATTGTTATACAAAGAGCAGCGTTATCGTTTGCCAGAGTAAGAGGTTGGTTTGAAGCGTTCCCCATTACCCAGCATGTTGACCCGCCGCGTTGTCCTGGATGGCCTGGCGTATATCCTCAAGGGAGGTCTCCGGCTGAAAAACAGCCATTTGCCAGCAGGCACTCACGCTATCCCGACCCATTTTGTCGGCATTTGCGTGGCGACCAGCCAGCAGCCAGCAACGGATGATTATGTGCTGGCGCAGCTGGCGGCATTGGGCGTGGGACGCGTCAGGCTGGATATCGGTGATGATGAAATGTACGTGCACCAGATCCGCCTGCTGCAACGGCTGCTGGATGCCGGTGTCTGGGTCGATGTGCATCTGGTGCAACCGTTTGCAATGGCCAGGCAGATGCTGGATATTGCGGAGCAGACCAGATGGCAGCAGTTTGTCGAACAGTTCCTGCAACAGTTTGCCAGTCAGATTGCCAGCCTGGAAATCGGCAATACCATTAACCGCAAGCGCTGGGCCGGCTACCACTGGCCGGGATTCCTGCTGACGTGGCAGATTGCCCATCGCCTGGCACGGCAATACGGCGTCAAAATCGTCGGTCCCAATATCCAGGATTTTGAACCGCTCTACAACATCAGTGCACTGAAACAGTTGCAGAAAGAACACTTGTTGCCGGATGTACATAGCAACAACCTGTTTGTCGAGCGCATTATTGAGCCGGAGCTGGCTGATCATCGTGTTTTGCAGCACCGCTGGACACGCTGCTTCAAGTTTAACCTGATCAAGAAAGCACGCCTGCTGCAAAAAATCGGTGCTGATTTCGGCATTCCGGCGCTGATTTCACCGGTTGCATTCTGGGCGATTTACCGCATCCAGCGTCACTTGCCGGATGGTGCCCAGAAGCAGGCAGATTACGTTACCCGCTATTTCACCTTGCTGGCTGCTTCGGGCGCCTTGCAACAGGCTAACTGGGGGGCAATGATCTGCCACCGAGAAGGCGTGATTAATGACGGGCTGGATGATGCCCGTTATCCGGCACTGGAGCGTGTGGCGTATTACAAATCAGCCGATGGCGAGTTGCAGGCCTATCAGCGTAACCCCAGCTTCCTGGCGCTGAGGACCATTGCCCGCTGGCTGAATGGCGCTGAGTATATCGGGCCGTTGGCCACCGGTGCCGGCCTGGAAATTCACCAGTTGCGCAAGTACCAGAAGCTGGTGCATGTGGTGTGGGCAATCAATGGCCGTTGTGCCATTATGGATGATATTTATGCCGACTCCAGTTTGCGCAAGGCACAATTTATCAGCCGCAATGGCCAGCTGATCGAGCAACCGTTACTTATCACGGAAACGCCGGTCTACCTGATGTGGGATGCGACAGAGGTCGTGGAGTTACATACATCCAGTCCGGCACTGACCGAAACAGTTATTCACGCACATATCCAGGGACAGCAATATTACCCGGTGCATGAAGGCCAGTGGCGCGGCATGATGCTGGCAGAAAATCTTGAGCAGGTACGGCGCCTGTGGGATGCCTGGCAGCCAGGTAAGTTGCGGGCACCTGCCAAAGATCAGGCCTTGCGCCATGCCCGGAATGCCATCTGGCCATTACCGGACCCGCGTGCCAGCGGGAAAAAAGTGACGGTAAAACAGCCCATGCACATGTACTGGCACAAAACCTACCTGGACCGGTTTAAACCCAGCAAGGCCAAACGCAGCTGGAATGGTGCCATGGAATTATTGCGTCGCGGCATAGGCACGGCAATGCCGCTGGCGTATTTCGAGCGGCTGGGCGATATCAGCCTCAAGCAGAATTTCTTCATCTGCGAATATGTTGAGCATGATTTCAGCATCGGGCAGGCGTTTTCCGCATTCAGCCAGGGCGCTGAAGAGTTTCAAGGCATTTCTGCACCAACGTTGTATCAGGCTTTTGCGCGCTTCTGCCTGCATATGCATGCTTCAGGCATCTATTTCCGGGATTTCTCCGGTGGCAATATCCTGGTCAGCCATAAGGATGAACAACTGACCTTCTCGCTGATTGACACCGCACGATTACGCGCCTATGCAATGCCAGTGCCTTACACACAGAGAATGGCGGATTTAACCCGGGCGACGCACAAATTGCACCAGGAAGGACGCAAACAGTTTCTGATGCTTTATCTCGGCATGACCGGACGTAGCCTGAGCTGGCGTACCTTGCTGCCGTTTTATCTGTATGATTTCAAAGTGAGCCTGAAACGCACCATAGGGCGTAAAGGCATGAAGCGTTTATTGCGCTATCTCAAAAGCTTGCGGGCTTCATGATAAATGGAGACCAGTCTCATGAAAATCATGACTGCATCTTGCGCAGTTTAATCACGACAAGCATGCGCGGCGGTTTTAATATGGTCGCACGTGATAGCGACTGCTAGAACGAATTTTAAGGAAAAGGAGAAACGACTATGTGGACTAAACCAGCTGCTACCGAAATGCGTTTCGGTTTTGAAGTAACTATGTACGTAATGAACAAATAATTTGTTCTCTACGACATAAACGGGCGCACTTCGCGCCCGTTGTCATTTCTGGTGCCGGCTTTTACAACTTTTGTTGCCGCGATGAATTCCATGCCATTCCAGTTCCTGTTTCTCTCCCCATCAAATAGTTTTTAAGCTGACTGCCCTGCAGGCCAGCCGCAGGATGCAACATTCGTGATTCTATGTTAGGGTGCGGATACATTGCATAAGCCTTGTTTTTGCCCGTGCCGGACACCAGCGGTCGCACGGACAAAGAGCCTGCCACCGTTTAAAGAGACCATTTCATAGACTGCATGATCAAGTTCAAACATATCCGTTCACGCATCGCCTTCACCTTTATTGCTGTGATGGTGGCCGTGCAACTTGCTGCCTTGGTTCCGTTGAAATATGCGCTGGAGCGTCATGCCAGCCAGCTGGCGGACAAGCAGATGAACGCCGGTGAGCGCGTGTTTGTTAACCAGTTGCAGCACAACACCCAGAATCTCAAACAGGCGGCACAACTGCTGGTGACCGAGGAGGCCTTCCGGGATGCCGTCAATAGTCGCGATACCAGCATTCTTCAATCTGCACTGATGACCTGCCAGGCACGCATGCGCGCGCAAATGGCGTATTACTTCAGTGCTGATGATAATCTTATGGTCAGCAGCGGAAATGAAAGCACGGCCAGCCAGGTGGTAGCACAGGCTATCCAGAACCGCAGTGGAACGCTCAGATTCGATATTGTCGATGGCAAATCTTATCAGCTGATTGCTGTACCGGTGAAGGAGCAGGCCGTGACTGGCTGGCTGGTGATGGGCTTCGCAATTGATGACCGGCTTGCACAACAGATGCAGCAACTGGCAGGGCTGGATGTGACCGTGCTGCAGAAAATGCCGCAACACGACTGGCAGCTTGTCAGCAGTACCGCCAGCAGCCAGGTGGCGAATGTTCTGGTGAAAACCGTTGTCGATGTTTACAGTCAGCATCTTTCCCTGCATAAAGTGAATCTGGCCGGTCTAGCCTATCATCTGAAAATCCGGGCATTGCATGAAAGCAAAGACCAGGCGCTGCTGGTGGTATTACAGACTTCGGTCTCACCATTGATGCAAACGCTGAACACCTGGTTTGAAATCATGCTGGTGCTGGCTTTTGCTGGTGTACTGCTGTTTGCAGCGCTTGCCTGGTATGTGTCGCGTCAGGTCACCAGGCCGCTTGCTCAACTGGTGAGTAGTGCTGATGACATGGCCATGGGGCATTACGAAAAAGAAATTGTCGTGGATAGCAGCGATGAGGTGGGCTATCTGGGCAAGGCAATGGACAGCATGCGCGCAGCGATATTACAGCGCTCGCTCGGCGTGCAGCAACTGGTATCCAGGGATGAGTTAACCGGACTGGCCAATCGGCAGGCCCTGATGCAGGCGCTGCAACAGGCCATTGTGCAACATGCCGATGCGAAAGAAAAGTTCAGCCTGGTGGTCATCAATATCCATCGCTTCAAGCAGATGAATAGAATGCTGGGCCGCAAGATTGGCGATGATGTGCTGCGACATGTCGGCCAGGTGCTGCAGGACAACACTTTTTCTGCGCACGACACGGTGGCCAGGCTGGATGCCGACGGGTTTGCGGTATTGTTACCGCAGGCCGATCAGGCGAAGGCGACCCGCTATGCCGAGAGTATTCAGCATGTGTTCGAGACACCGGTAAAAATGCAGGGACAAAGCATGGAGGTGTCTGTTGCCATCGGTATCGCGCTTTACCCGGAGCATGATGTGCATGCAGAGGCATTGATGCATCATGCCGAAACAGCCCTGCATGAGTCCACAACCAGGCCAGCCGCCTGGATTGTGTACAACACGGCACTGGAGCTGCAGCAGTCCGAGACTCTGGCGCTGATTGCCGATTTGAAACAGGCCATACAGCACAACCAGCTGTTGCTGTATATCCAGCCAAGAATTGACGTGACCACGCGTAAAACACTGGGCGCTGAAGCGCTGGTGCGCTGGGTACATCCGGAAAAAGGCATGCTGCTGCCTGACCAGTTTATCCCCTTTGCCGAGCAGGCCGGACTGATCGGCGAAATTAGCGACTGGGTATTGCGGCGTGCCTGTGAAATATTGGCAGATTTCAGGCAGCGTGGCATGCGTATCCCACTGGCTGTTAACCTGTCCGCCCATGATTTGAACAATATTGCTTTGCCTGAGCAGATTGCGGCATTGCTGGCCGAACATGCGCTGGAGACCGCTAGCCTTAGCCTGGATGTCACTGAAAACAGTCTGATGCAATCGCCTGAGCGGACCGCGGCCGTGATCGGAAAACTGGCGGCAATGGGCTTGCAACTTGCCATTGATGATTTCGGTACCGGTTATTTATCACTGGCATACTTGAAACAGCTACCGGTGCAGGTACTCAAGATAGACCGTTCGTTTGTCATGTTCATGGATAAGAATGCCGACCATGCCAGCATCGTGAAAGCCAGCATAGACCTGGCGCACAATCTTGGCCTGAATGTGGTGGCAGAGGGCATAGAGAACGAAGAGGTGCTGGCCCGTCTGGCACGACTGGGCTGTGACGAAGGCCAGGGTTATTTCATAGGCAAACCCATGCCGGAAAAAGATTTCTCCATCTGGCTGGAGCGCTGGGAAGATCAGAGCGAGATAGATATTGATATCGGGGATGACTTGTCTTTTGCCGTGAACCCGCTGGATGATTTCAAATAATCACCAACCAGCTTCTTATTCCTTCTTTCCTTTGGCTAATGATAAGTTTTTCTTATAACTGGCATTAGAACATTCAACTTTATTTAACCTGTGTTTGCTTCTATGATGTCTTTCAGCGACTTAACAAGGAGATAAACATGAGCCAGATCAGAATGCACAACAAAGGGCATTTCGCGATTCGATACCTGCTGAAGGTGTTGACGGATAAACAGGATAAATAAGTGTTGCCATACATACAGCCACAAATGCATGCTTCCGTCTGAAAACTGAAAGGGCACTCCGGTGAATATCCATTTATTTATCCACCTGTTATCTGCGGTGACATTAATCACAACACTGCCAGTCATGGCGGAAGAAAAACCGGTCACCGGACAACTGGTCGATACCCTGACCACCTTGTCAGGCGGCCCGCATGCCGGATTTCGTGTCAATCATGCCAAAGGGGTGATGCTGGAAGGCACTTTTACGCCGACTGCACAGGCAGCAACCATCAGCAAGGCAGCGCATTTTCAGCAGGCGCAAAGCGCTGTGCTGGTGCGGTTTTCCGATGCGACCGGGGTACCGGATATTCCCGATGCCAGTAGCGCTGCATTTCCCAAGGGCATTGCCATCCGCTTTCAGCTGCCAGACGGGTCGGCCACGGATATTGTGAGTATCTCGGTCAACGGTTTTCCGGCAGCAACCCCGGAGGATTTCCTGGGTTTGCTCAATGCCATCCGTGACTCCAGAAGCAGTACCGCGAAACCCGGCCCGGTTGAACAATTCCTGGCCAAACATCCGGCTGCTGCCAGGTTTGTCGCCATGCCCAAGCCAGCACCAGTCAGTTTTGCCACTCAGCCGTTTTTCGGTGTGAATGCCTTTGAATTTACCAATGCTGCCGGAAAAAGCGTGTATGGCCGTTACCAGATTGTGCCGGTCGCCGGGGCGCAGTTTCTAAGCCCCAAAGAAGCAGAAGCGGCAGCACCGGATTACCTGATGAAGGACATAGTCGCACGTGAGCAGTCGCAAGGCGTGCAATACAGGATTCTGTTGCAGTTGGCAGAGCAGGGCGATGACGTGAATAACGCGACCGAGGTCTGGCCAGATCATCGTAAAACGGTGGAGCTGGGCACGTTAACACTCACATCGGCAGTAGCAGATAGTCAGGCCAGGGAAAAAACCCTCATGTTCAACCCCTTGCAGTTGACCGAAGGCATTGCAGCCAGTCAGGACCCTATCTTGCTGGCAAGACCGGCGGCGTATGCCGTGAGTTTCGGCAGGCGCCTGAATAAATAAACTTGAAACGTTCAACAGATCGCTATCCGCAAACCGGTAGTGACCTGTCTGCTTTAATTGGCGATGAAGCGAATAGCTTTGCCATTAATACAATAGCGCAAACCGCTTTCGGTTTTACCATCCGGAAACACATGTCCCAGGTGCGCATCACAGACATTGCATTTGGTTTCAATGCGCTGCATGCCATGGCTGCCGTCTTCGACATACGCCACAGCGTTGACAGCCAGCGGCTGGTCAAACGAAGGCCAGCCGGAAGCCGATTCGAACTTCTGGCTGGAATCAAACAATTCCTGCTCGCAACAGGCACAGGCGTAACGCCCGGGCGTAAATGCTTCGCACATCTCGGAAGAAAACGGACGTTCTGTCGCACTTAAACGCGTGACGGTAAACACATCCTCATCCAGAATGACGCGCCATTCCTCCGGCGATTTGCGTACTTTATAGTTAGGCTCATGATTGCCTTCACGGGCAAGCCTGAGCACCTCTTTCCATTTCAACATCATTATTTACTCACTGAAGATACATGCAGCAAATGCTGGTTAACAGCACTCTGTCATGCGGGGTTCACAAATAAAAAGCGGGCTGACGAATAGGCTATACAGAAAAGAGTATACCACCGTGATATTGGTTCAGCAGGCCGACGTTCTGTTGGCGTGCTGCGGGGGAGCTCACAATAAAAAGGTGCTATTGGGCAATCAATAGCACCTTTGTTTTATTGTCAGACTAATTCCTTTTGGAAAACAGGATTAGAAATCGACCTGGGCACGCATGGTGATGGCGTCCTCGTGATTGATTGTTTTGCCGCCTGGAGGAGTAACAGGCATGTCAAAACTGGTATGTACGTAATTGGCGATCAAACGCACATAAGGCGTCAGAATCCAGTTGGCGCCCAGCGTCCAGGTATCAAACTCATTGGAACCAGTAGCTAATTGGCCTGTACCCGCTGCATTGGCAGTAACGAAATCACTACCATCAAATTTGCTATAGCGTGCACCCAGTTGCAGGGCGCCCCAGCCATCACCTCCCCAGGTAAATTCCTGTTTTGGTCGCAGACGGCCGAACATGCCATCTTTATAGGTGCTGGCAAACGTTTCGCCTGTCACCAGCCAGTTAACGCTGGCATACCAGGCGTTCAGGTCACGGTTAAAACCGTTGCCATCAAAACGTTCGGTAATATGTTCGGCCTGGAACTTGACCGGGCCATGGGCCAGCGCCAGCTCATAGCCCTGGCGGCTGCGATCAACGGCTTTATCGAAAGCATAGGCTGAGAAAGCAGTTGCGCCCCGACCTTCCGTTTGAACGGTGAGTAATTTGGCAGTACCAGATGCAGGTTCCTGCTCCCCTCTGGCATAGAAACCACCGATATGCACCACGCTGTCTTTCCAGCCGGCGAACTGCGCAATATTACCGGCTGCGCGTATCAGGGCATCTTTGTTGTCATATTTAACATCTGATTCGTCACCAGGGTCACTGGCAGTTGAGAAACCCTTGCCGTTGAGCCATGCCGCGCTATAAAACAGGCCGGGGATGGGTTCACCGTAGGCCATAATGCCACGGTCAAACGTGGCGCCTAGCAAGTAATCAGTAGAGCCACGTTCCTGAAAGTCGGTAAAGTTGGCATTCATGGAGCGCTCCAGGCCATACGACGGCTTGAACTGGCCGGCACGCAGTTTAAAGCTGTTAAAACGAATGTAATCGACATGGGCGTAAGTCAACCCCAGTGATTTGCCACTATATTCGGCTTCCAGCCTGGCGGCAAAATCCTTGAGGCCTACGTTCACGCCCAGGCGTGCACGGCGGATATTGAACGTATCTGCCGCCGCAACATCCGGCGAGAAGCTGCGGTAATCGGCCTGGACGCGGCCATTGATACCCAGCCTCCATGCACCGCTGCCATCTTCAAAGCTGAGGCCGTTTTTAAAGTTGGCATACACCGGCTGGCCGGTAGATTTGCCACGCGCAGTTTGCAGTGTCTTGATTTCATCTGACATTGCGTCGATTTTCACTTGCTGGTCGCGCAATAGCTGTTTGTCATCGGCAGCAATGGCGGTGCTGGTTACCGGAGGGGCAGGTTTGCTGGCTGCTTCTTTCAGTGATTTCAGTTCATTAGCCATGAGCTGCATTTGCTGCTGTTGCGCTTCCAGCATGTGCTGTAATTGTGCAATACGGGCATCTGTTGTTGTATCAGCCCATGCGGACGTGCTGCTTAAACTCAGCAGTACCACACTCACTGCTGACACAATTTTCTTAACGCTTGGGAAACAGGCGGATTCACCAATAGACGTGTATGTTTTTGAGTGATTAAAGCGATTCACTAAGGTGGTCCTCTCGTGATAAATAAGTCTCTGGATGATTGTGACGACTGAGGTTTTACGTTGCTCTCAGTGAAACAAGTCATTGTTCATTGCGCGCGGATTTTAGTTGCTATATCCGACAGGAGATATCGAAAAAAGATATATTTGGAGCGCTGTCGGGCGGGATTTTACACCGTCTGTTCTGAAAGCAGACCTTAAAGCAGAGCAAGGTTTGTTACTTAATTCCTGGATTTAAATGACTGGGTTTGTCACGCGCGACAAGTTAAATAACTCTGTACAGAATCGCAGGGAATGGCCGGTAGTATTCAGCCATAGATTGGGAAGCAGGCGACCGCAGAAGCGCTTGCTGATATGCAGGAGGGAATCTACGTTCATGATGCCAGCAATACTGCAATCGCAGCAGCGAGAGGTGGCTGTATCGAATCCGGAAGCAGATTTCAGGTGATGGCTTTTTCCAGCGCTTGCACCATGATGATGGCAGGGTCACACGCCGGTGACCAGTTTGCTGACTGTGCGGCAATTTCCACCATGCCGGTCGGGCTGGTAACGTTCACTTCTGTCAGGTAGTCACCAATGACATCCAGGCCGACCAGGAACAAACCGTGCTGTCTGAGCGTGGGGCCGACGGTTTCGGCGATTTCGCGGTCACGTGCACTGAGTGGTTGTGCGACACCTTTACCCCCTGCGGCGAGATTGCCACGGGTTTCACCGGTTTTGGGAATACGCGCCAGCGCATAGGGCAGAGGCTCGCCGTTAATGATGAGGATACGCTTGTCGCCTTTGGCAATGTCCGGAATATAGCGCTGCACCATAATGGTTTGCGTCTGGAAGCGGGTCAGCATTTCCAGGATGGCGTAGATATTCGGGTCATCTTTTCGCAGCCGGAAAATGCCACTGCCGCCCATGCCGTCCAGTGGTTTGACGATAATGTCGCCGTGTTCAGCCAGGAAGGCCAGTATTTTGTCCTGCTGGCTGGTGACGATAAACGGCGGCGCAAATTGCGGAAAGCGTGCGACTGACAGTTTTTCGTTCCAGCCGCGGATGGCGGCGGGGTCGTTGATAATGCGCGCGCCTTGCTGCTGTGCCAGTTCCAGAAGATAAGTGCTGTACAGGTATTCATTATCAAACGGAGGGTCTTTACGCATCAGCACCGCGTCAAAATCTGCCGGTGACACTGTGGCTTTGTCACCGGTTGTCCAGCTGCTATCCACATTGAAGGCAAAAGACTGCGCATCCACAGTCACCACGTCGTGCTGTAACTGCCAGTCATGCTGTTCACATACCCATAGCCCATGGCCACGTGCCTGTGCCGCCCGCATGATGGCCAGGCTGGTGTCTTTGTAAGTGGTGAGGGAGTCCAGTGGATCCAGTATCAGCAGCAGTTTCATGATTTAGCCCGCTTACTCTGGGTTTAACGGGTCATGTTCTTGCAGTTCCAGACCGGCTGCCAGCAGCGCCAGCCGGGCAACCACACCATAGGCATAGAAGCGGTTGGGGGGAGCGTCGGGCGCACCGGCGCAGTCAGGCAAGGTACAGGATTTCTCGAATGCCAGCGGGACAAAATGCATGCCTGGCGCATTGAGGTTTTCATCGGTACTGCGGCTGGTATGCACGCGGTAGAAACCGCCAATCACGAAATGATCCATCATGTATACCACCGGTTCTGCTACCGCTTCGTTGATGGTCTCGAAGGTATAGACGCCTTCCTGGATCATGACCTCGGACACGGCCATGCCTTCCTTGATCACCGACATCTTGTTGCGGGTCTTGCGGTTGAGGTCACGCACTTCATCACCGGATTTGACGCTCATGATGCCCATGCCATAAGTGCCGGCATCGGCTTTGACAATCACGAACGGTTGCTGGGTGATGCCATATTCGTCATATTTGGCCTGGATTTTCTGCAGGATGGTATCGACTTTTTCAGCCAGTATGTCTTCACCGACGCGTGCATGGAAGTCTATGCCGCTGGCGGTATCAAAATACGGATTCAGCAGCCACGGGTCAATATCCAGCAGGGCGGAAAATTCAGCAACCACTTTGTCATACGCTGCAAAGTGCTGGGACTTCCGGCGAGTGGACCAGCCGGCATGCAAGGGCGGAATCAGGTTCTGTTCCAGGTTTTGCAGAATGTCGGGGATGCCGGCGGACAAATCGTTGTTGAGCAGGATGGCACAGCTGTCAAACGCCGGATAATCCACACCTTCAAACGTGACCGCCTTCAGTTTCAGACGATTTTTTTCACGTACCAGTGGTTCCAGAATCAGCGGCAGACCGTCATGGGTTTCCAGCCGGGTGATTTCGCTGATTTCGGGTGACAGGCTGCCTATGCGTACTTCCATGCCTGCCGCTTTAAGGATACTGGATAGCTCCACGACATTGCGCAGGTAGTAAGTGTTGCGGGTATGGTTTTCCGGAATCAGTAACAGGCGGCGTGCGTCCGGGCAGATTTTCTCCACCGCCATCTGTGCAGCCTGTACTGACAGGCTGAGAAATTCGGGGTTCAGGTTGTTAAAGCCGCCGGGAAACAGGTTGGTATCCACTGGCGCGATTTTGAAGCCGGCATTGCGTAAATCCACGCTGGCATAAAAAGGTGCGGCTACTTCCTGCCATTGCGTACGGAACCAGTGTTCGATATCCGGCATGGCTTCCAGAATACGTTTTTCCAGTGTGACCAGCGGGCCGTTTAAGGCAGTGGTTAAATGGGGAACCATGGTTGCTCCTGTGCTTGTTTTTATTCAGGCCTGTATTGCTGGCGTTATTTCAATGTTTGTTCAATCGCTGCATGCGCTTGCTGGTCAGCATGGTAGCTGCTGCGCACCATGGGCCCGCTGGCGGCATTGGTAAAGCCCATGGCATCAGCCTGCTGCTTGAACCAGGCAAACGTGTCCGGTGTGACATAGCGCAATACCGGCAGGTGATGCACGCTGGGTTGCAGGTATTGCCCCAGGGTCAGCATGCTGACGTTGTGTGCCCGCAGGTCGCGCATGACTTCGAGGATCTCCTCATCGGTTTCACCCAGCCCCAGCATCAGGCCGGATTTACTAGGCACGTGCGGATACATTTCGCTGAACTGCTTGAGCAGGTTCAGCGAGTGCTGGTAATCCGATCCGGGCCGTGCCTGTTTATATAAACGTGGCACGGTTTCCAGGTTATGGTTCATGACATCGGGTGGTGCTTCACGCAGGATTTTCAGTGAGACATCCAGACGGCCACGAAAATCCGGCACCAGGATTTCGATTTTAATGTCAGGGGACTGGGCACGGATAGCACGGATACAGTCGACAAAGTGCTGGGCACCGCCATCTGGCAGGTCATCCCGGTCCACAGAGGTGACCACCACATAGCGCAATTTCATTTGCGCTATGGTGCGTGCCAGGTTCTCGGGCTCCTTCGGATCAGGCGGCAGCGGCTTGCCGTGCGCGACATCACAGAAGGGGCAGCGACGGGTGCAGATATCGCCCAGAATCATGAAAGTGGCCGTGCCGCCGCTGAAGCATTCGCCTATATTAGGGCAACTGGCTTCTTCGCACACGGTATGCAGGTTGTTGTCACGCAATACTTGCTTGATTTCCTGGAAGCGCGCCGAATCCGGCACTTTCATGCGTATCCATTCCGGTTTGCGCAACACGGGCATGGGGACAATTTTAATCGGGATGCGCGAGGTTTTTGCCGCATCAATTTCCTTGACGCCAGCCACCTTTTTTGCCGGGCGTTCGGTTTGGCATTTATCTGACATGCGTCAGTTTCTCTTTCAGTGTTTGGGTTAACGCGGCTGCAATGTCAGGCATGGGCAGCGCAATATTCAAGTCCCGGGTTTGCGTCATTTGCATCCCGGCATAACCACAGGGGTCAATGTCGGCAAATGGTTGCAAATCCATATCAATATTCAAACTCAGGCCATGATAGCAGCACTGGTTTTTCAGGCGTAGCCCCAGCGAGGCAATTTTCCTGCTTTCCACATACACGCCAGGTGCGTCAGCACGTGCTTCGGCCTTTACGCCATGTGTGGCGAGGAATTCCACCAGGCTGTCTTCCAAGATGGTGACGAGCTGGCGGACATTCAAGTGGCTACGCGCCAAATCAATCAAACAATAAATGATCAGCTGGCCGGGACCGTGATAGGTGATTTTGCCGCCACGGTCGACCATGACCAGCGGAATGTTGTTTTGCGGCAGGCGCACACCACGACGATTCAGGCCCAGGGTATAGACCGGCGGATGCTCGGTAATCCAGAGCTGGTCGGCAGAGTCAGGCTGGCGCTGCACCGTGTATGCCTGCATCTCGGCCAGCGTGGTGGCATAATCGGTCAGACCCAGCTGGCGGATTTCCAGGGCAGGCATGAAGAGGGTAGAAGTTACAGCACGACCTTGACCATGGGGTGAGCGGTCAGGCTGCGGTAAATATCATCCAGTTGCGGTTTGGACGTGACGTACACCAGGCAGGTCAGGCTCAGGTATTTGCCATTGCTGCTGCCGCGCATTTCTATCAGGTGCGTATCAAACTCCGGCCAGTGCGACTGGATGGTACGGGTTATTTCCAGGGTAAAGTCATCATGCGTCTCGCCCATCACCTTGATGGGAAAGTTGCACGGAAACTCAATCAGGGTTTCCTCTGTTTGCGGCATTTGTTCAGATGGGGTCTGATCTTGGCTCATGGTTCACTGTCCAGAGAGGTTATTGCAAATACAAACGCACCTGGTCAATCATGCGTGAAAAGATATTGCTGGCTTCCACCGCTTGCGTGGTCACCAATGGCACGCTATGAACGACTTTGCCAGCCAGTGTGAAGTCTACTTTGCCCACGGCCTGACCGGCTTTAAGGGGGGCTTCCAGTGGTTTGGCAATGCGCACATTCGCTTTCATGTTGGCGTATTCACCTTGAGGCAAGGTCAGGTATACCGGTTTTGCCACCGTGAGGTCCACTTCACTCGTGGTACCTTTCCAGACTTTCTGGCGCGTCACTGCTTTTTCTGCCGGATAAATCAGTTTGGACTCATAGAACTGGAAGCCGAAGTTCAGCAGTTTCTGGCTTTCGGCAGCACGGACTTTATCTGAAGCGGTGCCGAGAACAACAGAAATCAGGCGGAAGTCATTGCGTTTGGCAGAAGAAATCAGGCAATAACCGGCAGATTCGGTGTGACCGGTTTTCATACCGTCTACGGTTGGATCCAGGAACAGCAGGCGATTGCGGTTAGGTTGCGTAATCTTGTTATAGGTATAGGACTTTTGCGAATACAGGCGTGCGTAATCCTGCGGAAAGTCGCGGATCAGGGCGTCGGCCAGCAGTGACAGGTCACGTGCCGTGGTCGTGTGTGCCGGGTCAGGCAAGCCGGTCGAGTTGACGAAATGCGTATTCTTCATGCCCAGTGCGATGGCTTTCTTGTTCATCAGCGTGGCAAACAACTCTTCACTTCCGGCAATGCCTTCTGCCAGAGTGATGGAGGCATCATTGCCGGACTGGATAATCAGGCCATGCAATAACTCGTCCACCGTCACATTCATGGTGGTGTCGATAAACATTTTGGAGCCTTCGACTTTCCATGCCTTCTGGCTGACAGGCAGGGTTTGTGTCAACGACAGTCGCTTTTGCTGTACCGCTTCAAATACCAGGTAGGCGGTCATGACCTTGGTCAGTGAAGCTGGCTCAACCGGCATATCGGGATTGCTGCTCGCCAGCAAACTACCGGTGTTTGCATCCCGCAACACAAAAGCCTTGGCTGCCAGGGTAGGGACAGGCACATTGGCGGTGATAGCCTCGGCAGCCAGTGTGATTAATGGAAGGGAAAGCAGAAAAGCAATACAAGTACGCCACATGATCATTATTCAACGAGAAAAAATTACGGAAGGTAACTGCAATTGGTCACGCATCAGGTTGGCCGCTTTGCTGGCTAAGGTGTGGTCCGGGTAGGGTCCAAGCACGACCTGAAAGAGTTTGCCATTATACACTTTGTTGAGCAGGGATTGTGTTTCGGGTACCGCGCTGAGAATGCGCTGTTGCAGGCGGTCGGCATTTTCTTCCTGGCCAAAAGCGCCCACTTGCACATACATGCCGTTCGCTGACAGTGCGGTGAGCGGGCTGGCGGATGTGGCCACGGATAACGGAGGCGTGGAAGGCACATTTTCTTTGCTGCTTGCCTGTAATGATTCATTACCTGGCAACGAGGGGTCTATCAGCTCGATTTGAACCTGGGCCGAACCGTGCCGGATAATATCCAGTTGTTTGGCCGCTGCGTAGGATAAATCAATGATGCGTGCGCGACCAAAGGGGCCACGGTCATTAACGCGTACTATCAGTGATTTTCTGTTATCCAGATTGGTCACGCGTACATAGCTGGGAAGGGGTAGTGTGCGGTGGGCGGCTGACAGCTTGTACATGTCATAAGTCTCGCCGCTGGCGGTTTTGCGGCCATGGAATTTTTTGCCGTACCACGAGGCATGGCCGGTCTCGATAAATGGCGTGGTAATGGCCTGCATGGGAGACATGGTTTCCCCGTTTACCACATAGGGTTTGGTGGTAGGTTTGAAGATGGGTTCCACTTTGGGGATGACCGTGGTTTCCAGCGGAATGTCCGGATCTATGCCATCTGTCGGGTTGCCGGTGGTTTCCGGCTTCGGATCAATATTGATGACGCGCGGACCTGTCCGGGATGGCGCAGACGTGGCCGGCGGCGTCGCTGTGGCTGGCGGTTGCGAAGGTGTGCTCTGGCGTGGTGGCATGCTGCCGTTACAGGCGGCCAGCAGACTCGTCAGGAGTATGATGGTCGGCAGGGATGGTTTCAGAAACATGATGTCCTCGCAGATGACAATGTTAATCAGTGGCGACCAGCCGCTTGTGTGATTGCACGCTCATTAACAGGCCCAGGCTCAGGCCCAGCGTTAGCAGGGAAGTGCCACCGTAGCTGACCAGGGGTAACGGAATGCCTACCACCGGCAAAATGCCGCTGACCATGCCCATGTTGACAAAGCAATAGATAAAGAAAGTCGCTGCAATACTGCCGGCCAGCAGGCGGGAAAAGGTGTTTTTGGCTTGCGAGGCAATAATGAATGCACGACCGATAATAATGGTAAACAGCAACAACAGCAGGCAGCAGCCAACCAGGCCGAATTCTTCGGCAAACACGGCAAAAATAAAATCGGTGGTGCGTTCCGGCACAAAGTCCAGCTGCGACTGGGTGCCGTTCAGCCAGCCTTTGCCGGTCATGCCGCCTGAGCCAATCGCAATGGTGGCCTGGATGATATGGTAGCCTGCGCCCAGCGGATCCTGGCTGGGATCAATCAGGATCTCGACACGGCGGCGCTGGTAGTCGTGCAACATGGACCACAGAATAGGTAAGGCCGCGCCAAACGCGATGGCAATGCCAAAAATAAACTTCCAGCTGAGCCCGGCCAGAAAGATCACAAAGAAACCGGAAGCAAACACCAGCGTGGCAGTACCCAGGTCGGGCTGCTTGGCAATCAATAATACCGGCACCATCAGGATGACGCCGGCGACCACGTAATCAGCCGTGCGCAGCATGGATTCACGTTTGGAGAAATACCATGCCAGCATGATGGGCACAGCCAGTTTCATCAGTTCGGAAGGCTGGATTTTGGTGACACCCAGATTCAGCCAGCGCCGGGCACCATGGCTGATATCCCCTATCATGGCAACCGCGAGCAGCAGTGTCAGTCCAAACAAATATACCGGCAACGCGATACGTTCTATGAATTGCGGCTGCGTATTGGCGACCAGCAGCATGGCCCCCATCATGACGACGATATTGATCATCTGGGCATTGACTTTGTTAAGGGTCTGGCCAGATGCGCTATAAAGCACCATCAACGCCACCACCAGCACCAGCAGTACGGTTGCAAACAGGATGGAGTCCATATGTCGGACAAAGCGGCCTATCCATTGCCTAATCATGTGGCTCCTCCTCTTCTGGCGCATTGACAACTGCGGGCTCGACGGCTGGTGCCGCTGCCGGGTCCGCCGGCACTTTACCCAGTAAGTAATAATCCATGACTTTACGTGCGATCGGCCCGGCGGTGGAGCCGCCATGGCTGCCGTTTTCCACGATCACGGCCACTGCAATCTTGGGATCCTCTGCCGGCGCATAAGAAATAAACCAGGCATGGTCACGATGGCGCTCGGCGATCAGTTTCTCGTTATATTTTTCGTTCTGCTTGATACCTATGACCTGTGCTGTCCCGGTTTTGGCAGCAATGAGGTAACCGGCATTGGCGCCAATGGCAGCGGCGGTCCCGCCTGGCTGCGTGACATCCAGCATGCCCAGTTTCACGGTTTCCAGGTTGGCCGGGTTCAGGCTGAGCTGGTCGGCAACTTCATGTGGCAGTAATTTCACTTCATTGGTTTTGGCATTGACAATGGCATTCACCAGGTGAGGGCGGATAGCTTTACCGTTATTGGCCAGCATGGCCGTGGCATAAGCCAGCTGCATGGGCGTGACCAGGGTGTAGCCCTGGCCGATGCCGACGATGACGGTTTCACCCATGTACCAGGGCTGTTTAAAGCGCCTCTGTTTCCAGGCCGGTGTAGGCAATAATCCCGATAACTCGCCCTGGATATCAATATTGGTTTTTTCACCAAAGCCAAAATGGCGTACAAAATCGGTTAACCGGTCTATGCCCAGCTCCATGGCCAGGCCATAAAAGAAGGTGTCGCAGGAGACGGTAATGGCTTTGCGCATATCGACTGCACCATGGCCGGAAGGTTTCCAGTCGCGATAGCGATGGCGGCTGTTGGGCAGGGTGAAATAGCCGGGATCGCTAATCGTGAACGGCGGCTGCCGTTTGCCGGACTCCAGTCCGGCCAGTGCGACAAACGGTTTAAACGTGGAGCCGGGCGGATAGATGCCTTTCAGGCTGCGGTTGATCAGAGGCTTGTCAGGGGAGTTGTTCAGCAGATTCCAGTTGTCATAATCAATACCATCGACAAACAGGTTGGCATCAAACGAGGGCATGCTGACCATGGCCAGCACTTCGCCCGTCTGCGGCTGTATGGCTACCAGTGAACCGCGCCTGCCGGCAAATTCGTGTTCGGCAATTTCCTGCAGTTTGGCATCTACGGACAGCACAATATTGTTACCCGAGGTCGGCGAGGCACTGGACAATACGCGTACCGCGCGACCGTCCGCATCAATTTCCACCTGCTGGAAGCCGGTGATGCCATGCAGTTCTGTTTCATAGGCCTGTTCCACGCCGGCTTTGCCTATGTGTTCGGTGCCCTTGTAATTGGAAAGCTGGTTACTTTCCTTCAGTTTCTTGAGGTCGTTTTCGTTAATACGGCTGATGTAACCGATGGCGTGCGTACCCAGGGTGCCGTAGGGATAATGCCTGAACAGGCGAGACTTGAGCTCCACGCCGGGAAAGCGGAAGCGGTTCACTGCAAACTTTGCAGCCTCGTATTCATTGAGGTGGGTACGGATGGGAATGCTTTCAAAAGTATGGCTCTGGCTGCGCAGTTTCTTGAAGCGCTTCATGTCCATGGCTGAAACTTCAACCAGCTTGCCGAGATCTTCAATGGTGTCCTGCAGGTCATCTGTCTTGGAAGGCGTAATTTCCAGCGTGTACACAAAGAAATTGTGTGCCAGGATAATGCCGTTACGGTCAGAGATCAGGCCGCGGTTAGGCGTGATGGGCACAATGGAAATACGATTGTTTTCTGCCAGTGTCTGGTAATAATCGTAGCGATAGATCTGCAGGAAATAAAAACGTCCCGCCAGTGCCGAAAAGGCGAAAAGCACCATAAGAACCAGAAAAACCAGGCGAACCCGGAACTTGTGCTGTTCGTTCTGATGGTTTTTGAGTTCGGTGTTATACCCCATGTGCTTACAACTTTTTCGGGCGGCCCAGTGCGCCAAACCATACGATCATGAATTGCCAGAGAATCAGGTCGGAAACAATAGGCAGACCATAAGTCCAGTCTGGCATATCGCTACCGGCGAACAGTTTGAGCAACAGGATCAGCAGGCGCTGGGCAGTAAACAGGAACAGCACATATAAATACACTTGCCAGGGATTGAACAGGATCAGGCGGCGCTGGTAAATCAGGCCGAGAAATGCTGTGATCGAGAAAGACAGGGCATGCTGGCCCAGCAGGCTCCCGGTTGCCAGATCGACCAGAAACCCGGCAAACCAGACCCAGCCGATATTGCAGTGATAGGGCGCCTGCAATAGCCAGTAGATGGCGATGACCAGTAAAAAGTCCGGGCGCAGAATCAGGCCGGTGTTGGACCACGGATATAACTGAATGACCAATCCGACCAGCAGTGTAAAAAAGAAGGTGAGAAATTTGACCGGCTTCATGGACGCTCCGCTGTTGCTGGTCGTTGCGCGTTGCCCGCAGTGCTTGCTGCCGGATTTTCCGCCGCTGATTCAGGAGTGGCGGTATCCAGGCTGGGCAGGTCACTCACCGGGTGAGGGTCCACTTCTGCATTATTTTTTTGCAGGATATCCACCACCGACTGATCCAGATGTTGTGCATTATTACGTGGCAGCATCAGTTTGTTATTCGTGGACGGGCTGGCGGCGGGGGATTTCGGCATCTTCAGAATCAGCACATGTTTATGGTTATTGACGCCGGCAATGGGGCGGCTGATGATTTTGGCAAACGGTGAATCCTGGTTCTGCCTGATCTGCGTGACAACAGCGACCGCCAGGCCGGCAGGGTAAACGCCATCGATGCCGGAAGTGACCAGCTTGTCGCCTACTTTAATATCTACGCTGGTGGGCAGGTAGGGAATATCCAGCGTATTGCGCTGACCTTCGCCAAAGGCAATTGCGCGCAACTGGTTGCGTTCGATCTGGATGGGAATCGACAGTTTCTTGTCGGTAATCAGGGTGACTTCACTGGTGAACGGATAGACGCGGGTGATTTGCCCGACCACACCTTGTTCATCCACCACTGCCTGTCCGGGAGTAATGCCATGGTGGCTGCCGCGGTTCAGCGTGATGATGTTGCTGAACGGATCACGGCCCATATGCAGCACCTCTCCCAGCGTCGCCTCCGGAATAATGGGCGCATCACCTGCCAGCAGAGTGCGCAGGTGCGCATTTTCGGCATCCACGGTCGCCAGCCGCTGCAAGGCTGCATGGTCTATCAGAGCCTGCTGGTGCAGCTTGAAATTATCCTGGATCAGCTGGTTGTGCGAGGTGAAATAGGTGCGGATATTGCGCCCCCATTCATTCGGGGCACTTGCCACGACTTCCAGCGGGTGCAGGGCGGCGCTGGACCATTGACGAATCTGGCCCAGATACTCAAAGCGCGCATCTATGGCCATCATGACCAGAGACAGGGCGCAAAAAAACATCAGGCGTGGGAAAGGCTTTGGCCCCTGGATAAAGAAGGCCGGAGATTCCTGCGGATCAAGTTGTTGGTGTATGCCTTTGAGCATCGTTGGTTAAGCGCCAGCCAGCGATAAGATTATTCGCTGGCAAAGACATTGCCCAGCTTGTCCATTTCCTCCAGCGCACGGCCACAACCACGGGCCACGCAAGTTAACGGATCTTCGGCCACAATGACCGGCAGGCCGGTTTCTTCCACCAGCAGGCGGTCCAGGTCGCGTAACAGTGCGCCACCGCCAGTCAGCACCATGCCTTTTTCGGCAATGTCGGCACCCAGTTCAGGGGGGGTTTGTTCCAGTGCAGATTTGACCGCGCCGACGATGGAGTTCAGCGGTTCGGTCAGGGCTTCCAGGATCTCATTGCTGGAAATCGTGAATTTACGTGGCAGGCCTTCAGCCAGGTTGCGACCGGTCACTTCCATTTCCAGTACTTCCGAGCCGGGGAAAGCGGAGCCGATTTTTTTCTTGATGGCTTCGGCAGTCGGTTCGGAAATCTGCATGCCGTAGTTGCGGCGGATGTAGTCGATAATGGCCTGGTCAAACTTGTCGCCACCGACACGCTCGGATTTGGCGTACACGATACCGCCCAGGGAAATCACACCCACCTCTGTGGTACCGCCACCGATATCCACCACCATGGAGCCGGTCGCTTCGGCTACCGGCATATCGGCACCGATGGCCGCCGCCATTGGTTCTTCAATCAGGAATACCTGTTTGGCGCCGGCGCGTTCGGCAGACTCTTTAATTGCACGGCGTTCCACCTGAGTGGAGCCAACTGGTACGCAGATAATGATGCGGGGGCTGGGAGAAAACCAGCGGGATTCGTGAACTTTGCGGATAAAAAACTTGAGCATCTGCTCGGTGATGGTGAAGTCGGCAATCACACCATCTTTCATCGGGCGGATCGCCTGGATGTTGGCTGGTGCGCGACCCAGCATGCTTTTGGCGTCAGAGCCGACTGCCAGCAGCACTTTTTTGCCATTGGGGCCGCCTTCGGTACGAATCGCCACCACCGACGGTTCATCCAGCACGACACCTTTGCCGCGTACATAAATCAGCGTGTTGGCCGTGCCAAGGTCAATGGCGAGATCATTGGAGAAGTAGCTGTTGATTGAACCGAACATGTTTTATCCTGTGAAGTTTCCGACTTTAGAACTGCCCGCTGGGTGCGGCATAAAATCAAGGTATAATAGCGCAAAATGCACATGAAATTAAGATGTGATTTCAAAATCTTACAGACAATCAAGCAGACATGGCACTGAATCTAGATGATATCAAGCGCATCGCTCACCTGGCCCGCATTCAGGTGAGTGACAATGAAGCGCAGGAAACCCTGACCAAACTCTCCGGCATTCTCGGCCTGATCGAGCAAATGCAGGCAGTGGATACCACCGGCATTACCCCGATGTCGCACTCCCAGGATGTAACACAGCGACTGCGTGACGACGTGGTTACCAAAACCAATCAGCGCGAGCTGTTTCAATCCATCGCACCGGCAACGCAGGACGGCCTGTACCTGGTGCCTAAAGTCATTGAATAACCGCGTATTCCCGCGCGATTTTACGGTTCTTACCTATGATTAACAGCAGTCTCAAACAGCTGGGCCAGCAGTTGGCCAGCAAACAAGTTTCCAGTGTCGAACTGACGCAGACCTATCTGCAACGCATGGCGCAACTCAACCCGACCATCAATGCCTACGTCACCATAGACGAAGACAAAACCCTGGCACAGGCCAAAGCGGCCGATGCGAGGATCGCAGCAGGCGACTTCGGTCCGCTGACCGGTATTCCCGTTGCCCAGAAAGATATTTTCTGTGCCAAGGGCTGGCGTACCACCTGCAGCTCCAAAATGCTGGAAAACTTTATTTCCCCCTACGATGCGCATGTGATCAGTCAGTTTGATGCAGCCGGTGCCGTCAACCTGGGCAAAACCAATATGGACGAGTTCGCCATGGGCTCTTCCAACGAAACCAGCTATTTCGGCGGCGTCAAAAATCCGTGGGATTTTGACCGCGTACCAGGCGGTAGTTCGGGCGGCTCTGCCGCTGCAGTGGCGGCACGTTTGTGCGCGGCCGCTACCGGTACAGATACCGGCGGTTCCATCCGCCAGCCAGCGTCGTTGTGTGGCTTTACCGGCCTGAAACCAACTTATGGCCTGGTGTCACGGTACGGCATGATTGCATTTGCATCCTCCCTGGACCAGGCCGGCCCCATGGCCAAGTCTGCCGAAGATTGTGCGCTGATGCTGAATGTCATGGCTGGATTTGACGAGCGCGATTCCACCAGCGTCAACCGTGAAAAAGAAGATTACACGCGTGGCCTGGCCGACATGACCGGCGAGCAGCCGCTCAAAGGTTTGCGTATCGGCCTGCCTAAAGAGTATTTTGCTGAAGGCCTGAATGCTGATGTGGCAAAAGTGATTGAAACCGCCATTGCCGAATATAAAAAGCTGGGCGCGGCCATTGTTGATATCAGCCTGCCGAACAACAATCTGTCTATCCCGGTGTATTACGTGCTGGCGCCAGCGGAAGCTTCCAGCAACCTGTCACGCTATGACGGCGTGCGCTACGGTCACCGTGCGGCGGAATACAATGACCTGCTGGACATGTACATGAAGTCGCGTGCCGAAGGTTTTGGCGCCGAAGTGAAGCGCCGTATCCTGATTGGCACCTATGTATTAAGCGCCGGTTACTATGATGCCTACTACCTGAAAGCCCAGCAGATCCGTCGCCTGATTGCGCAGGATTTTACTGAAGCGTTCAGGCACTGTGATGTGATCATGGGGCCGGCTGCACCTTCCACTGCCTTCAAGGCGGGTGAAAAGACCAGTGACCCGGTGGCCATGTACCTGGAAGATTTGTACACCATCGCGGTCAACCTGGCCGGTTTGCCCGGCATGAGTATTCCTGCCGGTTTTGCGACTAACCCTGAAGGTAAGGCCTTGCCAGTTGGTTTGCAGATTATTGGTAATTATTTTGATGAAGCGCGCATGCTGGAGATTGGTCACGCTTATCAACAAGTCACAGATTGGCATACGCAAATGCCTGAAGGAATCGCATAATGCAGTGGGAAGTCGTGATCGGGTTGGAAACCCACGTACAGTTACAAACCAAGTCCAAACAATTCAGTGGAGCTTCAACGACTTATGGCGCCGAGCCAAACACGCAGGCTTGTGAGGTAAGTATCGCCTTGCCAGGCGTGCTGCCGGTGCTGAATAAACAAGCGGTGGAATGCGCCATCAAGTTCGGCCTGGCGATTGACGCTGAAATGGCGCCACGCAGCGTGTTCTCGCGCAAGAATTATTTTTATCCTGACCTGCCCAAAGGTTACCAGATCAGCCAGTTTGAATTACCTGTCGTCGGCAAAGGAAAAATCACTATCCAGGTGCCTGCCGGTAAAAATACCGAGGCTTACGAAAAAGTCATTAACATCACACGCGCGCATTTGGAAGAAGATGCCGGTAAGTCCGTGCATGGTGCCGTGGAAGGCATGTCCGGCATAGATTTGAACCGTGCCGGTACACCATTGCTGGAAATTGTCACCGAACCGGATATGCGCAGTGCAGCGGAAGCGGTGGCCTATGCCAAAAAACTGCACGAACTGGTGCAATGGATAGACATCTGTGACGGCAATATGCAGGAAGGCTCTTTCCGCTGCGACGTTAACGTGTCCGTACGCCCCAAAGGGACTGACAAATTGGGCACGCGCCGTGAAATCAAAAACCTGAACTCGTTCAGGTTCATGCAGCAGGCGATTGAGTACGAAACCCAGTGGCAGATCGAGACACTGGAAGATGGCGGTACTATCCAGCAGGCCACGGTATTGTTCAATCCGGACACTGGTGAAACCCGTGCCATGCGTACCAAGGAAGAGGCCAACGATTACCGCTACTTCCCTGACCCTGACTTGCTGCCTTTGGAAGTGACCGAGGCAGACAAGGCACGCGTGAAAGCCGGGATGCCGGAATTGCCACAGGCTTTGCAGGCACGTTTTATCAGTGAGTACCAGCTCTCCAGTTATGATGCCAGTGCGCTTACGGCCTCACGTGCGCAGGCAGATTATTTCGTGGCGGTGGTGAATGCCGGTGCCGAGCCCAAGCAGGCGGCTAACTGGGTGATGGGTGCCTTGTCCGCCAAGCTGAATGCGGAAGAAAAAGCCATCGCTGACAGTCCGGTCTCTGCTGCGCAACTGGCAGCTTTGCTCAAACGGATTGCCGATAACACCATTTCCAATAATGCGGCCAAACAGGTGTTTGAGGGCTTGTGGGCAGGTGAGGGCGAAGTGGATGCCATTATCGAAGCCAAAGGTCTGAAACAGGTTTCCGATAGCGGTGCGATTGAAGCGATTATCAATGAAGTGCTGGCGGCCAACCAGGCCATGGTGGAAGAATACCGCGCAGGCAAGGAAAAGGCGTTTAATGCACTGGTCGGTCAATGCATGAAGGCTTCCAAAGGCAAGGCCAATCCGGCACAGGTGAATGAACTGCTGAAGAAAGCCCTGGGTTAGTTAATCCGCATGCCCGCCAGTACAACTGGCGGGAGGATGCGCAATGAACATGGCGTGAAGATTATTCTTCGCGCCATGTTTCGTTAATGGCGACCAGATCCGGCAGGCAGGCCAGCAGCGCCTCCACCACGACCGGGTCGAAGTGACGGCCGCTTTGAGACTTGATTTCCTCAATGGCTTTTTCGAGCGGCCAGGGATCTTTGTACGGGCGTTTGCTCAACAGCGCATCAAACACATCCGCTACCGCGACTATGCGTGCTTCAATCGGGATTTCCTCGCCTTTAAGGCCGTAAGGATACCCGGTGCCATCCCATTTTTCGTGGTGATACATGGCCACGGAATAGGCCAGCCGGATCAGAGGAGAGCTGGATTTATCCAGGATATTGGCACCCAGTTGCGGATGCGTACGCATAATTGCCAGCTCTTCATCATCCAGTTTGCCGGGTTTGAGCAACACGCGGTCAGGAATGCCGATTTTGCCGATATCATGCATGGGGGCTGCATGCAGCAATTGTTCGGCAAACGCCGCGCTCATGCCCATTTGCAGTGCCAGCCTGGCTGACACCTGGCTCATGCGGATTACATGCATGCCGGTTTCATTGTCCTTGAATTCGGCTGCCCGGCCCAGGCGGCGGATTAATTCGACATGAGTGTTCTGTAACTCGTCAATATGGACCAGTGAAAGATGAGTCCTGACACGCGCACGGACAATAGCAGGGGAAATGGGCTTGTTAATGTAATCCACACCGCCGGCATTAAAGCCTTCGGATTCATCGGCCTCATCGGACAACGCGGTGACAAAAATCACCGGAATGGTGCGGGTGTCCGGGTCGGCTTTCAGCTGGCGACAGACTTCGAAGCCGGTCATGCCGGGCATCATCACATCCAGCAGTATCAGACCAGGTCGTTCCTGTTTCACCAGTGCCAGCGCGTCCGGGCCATTTTTGGCAAAACTCAGGCGGTAATTTTCCTGCAATACCTGCTTAAGCACCTTCAGATTGACCGGCTCGTCATCGACTATCAGGATTTTGGCGGGTTGGGAGAGATAATCTGTCATACAAGCATCCTCTGTGCTGCGTGTTTCAATAGGTTGTCGAGGCCGGCGACTGCCTGGTCGAAATTAAAATCGCCCAGCGACTGTGCAATATCATTCAATGCCTGTTGCCAGTCTGCCGGGGCCTGCTGCATCAGTTTGCTGCTTAACTCGTCATCGAGTTCTGCCCTGGCTGCCAGTGCGCGCAGTTCTTGCAGCCAGCCGACCAATTCGGCGGTTTCAGCAGGCGCAACAGTTTGAACAGGCGTTGCTGTGAGCGCTGGCCTGGCCTGGGCTGCCATCAGCGAACGTATGGTGTGCTGTAATCCGCTGGTGCTGGATTGCAGGCGCTCGGCAAGCGCAAATCCTTCCTGCCAGGTGTCTGCGGTCAAGTGTTCCAGTGCGTCATAAATCGACTGTAGGCCCGGCAGTGCAAGATTGCCGCTGACGCCTTTATTGGCATGCGCGGTCATTTTGAGCGCAGCGGCATCGTTGTTTTGCAGTGCAGTTTTCAGTGCGGCCACATGGCGCGGCATCTCAAGCAGGTATTGCTCGACTTCATGCAGGTAGGTCTGCTGGTCACCCCACAACATGGTGCCTTTATTCAGGTCCATGGCTTTGGAGGAGAGGGCCTGCCCGGTTTTGTGTTCCGGCCGGGTATTGCCTGGTGCGTTGAGTACGCGTTCCATTTCCGCCAGCAACAACGGCATTTCAATGGGTTTGGAGGCAAAACCATCCATGCCTGCGCGTTTGGCTGCCAGCCTGTCCTGTTGCAGCACACTGGCGGTCAGCGCAATAATCGGTGTTCTGGCTCTGCCGGAAGCACGCTCCAGTTCGCGGATGCGCACGCTGGCGACCAGGCCGTCGACGACAGGCATTTGCACGTCCATCAGTATCATGTCAAAAGACTGGGCCTGCCAGGCGTCTATTGCCTCCTGACCATTGGAGGTCAGCAGCACGGTATGCCCCAGCTTCTCCAGCATGATGGACAGCAGTTTGCGGTTCTGCTCAATATCATCTGCCACCAGAATGTTGAGTAAGGGCAAGTGCTGCTGGCTGGTCGCTTCCTGATTAAGGTTGCGGTTGCTGCCAGGCGCCAGCGGCAAGGTCACGCTGAAACAGCTGCCGCTGCCCAGCGTGCTGGTGACACTGATCCGGCCATGCATGAGTTCTACCAGCTGTTTGCTGATGGTGGTGCCCAGGCCGGTGCCGCCAAAACGACGGCTCATGGAAGCATCTGCCTGTGTGAACGGCTCAAAGATGTTTTCCAGCCGGTCTGCGGCAATCCCTATGCCGGTATCCACGATGTCAAACTGTATGATGCCTGGCTGGACAGGAAATACCCTCAGTTCGACATAACCGGTTTCGGTAAACTTCACGGCATTGCCCAGCAGGTTGGTGAGTACCTGGCGGATACGGTGCTCGGCGCCCTGGAAATAACCGGCGACCTGCGGATCCAGCGACAGTTTCAGTTCCAGGTTCTTCTGCCGTGCCTGTAACCACAATGATGAAATCACATTGTCCACCAGTTCGCGCATGGAAAAGTCCAGCAGCTCCAGTTCCAGCATGCCTTTTTCCAGTTTGGCGCTATCCAGAATGTCATTGAGCAGATACAGCAGTGAGCGGGCAGACTGGCTGATGGTGGACAGATAATGATGCTGTTCCGGCTGCATGGGCGTATCCAGCAACAATTCTGTAAAACCCATGATGGAGTTCATTGGTGTGCGGATTTCATGGCTCATATTGGCCAGGAAAGTGCTCTTGGCACTGGCGGCCTGCTCGGCTTTCTCTTTGGCCTGCAGGATCTCCTGTTCCATTTGCTTGCGTTCGCTGATGTCCATCATGAACATCACCACCTTGACCACTTTGCCATCGACATCGCGCACCGGGCTGTAAGAAGCATTCACCCAAATTTGCTCGCCATGCTTGCTATAGCGCAGGAATTCGCCCTGCACGGATTCGCCACGACTCAGCGCCAGCCAGTTCTGCCGGTGACGTTCATTCAGCTCGCCTTCATAGCGGCAGAAAATGGCATGATTTTTACCTTGAATCTCCGGCAGGGTGTAGTCCAGCAGGGTGAGGAAATTCTGGTTGGCGGTAATGACTTCACCTTCAATAGTAAATTCCGCCATGCTGGTGGAGTAATTGATGGCATTGACGATGCCTTCAAATTCGGCATTTTTCTGCTTGGATTCGGTAATGTCCAGTAACACGCCATCCATGGCATAGGGCCTGCCATGCTGGTCGTGCACAGGCGACGCGGTGGCGGCAATCCATTTTTCATGGCCCGCTTTGTCCGTAATCCTGAATTCGACTTCAAAATTGCTCAGACTGGCAATGGCCTGAGCTGCGACCGGACGTACACGTGCCAGGTCTTCGGCATGTATCAACGGTGAGAAACGCATTTTGCCGCTTAAAAAGTCGTTGGCCTCCCAGCCGGTCAGTTGCAGTACGGCATCGCTGATCAGCTGTATATTCCAGTCGCTTTCCAGGCTGCAGCGGAAAGCCACGCCTGGAATATTGCTCATCATGGCCTGGATTTGCTGATCTTTCTGGCGCACGGCTTCTTCAATGGCCTTGCGCTGGCTTAAGTCGGTAATAAAACCGACATACAGGGTTTCGTCCGGTAGCTCGACCTCACCGATGGCCAGGCGCACAGGGAACACTGTGCCCTCTTTTTTCAGTGCATCCAGATCGCGGATATTGGCCTGGTCACCTGCCTGGTCATGTGTCATATAGTGCAGGGGAGTGGCATGATCCGGATCGGGCATAAGCATGGAGATATTCTTGCCCACCAGTTCTGTTCTGGTCCAGCCAAACAGTTGTTCGACCGCTTTATTGCAGGCAAGTATTTTTCCTGCGGTATTCATGGTGACGATGCCGTCTACCGCCGTATTGAGGATGGTGGACAGGCGTGTCTCGCTGGTTTTAATCGTGGCCAGCATCTGGCGATAGCGGATCAGCGCGTTGATGGCAGTGGCAATGATGCCTATCAGTATGGTGACCAGGGTAACCACCAAAGCCAATGTCATGGACTGGTTATCGTCGGGATTGAAGCCAGGCTGCGCCTGGCCCAGGAAGCGGGCAGAGGCCATGCCGGTGTAGTGCATGGCGGTGATGGCGCTGCCCAGTAGCAGACCGCCCAGCAGCATGCTGATTTTGGCAGGAATGGTGCCTTTACGGTTCAGGAAAATACCGGTCCACAGCGATAGCGTGGACAGCCCGACCGCCACCACGACCGAAACCAGCACCCACCACACATCGAATTTGAGCACCGGACCCATTTGCATGGCCAGCATGCCGGTGTAGTGCATGGCGCCAATCCCCGCGCCTACCGAAATGCCGCCTAGTAACAGTTTGCGGTAATCCAGCTGGTTGTCGGCCATCAGGCTTAATGCATAATACGATGCCAGAATACCGGGCAGCATGGAAATCATGGTGACGGTAGGGTTATACGAGATCTTGGTGCAGATGTCATACGCCAGCATGCCGATAAAATGCATGGACCAGATACCGGCCCCTAGAGAAACCGAGCTGGCAATCAGGGAGAATTTTTGCGAAAGTACAGAGGTCTGGTCACGCGAAAGACGTGTCAGTTGCATGGCGAGTATGGACGAACCTATCGCCACCAGTGCAGACAAGGTCACCAGCCATGTATCGTAACTACCGTAGAGCAGGGCGGTCGGCGAGCCTTCCCTGAAAAAGAAATGATGATACCAATCCATGGTGAATCTGCTTGTATTGTATTAAATGAATAACGGTTATTCGTGCCCATTCTAAAGGGTGCCGTTAAAAGCAAGCTGAAGAAAAGACCGGAGGCAGAAGGCTACTTCGCGGATAACAAATGACTCAGTATTGTATTTCCCCTGTGTGACAGAAATAAAAAACCCTGCACAGGCAGGGTCTCATATGATGATGTGAGGTATTTGCCTTATTGTGTGCACAAGGCGTGGCACAGCAACTGGTAGGAAATGGTCACGAAACCAATGGTGGTGAGTACAAAGCTCACGGCAGAAAACACTTTCCATTTCATCTTGCTCCAGAAATCCACATCAAAGGCCGCCACGGTAAAAATGGTCGGGTTGGTAAACCCGCCAATGGCCAGGCAGACACAGGCAAAATAGTGTAATTCCACGCCTGCTGTTTTGGCTGCGGCATAAAAGCCGAGTCCGAATAACGCCATCAGCGCATAATCCACATGCGCACGTATCATGGTTTTATAGTCAACCAGAAAGCCGCCATCAATGCCTTTGATCGGAAACCAGCGCGCAAACGTCATTAACCATGCAGATAAAATTAAAGCGGTAATACAGGCGACTGCGCCTATCAGTAAAACTTCCATGTCATCTCTCCTGAGTCCTTGATTGAGTAAATCCCGTATAGTTGTTATGGCCGGGTATGCTGATTGTAGACAGGTCTGTCTATTTGTCAATGGGAGCTATGCAAAACTTTGTTTTGCTTGCGTTATCAGGCGTTTTCCAGCACAATTCGTCCGTTGCTAGGGGTCTGTAAATCCTTCATTTATTGAGTATTTTGCAGTGAGAGTTACCCTTCGAACCTGATGCGGGTGATACCGCCGTAGGGAATGCAAATCTGCGCATCCTTACGTCTTTTCTTTTAAGGATGCCAATGAACGCTATTGATAAGAACATCAAGTTCGTCAACGCTGATGCCAAAGTTGACGAAGCTGCCACCAAACCGTTTGCCAAATCGCGCAAAATCTACGTTGAAGGTTCCCGCCCTGATATCCAGGTGCCGTTCCGTGAAATTTCCCTGAGTGATACGCCATCCAGTTTCGGCGGAGACACCAATCCGCCGGTGGTGGTTTACGATACTTCAGGTCCTTACACTGACCCGAATGTGGAAATCGATATCCGTAACGGTTTGCCGGCATTGCGCGCCAAATGGATTGCCGAGCGCAATGATACCGAGCAGCTGGATGGCCCGACTTCCGAGTTCGGCCAGCAGCGCCTGGTAGACCCTGAGCTGTCACAAATGCGCTTCAACCTGCACCGCAAACCTTTGCGCGCCAAAGCAGGCAAAAACGTCAGCCAGATGCACTACGCACGCCAGGGCATCATCACACCGGAAATGGAATTTATCGCTATCCGTGAAAACCAGCGTCGCGAGAATATGAGCGAACTGCTGCAAACCCAGCATCCCGGCCAGAATTACGGTGCCAGCATCCCTAAAGTCATCACGCCTGAGTTCGTGCGTGACGAAGTGGCGCGTGGCCGTGCCATTATTCCGGCCAACATCAACCACCCGGAAATCGAGCCTATGATCATAGGCCGTAACTTCCTGGTCAAGATCAACGCCAACATCGGTAACTCTGCACTGGGCTCTTCCATTTCCGAAGAAGTGGAAAAAATGGTCTGGGGCACCCGCTGGGGCGGTGATACCGTGATGGATCTGTCCACCGGTAAAAATATCCACGAAACCCGTGAGTGGATTATCCGTAACTCACCTGTGCCTATCGGTACCGTGCCTATCTACCAGGCGCTGGAAAAAGTGAACGGCAAGGCTGAAGACCTGACCTGGGAAATCTTCCGCGATACGCTGATTGAACAGGCCGAACAAGGCGTTGACTACTTCACCATCCACGCCGGTGTACGTCTGGCTTATATCCCTATGACGGCAAAACGCATGACCGGTATCGTGTCACGCGGTGGTTCCATCATGGCGAAATGGTGTCTGGCGCATCATAAAGAGTCTTTCCTGTACGAGCATTTCGAAGATATCTGCGAAATCATGAAACAGTACGATGTGTCATTCTCACTGGGTGATGGCCTGCGTCCTGGTTCTATTTATGATGCCAACGACGAGGCACAGTTTGCCGAGCTGAAAACCCTGGGTGAACTGACACAGATCGCCTGGAAACACGACGTACAGTGCATGATCGAAGGCCCTGGTCACGTGCCTATGCATTTGATTAAAGAGAACATGGACCTGCAACTGGAGCATTGTGGTGAAGCTCCGTTCTACACCCTGGGCCCCTTGACCACTGACATTGCGCCAGGCTATGACCATATCACCTCCGGTATCGGTGCCGCCATGATAGGCTGGTACGGCTGTGCCATGCTGTGCTATGTGACACCAAAAGAGCATCTGGGTCTGCCGGACAAGGAAGACGTACGTGTCGGCATCATCACCTACAAGATCGCCGCACACGCAGCTGACCTGGCCAAAGGTCATCCAGGGGCGCAGATCCGTGACAATGCCTTGTCCAAGGCACGTTTCGAATTCCGCTGGGAAGACCAGTTCAACCTCGGTCTGGACCCGGAAAAAGCCAAGGAATTCCACGACGAAACCCTGCCACAGGAAGGTGCCAAACAGGCGCACTTCTGCTCCATGTGCGGTCCACACTTCTGCTCCATGAAGATCACACAGGATGTACGTGATTACGCGGCAACACAAGGCGTGAGCGAACAGGAAGCCCTGCAGAAAGGCATGCAGGAAAAAGCCATCGAGTTCGTGAAGAAAGGCAGCGAGGTTTACCAGAAAGTGTAATGCACTGACGGATTACCTCTTGAAAAGCCAGCAGCGATGCTGGCTTTTTGTATTTAAGGGCCGCTCAGCGGTTGAATTGTAAAGAATGGAATTTTCAGGGCCGGTGTTTATCCAATTTCTACCAGAACTCAGGTGATAAGGAGAACGATATGAGACGCAGGCTCTATTTTGTTTTACCCGATATCAGAAGTGCGCAAGCCATTATGGACGAATTGCTGCTGGACAGGATTGATGAAAATCATATCCACTTCCATGCCGAAAAAGAGCAGACCCTGGGTAACTTACCCAAAGCCAATGCAGTAGAAAAATCGGATGTGGTGTATAGCGCCCTGGCAGGCTTCCTGTTCGGTGCAGTGTTCGGTTTGTGTGGCGGTATCCTCGCCTATCTGGTGCCGTGGTGGTTTGGTGAAGTGTCCTTAAGAGTCATTCCCTACTGCATGGTGTTGGGTGCCATTGCATGTGCCGCGTGGGCAGCAGCGGTCGCGACTGCCGCACCGAGCTACCGGATCAAACTGCATAAGCAGCAGATTGAGGACGGCAATATCCTGATGATAGTATCAGTGCCTCTGCGCCGCCTGCAGGCCGTCCGCCAGCGTTTGCTGAAAGCGCATCCGGAAGCAAGCTACAGCGGTGTGTGGCCGGCAGAACATATCCTGTTCCCCTGAAAATGCATCAGGCCGGCCATAGCCGGCTTTTTTCGTGTCTGATCAGGACGCTTCTTTCAGGCGCACGACTGCCAGCTCAAAACTGCCACCGGCATGACTGACCAGTATCTGCTGGTCCTGTATGGTAAAGCTGATGGACAGGCCGCGTTCGGCCGCAGCGGCGAGTTGTTCGGTATCGGGTAAATTAATGATGGTGACATTATCCAGTTTCAGCATGACCTTGCTGTTTTGCGCCCACCACATCTCTGCGGTCTTACCGCCGTAAAGCACCTGCACCACTTCACCGGCTTTGCCACAGACTTTGCGGATATCGCGCTCATCCGGCAGGCCGACGCAAATCCAGCGTTCTATGGCGCCGGTCAGGTCTTTCTGCCACAGGTCCGGCTCATCATCTTCGCTTAGCCCCTTGCCAAACGATAAGCTGTCGCTGGCATACAGCACAAACGCAATCAGTCGCACCATCAGCCGCTCATCCGTTTCTGACGGATGTTTAGCCAGGGTCAGGGCGTGTTGCTGGTAGTAATGCCTGTCCATATCCGCAATATTGAGGTCGATTTTGTAGATGGTGGATTTCAGTGCCATGCCTGTATTACCCGGGATAAAAGTGCTGCGAGTATAGCAAACATGTCCGGGATGTTTTCAAAGAGTACGCCGGATACAACAAAGCACTTGCTTGTTTTTATTGCTGACGTAAAATGAAAACAAAACGTTTTATTTTTATTTTCGATGCAATCTCATCCTGCCCTGATTTTAGAATCCTCCCCGGCAAAAGCCAGGGTCGGCCGCCCCAAAGCGGGGACCGAACAGGAGCGTCATGCCCTGCTGCTGGAGCAGGCGCTGGAACTGTTTATGGAGGAAGGCGTGGCGCAAACCAGTGTCGCGCGCATTGCGTCTGTCTGTGGTGTGTCTACCCGTACCATTTATGACCGGTTTAATAACAAGCATGCCTTGCTGATTGCGGCCATCAGGCACAGGGTAGAGCAGGATGTGTCTGCCATGGTGCAGGTGGATAATTTATCCAGCCAGACCTTGCAGCAGGTGCTGATGCAGGTCGGACGCTTTATGCTGGACCGGGTGCTGGAGCCGCGCATGCTGTCGTTTTTCCGTATCGGCGTGGCGGAAGCCTGCCATGTGCCTGAACTGGCGCGCGCCATGAAGGCGGTAGGGCCGGAGCGCATACACCAGATGCTGGCAGAAATTTTCCGTTTTTATGCGGCAAGAAACCAGCTGCCGGCACAGGATTTCAGGCGTGCTGCGGAATCGTTTTGCGAATTGCTGATAGCCGCGCCACGTACCAAGGCGCTATTCGGGTTGCTGGACAAGGATTGGGATGCAGAAGCCCATCTGGCATTTGTGGTGAATTTGTTTTTGCGGGGTGTGCAGGGAATGGAGTCGAACAATGCGGCTTAATCAGTGCTGTGTCTGGCTGCTGTTATGCATGCCATTGGCCAGTTGCTCGGTAATTGATGAGTATATCCGTCCCAAACCTGTCACTGTTGAGCAGTGGCAGGCCCCGTTGCCGCATGATGGCAGCATGGCATCATTAAAAAACTGGTGGGCACAGTTCAAGGATCCGGTACTGGACCAGTTACTGGCGCAGGCACAGAATGAAAGTCCTTCCCTGGAAATCGCATTGGCCAATATCCGTGCTGCACGTGCCAATGTCTTGTCAGCCCGCGCACAGGGAATCCCTGACTTGAGCACTACCGGGAATATGACCCGTAGCAAAGGTGGCGGCGGCGGAGGAACAGCCGCTTTCCCGTCCAGCACCATTGAAATTGATTCAATTTCACTGGATGCCAGCTGGGAAATTGATTTGTTCGGCAAAATCAGGGCGGCCAAACAGGCTGCCAAGGCGCAGCTCGAGGCGAAAAAAATTGCCTGGCATGATGCGCGCCTGAGCCTGGCGGCAGAGGTTGCCAACAATTATGTCAATTACCGGGCCTGCCAGGCATCGGTGCAGGCGCTGCAGCAGGCGTTTGACTCACGCCAGGAGACCGCGCGTCTGACAGGCATTTCTGCCAAAGCGGGCTTCTCTGCACCGGCAGACCTGGCATTGGCAGAGGCAGCGACCAGAGCCAGCGAGTCTACGCTGGATGGCCAGCAAGCCGAGTGTGACGGCCTGGTCAAGGCGCTGGTCGAACTGACCAATCTCCCCGAACCGGAATTGCGCAGCTTGCTGGCGAAGGGTAAAGGCCTGCCGCAACCTGCCATGTTTGAAGTCAATGCCTTGCCCGCCAGCCTGCTTACGCGCAGGCCTGACCTGGCAATTGACGAGCGCAACCTGGCCGAAGCCAGTGCCAATGTGGGCGTGGCCAAGGCACAGTTGTATCCCAGCCTGACATTAAGCGGGTCGATTGGCTATCGCCGTACCAGTTTCAATGGCATCGTCACCCGTACTAATTCCTGGTCGTATGGACCTTCGGTTAAATTGCCGATTTTTGATGGCGGAACATTACGTGCCGACCTGGCCGAAGCGCGTGCAAATTTCGACAGTTTAATGGCGACTTATAAACAGGATGTACGCAAGGCACTTAAAGAAGTGGAGCAGGCTCTGGTCAATCTGGATAGCGCCACAAGACGCTCAAAATCAGAGGAGGCCAGCGCGCAGCAATATGCCCGCTATTTCCAGGCGGCTGAGCTGAACTGGAAATCCGGCGGACTGGATTTACTGGCGCTGGAAGATGCCCGCCGCCAGAAAATCAATGCAGAATTAAATCTGGTCACTCAGCAGAAAAATCGCGTTTTACAGTGGATTGCACTGTACAAGGCGTTCGGCGGGGACTGGTACGAGTGGCAACAGGCAACAAAACCAATAACAGAAAAAGGTAAATAAACATGGCGAGAGGACTTTCTAAAAAAGGCAAATTCCTGGTAATTGCAGCATTGCTGATAGGCGTCAGCGTCTGGTTTACCCTGCATCCCATTCATCAGGCCGAACTGGCGGAGAAACGCGGTAACCGTCAGGTCCGTGCCTCTGCTGCTCCTGGCCAGCCTGCCAAGGCCATGCTCAGCGTGGAAGTCACGCGTCCCCAGGCGGTGCAGTGGCCAATGACGCTGGTGCTGAATGGCAGTATTTATCCCTGGCAGGAGGCGCTGGTCAGTGCCGAGATTTCCGGTTTGCGTATCCGTCAGGTGATGGTGGACGTGGGCGCACAGGTCAGCAAAGGCCAGCCACTGGTATTACTGTCCGATGAAACGGTGAAAGCCGATTTGCAGAAGCAGCTGGCGACCGTGGAAAAAGACAAGGCCGCCCTGGCAGAAGCCAGAAGCAATGCGGACCGCGCCCAGGAAATCAGGGATAGCGGAGCGCTGTCTGCGCAGAAAATCAATGAATACATGATTGCATTGCAAACGGCGAAAGCTAACCTGGCTTTGTCCGAAGCCGAGCTGGAAAACCAGAAAATCCGCCTGCGCCAGACCCAGGTGGTGGCGCCGGATGATGGCGTGGTGTCCTCGCGTTCTGCCAATCTGGGCAATGTGGTATCCGCAGGCACAGAGCTGTTCAAACTGATCCGTCAGGGGCGCATAGAATGGCGCGGCGAAGTGAATGCCGACCAGCAGGCAGCCCTGCATGCCGGGCAGACTGTCAGCCTGAATCTGTCGGGCGGTAAGGTGGTGGCAGGCAAAGTGCGGCTGATTTCGCCGACTGTGGATGACAATACCCGCAATGCGCTGGTGTATGTGGATATTCCCAAAAACAGCGCCAAACCTGGCATGTATGTGCAAGGCACCGTGGATACCGGCCAGCAGCATGGCCTGGCAGTGCCATTGAGTGCCGTGACCTATCGGGATGGCTTTGCCTATGTGTTTGAGGTCGGTGCGGCTGATGCCCGGGGCATGAGCAGAATCACGCAGCGCAAGGTTAAAACCGGGCGTACCCGTGGCGAACAGATTGAAGTATTGAGCGGCATAGAAGCTGAATCCAGCCTGGTGCTCAGCGGCGGTGCTTTCCTCAATGATGGCGATACCGTGAAAATTGTCACGCGCAAAGCCGGAGCCTGAGTATGAACTTTTCGGCGTGGTCCATCCGTAACCCGGTGCCGGCAATCCTGCTGTTTGTGGTGCTGACTTTCCTGGGGCTTAAATCCCTGAACCAGCTGGGCAAACAGAATTTTCCCGATATCGAGCTACCGGTGATTATGGTCGGTGCGACGCTGGAAGGCGCCGCACCGCCACAGCTGGAAACCGAAGTCGCGCGCAAGATAGAAGACAAGATTGCCACCATAGGCGGCATCGAGCATATGTCCACCACCATCACTGACGGCGGGGTGGCCATCAGTGTGCAGTTCACGATAGATACCAACAGTGAAGAAGCGCTGAACCTGGTACGCAATGCGGTGGACAGCGCCCGTTCGGAATTGCCAGCCGCAGTGACTACACCTACCGTCTCCAAACTGACCACAACCGGCAGCGCAATCCTGACCTTTGTTGTTTCTGCCGACAACATGGATGAAGGCGAATTATCCTGGTTTGTTGATAACGAAATCAGCAAGGCCATGCTGTCCGTGGTCGGCGTCGGCAAGGTCACGCGTACCGGTGGCGTGGATCGCGAAATCCAGGTCAACCTGAATCCTATCCTGATGTCCGGCCTGGGCGTCAATGTCAGCGATGTGTCGGCCCAACTCAAGCGCGTGCAGCAGGATGCGTCCGGTGGCCGTGGTGACATAGGCGAGAATATCCAGTCGGTGCGTACACTGGGTGCGCTGCATAGCGCCGACGAAGTACGCAACCTGGATATCCCCATCAGTGATGGCCGTCATATCAAGCTGTCACAGGTCGCGGAAGTGCTGGATACTTACGCCGAGCGCAGCACCTATGCCAGTTATGACGGCAAGGAAGTGGTGCGCTTCGAGATCACGCGCAGCAAAGGCACCAGCGAAGTGACCGTGGCCGAGGATGTGCGCGCTGCGCTGGCAAAATTCAGCCAGCAGCACCCGCAGGTCAAGATTATCGAAGCCTACAATCTGGTCAAGCCGGTGGAAGACAATTATCACGGCTCCATGCAGTTGCTATATGAAGGCGCCTTGCTGGCGGTGCTGGTGGTGTGGTGGTTTCTGCGCGACTGGCGCGCGACCATTATTGCCACGGTGGCCTTGCCGCTGTCCATGATTCCCACGTTTGCCGTGATGCAGTATTTCGGCTTCTCGCTGAACCTGCTTACCTTGCTGGCACTGGCGCTGGTGGTGGGTATCCTGGTCGATGACGCGATTGTGGAAATCGAGAATATCGTGCGGCATTTGCGCATGGGCAAAACGCCGTATCAGGCGGCGATGGAAGCCGCTGACGAAATCGGTTTTGCCGTGATCGCCACCACCTTTACGCTGGTGGCGATTTTTCTGCCCACTGCATTTATGGGCGGCATTCCGGGCAAGTTTTTCAAGCAGTTCGGCATGGCAGCAGCCATTGCCATCCTGGGCTCACTGATCGTGGCCCGCTTGCTGACGCCCATGATGTCCGCCTATTTACTCAAACCGCATCCGGCCAAAGAAGAGCAGACGTCTGCCATCATGCATACTTACCTGCGCTGGGTCGCCTGGTGCCTGGGGCATCGCAAAACCGTGGTGGCCGGTTTTATCCTGTTTATCGTCGGCTCGCTGATGCTGATGCCCTTGTTGCCCAAAGGTTTCGTGCCGCCTTCCGACAGCAGCCAGACCAAAATCAATATCGAATTGCAGCCAGGCACCCCGCTGGCGCAAACGCGACGCGCGGTGGATGAGGCCGAACGCATTGTCAAACAGCATCCGCAGGTAAAAGCGGTCTTCAGCGCCGCAGGGGCTGCCAGCACCGGTGGCGGTGGGCCGCATGCGGCTGAAAATACGACGGATGTGCGCAAGGGCAGCCTGGTCATCACGCTGACTGACCGCAGCGAGCGCAAGCAGAAACAGTCGGAGATTGAAGCCGATTTGCGCGAGCAACTGAAAAACCTGCCCGGTGCGCGTATTTCGGTGGGGTCAGGTGAAACCGGCGAACGTTTGCAGGTCACGCTGGCCAGTGACGATCCTGTGGCCCTGCAAACGGCCAGCCAGCAGGTCGGCCAGCAACTGAGGAGCATCTCTGGCCTCGGCAATATCACTTCCAGCGCCAGCTTGCAGCGTCCCGAAGTGCAGATTATCCCTGACGTGGATAAAGCCGCCGAGCTGGGTGTGACAGTGGAAGCGATTGCACAGGTCATCCGCGTCGCTACTTCCGGTGACTTCTCCAACAGCATGCCCAAACTCAACCTGCCGCAGCGCCAGGTGCCGATACGGGTGCGTTTAGGTCCCAGTGTACGCAGTAGCCTGCAGGAAATCGCGCAATTACGCGTACCCGCGCGCAATGGCAGCGTCAGCCTGGAAACCGTGGCAACCGTGCGCATGGGCAGCGGCCCGCAACAGATAGACCGCATGGACCGCATGCGCAATGTCACGTTTGATATTGAGCTGAACAAGCGCCAGATCGGCGAAGTCATGCAAGAAGTGCAGCAGTTGCCCGCCATACAGAACCTGCCACCCAGCGTGAAACAGCTGGAAGCCGGAGATGCCAAGCGCATGAACGAACTGTTCAGCAGTTTTGGCGGTGCCATGATTATCGGCATTATGTGCATCTATGTGGTACTGGTTCTGCTGTTCGGCGACTTCCTGCAACCGGTGACTATCCTGGGGGCGTTACCACTGTCCCTGGGCGGTGCATTCTTTGCGTTGCTGGTCACGCATAACAGCTTCTCCATGCCCAGCGTGATCGGCCTGCTGATGTTGATGGGTGTAGTCACCAAAAACTCCATCCTGCTGGTGGAGTACACCATCATGGCGCGCAAGGAGCGCAAACTGAGCCGGTTCGACGCCATTATGGATGGCTGCCACAAACGGGCACGGCCCATCATCATGACCACCATTGCCATGGCGGCAGGCATGCTGCCGATTGCACTGGGTCTGAGCGCTGACCCCAGCTTCCGTTCACCAATGGCCATCACGGTCATTGGCGGGTTGGTGACATCTACCTTGCTGAGCCTGGTGGTGATTCCGGTGCTATACACCTATGTGGATGATTTATTGGGGAAATTGCGCGGTTTGGGGCGGCTGGCCAGGAAGCATGTGTAGGTGCTTTGAAACTTGCCAGATTGAGGTTTGTTGATTTGGTAAGAAAGAGGGGGGAGTTGTGTTGATGGATGTAAGTGGCGATTTGTTTTGCCTCTAGGCGACCATTCTTTCTTATGCTTGTCCTGTATAGACCGGAGACAAGGTGGACGACCCTTGAATTGACTTATACCGCTAGCTCTCTTTAGTCTTGTTATTCAAAGATCGCCTGTAAGCGAGCAAGTGCATCATCAATGACTGCTTGAGGTGCACGTTCTATTTTCTTTGCACCGCGAGCCTCCAGATCGACAGAGCGGATCATGTTGACCAGCGCAACGCCCTGAGTGTCCATACCGGTTCCTGAGAGGGTTACTGCAAATCCAGCATAGCGCGAAAAATCTCCGCCTTGAGTAATTGGGGCAATAATCGCAGTGCCCAGGCGATTGAAATCAGCAGGCGATAAAACCAGCGCAGACCTGAAATCGCCTTGAGTCTCACGTCCGGCAGTAGGGTTAAGGCAGACTCGTACTACATCGCCACGCTCAAACCGTACCATCAAAAAATTTCCTTACCTGCTGGCACCATTGCATCCCACTCTGCCAAAACGGCAGGTGCCGGAGCATGTTCGTTGCACTCAGCCATCAAGTCAGCAAGTTTATATTTTGGTTTGGCCACACGGAATGCAGCAGGATCAACCTCAACCACATCTCCAATGGCAGCACCAAGCTCAGCGAGCATGGATGCAGGCAAACGAATGGCAGCACTGTTGCCCCATTTCTGTATATTAAGTTTCATAATAAACTCCTTTATAGTGTCTACATTGTAGATACACAAAAAGGAAAGCGCAAGCCTAACGGCCAGCATACGGGTGGGTGAGGTTAAGTAACAGGAGTTGAAGTTGAAACTCTGAAAATTACTACGCTGTGAGTTAGGT